>CAZXTN010000001.1:0-199935 GCA_964643685.1 Microcaldota archaeon
CCTCATCCATCACTCTATTATAATCGAACAAACAATATAAATCTTTCGATTACAACATAAAAAAAGTTTACTTCTATAAAAGAAAAATATTACTTACCTACAAAAATAAAAAAAACAAAACTTTCACCATACAACAAACAAATTAAACAAGAATGTCCAACACAAAAGGAAATATTAAAACAAAAGAAATAACTACACCACTCACTTCACTAGAGTAGTGAATTGCATGGAGTCAGTCACCCAATTCCCAGCTAAGTCACTTGCTTTAAAAGTAACTACAAATGTTTCTCCTTGATTAGTTGCAGTATAAGGAATTGTAACTGTTTGATCAGAATCGCTCCAAACAGGCGAACTGAACGTAATGTTACTTGAACCACTGCTAATACTAAAACTCGAAGTATTCATCGGCTCATCAAAAATAAGGGTAATGTTGCTCCCAGTCAAAGGCTCATTGTTTCCAGAAGGAGACTTACTAGAAACAGAAGGGGGGGAAGTGTCAACGATGAGAGAGATATTTGCAGAGTCAATCAAAGAGGTTGATAGACATAATTTATCTGTGTAAGCATCGACTTTATAGTAATAAACTGCTTCTCCTTTAGAAGAATAAGATGAAAAATTAACAGGTTCATTATTTATATCTGATACAATAGTACTATCAGAAAAGCTACCATTAACTAGACTTTCTGATATTTTAAAACATTTCCAATCACCAGTATCATTATTCCATAACCAACCAATAGTGTAAGAAGAAGAATTATAATACTGCCCATCATACTCTGGAAAAGTAAAAGTAATAGTAGACAAACTAACACTAGCAAAAACTAACAAAAACAAAAGCAATACAAACTTTTTACTCATAGAATAAATAAAGACAATACAGTTTTTAAACTTAATTTACAAACAAGAAGAGTTATAACGAATAAATGAAAAGAATCACAAAAAAAGAGAGTAAAGACAAAGAGCTATATAAAAAACGAGACAAGAAAAAGAGATCCCTAGAAAATTTAACTCCAAGTAAAAAAGAAAATAAAGCCAAAATACCAACAATAATGCCAAAATCCAAGTAAAACTGAACAAAAAAAGGAAGCTTATTCCAAAAAGGATAAAAAATCTGCCACAACAAAAAAGCATTAGCAAACAAAGTAACCCTACTAGTCAATCTTCCCCTCAACTCAGAAACAGCAGTCAAAAAAATAACACCAAAAGAAACAAACAAAGAAAAATCAGAAGGCAAAAAAACAAACTCCTTCCATCAAAGGAACAACCATACCAATAAATAATAAAACAATACAACAATAAAAAAACCAACCCCAACACACAACCAAAAACACTAAATACTTACTAAGTGTAAAAAAATTATAACAAAAGACAACGTTTATAAATGTTGTAACTCACAATAAGGAACAAGGTGAGAGTATGAAAAGGATTAAGATACTAAAAACATTTTTAATTTTGATAACTTTAATTCTCCCTACTCTTTCAATTGTAACCCCCTACTTCCACCATACAGAAATATTATATTATTCATCAGAAAATTACATGGATCCTTTAAATATACGTTCCGGGCTTTGTAATTCATCACAAGTTTCAACTTCAGATGCAGGGAATTGCACTCAAGTTTATTTTTATAATTCAACAGAACAGCAATGGAAGATATGGGATGTAAATACTCCTGATTCATCAAATAGCCTAACTGAATTCTTACCAGGGTATGCATATTTAATAAATGTAACAAAGGCAGGGTATATGAATGACATCACTGGCACACTTAAAATTGACCCTATTTCAGATGAAAAAGCATGGAACACAACACAACTTGGCTGGAACTTAATGGGATGGACAGGGAATATAAATTATATGAATATCAGTGATGCTATCCCTCTTATTTATGGAAACTGGAGTAAAAACATTACAAGAGTATGGCATTATACAAACAATACTGATGTAATGGAACCATACTGGCCAGAAAACCAATCAGCACAATTCCACCCAATATCAGCAAACACAAGCGGAGAATGGACATATAATTTTGACCCTGGTTACTGGGTTTGCATTGAGAATGATTCTAACCGTGGTTATTGTGAAACTAGTGAGCCTCCTTTGATGCCTTGGCAGAATCAACGTCCGGAGTTATACAATGGGAGTGTGAATAATACGAATGCTAAAACAACAGATTCCCTAGAATTCACTGTTTATTATAAAGATGCTGACAACGACCCAGCAAACCCAATACAAGTAGTCATCGATGGAATACCATACGACATGAACCCACAAACAAACACATACGACACAGGAGTAAAAGCAACCACAGACACCAACCAAATAACAATCAAAAGCACAAGCCCAACAGCAAGCGGAGACCACTACTACTACTTCAAAGCAAACGACGGCACTGACCACATTTACTACGACGGAACAAACACAACAAAATACCCAAAAATACCTGTTGAAAATATGTTAATGTATCACATTAATTACTTGCCAACACCAATAATTACAACACCAGACAACGCAAAAACAAACAAAACAATTAACTTTGACTCTTCAAACTCATTTGACGAAGACGGAACAATTACCAAATACTACTGGGACTTCGGAGACGGAACAACAAGCACAGAACAAAACCCAACACACACATACACAAGCACAGGAAACTACACAATCACACTAACAATAACAGACAACATGAACGAAACAAACACAACAACAAAAAACATAGAAATAACAAACAACCAAGCGCCAACAGCAAAACTAGAATACAAAAGACTATACGGCTTAACATACCAATTCAACGCATCAAACTCATACGACACAGACGGAGAAATAACTAATTACTACTGGGACCTCGGAGACGGAACAACCACAACACAACCAAACCCAAAACACACTTACAAAACACCAGGATACTACACAATAACACTCACAATCACAGACAACGACGAAGCAACAACCACAAAAACAACAACAATAAACACAACAATACACTTCACACCAAAAACAACAATAACACACATACCAATAGACGACTACATACTACTACACATGAAAAAAAACTGGACAGGAACACAACCACACCCATGCACAACAACAAAAACAAAACAAGCCATAAAACCAATTAAAACAACAAGCAAACAAAAAATAAAAACAATCAAAACAATAAAAATAATAGAAAAAGCAGATATAGAACCAGTCACTGCAAAAAAAGAAGAAAAACCTTTGACAAGAATTAAGGTAAGAAGATCAATTTAAGTTCTTGTTTTATTGGACAGGAAAAAGTTCTTGCATTACTTCTCAAGCAAAACAAAACCTTTAAATACCTTGTTACTCACAAATAGTTACATAATTGGAGGTGTTTGGATTTGGTTGAATTATTTATTTTGTTTGCTGCTCTTCTTTTAGCAGTTGATCCCATCTTTGAATAACTAGTTCTTGTATTGTTTGTATTTGTTTTTCTGTAAGGTGGGAGAACCTGCCTTGCATTTTAAGAAATTCAATTACCGGCTTTAGTTTTTTCGGCTTGTAGTTGATTATTACTTTTCCTTCTTTTGTTCTTTCATATAATGGCCAGAAGCCAGTGTCTAATGCTAGTTGTGATATTTCAATTGTCTTGTCAGGCGGAAAATGCCAGTTTGTAGGGCATGCTCCTAATAGTTCAATGTAGCCAAATTCTTCGCTTTCTTTGACTTTTTTAACTTTGTTGATGTAGTCAACTGGCTGTGCAAGCGAAGCTGTAGCTGCATAGACTCCATGGTCGTTCATTATTTTAATCATGTCTTTCCTTGTTGAAGGGCTTCCACCCATCTTCCTTGGGGTTGTTGAAGTAGCTGCATATTTTGGAGTTGAGGAGTCCCATTGGTTTCCAGTGTTTCCATAGCACTCATTATTATAACAGATGTAGACAATCGGCTCGTTTAAGTAAGCAGCGTAAGCAAGTGAGCCGAATCCAATGTCATAAGTTGCTCCGTCTCCTGCATAGCACATTACTGTGCCTTTTTTGTTTCTTGCTTTCAAGCCGTGGACTATTCCAACTGCTGTTGAGGCAGCGTTTTCAATCGCGTTGTGAATCCAAGAAACTTTAAGTGGAGTGTAGGGGTAATTGCATAGGAGGGTCATGCATCCAGCTGGATTGACTACTATTGCTCCTTCTCCTACTCCTTTCAAAGCAAGTTTCAAACCTAGTTCAGGCCCGCATCCAGCGCATGTTGGACTTCCTCCTATCAAGTAATGTTTTTCAGGAATGTCTTTTATTGTCTTGATTTCCTTGTTTTGCTTAGCCATTTAAAATCACTTTTTTATATGAATCTTCTTTTGCCTGTTTTTGCTTTCTCGTCCTTCTTCAAGTATGCTAATATTGACTGGAATTTTTTAACGCTTGTTTTGCTTCCACCAAGCCCAGCTACAAAGCCGGATACTACTGGCTTGTTTTCATTTTCATAAAGCACTGCCTTGATTTCAGGGTACATTATGCCTCCTATTCCAGGGGAGACGTTTTTGTCTATTACTGCAACTGCTTTTGCGTTTTCAAGCGCTTTTGCTATCTGCTTCCATGGAAGTGGGCGTATTACTCTTAATCTCAGCAAGCCTGCTTTGACTCCTTGTTTTCTTAAGTCAAGCACTGCTTGTTTTGCTGTTGTTGAAATGCTGCCTTGTGTTACGAAAAAGTATTCAGCGTCTTCAAGCATGAATTCTTCAAACAAGCCGTATTCCCTGCCTGTGAGTTTTTTCCATTGGTTTGCAACTTGTTCAATTACTTTCAAGGAGTTTTGTGCTGCTGCAGTGTGTTGTTTTCTGAAGTAAGTGTAGTCTTCTCCTTTCAGGACAGCTGAGCCTTGGATTAAAGGATGCTTTGCGTCGAAGAAAGCGTGTGTTGGCTTGTATTTTGGAAGGAACTTGTCAACTAGTAATTGCGAGGGGATTGATGTCGGCTCGTCAGTGTAGGATAGGACATATCCGTCCATGTTAACCATTGTCGGCAGAAGCACTTTCTTGTTTTCTCCTACTTTGTAGCTCATTATTATCGAGTCAAGTTCTTCTTGGTTTGTAGAGGCGTGTATCATTATCCATCCAGCTGGGAGGAATGATAAGAAGTCGTTGTGGTCGCTCCATAAGGTAATTGGAGCTGAGATTCCCCTGGATACTGTTGCCATTACTATTGGCAAACGCAAGCCAGAGGCAATGTACATTATCTCATTCATTAATAAGAGGCCTTGTGATGACGAAGCTGTGAATACTCTTGCACCTGAAGCACTGGCACCTACTGCTGCGCTCATTACCGAATGCTCTGAATCCATTTTAACAAAATCAGTTTTCCATTCTCCATTCGCAACCCATTTTGCAATTGTTTCAATGCACTCTGTTTGTGGAGTGATTGGAAAATTAGGAACAACTTCAGCACGGGACAAACGCGCGCCCCACGCAGCTGCTTCATTACCAGTAATAAGAGTTTCCATTGCTTTTTGTTTTTTCATAATCATTAATTACCACTTTATTTTCTCTTCTTTTTTTTAATGAATGCTGGTTCTTTTAGTTCAATTGCTTTCACTGGGCATACGTTTGAGCATATTCCGCATGACTTGCAAGTGTAGTGGTCGAATTCCGGCTGGTTTTTTCTTTTGTTCCAGTCAATTGCTGAAACTGGGCAGTAAGTAAAGCATAGCTTGCATGAGATACACTTGTTTGAATCAACGAACGGCTTTTTTTTGCCCCATAATCCAGTGTGGACTTTGATTGCGTTGCCTGGTTCTCTGATTACAGGTGTTCCTTTTGTTCCGTCGTATTTTAGTTTTTGAATTTCTTCAGTCATTTTAAAAAACCTTTTTTTTCATTAGTTTTTCAGTTTCAGAGTATGCTTTTCTCATTGCTTTTATGTTCGGCGCAACCCATTCTGAATACTTCTCGCCTAGCATGTTGTAAACTGCTTGCTCTAGGCTTTTCATGCCTATTTTTTTAGTGAATGCAGAGTATGCTCCTAGTATTGCAATGTTCACTACGTCTTCCCTGTTCATTGCTTGTTTTGAAATGCTGTTAACGTCAATTGCAAGTGTCTTGATTCCTAGTGGGCCTTTGAATTTTTTTTTCGTGTTTACAATGAGGCATCCTCCTTTTTTAAGTCCTTTGTAAATGCCTACTTCTTCCTTGACTTTTAAAAGGGAGTCGTCGAGCACGAAAACGCAGTCAGGGTCTTCAATGTATCCTCTTTCGTATATCTTGTTTTCATCTACTCTCAGGAAGCTTGCTACTGGCGCGCCTCTTCTTTCAGCTCCGTATATTGAAAAAGCCTGCACGTCCATGCCTTCCAAGTAAAAAGCGTCAGCTAACACTTTGATTCCTGTTTTTCCACCTTGTCCTCCTCTGCAGTGCATTCTTACTTTGTACATTCAGCTTCACTTTTTTTTCTTGTTTTTAGTTGCTTGTTTTTTGTTTAAGTTTCTTATGAGTTGTTTTATTTCATCCAAATCCTGCTGCATGTTTAAAATTTCTTTCATTGTCCTCTTATCAACATAATAATCCCTTTCTGCCCTGCGCCTGTCCCTCTGAGCTTCCCTGTTCTCGCTCATTAAGATTATAGGTGCTTGGACTGCTGCAAGGCAGGAGAGAGTTAAGTTGAGTATTATGAATGGCCATGGGTCCCAGTGGTAAAACCAGCCTGCAATGTTAAGAGTCACCCATATTCCAATGTAAATGAATAATAGGATTATGAATGTCCAGCTTCCTACAAATGCTGTCATCCAGTCAGCTGCTTTTTGCCCGAATGTTCTTTTTTCTTTTGGCATTCTCAGCAGTTTTTCAATTTCGTCTTTTTCTTTTTGATTCATTAGGCATCAACTATTAAACGCGCGTCTGCAACTAGGCACCCGTGTTTGTCAACGAAGCAGGGGTTTAAATCCATTTCCTTGATTGAATTGTTTTCCAGCATTAAGTGGGAAACTCTTAGGATAGCGTTTTCAAGTTCAGTGAAGTTTATTTTTTCCATTCCCCTGAATCCGTTCAAAAGAGGGTATGCTTTTATTTCTTGAATCATTTCACGCGCGTCTTTTCTTGTGAACGGCGCTACTCTCATTGAAACGTCTTCAAATACGTTTACGTAAATTCCCCCTAAGCCGAATAGTATCACTGGCCCGAATTGAGGGTCTCTTTTGGCGCCTATTATTGTTTCTATTCCTTTTGCTTGTTTTTGCACTATGACTCCTTTTATGTCTTTTGTTATTTTTTCAGCGTTTTTCATTATGTTGTTGAATGCTTCGGAGACAGCAGTTGCTGTGTAGAGGTTTGTTTCCACGCATTTGTTGTCTGTCTTGTGGATTATTTTAGGAGAATCGATTTTAAGCACTACTGGAAACCCTGTTTTCTGTGCTATTTTAATTGCTTGGAATGAATTTGCAGCTGTTTCTGACTCAACTGTTTTTATCTTGTATTTGCTCAGCAGGTATTTTGCTTTGTTGAATTCAAGTTGTTTCATAACAATTAAGAAAAAAGAGGAGAGAGTATAAAAAACTGACGCGTTGTAAAAACTAAACTTATTTATACGCTGTTTTTGTAATGAAAAAGCAGTTAAAGAAAAAGGAGTTGTAGTTTGTATGAAAATTGAGTTTCATGGAGCTGCTAGGGAAGTTGGCAGGAGCGGAGTGTTGATTGAAGAAGGGAACAAGAGGATTCTCTTGGATTACGGAGTGAAGCTAGGTGAAGAGAGGAATGAAGTGCCTTTGCCTGTTGACGGTTATGTTGATGCTGTTGTGCTTAGCCACGCTCACTTGGATCACAGCGGAGAAATTCCTTCTTTGTTTGTTAAGTCAGAGCAGCCTGTTTTCATGACTCCCCCTACTATTCCTCTTGCAAAAATGCTAATTGAAGATGGTTTGAAAGTAGGTAGGATAAAAGGAATTAAAATGAATTACAGCGCAAGCCATTTGAAGAGGATGATGAGGAATATTATTCCAGTGCCTTACAAGAAGCAGAGGAGCATTTATGACATTGAATTGACTTTCCAGGACGCAGGGCATATTCTTGGAAGCGCGTCAGCTGAACTTGTTTTCAGCGACAAAAAAATAGTGTACACTGGAGACATTAAATATGAAGAAACAAGGTTGCATAAGCCAGGGTTTCAGAAGTTTAAAGACGTGGATGTTTTGATAATGGAATCGACTTACGGAAATCGATTGCATGAGCCGCGTGAAAAGACAGAGAAAGAGTTTGTCGAAGCATGCAACGAAGTATTGGATGACGGGGGAAACGTGGTAGTGCCTGCTTTTGCTGTTGGCAGAAGCCAGGAGGTCTTGACTGTTTTAAGCGAAAATCATTTCAATTACCCTGTTTATTTGGATGGAATGGGAAAAGCAGTGGCTGAAGTAATGATGGAGTTCCCTGAGCACTTGAAAGATTATGACAGTTTTTACAAGGCCATGAAAAAAGCAGAGTGGGTTTATACTTCAAGGCAGAGGGACAGGGCTTTGAAAGAGCCGAGCGTCATTGTTTCAACTGCTGGAATGCTTTCAGGCGGCCCTATTATGAGTTACTTGTTGAAAATGAAAGAACTTGAAACAAGAAAAGCGATTTTTTTCACTGGATACCAAGTTGAAGGGACGCCGGGAAGGAAGTTGATTGACACTGGGCGGCTTACTTACATGGATTATGACTTGAATTTCAGCGACTATGAAATCAAGAAATTTGATTTCAGCGCTCATACTGACCAAAAGGGCTTGATTGAATTGGTGAAAAAAGTTGACCCTTCGCTTGTGCTTCTAAACCATGGTGATAAAGAAGCAGAGAAGGAATTGAAAAAAGAGTTAACTGCCCTTGACTTTGAAGTGAAAACACCTAAATTCGGGCAGACGATAAAAGTGTGAAGATAAGATGAAAAAGTTTTGTCCAAAGTGTGGAAGAGAAGACGTTGACTTTTACAAGGGTTTCTGCGTCGACTGCTACAAGGAAATGAACTTGAAGCTCGAGTTTCCACGTAAAATTGAAGTAAGCGAATGCAGGTACTGCGGAAGATGGCTAGTTAAAAACAAGTGGATTAAGCCAAGTTACAACGAGTTAAACAAGTTGATAAAAAGCAAAATTAAAAGCAACTTGTACAACTTGAAAATTGAAACTGAGTTGAAAGAAGACAAGGTTAAAATAAAAGTGAAAGGAAGCTTGGATCCAGAAGGAGTCGTAAAAGTAGAAGAAGAAAAAGAAGTGCCGTTCAGGTTCAGGGAAAGGACATGCGATTACTGCATGAAAAAAAACAGCAATTATTATGAGACAAAAATACAACTGAGGAAATTGCCTGAATTTGACTTGCTGAAGTTTGAGAGGATAAAGAAGTTCATTGAAAAGGAGTATGATTATTTTCAGCATAAGGAACATAATGCTGGAAATTTTTGGATTGAAGAAAGAAAGGAAGGGCTTGACTTGTTTTTCGGGTCAAGCAGGATAGCTGAGAAAGTTCTGAAAGAAGTCAGGCGCAAGTACAAAGTTAAGACAGAAAAAAGCGTGAGGTTAAAGGGCTTGACTCAGAAGGGAAAGAAGAAAGCAAAAGTAACTTACTTAATAAGAGTATGAAAAAAGGAGGTTTTGAAAAAATGATTGTTTCGCAGTATCCGCATTTTTACCAGGACAAGGAAGGAAAGAGCCACAGGAACATGCTTCAGGTTGAAATGGAGGAAGTGAAGGTTGTTAGCGGTTTTCCAAGGGACGGAAGCGTCATGATTCGCTTGCAAGATGAAAGCGTTAACAAAGCGTTTAAAATGACTCCGCAGGAAGCGCTTCAACTAGGAACTGAATTGAAGGAGATAGCCAAGGAGTTGATGAAGCAGAAAAGAGAGCATTGGAAAAGCAAAAACAGGTAATTGGGGATTTGTTTATAATTTAAATGTTTAATCAATAAGTTTAAATTGTAAAGGTTCTTTTTGTTATTTGATGGCTCAGTTGAAAAAAGTTGATATTAAGGGAAATTCTCATTACGCTGAGTTTAAGCTTTCAAATGAAGAATTCAGTTCTTTGCAGAATGTTAAAAATGTCTTGATTGTTCCCCTGCATCCGAAAAGTTTCAACGAAGAATTGACAACAGGGAAGCTTGGGACAAGCTTTAGGATAATGCTTCCTAAAAGAACTCTTGAGAGGTATAACATAACTGAATTGCCTAAAAAGGCTCTTTCTAAATTTTTCAAAATAGGGAAGCAGAATTTTTTAATATCTTGTTTGAACAAATCGCCTTTAAACATACCTAGGTTTATGGAGGAGAGGAAAAAATGATAACAACTGGAATTAAATTGCTTGATAAAAAATTGAAAGGAGGATTGCCTGAAAACACTGTCGTGCTGCTGTCAGGTGGCCCTGGAACAGGTAAGACTTTATTTTCTTTGAATTACTTGAACGAAGGTTTGAAAAACAAGGAAAGATGCGTTTACGTGTCATTAAATGAAAACAAAGAAGAGTTAATAAGAGCAACAAAAGGAATTGAATCATTGAAGGAAATGAGCAAACAGCTTGGGAAAAAATTTTCAATAGAGTCAATTGAACTCGGGCAAATGATTGACTTGGATTACTTTGTCGACTTGTTTGATTCTTATCCTAAAGTAGATAGAGTGGCAATTGACAATGTTAACAAAATGCTTATGTTTGCAGAGGATAAGAAGGAATTCAGGAAGCAGTTAAACAAGTTAATTAAAATCTTGAAAAGAAAAGCAAAAAGCACTTTGTTGATATGCGAAACAGTTGACCATGAGCTTGACACTGGAAACGGCGAGGCATATGAATGCGACGGAGTTATTAACATCAAGTTCATTGAAGTTGAAGAAAAGCCAAAAAGAATGATTGCAGTTTACAAAATGAGATACACTGACTTTGAAGAAAGAGTGCAGTATGAATTGAAGTTGAACAAGAAAGGGTTTAAGATGACTGAGGCGCATCTTATTTGATTTGATAAGTGTTTATAATTTATGAAATTATCTTATCTTTTTTATAAAGGAATCCTTGAGACAGGGGTAGGTAGCTTAATTAACAAGTTTAAGATTCATAGACGCAGAGACATCTTGTTTTTTGAAGAGTTAATCAGTGAGTATGTTAAAAAATGCGATGACAACAACTTAACTGAAAATTTACTTAAGATAGGTGAGGATTGGGGAAAATTAGCTATTAAAACAATATTTCCAAAATCATTTTTTTATTTTCCATTAGAGGAAATGTATAATAAGATATTAAGAAAGGTTTGGATAAGCATTGATTTAGTTCATGATATTAAATTAGTAAAAAAGCAAAATGAAATTTTTTTAACAACAGAATATGAATCAGGTACGAGATTAATTGGAAAAAATCCTGTTTCCATAGGTTTTCATAAGGGAATGCTTGAGGGGATATTGGGAAAAAAAGTAAAATTAATTGAAGCAAAACAATCTAAAAAAAGATGCTCTTACAGATTTAAGGTGTTAAATGAAAAAGCAGAGGAAGTGGAAGCAAAAGGTAAAAGAGAATATTTTTCTTTGAACAAGTTTAACAGGAAAGGTTTTACTACAAAAGAAGCTATCAAAAGCAAGGTAATAAGGATAAAAGACGACAAGTTATTTTTAAGGGGCAAGCGATTGCTTTTGTTTGAAAGCACTTACTTTCATTTATTTGGAATTTATTCAAAAGGCATAGACTTATTGCCTCCTATTGCCGAGAAATTTTTCAATGAATTAGTTAACGCAGAGTCAACTGAGGATGAAAAACTAAGATTTTTAAAACACATGCTTCAGTTTATGGGCTGGGGGGAGATTAGTTTTTTAGTAACTAAAGATAAAGTGATTATGACTGTTAATCACCCAAATTATGGCTTTCAAAAAAAAGAGGATAATTGGCTTTTCTTAATAAAAATGGTTGAAGGGTTCATAAAAGCAATAAGGAAAAGGACAGTTCTTAAAAGCTACAACTATTCACATGGAAAAGTCACAGCAGTTTATTGTAAAAAATAAGAACATTTAAGATGAAAAACATCAAGCCTGAAACAAGATGAGCTTTTTCAGGTTTATTGAAAAAAACAAGAGTAATCACAAGAAGTATGAAAAGAGAAGCAGGGGGGAAAATTTTAAAAGATAGATAAAAGGAAGCAAGCAGAAGAACAATGATGACCCATTTTGTCTTTTTAAAACCAATTGCAACCGGGATAGTTTTAATACCTGCTTCTTTATCCCCTTTGTAATCTCTTAAATCAGAGCAAATGGAAGCTGCAAGGAAGGTTGTAAAAATGAAAAATGAACTTGGCAATAAGAACCAGCCTAGATTAAACAAAGAAGCACCAAATAAAAAAATTAAAGTAATGCCAAAAGAGGTGTAAACGTTTTTTAGCAAGAAGAACCTTTTCAATCTTAAAGAGGAGTAAATCCAAGAGAGAATCACTGGAAGGGAATAAAGTAGAATGGAATGTAAGTTAAAATTGATTATTAGAAATAAACCTAAGAAGAAAGAGAGCATAGGCCCTATTAAAAAAGTTTTGTTAATAATTAAGTCTCTTTTATTCACTTTATCCTCTTCATAATCAAAAAAATTGTTATGGGAATAACCAGCTATTCCTGCAAAAAAAGCAGCAGCAGATACAATCAACAAGTTAGAGTTAAGAGGGTTAAAAAGAAGGTAACCAAAAGCACTTACCATGCTGATATAAAACGCTATTTTTATTCTGAAAAATTTCAGTAAATTTCTAATTTTCATAAAGTTTTAATACCTCCTGTTCAGTTAAATTCCTTTTTTTTCTAAGAGACTCTGTTTTTAGCTTATCAAGAAGAGGACCTAGCTCATCTTCTTTGTAAGGAATGCCATATTTTGATAACAAGTATTTCAAGTTTGATTTTCCAGAATGTTTTCCAAAAACAATTACTCTTGAATTACCAACAATAGAAGGATCAAAAGGCTCATAAATTGAAGATCCTTTAAGCAAAGCATTAACATGGATTCCAGATTCATGAGCAAAAGCATTGCTCCCTACTATTGGTTTTTGAGGAGGAAGTGTTATACCTGCTACTTTTCCAACTTTTTCACATAAATTTTTAATAACTTTATAATTTACATTAAGGTTTATGCCTTCAATAACTTTCAATGCAACCACTACTTCTTCTATTGCTGCATTGCCTGCTCTTTCACCAATACCACAGAAAGTTCCGGAAAAAGCAGTTGCTCCTGATTTTATAGCCATTAAAGTATTAGCAGAGGCCATTCCAAGATCATTATGCCCATGAAATTCAACATTAACTTTTTTAGAAATTCGTGAAATAACTTCTTTTGTTTTCCAAGGAGTTAATAACCCAGAGGTGTCACTGTAAATAAATTGAGAGACATTTTTAGAAATTTCAACTAATTCATCTAATTCTTCTAAATTAGAAGTTGAAGCTCCTTCACAAGCAAGTTCAACTTTCAAGCCAAAGTCTTTAGAATAATTTATTAAATCAATAGCTTGAGAGGGATTTTTTAAAATTTCCTTGAATTTATGAAATAAAGCAATGCGTTTCACACCTAACTTAGCTACTTCTTCTATAAACTCCTTTTTCATAGGACAAACAGCACTTACCCTAATTCCTTCATCAGTTAACACTCTGGTTAAATCAGCTTCTTCAGCTGAAACAGAAGGCATAAGACGAATGTAATCCACCCCAAAATCACTTATCTCTTCAGCTAATTTTAACTTCTCATTAAAACTAAAAACCAATCCAGGCATCTGCTCTCCGTCTCTAAGAGTCTCATCAAAAATTTGCAAATTCATAATCAAAACAACTTAAAATGTATTTAAATAACTAACTAAAATTTAAATAATTGTATAAAATAGCTAAATTGGCAGTTAAAAAGCATAAATAAATGTTAATTTTATAAGAGCAGCAAGAGTTTAGAACAATATGAGTTTATTAGTTGACATGAAAAATTTCATTAGCACTGGGCTTCGCTATGAAGGTGCTTATTTAATAAGAGGAGAGCCTGGGACAGGCAAAACTACTTTTTGCTTGACAGCTGCTTCTGAGTGGGAGAAAGAGAAGAAGAAAGTGATTTTTTCAACAAAACACGCAAAAGATGAAATTGAAGAGAAAATAAAAAACTATGGGGAAATGAAGAATGTTAAGGTAATTACAATAAATCCTCTTGAAACAAGAAACTTGACAATGATTAGCCATAAAATAGCAGATGAAATGGAAAAAATGAGCAAAGGAGATTTGATTATTATTGATTCCTTGTCTTCTTTTCTTTTAAGCAATGAAGCAAAGCAAGTTGCCAAGTTTATACAGACGCAAGTAGCGCGTGTAAGAGCAAAAGAGATTACAATGCTGATGACAGTAGAGGAAGGAGTTAATGAAAAACAAGTAATTGACCTTGTTTCATACTTCACTGACGCAATTTTTGAATTAAAAGTAGAAGAAAATAAGAGATTGTTTAGGGTTTACATGTGCAAGTTTGACAGCAACAAGCTGACTTGGAACCAATACAAGGTAACAAATAAAGGATTTAAATTTTTAAACAATTAAAAAAAATACTTCAAGAAAATTTCTTTCCCTTTAATTGTTTTTAATAACTCGGAATGCTTTTCCCATTTTCTTCCAGTGTTTAACTTGCTTCCTATGAACTCAAGCGCTTCGTCTAACGACTGGAATTTTATGCTTTTTCCCTTCACTGCATTGCGCACGTTTTCCCTCACTTCCCATACTCCAACAGGAGCGAAGTAGCCGCTGCCTATCTCTCTGATTATGAAGACTGTTGCTTGTTTTTTCATTTGCTTTAATTTTTCAAGCACGCCAAGCCGCCCTGCATAGTACCCTCCTTGCACGTTTTCAGCGTATTTTTTTCTTCCTTGAAACAATTCATAATCAGACATAAATACTGTTTCTTCGTTTTTCTGCACCCAAATGCTTCCAGGAGAGTAAAACTCAACTTGTTCAAAACTCCACCTGCCAGGCAAAAACAAGACAAAGAAGTGGTTGTCCAAGTAATTGCTTTCAAAAACAAGGTAGTCATTCAATTCAGGGAAATGCCTTACTTCTTCAAGCAATTGTTTTCCAAGAGTGTCATCAGTTGCTGTGATGCTCCACCTTGTCGGCACCAGCTTTTTTTTCAAGCCAAGCAAGCCAGTTGACAAAATCCTTTGAATAGAATCAAAAGGAACTCCTTTCTCGTATAATTTTTTCATTCCTTCAACTGCTTTCAACTCGTCGTTAACTACTTTGTCAACTGCGCGTGGAATTGAAGGGTTTGATTCAAGAACAACTTTTTTAGTTTCTCCTGTCGGGCCATAAGGAGCTGTAACTGAATCAAAACCAAGCTCCAGCTTCGGCTTTTTCTTGAACACGACGTCTGTTTCAATGTTTTTTTTACTCATTGCTATTTCTTGCACTACTTCTAGTTTTTTGCTTGGGTTGGCTGCTTCAGTTACTTTGACTGTATCTTTTCCTCTGAACAGGCTTGTGCGGTGCTGTATTATTTTAGTTAATGGAGTGCCTATCCATTTTTCAGTGTTTTCTTCAAGCGAAGGGTTTTTTCCTGTCAAAGGACCAATGTACACATTTGGGTAATTGTACCTGCCTATGAATATTGAAGGGCTTTCTCCTACTAGCTCGTTTTCTTCAAGGAGCTTGTCTAGGCTTTCAAAAGCTTTCATTTTAAGCAGTATTGGGCAGACTGGGCGCCCGCATAAGTGCTTTACTCCCTTGCATTTAACACATAGCTCTGACATTTGCAAAACCTTTGGTTTATTTAATAACTTAATTCAGTAATATTAGTAATGGCTAAAACGCATGAATTTAAAGGCATTTTGTTCACTGACATTCCTAAAGAAGTTGTTGAAAAGCTTGGGATAAAGCCAGGCGACGAAGTGAATTTCATAATCAGCGGAGAGCAAGTTGTTTTTGAAAAAAAAGAAAAAAACAAGAACAGGTTAACCGAAGCTGAAAAGAAGCTGTTGAAGGAATTGATGAAAATAAGGCACGTTGACAGGAAAACATCTGATCTTCAGAAGCTGATTGTTGAAAACAAGGAACAGTTAGACAGCTTGTTTAACAAAGGTGTTCTTTTCAAGTATTCAAGAGACGGCGAGGAGTTTATTGGAATTGACAGGAGTTATTATTCTGGCTTTTCAAAGCAAGCAGGTTCAAAGGGACTGCTGGGTAACTTGGAGGAAAAAGGTTACTTGATTTTAGAAGACAAGAAGTTGATTTACAAGCTAAGCAGGGAAATTGAAGAGCAGAAAAAGCAAGTTAAAGGAGTCATGGGTTTTGACAAGAAGTTGTATGTTGTTGATGAAAAAGTTTATTCAGAAGCAAAAAATAAGATTGAAAAGGAGATGAAGGAAGCTTTGACAATTGAAGAAGCAAGTGAAAGAACAGGGCTTGAGAAGGGGCTTGTGAAAGCTGTTGTTGAAGTGCTTAAAGAGCAAGGGGATTTGATTGAGAAGACAAAAGGAGTTTATCAGCTGGCATGAGGCGGTGAAAAATGCTTGACTGGGTTTTGATTCCTTTAATGACAGGAGAAGAAGATGAACTTGTTTTGAAATTGAAAGACGCTGGAAAAATAATCTTGCTGTTCGTGATTGACGAGAAGTTGAAGCAGAAGCCTGCTCTTGAAGTGCAGGACGAGATTAAGAAAGCAGAGGAGTACTTGGAGAAAATCAAGAAAGAAGTTGAAAAAACAAAACCGAACGCGCTTGTTGATGATTACTTGGAATGGGGAAAATGGGATGAGAAAATCACAAGCATTGCAAAAATAGAAGCAGTGAAAACAATTCTTGCTAAAAAAAATGATGAAATTGAGTTAATTGCACCGAAGTTAAAAGCAAGCGGACTAGAAGTAGAGTTAATGGATTAATAGTTTTTCTGCTTTGTCTCTTAGTTTTTCCTTTTTCTCCTGATGCTGTTTCAAGAAAGAATTTATTTTTTCAATCAACTCTTTTTTACACTGCCCGCAAGTCAATTCTCCCTTGAGGCATGCTTTTTTTCTCTCAAGCAATTTCTCATCATCTTCTTCAAAGTGATAAGCAAACAACTCGAACACTACGCACTTGTCAGGTTGTCCTCCTTTGACTTTCTGTTCTTGTATGGTGTCTCTTCCGCCAGTTAAAGCCCTGTTCACTTTCTTTTTTATAATTTTTTCATCATCTGAAAGTGAAATCATTCCAAGCTCGTCGCGCTTGCTCATTTTATTGCTTCCTGAAAGCGAGCGCATGAATTTATGGTAAGTAGAAGAAGGAAGAGTTAATTTGTGCTTGAATGCAATGTCTCTTGTAAGACGCATGTGAGGGTCTTGGTCTAATCCAATTGGAACTACTACGTGTTTTTTTCCGCCGAATTTTTCCATTTGAGGATAAAGAATATCTCCTACTTGGAGAAGAGAAACCATGTTTTCTCCAATTGTTTTTTCGCCGTAAATTGCTTTCATCATGTTGTAAGTCACATTACGCGCGTATTTGTAGCCGAGTTGCATGACTTCTTTTTCCTCGCTTTGCTTGTAAAAGTAGTTAGTGTCTTTTATGCCTAAAGCAAGCAAGTCAGCTATGTTGTCAATTGCTGTTTCATGCAATTCCTCCAAGCTCTTTTTGTTGACTTGATAAGCTTCCAAGTCAGCTACTGAGTAAAAGATTTCAGCTCCCATGTCTTGGTAAATTTTCATTTGGTCAACTACAAGCTTGGAGCCCAAATGAAAGTTGTTTGATGGCTTTATTCCTGTTAAGACTGCTATTGATTCTCCTTTTTCTTTTGCTTCAAGAAACTTGTCCAGGTCCCTGTGCGCGAAGATAATGTTTCTTCTGAATAGGTAGTGGTCAGGTAGCTTTTTTTTAAGCTCGTCGCTGATTAGTTTGATTCCAAATTCCTTGATTGTTTTTTCATAATCTTCAGGCAGTTCTGAACTGAAAGGGTCTACCATAGTTCTTCAGTTAAATATTCACTTTAAGCAGGTATATAATATTGAGTAAAATAAGCAAACAAGGCAGTTAAACCAAAACCGAAAGGTATATAAATGTTGTTACTTACAAATAGTAACATTAAAAGTTATGATAAATAAAAACATATTTAACGCGGAGGTAAGTTAAAATGAAATTAAATCAAATGGCAATGCTTTCATTGGCTGTGATTTTATTCACAACAACAGTGAGCGCATTAACAGTAACAACAGACAAATCAATATACAACCAAGGAGATACTGTGCAGATTACAACTAAACATGCATGGACAAGGTGGGCCAGAGTAATGGTGTTAGATGCTAATACAAACAAATCAGTATTTTATGCATCTGGATATCCAAGCAGTTGGTCAGGTTATGGAACTTACATGCACTTTAATTGGACAATCCCTACAACTGTAAAGGCTGGATATTATTATGTAGATGGGCGTATTTCAACAAATGGAATAGGACATCATGCAATTAGTGACACTTTTTACATCAACCAAAAGCCTGTTTTAAAAGAAATGAGCGACAAACAAGTAATAGAAGACAAGGAAGCAATTTATGAATTGACTTCAAGCGATTACTTTGGAAGCAATGTAAAAAACATGGTAGGTGACAATCATCACACTTACAAGTGTGACATGGATTACCATGGAACATTTAACCCGAAAGTAACAAAAGTTTACAGCGTATCTGCTTATGGAAAAGATGAGATAACAACTCATTTCCAATATACTTACCATGAACCAGGCACATACACTGTTGCTTGCAAAGTATATGACGCAATGGGACAAGGATCAAGCTTGAAAACATTTAAGGTAACTGTATTGAAGTACACTCCAACTACAATCAATTCAATTTCAATACCTAATTCAATTGAAGAGGGAACAACTTTGACTTTAAGCGCAGTTGTTTCACCTGGAACAGATACAACTTTATCCACTTACACTTGGAAGATAACAAAAGACGGAACAGTTGTTAAAACTCTTTCAGGAGAATCACCAAGTTATACCTTCGCATCATCAGGAGTTTATGTAATTAAATTAACAGTTACAGACAGCGACGGAAACACAGCTGTAAAAACAAAAGCAATCACAGTAACTGAAAAAGAACAACCAGTTGAACAAAACTATGCTCCTTCAAACTTGGAGATTGACGGAAGCTGCAGCGAACTAAGCTGTGTTTTCAGTGGCTCAGCTGACGACTTGAACGGAGATGCTTTAACTTACTCCTGGGAAATAAGCCAAAATGGAGAAACATTAACAACTTTAACAGGACAAGATGTTTCATATGATTTTGAACAAGCAGGAAATTACAAGCTTACATTAACAGTAAGCGATGGAAAAGCAACTTCAACAAAAACAAGGTATGTTACAGTTGAATCAGAAGAAGAGCCAGTGACACCTTCATCAGAAAACAACGCTCCAACATGTGAGATTGACGTTCAATGCGCTGATTTAACATGTAGTTTCATTGCATTGAAATACGACGCAGATAAAGACCCTTTAACAACAGCATGGAACTTAGGAGATGGAACACTTTCAAACGAACCTACAGTAATGCATGACTATGCAGAGTCAGGAAATTACATTGTTACTTTAACTGTAAGCGATGGACAAGAAGAATGCACAGACACTGCAATAGTGGAAGTAACAGGAGAATCAACACCAGTAGAACCTGAAACAAATGACGAAACTGGAATAACAATTGATGCTGGTGAACTTGTAAGGACACAAGCTAATACACCTGTTGAGTTCACAGGAACAGCTGATGACTCAGATGGTTACATCATAAGCTTTGCATGGGACTTTGATGGAGACGGAACTTATGATGTTGAAAGCATCAACCCAATTGATGCAAACTACACTTATACAGTGCCTGGAATTTACCACGCTGTATTCAAGGTAGTTGACAATGACAGCAATGTAAAAACAATGGAAAGAGTAATAATGGTTGGTGAAGAGCAAGGAGTTCCAACAGTTAATGCTGGAGATGACTTGACAGCAGAGACCCTTGAAAACGTAAACTTCCTTGGAACAGGAGAAGACTCTGACGGATACATAGTAAAGTACGAATGGGACTTCGACTATGATTCAGCAAAAGGATTTGAAGCTGATTACACTTCAATGAGAGACGGAAGCGCTTCACACATTTATTACAAAGCAGGAGCATACACAGCTGCATTCAGAGTAACAGACAATGACGGAAAAACAGCAACTGACTACATCACAGTTACAATAACAGGAGAAGATGTAAATGAGTCAGACATGTCAGGCATTAAGGAATACTCTTACTTTGAAATGAAAGACCTTTCAGTTGTAAGAGAAAGCAACTATGACCCAAAAACTGCTTTGACTACAGTTGAATTGAAAGTGACAAACTTGGAAAACAAGGACAGGACATTCTTAATAAGAGATATAGTCCCTAAATCAGCAGCAACCTACTACGACCAATTCCAAGTAATTCCAAGCTATGACGTGATTTACAAAGCAGATCCTGAACTAGGATGGAATGTGACAATAGGAGCTTATGAAACAATTGAAATAAAATACACTTTCAACAAATTCATAAGCGCAGAAAACATGTCAAAAGAATGGGAAGCTCCAACAATAATTGAACAAACAGAAGCAAATGAAACAGCAACAGAACAACCTGAACAAACAAACCAAAATGGATTAACAGGTTTGGTTATTGGAGCAATGGACGCAGCTGGAATTTCAACAACAGCACTTGCAATAATTGTAGTTCTTGCAATTATTGTATGGAAAAAAGAAGTCATTGTTGAAAAACTAAGAAGAGAATAAAAACCCTAAAAGGCGTTTTCAAAACGCCTTTTTAAAAACTTTTTTTAAATTACTTTTTTTTACTTACTTTAATTACTTAATCTTCTTTTTTTAAAAAAATTATTTCTCTAATTGGTTTTATATTATAGTTAAATTATAAACTTATTTTAAAGAAAGAGAATTAGAGGTGGGAATTAAATGGCTTTATTAGCTAAAGAAAGAGTTCTCATAACAGATGAGAAGCTTGTAAGCGAGTTAGTGAACAAAGGGTATGGAGAAAAAGAAGGAAAAAACCTTCTTCTCTCCCCTGAAGAAACTCTTTATCTCAACGAAAAGAGAAAGGAGTTTCCTGTATTTGACGGCAGAGGAAAAGAATTGACTCACGAGCAATTGTGGAAGAAGTTCTTGAAACTTGACAAGGACTTCACAATGAAGTACGTAGTTTATAGGGATTTGAGAGACAGGGGCTTCTGCGTAAAAACAGGCTTCAAGTTCGGCAGTCACTTCAGAGTGTATTCAAGAGGGGATAGGCCTGGAAAAGGACATGCTATATGGCTGGTACATGCTGTTCCAGAAGAATACACAGTGCAGTTTCAAGTACTGTCAAGAGCAATACGCTTGGCGCAGAACGTGCGTAAAAAAATGATTTACGCAGTAGTAGACAAAGAAGGGGACATCACTTACTACAGAATGGACAGGATAACCCCGTGAGGTGTTTTTAGAAATGCTTGTTTTGATTGGACTTGGGTTGTGGAATGAGAAGGACATTACTTTGCGTGGCTTGGAGGAAGCTAAGTCAAGCGACGTGGTTTTCCTGGAAAAATACACTTCCAAGTTAATGGGAAGCAACAAGGAAAAATTAGAGGATTTGATCGGAAAGAAAATTCAGTTTGCTGACAGAAACTTTTTAGAATCAGGTGAAGTCATAGCAACTGCTAGGAACAACAAAGTCGCTTTGCTTGTAGCAGGAGACCCCATGGTGGCGACAACTCATTCGCAGTTGATTCTTGACGCTGAAAAGCAAGGAGTCAAGACAAGAGTGATTCATAATGCTTCCATTTATTCTGCTGTTGCTGAAACTGGTTTGCAGATTTACAAGTTTGGAAGAAGTGCTACGATTACTTTCTGGCAGGGGGATTATAAGCCTACTTCTTGGTTTGACATTTACTTGGAAAACAAGGAAAGGGGTTTGCATACCTTGTTTTTCCTTGACTTGAATTTAGATGAAGGAAAAATGATGTCAGCTAAGGAAGGGCTTGAGAAACTAATTGAAATAGGAAAAGAGAAAGGTGGCTTTGATGAAAAAACTTATTGTGTTGTTGCTTCTCAAATCGGAAGCCTTGGCAGGGTAATTAAGGCTGGGGAAGCAAGTGAGCTTTTGAAAAAAGATTTAGGCGCGCCTTTGCAGGTTATTATAGTGCCTGGGAAATTGCATGAAGCTGAAGAGAATTTTTTGAAAATGCTTGAAGAGTGAATGAGAGATGAGCGAATTTAAAATTGCTAAAGAAAAATATGAATACTGCTTGGGCATTACTGAAAAAGCTTTAAGGGACATGAAAGTAGTTGATGAAAAAAAAGCAAGGATTTTATTGAAATGGGTTGAGGATTATAAGAAGGATGCAGAGTATTATTTTAACAGGGGGGATTTTGCAACTGCTTTGGAGGCAATTGCTTATGCTCATGGTTTTATTGACTCTGCGGTGCTTTTGGGTTTAGTTGAGATTAAGGATTATCATTTGGAAAAAGCATTTTAAAGTCCTGGTTCTTTTATTTAAAATTAAGGTGATGAGTTTATGAAAATTTTTAGCAGAAGTTTTTTGATACTTGCAATTGTAATAGTATTGCTTGCTTCAATTGTTCTTCTTATACCTAAAACAACTGCAAGCAATGGCATTATAACAGCTGAATTCAGTGAAAAGACAGTTAGTTCAGGTGAAACTGTTTATTTGACAGTGACTTTGAAGAATAATCTTGGAAGGGATTTGGAGGGTGTTGAAATAAGTGCTTTGCCTGTTGATAATAGCAGTTTGGTTGTTATGAACAGCGAACAGTTTGAGGACATTATTGGAATGGATGAAGTAAGGGAGTTCAAGTTTCCAGTGACAGTTAAAGATGATGCAAGGGCTGGTGTTTATTCTATAAAAATAAACAGCAATTTAGAAGATTTTAAGGAGATTAGAGTTCCTTTGAAAGTAGTTGAAAAATAAGCCAATTAGTCTTGCAATTCCAGAAGTTTTATATAAGGAATCAAAAAAATATTCTGAAAAGTATGCTTATAAGAGCCTGCAGGAGTTTATTTTAGACCTTTTAAGAAAAAAGGTTATTTTAAAAAACATTGAGAGGTATGAAGAAATTGAAAAAAAAGCTAGGAGCAATGGAAGAAGAATGAGCCAAAAAGAAGCGGTTTCCTTTTTAGAAAAAATGTGACTTTTAAAACTTCCAAAGTGCTTCTTTGAAGAAGCTAACTGCATAGGCTTCGCCTTGTGGGGGAATCCATTCAACTAAGTCAAAATATTTGAAGTCAGTGTTCTTGATTGTTTCTATTACTTGTTTTGGGTTTGCTCCAAATGCTTCTGGAGTTCCTGTTTCCATGTAGATTGGTTCAAGCACGTCGACGTCAAGGGAGAAGTAGTCTATTTTTCCAGAGTAAGTGAAATTTTTGCTCCAGTTAATTTTGTTTTTTAAGGCAAATTCATGTTCTTCTTTGCTTGCGTTTCTAACTCCCCTTATACTTACTCTTGCTTTTTGTTCATATGCTCTCCTGGTTGTACAAGCGTGTGAGTGCTTGTCTCCCTCATAGTCATTCATCAAGTCAAAGTGAGCATCAAGGGAGAGATAAGAAGTTACTGCTAATGCTTTTGTTGTTATTTGAGTTATTGAATGGTCTCCTCCTATGAAGATTATTTTTGCGTTTGGGTTTTTTGTTTTCACTTCTTTTATTTTTTTAGTTAGGTTTTTTTCAAGTGTTTTGAATGAACTTGTTTTTGGAGTGTTTCCTAAATCTATTATTGGCTGGTCAAATAGGTCTTTTTGCTTGTTTAAGTCATATGTCCATGAGTTGAGGAATGCTTTTCTCAGTGCGTCGGGTGCTTTTTCTGCTCCTTTTTTTCCAGTTACTTTTCCTGAGAAAGGAACTCCTATTATTACTTTTTCAGCTTCTTGTATTTTGTATAAGGGTTTCCATATTTTCATGTGCATAACAACTCTTTTTTTAAAATTAGTTTTGTTGTTTTACCTTGCTAGGGAGTATACTTCGAATTCGCAGTATGAGTCTCCTACTTCCCATCCTTTTGTTTGGTTGACTGTTACTGATTCCATTCTTTTGAATTCTGCGAATGCTCCTCTTATGAATCCTCTTGAAAAGTTTGCTGCTTTTTTTCCGAATGGGTAAGCTCCTACTGTGAATGCTTCTTCTTTTATTCTTAGAACTGTTTCTAATGTTGCTGTTTTTTTGCTTGGGTTTATTTCTTCAACAATGCCTATTTTCATTTTTAGAAGGGAGTCTTTTATTAGCTTTATTAGTTCTTGTTTGCTTGTTGGTTTTTTTTGTTTGATTATTTTTCTTGCTATTGTTTCTCCTGCTTGGGTTGCTATTCTTTCTGCTTGGAAGTCTCCGGCTATGTCGTAGGTTGAGTAGAAGAGGTATCTTGCTACTTCAAGGGAGAATTCTTTTCCGAGTTTTTTTCTCAGCAGTGGGTCGAATGAGCCTACTTCTTCTCTTTTTCCTTCGCTTATTACTTCTTTTGAGATTATGTTTAGTTTTAGTTTTTTTCTTATGTCTTCTATTATTGAGTAGATTTCTATTCCGTTTAGCACTAGGTCGTTTTTTAGTTCTTCGAAGGAGGAGTCTGGCTTGTATACTATTAGTTTTCCGTTTGGCAGCAGTTTGAGACGTATGTCGTGTATTTTTGTTTCAAGTACTTCTTGGTTTCCTTCTGGATAATTGAAGTACTCTAACTCTTTTAATTTTTTTAAGTTTAGTTTTGTTTTCAAGTCATATACGAATGATTCTGATTTCATTATCTTTTAAGCAACTCCCTTTTAAATTTTCAAAATCTCTTCATTAGTGAAGTATGTTGGGTTGTAGAATCAAATGCCTGTTGCTTTTTCAAAGCATTTCTTCTGGAACTACCTCTAGTCCAATGGATGTCATTTGAAGTGGGTAAATGCTTCTGGAGTGGTTTGTTCCTCTCATTTTTAGTATTTCAAGTGCACTTACTCTTTCGTTTCTTTTAGGAAGATTATATAAAAGGATTACTCCATCTGCTATGAATTCTTCTAAGCCAAAACGTGCATCTTCTCTTAGTGAGTAGTCTCTTTCGCTTGTTAGGACAACTGTTGCGTCAAGTGAGCTTAGGAAGTCTAGTAGGTTGAATAGTCCTTTTCTGAATTCAAAGTTGTCTTTGAAGAATAAGCGTAGCATTGTTACTGTGTCAAGGACTACTCTTTTTACCCCTAGTTGGGTTACTGATGATTGGCAGATGTCAAGTAGGTTTTGGAAGTTGTATCTGTCAACTGATTGAACTATTAAGTTTTTGTTTTTTACTTCTTTTTTTAAGTCCCATCCGTATGAGGATTCTAGGTCTTCTATTATCTTTTCTGGTTTTTGTTCCAGGCTGAGGAACAGGCCTTTTTCATTGTAGTCTTTTATGCCTTTGTATAAGTATTGCATGCCGAAGGTGGTTTTTCCTGTTCCTGGGCCTCCTGCTACTAGTATGTTGTGGTTTCTTGGTACTCCTCCTTGGAGCATTTCATCTAGTCCAGGTATGCCTAGTAGAATTTTTTCCATATTGTTTCATATAATTAATTGCAAGTTTATTAATGTTACGAATAGAGGTGTAGTATGGAGTTTTTTGTTCTTTGGTTAAAAATATAAACTTGAAGTATTTAATAAGAGATTAGGCAATTGTTTTAGAAGAGGAGAGGTGTTTTGGTTGATTAAAACTGGTCTTCGTTTTTTTGATAAGAATAATGGATTTTCGGAGAATGAAAAGGTGTTGGTGGAGGGCCCTACTGGTATTGGTAAAAAGATGCTTGTTTATTATTTTATAAATAATTGGATTAGGAAGAAGAAGAATGTTATTTTGATAAATGCGGATGGGACAGATGAGAGGATAAGAAGAATTTTTAAGAGGTATTTTAAGACAGATGTTTTGGATTATCCTAATTTTATAATTGTAAATGCATATGAGACAAAAATGGATTTGAATACAATAAAGAAAATAATTAAGGGAATAAAGCTTAAGGACGTTGTGGTTGTATTTGATTCTCTTACTGGTTATTTTTTCAATACTGAGAAGACTTACTTGTATAAGCGAAAATCAAAGCAGAAGGAAAAAGAAGCGATTAAACAATTAATTAACTTTTGTAAGAAATGCAGGCATTTGTTTATTTTAATTGCTAATAATGATTTGATAAGCGAAGATGCTTTGAAGTTGCTTAGGAAGAATGCCACGACAATTATTAAAATGGATTTTGAAGATGAGAAAGGAAGGTTAAGAAGGAAAATGAATTTGAAAAAAGGGGCAAAGAAGTTTGATGCAAATTTTTTAATCACTTATTTAGGTATTAAAATTTAAAGAAGCGGGGAAGTGAAAGATGATAAGAAGCAATAGTTTTGAAAAGGTGCAGAGGGTAAAAACAGGGGTCCCTGGCTTGGATTTTTTACTGCAAGGAGGCGTGCCTAGGTCAGCTAATGTGCTTTTGATGGGTGCTCCTGGTTCTGGCAAGACTACTTTGTCACGGCAGATTGTTTATAACAGTTTGAAGAGGGGGATGAAAGTGATTTATATTACTACTTCTGAACCTCCTTCTAATATTAAGAAGCAGATGGATGTAATGGGTTGGCCTATACAAAAGGAGGATAAGATTATTTTCATTGATTGTTACTCTTGGAGAATAAGCAATACCCAGAGAGAAGATGCAAAGTATCAGTTGTCAAATATTAACAGGTTGAATGAGCTTGATCAGTTGTTTAGGAAGGCTCTTGAGGAAATTAAAATGAACAAGGATGGCATTGTTATTTTTGATTCTTTATCTGATCTTCTTCTTCACACTGAAGAAAAGTCAGTTTTTAAGTTAGTGCAGTTGATAACAGGAAGAATAAAAGCTGTTGAATCAAACGGCATTTTTTTAATTGAAAGCGGAATACATGATGAGAGGCAAGTGGCTACTATTAATTACATAATGGATGGAACAATTGAAATGAGGATATATGAAGATAGGAGGCAGATGAGAATAAAGAGAATGACTGACACTGTCCATCCTCTTCAATGGATTGATTTTGAAATCAAGAAAGGAGTAGAGCTTGAGGTTAAGAATTTTTTCAAATAAAAAGTTGTTCAAAAGCTGTTTTTTAACAAGGGTTCATTTTCTGAATGCAAAGTAAGCTATCATTACAGATAATGAAGCAAATATTCCTGAAATTGAACTCCAAACTCCTGCTTTTTTATGAAAATTAACAGCTGTTAGGAACAAAGTGCCTGAGGCAATTGAAACCATTACAAGAAGCATTGAATAAAAAATAACTGCTACTCTAGAAGAAGGAGCATTGACGTATAAGAAGTTGAACAGAAGCCAGAATACAAAAGAAGAGACAGAAATGAAATAAAACTTTCTAGCCATGTTTTTAAGATTTCTGCTCAGCACAAAAAGAAGAAAAATAAGAGGAACAATAATAAGCAAATGCAAGTAAGTCCAAGAGTAAATTTGCATGATTAAAAAAGCACCTCTTCTTTTTACAAAAAAAAACTTATGAAATTTAATTACACTTTAAAACTTAGTGAAACAAAGTTTTTAAAGCTTTCACATCAATTCTTTCCTGTTGAGTTGAATCCCTTTTTCTTAAAGTAACAGTGTTATCCTCAAGAGTCTGATGGTCAATTGTAACAGCATAAGGCACGCCTATTTCATCTGCCCTAGCATACCTTTTTCCAATGCTCCCTGAATCATCATAAAACACGTCAAGTGACTTTATTTCTTCATAAACTTCAATTGCTTTTTCTCTCAAGCCGTCTTTTTTCATCAAAGGAAACACTCCCAGCTTCCACGGAGCAATTTTTTCAGGCAAAGAAAGCCACATCCTCCCCCCTTCTTCTTTGTAATTCAAGTCAATTAAAGCAAACACGTTCCTGTCAACACCAAAACTCAACTCTAAAACATGTGGAGTAAACTTTTCACCGTCTTTTGCAACTTCTAGTTTTGTTTTTGAAAACTCCTGATGCCTGCTCAAGTCGTGGTTTCCCCTGTAATGAAAACCAGCAACTTCCAAGTATTCCTCAAACATGTCAAACCATACTTCCACATCGAAGTGAAGCTTGTTGTAAAAAGCCCTTTCCTTTTCATTTTTTTCATAAAACCTCATTTTTTCAATTGGAACATTTAAGGACTCATAAAACTCCTGCACTTTCACCATGTAATAAACGCAGAACTTAGGGTAACCTTTTTCAACCAAGTCCCCTGCACTTACCAACTGTTCTTTTTTATTTCTTTCACTTGCAAGCACGACTCTTAACTTCTTGTTCAAATCAAATTCTCTTGACTCATTCAATTTATGAGGATTAAAGAAGATTTGAAGCTCTGCTTGAGTAAACTCCCTCATTCTGAAAAAGAACCTCCTCGGTGAAATTTCATTCCTGTAAGCTTTTCCAATTACAGCCAAGCCAAGTGGCAGTTTTTCCCTGTTAACTAAGTACTCTTTTTTGAAATCCAAGTAGGGCATTTGAGCTGTTTCAGGACGCAGAAAAACCTGCACTGAGTTATCAAGCAAACCTGCCTTGAAACCAAACATCAAGTTAAGCACAGCTGCTCCGCTTAATTCACCGCCACACTTAGGGCACTTGATTCCCTTTTCTTTTATCACTTTGTCAAACTCTTTCAAATCAGCATTTTCATCCAATTCAACTCCTGTAACTGCTTTTATTAATTCATCTGCTCTTTCAGTGTTGCCGCATTTCTTACATTTCACAATAGGGTCTTCAAAATGCTCCAAGTGCCCGCTTGCCTCCCATACTTTTTTAGGAGTCACGTTGCTTGGTTCAATTTCAAAAAAGTTAGAGTCAAGGGACAAGAAGTAGTTCCTCCAGTAGTTTTCAAAATTCTTTTTTATTCTTGTTCCAACAGAGCCGTAATCATAAAAACCAGCTAATGAACCGTAAATTTCAGCTGTCGGGTAAAAAATTCCCCTTCTTAAACTAAGCTCTGTTACCTTGTCATACTTCGTCTTTTCAGCCATGGCAAAAAACCTACTTTTAATTAGTATTAGTTTTTTAAGTAAAAAAAAGTATAATAAGCTTGTGATTTAACCATGGATTATTCTGAATTAAAAAAACAAATGATTGAAAAAACAAAACAAGACGTGAAAAAAGAGCTCCTAAGAAGAGACAAAGTAATAGTCCACGCAGTTAAAACAATTGACACAATTGACAAAACAGGAAACTTGTTAATTGAAAAATTAAGGGAATGGTACGGCGTTTACAACCCTGAATTCAAATCAAAAGACAATGAAAAACTATTTGAGGTCATTTCAAAACTTGAAAGAAAAGAGGATTCAATGGGAGCTGACTTGACACAAGAAGACTTGAAACAAATACAGGAATACTCTTCAAAAATAAAAGCGCTTTACGACGAAAGAAAAAACATTTCATCTTATCTTGAAAAAATAATGAAAGAAGAAGCCCCTAACATAACAGCAATCACAGGAAGCATTTTAGGAGCAAGGCTTATTGCAACTGCAGGCAGTTTGGAAAAACTAGCTGAATTTCCTTCCTCTACGATACAAGTCTTAGGCGCTGAAAAAGCATTATTCGCTCACCTTAAAAAAGGAGTAAAGCCACCTAAATATGGGTTATTATTCCAATTTCCTTTGGTTAGAAAAGCAAGCAGGAAAAACAAGGGAAAAATGGCTAGAAAAACAGCTGCTAAAATTTCAATAGCAGCAAAAGTGGATTTTTTCAAAGGAGAATTCATCGGAGACAAGTTAATGCAAGAACTTGAAAAAGAAGCAAAGGAATTAAAATGAAACAAACAAAATACCCCCTAGTTTTCGAAGATGAAAAAGGAAAACTATACACCAAATACAAAGGAGAGCACAGGTTTTGGGACGCTTATCATTCAAAAGCAGCAGCTGCGCTTAAAAAAAGAATCAAAAACTGGGTTTTTAAAAAAGATTCTAAAGTGCTTTACTTAGGAGCAGCTGAAGGCACGACAATTTCTCACTTAGCTGACATCATTCCAAACGGAGTAATAATAGGGGTTGACATTTCACCAGAGCCGTTTAAAAAATTCCTGAAACTCTGCGAAGAAAGAGAAAACATCATCCCTGTTTTAAGCGACGCCAACCACCCTGAAAATTACAAAGAATTAATGAACAGCATAGGAAAAGTTGATGTGGTTTACCAGGATTTGGCGCAGAAAATACAAGCAGACATTCTCATAAAAAACGCCGAGCTTTTTTTGAAAAAAAATGGCTACGCAGTGTACATGGTAAAAGCGCTTAGCATTGACGTGACTGAAAAGCCAAGCAAGATATTCAAACAAGAGGAAGACAAGCTAATCAAAGCAGGTTTTGAAATAATTGAAAAAAAGTCGCTTGAACCATACCAAAAAGGACACGCGGTAATAATAGCAAAATATGCAAAAAAATAGCTTTATATACTTCAAATATACAAATGTATATGTGATGTAATATGGTGCAAGCTGTAATAAATATTCCAGATAAGGTAAACAGAACTTTGAATATTGTCAAAGCAAAATACGGACTAAAGGACAAATCACAAGCAATAACTCTTGTTGTAGAAGAATATGAAAAAGAATTTTTAGAACCTGAATTAAGACCAGAGTATATTACAAAACTTGAAAAAATTTCAAAAGGAAAATATTACTCAAGAAAAGAATTTGAAAAAATGGTTTTATAATGTATGAAAGTAGTTACTCTGAAGAGTTCGTTAAAGAAATACTAAAACTTAAAAAAAGAGACAAAAAAGCATTTTCAAGAGTGATGAAAAAAATTGATGAAATTTTAAAAACACCTAACCCTGATTCTTACAAGAATTTAAAAAATGAACTCAAATCATTTAAAAGAGTGCATATTGGACATTTTGTACTTATTTTTAAAGTAAATAAAAAAAAGAGAATAATTTATTTTGAAGATTACAAGCATCATGACAAAATTTACAAAACAAAAAAATAAAAAAAGAGTTTCAGCGAAAGCTGAAAAAATAACTTAAAGTTTGTTTTATCCACAGCTTCCTGAACTTGTTCCAGTACCTTCATAACCAAAACCAGGTGCTGGGGTTTCGCTTGACAATTGAGTGTTGCATGCTTCTGGCTCGTTGTTGAAAGCTGAACAAATTATTTTCAGCAAACTTGCTGAATCCCTTTGCGTGTTCACTTTTTCTCCATTAATAACTAAAGTCGGACTTCCTCCAACTTCATACTTTTCATTGTCTTCTTTGAACACGTTGAAAAGAGGGAACCTTCCACTTAACCAAGTGCTTTGGTCATTGTAAAGCCCTGTTACATTATACTTGTTGTCAGTGTCTGTAATGCACTGGGATAAGTCAGATTTAGTTAAACCAACTTTGTCCAAGCACCTTGTTGAATTGCCATCTTCTAAGAAGCAGCTTAAGTAATCCAAGTACTTGTCATTGTACTCTGTCTCAATACAATATTGGGTTAGCTGTTCATCTAATTCTTTTTTGCCATGCATTGCGTAATAAACGAATTTAACGTCGAAGTTTATCTTATCTTTTAAAGTTTCAACAACTGGCAAAATTCCTTTTTCAATTTGAGTTCCGAAAGGACAGTAAGCCATTACAAATAATTCAACATCTGGCTTGTCTGTCTTTAGAATTCCAGCTGGAACAATTGAACTGTCCTCTTGCTTTGGCTGGTATTCCTCTGGAATTTCAATTGCCTGTGGAAAAAACAACTCCCCTGATTTTGTCACATAAGAAGTTACTTCTTGAGATTGACCATCTTTGCTTAAATTCAAAACAATTTTGTACAAACCTTGTTCTTCAGTGAAATTAATTAAGTCAACATTAACTCCAGGGGCAACCATTTCTGCTTTTACAAATTTCAAAGTATTTGACTTAACTTGTTCTTTTGAAACCTGGTTACTGCCTGCAGTTGAACCTGAATAAAAAATAACCAAGCTGAATACAAACACTACAGCTAAAACAACGCTTAATGCCTGCCAAAACTGCTTCTTAGACACGTAAATTCTGATTCTTTCCCTTTTGCTTAACTTATTGTTGTCAATTGCTTTTTCAAGAATCTCAGTATCCATCTTTGCATTTTTTTTCTTCATTTGCTAAACGCCTCCGCTTAAAGAATTTTTTTAAATAAAAGAATGTAAATTAAAAACAGGAGTTGAAAGTATAAAAAACTTAGCTAATCTAAAAAATTCACATAATCTAATCCCCCCTAAATACAAAAAAATAATAAAAAGAAGAAGTTGATGGCCGTCACCCAAACCGAAACGCGAAGGGACAAACTTTAAAAGTTTGTATCAATTGACCATGTGCGCTTCGCTTAGTGGTCCCTTTTCCCCTCTCAGTTTTTCCTGTTAAGGAAAAACGTTTGAGCAGTCTTTGACTGCGATTGATTTTTAGGGAATTTCTGACCCCTCCTGGAAGCCACGTTCGGCTTCGCCGAAGTGCCTTATTTTTTTTGACCTTGTTTAACTAAGAGTATAAAACAAATGAAAAAAATGGTGGCCCCACTCGGATTTTCACCAACCTCTCCGGCTGAAAGCGGACTTTTTTCTTCTTTTAAAGAAGAAAAAACCAGACGACTGGAACGAAGTGGGATGTCGTCTCAGCCCGCCAACCGGATACGGCTGCTTTGAACCAAGGACCTCCGGCTCTCTTAGGAGCCGTTGGCTAAAATATGCCAGAACGTGCCATATAAGACCGGCGCTCTGAACCAAACTGAGCTATGGGGCCAGTTTAAACGCATTAGTAATTTTTTTAATTACTCTAATTTAAACCTTTTTATTCAAAAAGTTCTTTAAAAGAAGTAAGTAGGTAAAAAGATAGTTGGGGAAATTTTGTTATGAAGAAAGAGTTGCAGAGGAATATAATTCATTTGCTGTTGGGAACTGGAATAGCAGGGGTTATAACAAAAACAAGTCATGAGTTTTCTCTTGTTTTGTTTGGTTTGCTTTTGATAGTAAGTGCTTTGATTTCAGAGTTAATGGTGAGGGGTAGGAGTTTTCCTTTAGTAACTTGGTTTATTAGAAAATTTGAGAGAAGAAAAGTTCGTCCAGGGTTGGGTGTTATAAATTTTTTAATTGGTGTTTTTATTTCTCTTGTTTTTTTTGATTCGCGTACTGTTTTTTTATCAGTGCTGGTGCTTGCTTTTAATGATTCTTTTTCAACTGTTGTGGGGATAGCTTTTGGGAAGCATAGGGTTGTGGGTAAGAAAACGCTTGAGGGTTCAATAGGTGGTTTTATTGGAACTGTGTTGATAATGAGTTTTTTTATAAGTTCTTTTGTAAATGTTTTTATAATTTCGTTGACAGCAACTTTTATAGAGTTGTTTACAACTCTTGATGATAATTTAATAATACCGCCGACAATAAGCTTATTAATTAAGATAATCAAATAAAAGAAAATGAAAGAAAAAGGAGTGTTTTATTGATGCGTAAGTTTTTGAAAAAAAATCAAGTTGAAGTTTTAATTGTTTTAACTTTGTTTTTGCTTGCTTTTGGAATAAGGACTATTCCAATGGATAAGTTTCCTAATATTTACGGGTTTGATTCTTTCTGGGCAGCTAGGATGACTAAGTACATGCTTGATGGTAATCACCCAGGGTGGCCTTTTACAGCAATAAAAGATAAGGTGACTGATTATCCTTGGGGGAGGTCTGGTTTAAGGCCAGTTGAACTTGGCTGGTGGAGCATAAACGCAGTGTTATACAAGTTACTTGGCGGAGGAGTTCCCTGGAATTATGACTTGTTTGGAAAAATAGCTTCTTGGACAACAGTTATTTTTGCTTCTCTTGCAATACCTGCGATTTACTTGTTTGGAAAAGAAGCATATAACAGAGTAACTGGGCTTGCTTCTGCTCTTTTCTTGGCAGTTTCAGGAAATCATTTGTTTTATTCTATTTACGGGCATGCGGAAAACGACGGGCTTGGATTATCCCTTTTCTTCTTTTCACTATACTCATTTGTAATGGCAGTGAAAAAAAAGAAGAGAAGGTACTTGTTGCTTAATGCTTTTTTCTTCTCATGGCTTTCTTTAGTATGGCAGTCATACACTGTTGTAACTTTTCTAGTCACTGGAACAATTGGCTTGTACTTCATAATTTATGCTTTAATGAAAAAAATGAACAATTACAAGGATTCAGAAAAAAGAAAAGAGCATAGGAAGTGGATGATCTATTCCTTGATTTCAATCATTCCTTCAATAGTAATAAATTACTTATTCATAGGAAAAACAGGAATGGGCGCAAGAGCCATACTTCCTTTGTCATTAGCAATAATCATTCCATTAATAATTGAAAAAACAATATCAGGAGAAAAGATGAAATTTAAAAAAGAAGATTTTTATGCAAAAACAGGTGGAATTGCAGCAATTTTGTTGTTCCTTGGATTAATTTTTTACGGAACAGCAATGGTAACATCACCTATAAGGTACGTAGGGTTCAACTTTTTAGGAGAACAAAGGCAAGCACTGCCTTATGAAAAAAGAATGCTTTCAACAATAGCAGAGCAAAACCCAGTGCCAGGGAACAGTTTCTTTGAGAGAATAAGCAACTTGTCAGGCAATTTCGGTTTAATAATATGGCTGTCAATCGCATCAATATTAGCAATAATTATAAAATTATTTACAATTCCTTTCATAAAAAAAGACTTTACATATGAATGGGATTTGCTTGCATTAGCTTTCTTAACTTTTTCAATATACACTTTGACAGAAAAAGCAATAACAATGTTCTTCCTAGCAGGGGTAATTGCTTTCGGAGCAGGTTACTTCTATGGATTATTATGGAAAACAATAGATTATTACAAGCATAAGTTGAAAAACAAGGAAAAAACACTGAAAGCAGCCTTACTACTATTATTACTTGTTTCATTTTCAGCTTACAGCGTCCCTGCAATACAGCAAGTAAACAACATGGCTTACGACATGCCGCAGGAATGGATGCAGACATACGATTTCCTAAACACTTTGCCAAAAGGAAGCGTGATAACAGCTTGGTGGGATTACGGACACTGGATGAATTACTTCAGCGGAGACAACATATACACAACACAAGACAACATACAAGACAGAAAAGATATAATATACACAGTCGCCTCTTCATTTACGCATGTAACAAACTGCCAGCAAGATCAAACAGGAGTGATAACCTGCGACTCCACGCCACAAGCACTTGAAAAACAAGAAATAGAATCACTGTCCCTCCTAAAACCGCTTAAAACAAATTACATATTAATAGACAAAGAAATAGTAGCAGGAAGCACAGGTGGAAAATACGGAGCATTAAAAAGAATAGCTGGAATAGAAACAGGATGCATACAAGAATTCACATGCAAACAGCAAGAAGATACAGTTGCATGCAATTTAGGTTACATAAACACTCAAAATGGACAGGAGGGAATTTACTTCAAATTCACGCAACAGCAATGGAATCAATTGACAAACATAACCTGGCCAGGAGTAACAATAAACATGCCAGTAATAACAAGCAGTGGACAGGCAGTTGGGCAAATACCAACAAGGTACTTTGCTAAAAACATGAACTACAGCGGAAAAACACTTTACGCAACAGCCTTAAACTGCGGAAATTACTTCTTCAGCGAACATGGTGCAAACCCAAACGCGCCTGCTCTCTATTCATTTGAAATGAGACTGTTCTTCAACGACCCTTCATTAAAACACGTGACAAAAGTTTATGATGACGGGTGGAACGTGATATACCAAGTAAACTGGAATGGAATACCCGACCCTGAAAAATACGACACTTGGACAAAAACACACTCTGTGCTTTGTACAGGAGCAGCTGAAAAAATCTGCGAACAAAACCCAATTCAAACAAATTAAAAAAAAAGAGTGCTTAAAATGTATGAGAGGATAATAATTTCAACTGGAGTGACAGCTTTAACAGTACTATTACTAACACCTAAACTAATCAATAAGTTCAAATTAATTGGTTTGATTGGAATAGACCAAGCTAAGAAAGGAAAGCCAATAGTAGCTGAGTCAGGCGGAACAGCAGTCGCAGCAGGGTTCTTCGCAGGCATAATGACTTACCTTGCAATAACAACATTCGCCATGCCAACACAAATAAACATAACAATTCTCCTCGCAGCGCTTGTAACAGTGCAAACAATAGCTTTAATCGGATTCTTCGACGACATAATAACCAAAAAAACACTCACAAAAGACATACACGGAGACAAAAACTACAGAATAGGCTTAAGGCAAAAAACAAAAGCACTCCTCGTCCTCCCAGCAGCTATTCCATTAATGGTAATCAATGCAGGACACTCTACAATGGCAATTCCATTCATAGGCATCATCAACTTCGGCATAATCTACCCATTAATACTAATACCCATTGGAGTACTTTGCGTAGCAAACGCAGTAAACATGCTCGCTGGACTCAACGGCTTAGAAACAGGAATGACAACAATAGCATTGACATCAATGGGCATCTACGCTTACTTGAACAACGCAATAGAAGCAAGCATAATAGCATTCATAGGAGCAACAGCCTTCCTATCCTTCCTATACTACAACAAATACCCAGCAAAAGTATTCCCAGGGGACACAGGAACATACCTCGCAGGAGCACTAATAGCAACAGTGACAATAACAGGAAACATGGAAAAATTCGCAATCATAATATTCACACCATGGATAATAGAAGCATTCATAAAACTCAAAACAAAATTCAAAGGAACAAGCTTCGGAAAACTAACAAAACAAGGACACCTCAAACCAAAAAACAACAAAACAGAATCACTAACACACGTGATAATGAACAGCGGAGATTACACAGAAAAACAAGTCGTCTGGATATTCTGGCTAATAGAAGCAGCAATAGCAACAACAGCACTCATACTATGGAATACAGGGATAATTTAAAAGGATGTTAATAAATGAAACTTCTTTATTTAGTACCTAAATTTGATATTTGTTATAATGAAAAAGGTTCAGCTGCAAAGCCCCATGGGGGAACTTCACATGCAAGAGGATTCATATTCAATATAGCTAACTACTTTGAAGAAGTTCACGTTATTTGCAAAAAAGAAGGGAAAGGAAGAAACAAAATAAAAAAAGGTAATGTTACAATACACAGAATTAACTTTTCAAACATAAAAGGAAACAAGACAAACCCCATATCTGCAATTATTAAAACATTTAAATATGCAAGACAGTTAGATAAAAAAAATAATTTTGAAGTAATTTATGAAAGAGAGGAGTTCACTTCAGGAGCAGGTTCTCTTTTGAAATTGCTTAATTTTAAAAAAAAGCTAATTCTTGAAGTCAACAGCCCGCATGTCTCAGAAGCAGTTTGGAGAGGAGACTTGCCAAAAATTGCTTCTTTTCTGTTCAGAGCAATAGAAGAATTGCAATTTTTAATAGCAGATAGGATAATAACAACAATACCTTCTCTTGTCCCAAAATGGGCAGTTAAAAAAACATTCCTCACAGAATGGAGCGGTGGGGAAAACATAAAACTAGTAAAAATGAAAAAGAGCAAAGGAAAAAAACTTGTCTTGTTCATAGGTTCTATGAGTTACTGGCACGGGGCTTACTTCTTTGCAAAAGCGGCTAAAAGAATACTGAAAAAAAGAAAAGATGTAAAATTTGTATTAATAGGAAAAGGAAGAGAATTTGAAAAAATAAAAAAAGAAATCAGAGGATTTGAAAAAAACATCATATTAACAGGAGGGGTAGATGATTCAAAAATTTCAGAATACTTGCAATTAGCAGACATATGCGTTGCTCCATTTGAATCAAAAAAATATCCTCCTTTGAAAAAATACGGCTTCTACTGGTCTCCAATAAAACTATGGGATTATATGAAAGCTGGAAAACCAATAATCTCATCAAAAATAGCAAAGAGAATAGTTGATGAAAAGATAGGGCTTACTTTCAAAGAGGGGGATTTGAAGGATTTTGAAAACAAAATAATTTATCTAATTGAAAACGAAGAATTAAGAAAAAGGATGAGCAAAGAAGCTCAAAAAAAATGGAAAGAAAACAATTGGAAAGAACACACAAAGAAAATTTACAAAAAAGTAATTAAAAAATTGGTTTAAGAGGTTGGATGTAAGTCGTGAAGTGAAACTCCTTTATACTTCTCATTCTTTTTTATTGTTGTTTCAAGCAGTTCCATTTCGACACCAAGCTCTTTTGCCTTAAACAAAAGTGCTTTTGAATCTTTTGGCAAGCATGTTCCACCATAGCCTCTTGGACCACCACGAGCATGCCAAGGAGTAACCCTTTTATCTAAATCAAAAAACAAGTTGAATGCACTTGAATCATAATTTATTCCAAGCTTTTCAGCTAAATCCTCTAGCTCAGAACACCATATTCTCTTAACTGCAAAAGAACTATTCTCCACATACTTTGCAAACTCAGCTTCTTTTGCACTGCACGTGATTATTCTTTGAGTAGGATTTATGAATTTCCTAATAAATTCAGATGCTTTTAAAGTGCTTTTCTTATCTCCACCAAAAATGAAAAAATCTTGTTGTAAAAAAGACTTCCCTGCTATCGGATGATTAGCTGTTTCGCCATAATACTCAGGGCTAAAAACAATATTCTTATTAGGATACTTCTCAGCCAACTTATCAACAGTCCCTATCTTAATAGTCGAACCAATAACAATTAAGGGAGTATCAAGCCAACTTATCACTTCTTCAACTATTGAAGTATTACAATCTCCATTTTCTAAATCTGGAGTGGGAACACAAACAAAAGAAACATCACATTTATTAATTTCATCTTTTGAACCTATCCCTTTAGGTCCATCATAAGAAAAAACAGTTACCTTTGGATTTTTCTCAAAAGACTCTTTAATCCAACTTCCCAAATGGCCTATTCCAACAATACCTACCTTCATCAAAAACCAACCTCCTAAATTATAAATTTAATGATTTTTTAAGCTTTAAAAGGATATGCCAACCAAATTATTTAAATACAATTACAGTAAATGAAGGCATGAAAAAGTTAACCAAACCCAGCTTCTTAAAAAAGGAATAAAAAACACCCTTGATTCCGGTTAAATTATGATATTTAAGAAAATACCTGGAAAAACCAGCTTTTTTACACATCATCATTAAACGAGGGTAACTAAATAAAAATTCAAAATCAGATTCTTTGGTTCCTTTTCCTCTTCTTATTCTATTTCTAATATGGCTATGTCCAGTCCAAAAAGCAAGAGTATTTGCAGCTGAAAAGTAACCTCCACCTCCCTTTTTTAAAACTCTGCTCATTTCATTAAGCATTTTTTGGGGATTCTTAACATGTTCAAGCACATCAATACTGACAACTAAATCAAAAGAACCATCTTCAAATGGAAGATTATCAGCACTTGCCTGTAAAAAAGTTCCTCTTAATTTACCGAATTTAAATCTTTCAATAGAATAATTAACTAGTTGCTTGTCTACTTCAATTCCAGTTAAAAAAGCACCCTTTCTCACTAATTCAGCAGCAAGCATACCTCTTCCTGAACCAATTTCTAAAATTTTTTTACCTGTTAAATCTCCAAAATACTTTTCAATCAAATCAGCTGTTTTTTTAACATGCCTTTTGTACCAAGAAACATACTCAGGCTTATTCTCATAAGAATTCAAATAATAACTAAGCCAAGTTTCTTCTCCTAATTTGCCCTCTTTTTTTAACTTAGATAGATAATATTTATCAAAATCCATAAGATCACAAACTAAGAATAATAAACAGTAGACATTAATAAATCTTTAATTATAAAAAATCAGACTTTTCCAAAAGCCAACTGTTTGAAACAAACCTCTTAAAAATTTTAAAACAGCAATTGAAAATGAAGAAGTTAAAAAAACAAGGAATAAAAGGTAAGCCAACCAAACAAAAAAAGCCAAAAGAAAATAATGGAAAAAGGCAAAAAACAAGCTTAGTAAAGCCAAAAAAGAATTTATAATAATTGGTTTTGAAACCCATCCATAATACTTCAATGTATCAACATACCCCTTACCCCACCACACTTGTTGCCTAAACAATTGCTTAAGAGACTCTTTTTCATTATGATACCATAAAGCATCATCAGCATAGCCAATTTTAAATCCTCTTTTTTTCATAAGCCTTCCAAGAATAACTTCATCATGCGCTCTTAAACGAGAATCAAAACCACCTAACTCATCTAAAACTTTTTTTCTAAACAGCCAAGCTGAAATTGGGGTATAATTCTTAAATTTTTTCTCGCGTTCTAAAAAAGCAGTCTTAGAAAACCATGACTTATCCTTATTAGGGACTATCAAATGCCCAATTGCACCCCCAACCCCCTTTTTATTCAAAAGAGGAAGAAGCTTTTCGAGATAATCACCTGCATAATAAGCATCAGCATCAGCTATGAAAACAAAATCGCCAGTAGCTTTTGAAAGAGCATAATTGATTGCTTTTGCTTTTCCTTTGCTTGGGTTCTTATACAATTGAATTTTTTTTCCGAAAGTTCTTTTCAACACTTCATAAGAATTATCAGTGCTCTTATCATCAACACAAATAACCTCCTTATTTTTTATAGTTTGATTTAAAAGAGAATCAACACACCTTACAACCAATTTTTCATAATTAAAAACAGGCACAATAATAGATACTTTGCCTATTTTTTTCAAATCTTTTCTTTTCATAACAAAAACCTATAATCTTTTCAATTATTTAAAACTCAGAATGGTATTTGAACTTAAACTTTTCGTTTGAAAGAACTTGCTTCAAATTTAAGTAAGTTTTTTCATCAATGCCGTTTCCTGTTTTTTCATCATAACAGTAGTTTTCAACATACCCGTGAAAAACAACGTACTTCTCAACATTTTTAATTTGCTCATAAGATGTTTTCTTCACATCTGCGTTTATTTTCAAATTTTTAAGTTTCCTTGTCTCCCCTTTGATTGAAACAACTTTGAATCCATTTGATTTTAAAACATCTTCTAAGTACTTATTCCAGCCCCAGCCAGGGGGGTGGAATACTTTTTTATAATTCAAGCCGACTTTTTCAAACAAGTCAAGAGAAGAGTTGATTCTCTCCTCTGTTTGCTTTTCGTTTAAAAAAGTGAATTCATCTGGGAATGGGTGTTTCAAGCCAAGGTGATAAAAACCGTGAACGCCTACTTCAAACAAGTTATTTGAAATGCATTCATTCACCCAGTCAATCCAATCCAAATGCTTATCCAGCCTAAAGGGCTCTCCTTTCCATTGATTTGCCTTGTGAAATCCTAAAAATTTGCTAAGCCCTTTTCTAATTTTAGATTGCGATTTATAAACCCAGTTTGGGGTTAAGTAGAAAGTAGCTTTTAGCTTTGGAAACTCTTCTTTTAATTTGAAGAAATAAAACAAATCCTCTTCAAAACCAAAAGCCTTCTCAGGATGTAAGTCATCAAAATCTAGAAAAAAAGAACGCAAAATTCAATGCCCCCTGTGTTTTTTACTTTTACCTAGTAAATACTCCCATATCCCAATTGCCATTGCTGGGAAGCTGATTGCTTCAAGCAAGGGAATTAAAATCACTCCTTGCGGGTACTGTTTTATCACCCTTAATGAGTAGATAAAGCCTCTTGCCATTGGAATTAATATTAAGGGAAAGAATGGAATTGAAAAAAAAGCAAGCAGCATTTTAAGCAGGTGAATTTTGTCTTTTGACTTGTTATAATAAAGCATTCCTGTTCTGCCATACCATTTATACCTCTTCCAAACTTCACTTAAAGAAGAAGGACCTAGTACAAAATAAGACAGGGATATACTTGATTTTTTGAAGGGATGCTTTTTGAAAATTTTTCTTACTTCCTCTTGAATAAGCTTATCTTCACCATAACCCAAACTTGAATTTTGAAGTGGAACAAGCTCTTTCTTAAAAATAAACAATCTTGGATTTACAATCCAACGTGAATAATCACGCCAATAATAAACTTTTTGAATTAATGAAGAAAACTTTGTCAAAGAAAGAGGAATAACTTTAAATTTTATTATTTTCCTTTTTTTCTCCCTTTTAAATTCTTTTATTATTTTTTCTGTAAACTTTTTTTCAAAAATAGTATCAACATCCGCCAAATGGATAACTTCTCCTATTGCTTTTTTCACTCCAATGTTTCTAGCGTTAGCTGGACTCCTATACTCACCAGTTTCAAAATACAATTTTACATTCTTGTGCTTTTTCTGGTATTGCTTGATAAACTCAATTGTGCCATCAGTTGAACCACCATCAACCAAGACAATCTCCGGCTTGACAGTTTGCTTTTCCAACCTTTTCAAATACTCCTCTATTCTTTTTCTTTCATTGAAAACAGGAGTGATGATAGATAAGTTCATAGGAATCATTTATTTTAATTTTTCAATTAATTTCAAATCCTCTTTTGTCAAACCCTTTATTAAAAACAATGCTATGAAATAAAGCAAGGCGCTTGATGCTATTAAAACCAACCCGTTTATTAAAGAATTTGCTTTTATTACCCTGCTTAAAATGAACAAGGACATGATTATTGAAGCTACTGCTGGTTTCAAAAGCTGCCTTGTTAAATTTTCAAGAACCTTGGTTGAATTGAACATTAAAAGCATTAACATGTAATTTATTAAAACAAATGAAACTGCTCCTCCTTTTAAGCCAAAGAAAAAAGACAAAAGAAAAGTTAAAACTATGCCAGTGATAGTCATCGCTGAATAAATTTTAGTTGTTTTTCTAAGCTTGTTTGAAGAAACAAGAACAGAAAAAAGGATTTTATTAGCAAATAGGGGGATTAGTGAAAAAGAGAGTATTGAAAGAGGCAAAGCTGCTCCTGTATAAGTAGAGCCGTAAACAAGCTTGATCATTTTTCCTCCTAGGAGAAACAAGCCGAATACAGCTGGCACTATGAAAATAAAACCATATTTTAAAACTTTTTCAACATATACTTTGAACTTCTTGCTGTCAGTCAACTTCAAGTTAACAAAGCTTGAGAACACCACTCCGTATGAAATTGGAACAACTGTTAAAACAGCTAAAATCCAGCTAAGCGAAATTTTGAAGAAAGCAACTTCAGTTGAAGAAGCAAACAAGCCAAGCACGAGCAAAACACCCCAGTTCAAAAAAATGTTTGAAAGAGATATTATTGAAAAACCTAAGACATTGGTTAAAACTGGTTTTTTAACCTCCTTTCTTGTTTTTGCTTTTATTTTTTTCAATTCCTTGAATGCAAAAATTGAGATGAATACAACTGCTATGAAGTAAGCCAATACAACTGAAAAAATTATCCCATTTATTCTAAAGCCATTGAAGAAAAACAGTAACGGAAGGATGATTAAAAAGAAGGAGTTTAGGAATGTTGCTGCAAGAGAAACTTGATTTTTTTGAATTGCAGTGAAAAAAGATACGAAAAAAGTGAATATTGATGAAAAGATAATTAAGAATGAAGCTATTTGAATTCCAAGAACAGGAACGGAATAAGCTGATGAAAGCCAATTAGCTGAAAAAAACAAAGCAATCGAAAAAAGAGATGCTATCAATAATTTCAGTTCAAACAGGTAAAAAACAGTGTTTTTCATTTCTGAATATTTTTTCTCAGCGTAGCTTTTTGAAACAAGACGCACCATCGTGTTGTTAAAACCAGTGCTCACTAACCCAATTAGAAAGTAAGCGAACCCTAAGGTAATTGACAACTGCCCGAATACAGCTGCGCCTAGGAAGATTGGCAAGGCGATGTTGAAAATCAAATTTGACACAAAGCCAGAAGCTTCTGCCAAGTAGCCAAACAAGTTTTGTTTCACAAATGAAGATGTAGTGATTTTAGAGGACATGTTAATCATAGTTTCCAGCAATACCCTTTATTTTATTATTATAAGTTATTATTGGTTTTAGTTTTAAAAAGTAATCACATATTTCCTTTGTTTTTTCATTGTAGGAATTATATTTATAAGAGCTGAAACAGAAGTAATCTGCTTTTTCATGCATAAAAGATAAGGGATTAGTTGAATTTAATAACTTGTTGGAAATTCTGTTTGGAACAGGAAGCATTCCAATTAATGTGCAATTTGTGTAAAAGCCTATTTCAGGGGCAAATGAGAAAACTTTTTTGTTATCAACCACTGGAGAAATTGCATTGAAATAACTGATATCTGTTCAAACGAGTGATAAACAAAAGCGTAACCAAATGAAGCAAGAACAAGAGAAAGTATGAAAAAGCCTAGAACAGAAAGCCAAAACAGCCTTGAATCAAAAAGCTTTCCAGCAAAAATAAGAGGCACAAAAACAATCAAATTTTTATACTACTGCTGAGGACGCATTAACTTAACATAATTAAAAAACATGAAAAACCAATCCCCCTTTATTCAATTCAATAAAAAGAGATACTTTAATATAAAGCTTTATTCTCTTAATTATTCATAAAAAATGGGTAAAGAAAATGAAAATTTTAATTGTTTCAAAATATTTCAAGCCATTTAAAGGGGGAATTGAAACAGTTGTGTATGAAAACGCTCGTTACTTAGTGCAAAAAGGGCATGAAGTTACTGTAATTGCCTCTGAGCATATAAAAGGCTTGAAAAAAGAAGAAATGATTGAAGGAATTAAAGTTGTAAGAAGCAAAACTTTGTTTAATTTAAGCGCTGCTCCAATCAGTCCAGGAATGTTTCTTAAAATTTTAAAAAGAGAATTTGACATAGGTCAGCTTCACGCTCCAAACCCCTTCAACAATACTCTTGCAGTAATTGCCTTCCTCTTGAAAAGAAAGCCGTGGGTAGTGACTTACCATTCAGATGTTATTGGAAGAAAAGGAGTGTTTGGGCTGCTGTTTAAAATTTATAAAGATTTGATTCAAATTCCAGTTGTCTTGGGAAAAGCAAGGCAAGTAATGCCCACTTCCCCTCAGTACATTAAAATTTCAGACACTCTGCCTTTGATTGACAAAAACAAAATAACAATAATTCCAAATGGAGTTGACTTGTCAAAATTCAAACTGAAAAAAAAGAAAAGAAAAGAAAAAGAAGTATTTTATGTAGGCAGGCTGATTTACTACAAGGGGATTGATGTTTTAATAAAAGCAATGAAAAAAGTGATTCATGAAATTCCAGATGCTCACTTGTCAATAGGGGGCTCAGGAGAATTAAGAAAAGAGCTTGAAGACCTGGTTAAAAAAGAAGGACTTGAAAGAAGCATTTCCTTCCTTGGAAGAATTTCAAATGAAGAAATGGAAAAAAGATTCAATGAAAGCACAGTATTCGTGCTTCCTTCAGTTCACAGGTCAGAAGCTTTCGGCATAGTCATTCTAGAAGCAATGGCTGCAGGCTGCCCAGTAATAACAACAGACATTTCAGGAACAGTATACGCAGCTGGGAACGCTGGAATAGTTGTGAAAAACAAAAGCGTTGAAGAGCTAGCAGACGCCATTGTAAAAGTTTTGAAAAACAAGAAATTGCAAGAGGAAATGAGCAGGAAAGGACTTCAACATGTCAAGAAATTCCAATGGAAGAATATTGCAGAGATGACTGAAAAAATTTACAAAAAAGTCTTGGAAAAATAAGAATTTACTTCTCATCAGCCCATCTTATAAACTTCTTCCTTTTTTCAAGGACATCAAAAATTTTAGAAGCTGAATCCCCCTCTCCATAAAGAGAAGGAAATTTCTTCACAGCAAGCGCTTTTTCAACAACTTTTTTTATATTCAAACTTTCATCAGGCTCAGCTAAAAAATTAATGCCAGCTTCAACTGTTTCAGGCCTGTCAGTCACAAACCTTAAAGTAATGCAAGGCTTTTTCAAAGCAGCCATCTCCTCCTGCATGCTGCCAGAATCAGTTACTATAAACTCAGAGTTATTCATCAGCCAAACAATATCAGTATAATTAGGAATCTCCTCCACAGTCAAAATATTAGGATGACTAACGCTTATGCCATACTTCTCAAAATAAGTTTTAGTGCCTGTCCTAACAGACCAAATAACCTGATAACCCATATCAGCTAAATCATAAGCAGCTTTCACAATCGCCTTGAATCTTTTTTCATGAATCAAATTTTCCCTCCTATGAGCTGAAAAATAAACCCATTTCTTGCTAGGATCAGCACCTAAATCTAAAAAAAACTGCTTATTCCCTTTATCCTTAGCCCATAAAACAGCATCAACAACAGAATTTCCAACAACAAAAATATCTCTCTCATCAAAACCTTCATTTTTCAAAAACCCTGCATTTTTTTCAGTCGCAGCAAACTTCAAATCAGCGCAAGCATCAGCAATCCTAGTATTAGTCTGCTCTGGAAAAGGCTCCCTTGTTCCAGTCCTCAGCCCAGCTTCAATATGCCCGACTGGAATCAAATTCAAATGAGCAGCAAGAGAGCCAGCCATACAAGTCAAAGTATCACCATGAGTCAAGATAATATCAACATCCTTCAAATGATTCAAAAACAAGTCATTCAATCCAGAAATGATTTCAACAGCAGTCTTAGAAGCGTTAGGTCTGCTGCTTAAAATTTTAGAACCTGCTTTTTTAACCTTCTCGCTTAAACTTGTCCCATGCTTTAAGTCATACAAATAAACTTTTTTTGAAACAATACGCGCCAATTTCTTAGCAACGCCGTCATTCAAAATGAAATGAGGAGGATAAGGCAAATCCAAATCCCTATAAACAGATTCAAACAAGTCAAAAGGATAATGCTGGTTGCTGTGAACAAGAATAACTTCATGCCTCCTCTTTTTACCTTCCCAATACAAAGGAGCCATTTTAATAATATCAGGACGGGTGCCAGTCAACAAAACAATCTTCATAAAAAACCAATAAAGAATAAAAACAAAGGAGTATATATGATTTACTAATCTAAAAATTAAACAAAAACAGAGGCAAGATAAAAAATGAAAAAACTAAAAGCACTACTATTCGACATAGACGGCACGCTGATTTCACTTGAACCTGCAATAAAATCAATACAAGACACCTGCAGAGAACTCGGCTACAGGGTGCTGACAGAAGAGGAAATCAAAAAAAACATAATCAGCAAGCCATTAGCACAGCAAATTAAAAAAATTTTCAACATCACAGAAGAAAAAGCAGAGGAATTTTACCAAAAACAGCATGAAAACATGAACAAAAACTACCCACCAATTTTAATCAAAAACTCCAAAGAAACTATTTCTTATTTTAAAAAACAAGGATACAAGATAGGGCTCGTGACAACTAAAAGAAAAAAATCAGCTTTGACTGCTCTTGAAAAAACAGGATTGGAATACGATGCACTTGTAACTTCAGAAGACTGCGAGGAAAAAAAACCCTCAGCAGAGCCAATAATCAAAGCATGCAACTTGCTCGGAACAAAGCCAGAAGAAGTAATAATGATAGGAGACCATGATTACGACGTAGAAGCTGGAAAAAAAGCAGGGTGCTTGACAATAGCAGTTACAACAGGAATCAAAACAGAAAAAGAACTAAGCAAACTACAGCCAGATTACTTGATTGAAAACCTTGAAGAACTGAAAAGCATAATCGGAAAAAAAAGTTATGATGAAAAGATATTCAGAGCATATGACATAAGAGGAAAATACCCTGAAGAATTTGACAGCGACTTTGCAGAAAAACTCGGAAAAATTTACGCTTCATACATGAAAGCAGAGGAAGTGATAGTAGGAAAAGACGTCAGAAAATCATCTGAAGAACTATTCAAAAAACTAGCGCAAGGAATCACAGAAGTAGGCGCAAATGTCCTGGATATAGGGACAGTGCCGAGCCCAGTGCTTTACTTCACAGTAAGAACTCAAAATAAAAAAGCAGGAGTAATGATAACAGCTTCGCACAATCCACCTGAATACAACGGATTCAAGTTAAGCAATGGAAAATACGCCCTTACGTCAGAAAAAATACTTGAATTAAAAAAAGAAATGGAAAAAAACAACTACGTCAAAGCAAATCAAAAAGGAAAAGTAATAAAAAAAGATGCAGTTGAAGGGTATAAAAAGTTCATGCTTGAAAACATAAAATTTGAAAAGCCCTTGAAAGTAGTTATTGACTCAGCAAATGGCACATGCGGAGCAATAGCTCCTGAAATATTCAGAAAAAAAGGATGCCAAGTAATAGAGTTATATTCAGAGCCAAATGGCAGTTTCCCAAACCACGCGCCTGACCCGCAGCCATTTGAAAACAGGAAAAAATTAATTGAAAGAGTAATTGAAACAAAAGCAGACTTGGGAATAGCTTATGACGGAGACGGAGACAGAGTAGCTTTCGTAGACGAGCAGGGAAAACCATTAACAGGAGACGAAGCATTCGTAGTATTCATAAGAAGCATTTTAGAAAAAAAGAAAGGAAAAATAGTGTATGAAGGAAAAACATCAAAAGCAGTTATTGATGTCATAAAAAAAGAAGGGGGAGAGCCTGTTTTGACAAGAACAGGAAACCCTTCAGTAAGGCAAGCAGTGCTGGATTCAAACGCCTTGCTTGGAGGAGAAATAGGAGGGCATTTTTATTTCAATGACAAATACTTTGGCTACGATGACGGCATATACTCCTCACTGAGAATGGCTGAAATAATTTCAAAAGGAAAAAAGCTGTCAGAACTAACTCAAAACATTCCAAAATATTACACGACACCTGAAATAAGAATAAAATGCAACAAGGAAAAACAAGAAGAAGTTCTTAATGCAGTGAAAGAAAAGTATTCAAAAGAGAAAATGAACTTGCTTGACGGAGTAAGAGTAGAGTTTGAAAAAGAGTGGTTTTTAATAAGAAAATCAAACACAGAAAAAGCATTGACGCTGAGAATAGAAGCGGAAACAAGAGAAGGAAAAGAAGCTTTAGAAAAGGAATTAGCAGAGCTTCTGAAAAAAGAAGGCTTAAGCATATGATAATAGGAGCAGGGATTGTCGGCACTTACTTAGGTAAGATTCTCGGAAGCCAAGAAATATGGGAAGCGAAGGAAAAGCATTTTGAAAAAGCATGCGGCGGCTTGTTTTCAAAAAACATTAAAAAACTTGACGTGGATTTAAACGAAAGTTTGTTAAATGAAGTTAAAGGAGCAAAATTTTATTCAAACAAGGAAGAATTTGAAGTGAAGACAAATAAGACGCAGGCATTTGTAGTTGACAGGTACAAGTTCGAAGAAGGATTAATACAAGATGCTGTCAGCGCAGGAAGCAAAATAAGATATGGAAAAAGATGGAAAGGAGAAGACGACGAGTTCATAATAGGCGCTGACGGAGCCTTGTCCTCAGTAGCCAAATCAATGAACATCAAAAGAAATTACCTTTACACTTACCAAGAAATAGTGGAATTAAATGAAAAAAAAGACCCTGACTTTGTCGAGCTTCATTTCAACGACAAATACGCGCCTGGATTCTTTGCCTGGTGGATTCCCTTCAATGAAAAAAAAGGAAGACTGGGGCTCGGTACTACAACAGGAAACCCAGGAGAGGTGTACAAATTATTTTCAGAAAAGTTCAGCATCAAAAAAGTTGAGAAGAAACAAAGTGCATTAATTCCAATTTTCGACGGCAAAAAAACAGTGCAGGAAAACAAGGCCCTTGTAGGCGACGCTGCTGCCCAGGTGAAAGCAAGCACAGGAGGAGGAGTAGTGTTTGGATTGAAAGCAGCTGAACTGCTGAAAAAAGCAATTGACAGAAACAACTTGGACTACTATGAAAAAAAATGGAGAGAAGAATTGTTCAAAGATTTGAAAATGCATAAATTCATTTGGAAATATTACAAGAGAGTAAACAAGGACAAATTATTCGCATTGCTTAATGAAAAAAAAGTAAACAAGCTGGTTTCTGAATACGGGGACATGGAAGACACTTCGTTCATAAAAAACAAGCTAATGAAAAACCCATCCCTGATAATAAGGCTCGGGCTTCTTATTTAAAAAAAATTAAAGAATCCCCTCTTCTTTTAAAATTTCCAGGACACGTTCAAAAACATAATCAATCGAGCCATTAGCATTAACTTTTTTCCACCCTAACTTTTCACCTAATTCCAAATGAACTTGCCTGCATTTATTCATAAGCTCGTCATTTGATTCATGCAAATGATTCGCTTCCTTTGCTTGCATGAACCTCTCGCCGTCAAACAAAATAGCAACATCCTCTTTCAGCAAAGGCTTGTTCAAGTTAATAAGCCACTCTTCATCAGCTCCCTTCGCAGTGCCCCAAGCAACTCCAGTGCCAGAATAATCCTCAGCAACTACAAAAACACCTTGCTCCAGCTTGTTTTTCAAAACCGGCTCATACTGGAACCTGTTAAGCACATACCACAACTGCAACTCTTCTTCAGCAATCTCCTGCTTCTCACTTCCCCTCAAAACTTTGTTAATAAAAGGACCTGTTGGCTCCAAGTCATAAACAGGATACTTCAAATACTCTGCTTCCAAACTCCTCTCGTTCAAGTAAGAAACAAGCTTTTTTGCCTGAGTTGTCTTGCCAAGATTATTAATGCCATAAAAAACAATGAACTTTCCTTTCATAAAAAACACCTTGGATTATTTTCCAAAGTTTCTTTTAGTTGCTTTTAAAAATTCAAATGCTCTGTTGAATTCTTTTTTAGTCAGCTCAGGCCAAAGTTGTTTAGTGAAAAACAATTCAGCATAAGCACTCTGCCATAACAAGTAGCCGCTGAGACGCTGCACTCCTGAAGTTCTGATAATCAAGTCAACATCCCCTGGAATCATCAGGTTTTTTTCAACATCCTTTTCAGTTATTTTTTTCTTGCCTGCTAACTTGTTAAAAGCATTTAACAGCTCGTATTTTCCGCCATAAGCAAGAGCAATATTCAAATTGAACTTCCTGTGGCTCCTTGTTTTTTCATAAATTCCAGAAACAAGAGGCTCAAGTGTTTTCAGGAAATTAGGCTCACCAACTACCCTTACCTTGACTTCATTAGAGTAAAGCTTTTCAGAATTCAAAAGCTCATTCAGCTTCTGCTTAAACATCTTGTTAAGAAGCTTCAACTGCTTCTTGTTTCTCCTGAAATTTTCAGTGCTCAAACCCCATAAAGTAACTTCTTCAACATCTCCTCTTTCAAGGCACCAGTCAAGAACCTGCTCTGCTTTTTTGAATCCAAGCTCATAAGCCTCTTTTAAAGAAATTTCTTTTTTCCTGGCATATCTCCTGTTGCCATCTGGAATAACTGCAATTTTATAACCCATAATCAAAACCTGTGAGAGTAAAAAGAATAAAAACAATTCAACATTATATATCTTTTATATATCCAGAGTTCTTTTTAAACGATATGGAAAAAGGCATATCCCCCATAGTTTCATACGTAATGGTAATAGCAATAGTGCTTACAACAACAATGGCAGCTTACATGTGGGCCCTGCCATTATCAAAAGAAATGGGAGAAAAAGGGAGAGTAACAAACCTACAGAGCCAAATGATAGGACTTGATTACATAATAAGAACAACAGCACACGGAGACATCAACTTCCAGAACAAATACGAAATGTACCTACCTGACTGCTTCCTTCTGCTTGATGAAGGCAACAACTCAATAAAACTAAGGCTAAGTCAAAAAACAGGAGTAATTGGGACAAACACCACAGAAGTTGAAATAAGAACAGACTGCAACGAAACAAGCCAATGGCTCATAGACAATGAAACAGGAATCAAAATGTACAGGCTCGGGAACAACTCAAATATCTTCAGGGGAGCAGTAGGGCCAGCAGCAGGAGACGCTGAAATAGCAATATGCTACCATAACATAAACTTAAGATACAGCGGAGACTGCACCAAAGGAAAAGGAGGGCCATTTGCAACAATCATAACAAAAAAAACAGGATACGACACAAAACCAATAGTAGAAGTATCAATATGCTAAAAGTGATTAAAAAATGGGAACAGTAACAATAAGCTTTGTAATAAAAATAACAATACTGCTAGTTGCATTCGTAACAATATACTACTCAATATACGGCTATGTGAACACTGCAAAACAAGAATCATACTACCTGCAAATGAAACAAGTAGGAGAATATGTTCAAGCAAAAGCAGAATACGGCTTGGAGAACACAAAATCGTACGGCAAAAACATGACGCAGAAACTTGACTTGCCTCAACTTGACTTCATATACACAGTGAAAATAAGCTGCGGAGATAAGCTGAAAATAAGAACAAGTGCAGAAACAGCAACAAGCAGGTATTATGAAACAAACGATTACTTCAACTGCAGCAACATAAATGCTTCAGGAGAGATATACTCAGGAAAAAAATGCATGATAACAGAAAAAGTAAACGAGACATACATGAACATAAAACTGGTGAATGACTGTGGCTTGGAATAAAAAAATACTCAGAAAATTATTCAAAAACTCTGTGAAAAAAGTAAGAGAAAAAGGAGGAAAAACAGCTTTTGAGCAATGGAAAAAAGAAGAAGAGGAGATTGAAAAAGCAACACCAACATACAAAGTAAAAGAAGTAGTTCACGAAACACCAGTAATCACACCAGTTGTAAAAACAGAAGGAGAGATGCCAATAAAATTAATAACACAAGCCCCAAGCCAAACAACAGTAGTGGAAAAATCAGGCGTAAAAAGAGTCATACAAAAACAAGAAAGCCAAACAGAAGAAACAAGCAAAAGCACAACACAAGCACCAATAATCCTCAACTTTCCTGACATATCAGAAGCGCTAAGCAGAGAAAAGCAAGTCATTTCAATAAACGAAGCCAAATCAAAAGTAAGAGGAATCCCCCTCATAGCTCACAAAATGCCAAAAGAAGAAGTATCTAAAAAAATATCAAGCGACTGGGAACCACCTAACTTAAAAGAAATAGACGTAAGATACCCATTAATAGAACCATACGCCTACGCAGTAATCAAATGGAACAAAGAACTGCAAGCACTAAGCTACACAGTAATAGAACCGCCTCTTACAAAAAAAGAAAAAGAAAAACTAGAAACATTAAAAGAACTCATAATAGACCTGCTTGACGTCAACTTAATGGACGTAAAAAATATAAGAGAAGTGCAAAAATACCTAAAAGAAAAACTAAACCAAATGATAGCAGACTACGAAATAAACTTAACAGAAACAGAATACAACAAAATACTCTACTACATCTACAGAAACTTTCTAGGACTAGACAAAATAGAACCGTTAATGCAAGACCCAGGAATAGAAGACATTTCATGCGACGGAGAAAAAATACCAATATTCATATACCACAGAAAATACGGTTCCTTGAAAACAAACATAGTTTTCGAAACACAAGAAGAACTAAACAAATTCATCTCAAAACTAGCGCAAAGAAGCGGAAAACACATATCAGTAGCAGAACCACTACTAGACGGGGCTCTTCCAGACGGAAGCCGTCTTCAAGCAACATTCTCATCAGGAAAAGACATTGCAATGAGAGGCTCCACCTTCACAATCAGAAAATTCACAAAAGACCCCCTCACAATAACAGACTTCATAAACTTCGGAACAATCCCTCCATTAATAGCAGCATACCTATGGCTCATAATAGAATACCACAACTCAATACTAATAGCAGGAGGAACAGCAACAGGAAAAACAAGCACATTGAACGCATTAAGCTTATTCCTGCCACCTGAAGCAAAAATAGTTTCAATAGAAGACACTCCTGAACTAAGACTACCTCACGAACACTGGATAGCAAAAGTATCAAGGATGGGATACGGCCCAGAAGGAGCAACAGGAAAAAGAAAAGGAGAAGTGTCAATGTTCGACTTGCTGAAAGCAGCTTTGAGGGAAAGACCAGATGAGATAATAGTCGGAGAAGTAAGGGGAGCAGAAGCATACGTCTTGTTCCAAGGAATGGCAACAGGACACGCAGGACTCGCAACTATACACGCAGAATCAATAGAAGCAGTAATAAACCGTCTAACAACCCCTCCGATAAATTTGTCAGCAGGACTACTTCAACACCTAGACGTAGTAATGATAATGGGATTCTCAAGAATAAAAGGAATAGACGTAAGAAGAGTAAAAGCAGTAGTGGAAGTAATAGGAGTAGATGAAAAAACAAACAAGCCAATAACAAACACCTTATTCAGATGGATACCAGCAGGGGACTACTTCGAATTCGCTTCAGACAGAAGCTACATACTAAACGAAATAATAGAAGAAAAAGGAATACCTGAAAAAAGCGTATGGGAAGAAATACAAAGAAGAGTAACAATCCTAGAATGGATGAAAAAAGAAAACATCAGGTACTACAAAGATGTTGGAAAAATAATAGCCCATTACTACAAAAACCCAGAAGAAGTAATCAAAAAAATAAACGAATCAAAATAAAGGTAGGCAAAAATGTTCGAATCAATAATATTTAAAAGAAGCTACAGGCTCCTAGCATACAAAATATTCCACAAGCTAGGAATAACAAAATACTTCAAGCCATTATTCAAAGACACAAAACAAATGCTGCATAAAGCAGAACTATACATGCCAGTTGAAGAATACATAGCAACAGCCCTCCTCACAATAACCCTCTCCTTCCCATTCATCTTCCTCATAAGCAGATTAATACTCATAAACATATACGAATTAATACCGCTGGCAGCAACAATAATCAGCTTTCTCATATCAACATTCACAGGCCTTGGAATCTTCCTCGCTTTCATGATCTACCCATCATACGAAGTAGACAACATAAAAAGAAACATAGAACTGAACATCCCATACGCAGCAACACACATGGCAACAGTATCAGGAACAGGAGTGCCAATATACCTCGTATTCAAAATAATAGGAGACTTTCCAGAATACGGAGAACTTGCAAAACAATGCAGAAGAATAGCAAGAAACATAGAAGTATTCGGCTACGACACAGTAAGCGCCTTATCAGAAGTAGCAACAGAAACACCCTCTCCTTCATTCAAAGACTTACTATGGGGAATTGTTTCAATAACAAGAACAGGAGGAGACATGAGAGAATTTTTAATAGACAGGGCAAGAAAATACATGGACAACCAAAAAAACATGGAATCAGAATACCTCGACTCACTTGAACTAATGGCAGAATTATACACAACACTATTCGTAGCAGGACCAGTGCTAGTAGTAATCATGGCAACAATAATGGGATCCATAGGCTCACTGCCAATAGGACTTGAAATCATCTTCCCATTATTCATTTACATAATGATGCCCCTCATGGCAATAGGATTCATGATACTAATAGAAAGCTCAAAACCAGTAGGAGCATGATAAAAAAATGAAGAAAAAAATCAAACTCACTCAAAAAGACGAAGCATTAATAGCAATCTCATTAATAGGCTTCCTCTTGCTAGTTATAAGCATACTTTTCCTGCAAGAAACAACCTACTTCGAAACAACAGCAATAATTTCAATAATAATAATCGGACTACCTTTCCTAATAAACCAATACTTGATATTCAAAAAAGCAAAAGAAATAGAGGAATACCTCCCTGACTTCCTAAGAGACGTGGCAGAATCAATAAGAGCAGGCATGCCCTTGTCAAAAGCAATTGAAAACGCTTCACACGGAACCTATGGAGCGCTTACAGATGAAATGAAAATAACCTCAGCTCAAATATCCTGGGGAGTAGACTTCGAAGAAGCCCTGCGAAAATTTGCAGAAAGAGTAAAAAGCAAACTAGTAAGACAAGCCATCTTAATAATCATCGAATCACATAAATCAGGAGGAGAAGTAGCAGACATACTTGAAACAGTATCCACTGACATCAAAACACTTAAAAGTATAGAACAAGAGAGAAAATCAAAACTAAAAGTATACCTCGTTTCAATGTACTTCATTTTCCTCCTATTCCTCGGAATAATAGTAGCCTTGACACAAGCATTCATACCAGCAACCCCTCAATTAAACCAAGCAGCAGGACTACTAGGAGGACACCCTTCAAAACTAAGCGAAGAAGACTTCAAAACATACTTCTTCCACTTGACACTAATACAAGCATTCTTTGCAGGATTAATCGCAGGACAAATGGGAGAAGGAAGCGTAATTTCAGGGATAAAACACTCAATAACACTCGTAGTAGTAACCCTTGTAGTCTTCCAAATTTTCCTCCCTCCAATAACACTCGAACAAAAAATAGCTGACTTAATAACCAGGACACCTCCAACAGCAACAAAAATAGAATCAGCAGCAAACGCCTTCACAATATACAAGACAACAACCACAAACGACGTCATAAGAGAAGTTAAGAAAAAAGCATCTTCATCAGAAAGGCTTAAAATGTACGAGAACATGACAGCAAGCCAAATAAGCTTTGATAAAATGCCAGACTGCAAGCCATGCGAAAGGGGAGATATAGTCGTTTCAAACAATTCAGTAGTAGTAAACAACCCAGTGAAAATAACTTACTCAGTATTCATCTCAAACAAAAGATACTTAGTGAAAATAGGAGGGGACTGATAAAAAATGAAAGGAACAGTTGACTACGACTTCATACTCTCAATAGGACTGTTTGCAGTAGCCTACATCAGCCTGTTCACACTCCTCCCTTACATAAACATAAGTTCAACAGACACGCAAGACACTTTCCTGCAAGAAACAGATTACCTATCAACAGTGCTTGTAAAATACCCAGGATACCCAAAAAACTGGACAGCAACAGTAGACATGAAATCAATAGGACTCGCTTACTACGACAACACAACAACTTACCCAAACGTACTTGAACTGACAAAAATAAAAGCAATAACAAGCACTTCCTGCGAATCACTCAAACCAAAAACAGGAACCACGATGAACTTCATAATAAACATAAAACTAAACAATGGCAGCAATTACAACTGCACAGGAACAAAACCAAACTACTCACGTGAAATACAAAGACCAATAACAGCATATGACGGAAACGGAAACTACTACCCAGGCACACTTCAGCTATACTGCTGGTAAAAAAACAACAGAGGCAAATTGCAATGAATAAAGGATTTGTAAAAATATTCGAAGTGATACTTGCAATAAGCATAATATTCATAGTAATAAACAACATCTACTCCGCACTGCCACCAGCATACCAAGACGCACAGGGAATAAACCGCCTGCAAAGATACGCAGGAGACATAGCATCCTCAATATGCTACAGCCAAACATTCAGAGAAAATACAATCAAAGGATACATACCAATAAACCTTACATTATACGCTGACGCCTGGAACAAAAGCAATTCAAGCAGATACTATGATACTTCAGCTGATTTAGAAGGAACAGCAAGGCAGACAACCTACTTCAACAGAAGCGCAAGCAAAATAAAAATATGCATTGAAACAGACGGAGCCATGAATTCAGACATTGAATTCTCAATATGCGAAAAAGACACTTCAAGCAACTACTACTGCAAAATAAACACACTATCAGAAGACCATGTAATAAGCGCGCCCACCTCAGCTGGATTATGGTGCACTGAATGGTTCAACTACTCAGTAAACAAAAACAAAGTATACCTAGTTAATGACTACGTTACAGACGGCGATTACCTTGCTTATTACACTAATGGACAAAATGGCTTCTGGTGGTGCGACGGAGCAGACACCACGCAACAAAGAGCCCCTTTAACCACTTGCTACGATTACAGCACATACCCTGAAACAATACACGTATACGGCTACTACGACTTAGGATTAAACCAAACACTCGCCAATGACCTAAACTACCACATCTGGCTTTACTCAAACAATTCAGCAGACGGAAAACTAGATGATTTAATAAACGAAAGCGGAAAAGAAACAAGCTCTACACTGGCAACAGCATCCTGCTTGATAAGCAGCTATGAAAAAGAATACTCTCCTAAAAAAATAGTAGTGGGAATATGGAACAGGAACGAAGAATAATGAAAAAAAACAAAACAAGCAAAAGAAAAGGACAAATTTACTTACTAATAGCAGGCATGATAATACTAGCAATAAGCACTCTCGCAAACATAGCAATACACACCTCAATGCCAGTCGAGCAGAAGCAGATAAAAACAACAAGCATAGGAGAAATGGCAATGAACTTGAAGATAGAAATGAGTATGATGAAAAGGAACAACATCAGCTCAAGCAACATAACAGACTTCCTGAACATTTTCAACAACTACTCAGCTGAAAAAAACTACGAATCACAAACAAGCGAAATAGATTCATGAAATCAGTTAAAATTTTAAAACAAAAACGATTGAACATAAAAAGAGGAGCTAAAAAATGAAAATAACTTTAAAGGCAATAGCAGTTCTTGCAGTGATAATAGCAGCTGGATTCTCAACAGCAAACGTAACTTATACCCATAATAGGCAGTATGGATATTATCATATTTACATTAATTCAACAACTGGTGAGGGAATTTATAACAACCCCTATGATTTTGATGATTTAGCTGAAAAAATAAACTCAATGAATAAAGTATTTCAACAGCCATGGAATTCAAGCATGGAAGGGGATGTCTGGACAGAATCAGCAACAGGAACAGATGCTTACAACACTGACTCAATAGGCTGGATATGGGAAGGCAACAATGTAAGCTGTTCAACTGAAACAACAGATGTAATAGAAAACACAGGAAGTGTAAAATGCACTGTAAACGGAACAAGCCCATACATTCAACTAAGATTCACAGACTCAACAGTAAACTCAAGATACATAGAAGCAATAAGAATATCAGAAGGAAGATACTTAAATGCAAGCCTAAAATCAAGCAATAACTTAAATGTAAGCAAGATATACATTTATACTTCCTATAATACTCCTCCTTCATCAACAAAACCCTCAATGGAAGTAGATATGATTGGCAGTTTTAGACACAACCCAAACTGGGAACTAAACACATCATGGCAGACATTCACACTTGACAGGTACAACATGTCAACATTAGAAAGCGTCTGCAGTTACAGAGCATCATACGGGGGAGAAAACTGCAACGACTCAAAAAACTTCATGAACCACTTCTTTTTGTTAGGAGTGAGATTTTATCTTGAAGGAGCAAACATAGGAGACAATGTAACAATAGACGGACTAAGATTCTGGCAAAAATTAAACATTGACCACACTGATTATGGAACTTATTTTGTAAACGCAAAAATATATAACCAAGAAGGAGCATGGATAAAAGACAAAAGAAAAGAAATATACTTCCTAGAATCAAATGAAATACACAACTTCATATGCGGAGAATACAACAGCACATACGACACAACAAAAAACGGATGCACAATAGGACTACAATCAATAAGCCCAGCAACATACTACACCTATCAACAAATAATACTATCAAATTCAAGCTTCTACGACACTCTATTCAGGAACTACGAAATATACAGAAAATTCGGAGAAACAGCAATGAACATAATGGGAATGATACAACACAGCTCATCTTCTTTAACAGACACCTTTATTGACTGCACTTTCGAAAACTCAAGAGGAGAAAGAGGATTTTTTACAATCTATAACCCTAATATTTTATTAAAAAGAGTTATTTTTAAAGCAATGTATGGGGAATCACAAGTATTCTTCCAAACAGAAGGAAAAATAACAGCAAGCAACATTAACATTTATTCTAATTTCAATGCTTCCTCTTCTAAGGGAATTAATTTGCATCATGGGTATTTTGACTTATACAACATAACAAAAAACGACGACATAAACTACATGTGGTACAACTATTACGGGCCAACAGCAGCAAACATAACAGACTACGAACTAAAAAAAGAACTAACAAACGAAGAATCAAACAGTTACAACACAAACACATACGCATTATGGAACAACAAAACTTACTTCCAATCAATTGAATTTGAAGTAACAGACGAAGAAGGAAACCCACTGAATGTAACAGCTACAGCTACAAACGCCTTTGGAGAAAACGAGACATTTGAAATAAACGGTAGTTTAAGAAAAAGATTCAAAACAGCGCAATTGCTTCATTCAAAAGTATACAGTTTTCTAACACAAGACGCTGTAAGCGGAAGCAACATAGTCTACGTCCAAGATAACAGCCAATTTACAAGCGGCATGACAGTAAGCTTAATCGATTCAAAACCAGAATACTACTTATCAGGAAGCTACAGATACGCAAGCTTAACAGTTGATTCAACAGGAGAAAACGCCACTGGAAAATGGGTAAACTTCACAAGCACTTACTCAGGCTCATACTGGAAAACAGCATGGGGAGCAGTCCTTGTAAAACGCCCTGTTGACTACGACGAAACAGATTACGCTCCTTACAACATTACAATAACAAAAAACGGCTACGAGCCATACAAAATACTAAACTTGACTCCAACAGCAAACTACAAACTAAGAATAAAAATGCACGGCTCACGCAATCTCTATCCAATAAACGCAAGGATAATCAGCGGAACAGAATACTCTACAGGAGACACAGCAGACTTAGAAGTTGAAGTGCTCGACGCCTACGGACAGCCAGTTGACTCAGCAACATGCACTTTCACAGCCTACTACCCTGACAAAACAACCTGGCTAAGCGGAATAAGCACCACATACCTCAACTACGGAGTATACTACAACAACTCAAACACAGTGCCTTCAACAACAGGAGTATACACTTACTCAGCCAAATGCGACTACAACGGCTACTCAGCATACGCAAGCAAATACTTCCAAGTAAGGTGAAAATAAAAAAAATGAACAAAAAAACAGCTTTCATAATCTCATTGCTTCTTTTCTCTAGCACTGCCTTTACAACCAGCTTATGGAACTACAAAAACCCATACTCTTCATTTCTAGAAAAACAAGACGTAAAAGCAAATGCACTGAAAGTAAAAATAACAAGCGGAACAAAATATGCAGTAAGCGACTACATGGACTTAGAAGTGCAATTGACAAACGAGTTAGGAGAACCTGTTTCAAACGCAAACTGCCAATTCAACTTGTACTACCCAAACAAAACACTATTCAAGCAAATGACCTCAACTTACCTAGCTTACGGAGTATACTACAACAACTCAATAAAAGCACCAAGCCCAACAGGAACATACACCTACTCAGTAAACTGCGCATACAATTCAAAAAACGCCTACACTTCAAAATGCCTGCAAATCACAGGAACAACAACCCCCTTTTCAGGAGCAGTTGTAGCCCCATGCGATTTCTACTTAAACGGCTCAGAACAAGACTACAACACATACAAAGAATACATAACAACAATAAAAAACAAAGAAAACAACGCAAAAGAAACAATAATCCTAAAAATATGCTGGAAGGAATAAAAAATGAAAAAAAAAGAAAAAATAAAAGTAAAAATAGAACTCGCAGACACAATGCTCAAAAAACTAAAAGGACTGATGTTCAGAAAAAACCTCAACCACGCCCTAGTTTTCATCCTTAACAAAAAAACAAGAATAGGAGCAAGCATACACTCCTTCTTCGTCTTCTTCCCATTTGACATAATCTGGCTGGACAACGAGAAAATAGTTGACTTGAAAGAAAAAGTAAAACCATTCACATTCAACATAACTCCTGAAAAACCAAGCAACATATTCATAGAACTGCCAGCAGGCACCATAAAAAAAGCAGGATTGAAAAAAGGAATGAAAATCAAACACAATGAAGAATACCTAAAACTAAGTAAAAAATAACATTTTATTAACTTAAAAAAACAATAAAAAAAGCAATGGGATTCCTTCAAAACTTACGTAGAAAAAGAGCACAGAAAAAACAACTAGGAAAAATGCCTAAAGAAATCAACTTCTTATTCGAAAGACACTCAGCTAAAGGAGTAGCAGACAAAACAATAAAAGCAATGAAGGAACATGACATAATCTTACTAGAGTACACTCCAGAAACTATGAAATTAATTGAAAACCTAGGACCTACAAAAGCAGCTTCTCATGTAAGATACCCAGAGGAAGAAAACAAGTTATTCAGAGAAGTGCTAAAACAAAAAAGACTCCACGGCAAAAAAATAATTTTTTACGACAAGTGGAACAGGAAAATGAAAAGAAAAATGGAGGAAATAGAACAAAAAGCAGATGAAGGAGACATAATAGGCATGCAGAAAGCAATGGCTGAATTTGCTGAAATGCGAGACAAAGAAAACATAAAAAGAATAAGAAAAGCAATAGAAGAAAACCCAGAAAAAAAGATATTGATTTCAGCAGGAGCAACTCACAGCCCCCTTTACCACGAATTAAAAAAAGAACTAAAACCCTATGAAAAACAAGGAAAAGTAAAAATAAACAGGTCATTTTCAGGAGGCAAATCAGAAAGAGAAATGAAGTTTAATCCATTAGAACAAATAGTAAGAATGTTCAGGTTCAAAAAAAACATAACACCAGAAGACTGGAAAAAAATACACCAAATGGAAAAAGAAGCAAGAAAATTAATAGAAAAACAAGAAAAATTAATTGAAAAGTATATGAAAGAAGAAGGATTAAGTAAAAAACAAGCAATTGCAAAAGCCCACTGGGAAACAATAAAAGAAGAATAACAACTAACTTTAAAAGAATTGATTAAAACCAGTTAAAACCAAGCAAGGTTTGAATTTTTTTAAAAACTAATTCTTTCATCAAATTAATTAATGAAAATTGAACTTGATAAAAACAAATGCGTGAACTGCGGAGAATGCATGAAAAACTGCCCTTACATGACAGACACTTACTCCTCAAACATTTTCAAATGCGACAACTGCGGAATATGCGCGAACGTATGCCCTGAAAAAGCAATATACCAAGTCAACGGAATATACAAAATAGACTATGACAAATGCACCAACTGCGGAATCTGCGTGGAAGCCTGCCCAAAAAACGCAATCATACCCCAGAAAAACGGAAAGCCGGCAAAATGCGACTTGTGCATGGACAAAGGAAAACCACAATGCATGGCAGTATGCCCATACAATGCATTAAGCCTCTCTTACTCTGAAACAGAAAAAAAATTCATTGAAAAAATAATAGGCTGGAAAAAACTGAAAAAAGAACAAGGCACTTTAGTTGCAATTTATGAAAACAATGAAATCATAAAAATAGGAGAAGAAAGGCATTACATCACTCAATTAAAAGAAGTCAACTACGACGAAGCACTGTTAATTGAAAAAGCATTAAACGCATTCAGAAAAGAAAAAAACCCAGATGAAGCAACAGCAGAGGAAATAATAGAGCAATACTGCGACTTGAACAACATCACAATAACCCAGAAGCAAATTGAAAAACTAACCAAAATAATAAAACAAGAAACAAAAGGATACTCAGCACTAGACCCCTTACTTGAAGATGAAAACCTTGAAGAAATAGCAATAGTTGGAAAACAAAAACCAGTATTCGTCTACCACAAGCAATTCGGATGGCTGGAAACAGACATAATGTTCGCAAGCGACGACAAAATAAAAAACATAATAAACAAAATAGGAAGAAAACTAGGGAGAAGAGTAAGCACAAGCAATCCAAGAATAAACGCAGACGTGGAATTCGGAAGAATACACGCTGCAATACCCCCAGCAAGCGAAGAGCCTTCAATAACAATAAGAAAATTCAACTCAAAACCCTTTACCACCACAGAACTAGCTGAAAAAACAATAACCCCTGAAGCACTCGCATTCTTAAAAATGGCTTTAAACAGCGACGCAAACCTGCTAATATGCGGAAACACAGGAAGCGGAAAAACAAGCACCTTAAACACCCTCTTATCCTTCCTTCCTGAAAAAGACAGAGTAATAGCAATAGAAGAAACACCTGAACTGAAATTCTCAAACAAGAACGCAGTGAGGCTAATCGCAGATGAAAAAAACACAATGGCAGAACTCGTAGCAGACTCACTGAGAATGCGACCAGACAGAGTAATAGTAGGGGAAGTTAGAAAACCAAGCGAAGCAAAAGCGCTTGTAAACACAATGCTTGCAGGGCAAGGCAAAAGCAGCTTCGCAACATTCCACGCTCAAAACTCAGAAGAAGCGCTGATAAGAATGAAAACAATGGGCATAAGCGACGTCGACTTAAACGCCTTCGACTTAATACTTGTCCAAAAAAGATGGACGAACGCTGGAAAAAACAAGATAGAGAGAAAAGTAACTGAAATTTCATACGTCAAAAAAAATTACAACAGCAAGCCGTCGATTGAAAAAATATTCAAATACGACTATGAAAAAGAGAAACTGCAAAGAACAGAATCAGAACCCAAAGAACTCATTGAGAGAATATGCAACTCATACGAGATAAAAAAAGATGAATTCAAAAAACAATTAGAAAAAGAAAAACAGGAGATTGAAAAAAATGCATTCATTAGAAAACTGGCTTGAGAAAAAAAGAAAAGAAAAGAGAATAAAAGAAATGGAAAAAGAAACTCCTTTCATAATGAAAAGCTTCGCCACTTTATTGAATGCAGGAATGAGCTTTGAAAAAGCAATGGAAGAAATATCAAAAAAAGAATACGTTTCATCAAAAGAATTTGAAAAAACACTGAATGAAATAAGACTCGGCGAAAGCGTTGAAAACGCGCTATACAAATTCAAAGAAAGGAACAAGTCAAAGCAAATTGCAAAAATGACAAACCTATTAACAAGCGCATACGCAAACGGAGAAAACATTGAAATGATAAAAAAATCAGCTGAAGAGCAAAGAGAAATCATAAAAAACAAAATGAAAGAATACAATGAAAAAGCAGTGCTTTACTCCTTGGCAATAATAGGCGTATCAGCAATACTACCAGCATTCACTCAGGGATTCCTAATAATAGGCTCAGCATTCATGGACCTCGGAATAAGCGACATGCAAGCAATATTCCTAATCACAGTGGTTTTCCCACTGCTAAACGCGGTGATATTTTGGATATCAGCATCAAAAAAACCTTGAAAAAAATAAAACAAGCAAAAAAAGAACATGAAATAGAAAACAACCTGCCAGACGCCTTGTTTCAAATGAGCGCATCCTCCTACTACCTCCCTCCAGAACAAATGCTCCTTGACATCATAAAATCAGACTACGGGCAACTAAGCAAAGAATTTGAAAAAGCCTACACTGCAATAGAAAACGGCGAAAGCTGGAAAAACGCGCTTGAAAAATTAAAAAAAGACACAAAAAACAAGCACTTTGCAAAAGCAATAAACATGCTCACCCTAACATATGAAACAGGAAAAGAAGCAGGAACAGCATTAAGAGAAACAGCTGAAGAAATCGCAGAAGAAATGAGAATACAAAGACAGAAAAACACTGCAATGACAATACAAAAAATAACACTAATCGCCGCAGGCGCTTTCATAATCCCCTTAATACTAGGAGTGCTAATTTCAATGATAAACAACTTTGACTTCACAGGAATAACTGAATTTGGAATGACTCAAATGAACTTAAAAACAATAACAAAAGCAAACCAAGCATACTTAATAGAATACGGATTGCTCACAGCAGGCTTCATCTCATACCAAGAAAATAGAAAAGAAAAATTCCTAAAATACGCAGCATTAATCATAATCCCCTCACTAATAATCTTCAACCTCGCAAAAATAGGCGCAATAAGTTTAATTTAAATACTTGTTTTGAATTACATGAAATCATGTGGGGAAGCAAAGTAAAAATAATCCTAGATAAAAAAACAAACCTAAAAAACTACACGTTAATAGAAGGATTTCCGGGAATAGGACTAGTCGGCACAATAGCAGCAGGATACATAATAGAAAAAAGAAAAATGGAACCAATAGGGCACATTGAAAGTGAATACTTCCCACCAATGGCAGCAATACACCAAGGCAAACCATACTTCCCAGCAAGAATATACAAAGACAAAACAAGCGACTTCTGCATACTCCTATCAGAATTCATAATCCCCTCAAACATCATTTACGACTTATCAGGACAAATACTAAAATTCGCAAAAAAACAAAAAATAAGACAAATAATCTCACTAGCAGGAATGAGCTCAACAATAAAAACAAAAGAAAAAATATTCGGAATAGCATCAAACGACGAAATGCTAAACTACTTAAAAATAAAAAAAATACCCCTAATCAACGAAGGAATAACAACAGGAATAAGCGGAGTACTCCTAGCAAAAGCAAGCTCAATAGACTACCCAGTAACAAGCCTACTCATCAAATCAAGCATAGAATACCCAGACCCAAGAGCAGCAGCAGAACTAATACAAAAACTAGGAGACGTAATAGGACTAGAAGTAGACACAAAAGAACTGCTAAAAGAAGCCAAAACAATAGAAACAAAATTCAAAGGAATGATACAAAACATACAACAAATGAAAAACTACAAAAAAGCAGAACAAGGCGAACTACCAATGTACGGCTGAACAAACTTTTGAAAAGGTTGTATCAAACAAGCCACCTGCACTTTGCTTGGTGACTTAATTCAAAAACCAAAGGTTTTTGAAAATGTTTTGCTTTCGGCAAAAATGACAACTGAACAAACTTTTGAAAAGTCAATCACAACTTTCAGTTGCTCAAACCTTTACTTTTGACAAAGCAAAGTTTGTATCAAACAGATCATCTTCGGTGCAAAGCACCTCGATGCTCTTGTTCAAACTTCTCTGAAGTTTGAAATGTTTTGCCTTTAACAAGGCAAAAAAAGCCAATCATAACTCAACCTGTCTCAAACTACTTTTTTTCACTTCAACTCATGAAACAACCAATACTTATTTAATACCTAAAAGAGTTAATACTAAATGCGGAGGAAAAAAAGCATTCCAAAAAACACCAAACAAAACATTATTCAAACGCAATTAGCAAATTAATCTCAAAAAGGTTCTTAAAAATGACTGAATTACAAGACTTCTGGAAACTAATGTCACCAAGATTCACAGCACTAGTTACAACAATGGACGCAAAAGGAAGAGCAGACGTAAGCCCATTCTCATGGATAACACCAGTCAGCTTCAACCCCCCATTACTAATGATAGCAGTAGGGCCAAACAAGCACTCATACTGGAACCTCACTCAGAAAAAAGAATTCGTAGTAAACATACCAACTGAAAAAATGCTTGAAAAAATATGGACAGCAGGAGAAAAATGGGACCCTGAAATATCAAAAATAGAAAGAGCAGGGCTAAAAACAGGAAAATCAGAAAAAGTAGGCCCGCCTCGATTAACAGAATGCGTAGCAAACATAGAATGCTACCTAGAAGAAGCTAAAAAAGCAGGAGACCACATAATAATCATAGGCAGAATAGTTGCAATACACGTCAAAGAAGATTACTTAGACGACGAAGGCAGGCTAAAAGTCGACTTAATCAGAAACCCACTGCACATCGCAGACAACTTATTCGCATTCCCCTACGTGACAAAAGAAGCTTAAAAAAAGCAGACAATAACTTTTTAATAAGCAAAACCCTCTTAACAACATAATAAACTAACTCAAAAAAAAATAAGAAGAGGGAAGAAAAATAAAATGCTCAACTTCTGGATTTACTCATACATAGGAAGCTTTTTCGGAAGCATAAGCTTCGGATACTTTCTGCTGAGATACGGCTTGCCTGACATCAGAACACTTCCACAGCAAATAAAATTAGGATTAAGCGGATTCGCAGGACTCCTAATCTTCACAATAAGCGCGTTAATTTCATACTTCCTACTGACACCAATGTTTACCTATGCATTAATGCCAATACTTACTTTCATAGCACTAATAGGCATAACAGTAAAAAACAAACTCTTCTCACCTAAAACAATAAAAATAGCAGTGCCAGTAGTGAAAATAAAACAAAAAAAACAAGAAATGAAACAAGCACAACCTCCTGCTAAAAAGCAAAAAACTGAAAAAATAAACGTAAAACAAGTGCTTCAGAAAATTGCTGAAAAAACAAAAAAGAAACCAGAACAAAAAACTGAAACTAAAAAAGAACAACACAAAATAGAAAAAGAACAGCAGAAAACAGAAGAAGTTAAAAAACCAGTCAAGCTTGAAATACAGCCAGAGAAACACGAACAAGGAAAGCCGAAAGCAGAAGTGCCTAAAGAATCGCCTTACCTGCTTCACAGAAGAAAAGAAAAAACAGAGGAAAAAACAACTGAAAAACAAGAAGCACCAAGCAAAACTGAAGAAAAGAGAGGAGAGAAAGAGTTATCTCGTCGTGAAAGGTACTTGAAAAGAAGAGGGTTGTTAATAGAACAAGCAAAAGCTGACTTGACAAAACCAAAAGAACTTAAGAAAGAAAGCGCGCCTCTTCCAATCATTCCAGAAGAAGAAGTGCAGCTTGAATTCGGAGAAGGGCTTGACTTAAGTGACTTAGAATCAGTTGACTCATTAAGCGAACTAAGTTCACTAGACGAAGACACTTCACTTGAAGGGTTAGGGGGATTAGATGAATTAAGCTCCCTTGACTCTGAAGACTTAAGCAACTTAGGAGGCTTAAGCATAGAACAGGAGGTTAAAAAAGAAAAAGGAATGAGCTGCCCAACATGCGGCGCAAAAAACGCCAAGATAATATACTGCCCGTACTGCGGAAAAGGATTCTGTTCAAACTGTTCATTGAAAGTGCAGAGAAAAGGAGACTTGGTAATATACCAATGTCCTAACTGCAAAAAAGAAGTCATAGTAAAAGAAGAAAAAAAAGGTATATAAACAAAAACTGATTTTAAAAAAAACATATGAACCTTAATTTTCTCAGCACTTTCCTGCTGTACCTCTGGTTTAACATAAACAATTTCAAAATATTTGTCATAGGAGGAACAGCAGCAGTATCAACAATCGCCTTCTTATTCATTTACTTCCAAGACAAGTACACAAACAAAAAGCAGCCTACAGCAGTGAAAATACTCATAGCTTTTACAATCTACTGGGTAATAAACCAAGTGCTGAACATCCTATCAGGAACATTCACAATAAACCTAAAAGCAATAATCATAAATTACATCTACTACTTCATAATAATTTACATCGGAACAATCATATACTCTAGAATAAAACAAGCAGCAAGCGAATGGGAAATGCCAAAAGCAATCAAAACATACTTAATTACCCTTGCAACAACTTTAATAATAATGACAGCCATTTACTTAATATCGCAAATAGGAGCAAGTTACATATGAAAACAAGACAATTAACCACAATCATACTAGCAATTGCAGTAATAACAACAATATTCACAGCAACAGCAAACTCCTACCAAAAATCAGCAAAATACGGCTGCTGGACAAACGACAACCAAACATACTACTGCCCAAAAGCAACAACAGTAAGAGACAAACAAATCACATTCTACACTCCAATAACCTGCTACATCCTTAATTCAAGCGTGCAATGCTCAAGCGACTGCGGGCAATACGTGGACTACGGATGCTACGCATACATCTCATTCGAAGAAGCATTCAAAGTAAACACATGCGAAAAAAAATACACAAACGAAACACTAGGAGAAGACGTAAACTGCAAAGACACTTTAATCAACCCAACTGACTTGCACTTGACAGCAGTTAATGTCAATGAAATTGACTACTCAAAATGCACTCAAAGAGTGAATGAAAGCGTGCTGGTAATAGAATGCCCACAGTATAATGGAAAAACAGCACAGGCAATCCTTCAAACAACAGACGCTGAAATGTTCGACATAATCGACTTCAAAACACAACCAAGCTTAATTGACTTAATAACTCAAAACTTAATTTATTTAATCCTCCTTGCAGTAATAATAATACTAGCAAAAACAAATTTTATAAAGCCAAGCAAGATGAAAAAATCTAAAAAAAGGAAGAGTTGAAAAATGAAAATAAAGAAAAAAGCAAAATTCAGCTATGAAAAAGCATCCTTGTTCTTAATCATAATACTAATAGGCACTTCATTAACTCCTTTTGCTTACTCCATAAAGCCAGCAGAACAACAAACAGACAAACTAAACTTGTTTGTAAAAATAGGAGCAGGAGGAGAAGCATGCAAAGACAAAGTCTGGATAGACAAACTTGACTGGAACGAATACCACAAACTAGTCAACGACACAATAACACAAGTAGACGCCTTCGGAAACAAAGAAGCCGGCGAAAGAGAACAAAACATGGAAAACGCTGGAATACCCTCAAACCCAGATGCAATTGGAATGGACAAGCAGTACATACCAGGAGTAGACGGCAAACCAGCTCTCTTATACGACGTCATTGGAAAAAAAGCAGTGAACACAAACGACTACTGCTACTTAAACAACTTAGTGACAACAGGAAGAATATCCTACGCAACAAGACTAAAAGGATTCATAAGATACTGCTCAAACAACTCAGCAGAATGCGAACAAAGAATAACAAAAGACGAACAAAGTGAAATAGAAGACGCTATAAAAAACGAACTCAAGCCATTAAAAGAACAAATAGACAAAGACAACCCAGACTGGGAAAAAATAAAAGAAAACATTAACAAATACAAAAACGAAAACACGCAATTCAAAGAAGCACTCTCACAAACAAACTTAATAAAAGAACTTGACAAAACAGAACCAGACAAAGCAACAGTATCAAAAGAAATGGCAAACCTAGGCTCAGTGCTTGTAATAAAACAAGCAAGCACAGAAACACCAGAATCCTACGTAGAAAGCCCATCAATAGAACTAACAGTAAACGCAGACCAATTCCTACTAAGCCCAAAAACACTTCAAAACTGGCTCGCCTTCCTAAAATCATTTGCATCATTAGATACTGTAGTAACTGCAATGAATGTGCTTAACATGGCATCAATTGGAAGAGGAGGGAAAGGAGCAGCAGAGGTTATAGAAGGAGCTGAAACAGCTGCAAAAGCAGAGAAAGTAAGTTGGGTTACAAAATGGGGAAGAAGGTTATTTGGAACAACAGAGGGGGTTAATGCTGGAAGAGCAACAGAATTAATGAAAATAGGGGAAGCAGCAGAAATGGACGCACAAGTCCTAAAAAATGCGGAAAGGATAGCTAAAGCAACAGAAGAACTTAAAGGAGTAAATAAAGCAGATGAGATATTGAGTATATTAAAAAAAAGATCAAATACAATAAGAGAGGCAATAGAAGATACAAATAAGGGATTAAGTAAGAACATAGAAGAATTAGAGAAAATTAAAAATCCCTCAAACGAAGTAAAGAGTTTGATAAAACAACAAAAGGATATTTTGAAAGATGGAGAGAGCCTAGTAAAAAGGTTAGAAGTTTTAGAAGGAGGAAGTAATACAATCACAGATCCTTCGCTATTCGTAGGAGCCATTAACAAATTTGAAGAAGGGGTTAAAAATCTTAAAAATCCATCTCGTTCTTGGGAATGGTATGAAAAAATGAAAGCATTAGAAACTGCAGGAAGCTTAAAAGGAAAAGTAGGGGTAAAAGTTTTTGAATTTATACAAGCAGTGTTCCAAAGTAAATTTTTAAATCCATTAAAATTAATGATTAGATTTCAAAAAGTAACATGGATAACATATGGTTTAATGTGGATAAACGATCAAGCATTAAGGCAACCAATTTATGAATCAAATGGAGCATTAATGATAATAAATGAAAAAACAACAAAAACAGCACATATGAGAGAAGCACAATCTTACTTAGATATTAAAAAAACAGTAGATTCAAGAGCGTACGCTCAACATTTAAGTGGATTAGTTGATACTTTCTGGAATTTGATAGGAGTCAAAACAGAATCAAAACTAACTAGAAAATTAAAGACAATTCAAGACATTGTATTTATTTACGACCAAGATGCTTATGCTTCAAAAATAACAGGAAACAATCCAATAAACATTGTATCAAGTCCTCTTGAAACAGGAAGCGAGTGGAAATTCTTCTCAACAGTAAATGACAAAGCAGTAGTATACAACTTCGAACACCCGAATGGATACAAAGGAGGAGGAAAATACTCAGCATTAGCATTTGAAATAAAAAACATAAATTTAGGGGCAGTAATAGCAGAGTCAAGTAATAAATTTAACACGCCATTAACAGGCCCGGTAAGAGCAATAGGAGTAATAAGAGATTTAATAGGGGCAACAATGCTATTTAGTTTTGCACCAGCATCAGCAACAGCAGCAGTGACAACAGCAGGAAAAGTTTTTTACGCATTGCCTGCAATGGCAGTAGCAGGAGTGTCAACTTATGGTGTAATTAAAGGAGCTTTCCCAATGTATACTCAAGAAATGTATGATATTACACAAGAAACAACAGCAAATGTAAACAGTTTAGAAGAGATATATGATAATCCAGATGCAACACTCTGTTCAGATGCAATTAATAAAGGAACATTTGGAGACAAGAATGCAGTAACAGCTTTAAAATGGGCTATTGCAGCAACAGCTTTCATTTCACTTGTTGCATCAGATTCAGGAATAGGAAAACCAATAGGAATAGTTTCTGATTTAATAAATATGGGATTAAGTTGGAAAGAAGAGAAGATAGAGGAGGAGGTAAATGAAAAATTAAGCAATTGTGTTGAAACTGAATTTGATGCAGTGGCTTACAAGGACATGTTAAGTGACACTGAACTTCAGCAGAATTCAGCGCAGGCTTTACAGCCTCTTCAAGAAGAAATGTTTAACTTAATGGGAAGCATGAGCCCGCAGGCAACTGAAGCTCTTCAAAGCATTACAACCAACATTGTACAGAACACTTTAAGTGTCACAGGAGAATTATATGACAAGAATATTGTAACAACAACAGGAAAAGAAATTTACAATATTCACTTCAAAGACGGGGCTATAAAATGGTTCCAAAGCGACAACTGCAAGATACAATTATGCCAGCAGGAAGAAGGCACTACAAGGTATAAATGTGATACTCAGCAAGGTTACATGTTATATGATGAAAATGGAGAATTAGTTCTGGATGGCGCTCCGCAGGCATTGAGTTTATACACTGATTTTGAAACAGGAAACATGAACATAGTTCAGAAAGTAATTGAAATAGCCAAGGATTCAGAAAACCCTTCAACGCAGTTTGAAATAACAAAAGATGGAATAAAAGTTAAAAGCACTTGCTTGAAGTCAAATATTAAAAAATTACTTGGCTTGACAGGAGACAACATGGAAAGAGTTTCAGAAAATGACATTGACTCTAAAATTGAAACAAGCCTCGGTAACTTAGAAGCAATATATACTGAAGATGCTAACTTGTGGTTTGATGAAAACGGCTTGCTTTCAATTCAATTTACAAAAGACACTGGCAGTTACGCTGCAGGGGAAATACAAAGAGTGAAAAAGGCAAAAATAGAGTTTGAAAACACTAACAATGGATTGATGAAAATAACAGGAGATGACGGCTATTCATTAAGCCTTGAATTAGGTTCAAAAGGAGTCATTTCATTCAAAAACGGAATGCTGAGGTCAGGTTTGATTCAAACAAAAGAAGATGGAGACAAAGTTGATTTTTCAAACCAGTTCCACTTGTTCATATACGGCTTAACTGAATTCACAGTGTCAGATATTAACAGCATAAACATAAGCGATTACTGCAATGAAGACGGCACTTTAAACGGAGTCAAGCTTCAAGCTGACTTGGCATTAGGAGACCTTGACGCAAGCCAAGTTAACAACGTATTAAGTGACATTTGCTTCAGTGAATTTGAAACTGCAAATGGAGGACACGTGTCAATAAGAAACGGGCAATTATGCATACAAAAGCCAAATGGAGAAGAAGAATGCACTGACGTAACTGAAACAGATGAGGGCTTGAAAGCAGCAGACGGCAGCATTTGGAAAATAGAAAACGGCCCAAACGGACCTGAATGGTGGCAGTACATAAACGGCAAAAGAACAGGCAATCCTCTTCCAATACTAAACATGAACGGCTTAGGAGGAAGCTGGACAACAGGAGCAGACGGCAGAATAAGCATTAAAAACACTTTCCCATTCGCATTAAACCCTTCATTCAACCAATACGGAGCAGGAGGACTTGGTTTAATGACTCCTCAACTGCCTCCATGGGGAGGAAGAGTAGAAGCAAAACAAGCAACGCAAGGAACAGGAGGACAAGGAACTCAAAACAATGTAATTGCACAGTTGCCTGGATTACCTGAAAACCCATACTGGTTTGCCTTGTTCATAATCACTTTAATCAGCAGCTTGATAATCATAAGAATAAAATACTCAGATGAAGAAGTAAAGCAAATAATTAAAAAACAAGAATAAGAAAAGAAATACTTCAGTTTTTTATACTCCTTGTTCTTTACTCTAATTTAATGAAATTGCAGAAAAAAGGCCAGGAATCAGCGCCTATTGAATTGTTAATAGGAGTAACTATCCTAACATTCGTGTTAATTATTGGGTTTTATGTCCTGCAACAAGCATCTTCACAGCAATACGAGCAAAAACTAAAAGCAAGTTTCAGCAACTTTGCAAGAGACATAGAAGCAGTTTATTTAGGAAGTGTAGGCACAAGTTTCAGGACACAAGTTGACTTCACGCCCTCTGGAAGCGGAAACGACTTTGTAATTTCATCAATTCAATTAAAACAAGGACTCTCTCCTACGTGCAGTGCCCAAACTGGAAGAAGCGACTGCATGGAATTATATGCTTACAAGAGAGACAAGTACGGCAATGAAAACTTGTTCCTAGCAGAAGTCATAAACATTCCAAGCAGCGTAAGCATAATAGGAAGCTTTTCAAACTGCCAAGGAGGAAATTTAAGTGAAATAGGAAGTAGAGAGAGTAACCCAGATTGCTTCATTACCCCTACAAGCCACTCTTTTATTTTGACAAAAACAGGACCTAATGAAATCACTATAAGCGAAGGATGAATTTAAAATGAACAAAGGATTAAGCGCTTGGCTGTTCAGCAAAATGGTAATGCTTTCATTTCTGTTAATTGTATTCAGCATCATGGGAGGGTTTCTTACAATATTAAACGAAAGAGCATTCAATGATTCAGCTTCAATACTCTGCCTTCAAGCAAGAGAATACTTGTCAGGGGTAGTGAATTCAAACGTAATAAGCGTTGAAAAAATAATGCCAATTCCAAAAGTGCTGCCAAGCGAAACAAATCAAAAAAGAAGAATGTATTACTTAGTAATAAGTTATTCCAGTTCAGACAATTCAGTTTCATTTGCAGTCACGCATGACTTGTATCATGACCAGACATATGTCTCCTCTTCCTTGCTTTACCTGCCAAGCAATTCAGGAATACAATGGGGAAGTGGAGACTTGAGAATAAGCTCAGATAAATACAGGTACTTAGTTATTCAAAAAAAACAAGGAGAAACCACAATTTACGCTTGCAAAGGAATAAACCCAACTACATTAAAAAACTGCATTTCAAGCCAAAGCCCTTCAGCTGAAAGTGATTCAATTGAAAGAGTTTAAAAGCAAATCAAGGGGGTTCATAGGCCCGATTGGCGACGACTTGCCAAGCATAATAGCAATATTGCTAGGCTTGTCTTTATTTTTCAGCGCATTAAGCTTTACGTTAAATGTTTACAATAACAAACTGACAGCATACAACATACTAAAAGGCACAATGGAAATAGCACATAAAGTCAACGAAAAAGGAGTAATAACTGAAAGCGCAAGCGACTTAATGCATTCAGCTGAAAAAATAGCTGAGTCATATGGGCTTGACTTCTGCATAAAAACAAAAGTAGGAAACACTAATGGAAAATCATGCACTACAGGAAACGACTGTCAAACAAGCTGGCTTCATTTCAAATACTTCACGGCATTTGAAACAAGCAACGGCATAAAACCAGGCACTTTGGAGGTATGCGCAGGATGAACAAAAGCAAAAGAAGAAAAGGGCAGTCTTCAATAATAGACGCTTTCTTATTTATAATGATCTGCTCAAGCGCGGCAGTGCTAATGATTTACACAGCAGGGTTATATGGATTGAATAATTCAAAACAAGTTAGCATGGCATACAATTTTGAATTCATTAACAATGCTTTGATTTCAATGCATTACATGCAAGACAACCAGGGTGATTTTTTCTGGAGCAAGTTAAGTGAAAAGTTAATATGCGATGGAAACACACCATGTGATGAAAAAATAGATGTTCAATCTTATTTGAATGGAGATGCTAAAGCAATTTGGGGTAACTTAACAACAGCTTCTCCTTCTTCAAAAATATCACTGGAATTTAAGTCAGAGGAGGACAGCAGAGACTTTTACTGCCACCCCTCATCTTCAGCAACTTTAACAGTAGCATGCACTGACTCTGACAATTATGCAGATTACACTACTATTTTTTCAAGCTCAAGCGGATTAAAAGACAAAAACGCAGACAGTTGGAAAATAACCTTAAGAATATACTACTAAAGAAAAAAAAGATAAACCTAAACAAAAACAAACGCCCTAAAAGAAAAAAAAAGACACAAGTTAATAACAAAATCAGAGCAACAACATGCCTATTTGATTTACTGAGAATTCAGCTGCATTTTGAAACATCGGCTTAATAATAGCCAACAGCAAAATAGCTGCAATTGCTACAATCACAGCCAAGTAAATAGGCGTCCAATTCTGTCCCTTCATCATAAACAAATCACTTCAAGTAATAACAAAAGAAAAACAAGTATAAAAACCTTTAACAAAAACAAAAAAAAGAAAAAGAAGGATTTAACTCATAGAGGCATCAGGACCGATACCTACTATACAATCTTTATTTTCATCACATGTAGCTTTAATAACTGTTTTAAAAGTGCTTGAGATAGCAACAGTATCTCCAGAAGCTGAACATCCTCCAAGTGCTGCATCACAACTAAATTTAACACTTCCTGTTCCTCCTAAAATATCTTTAAAAGAATTGCTTGAATACACAACACCTGGCTTGAAGCTTGCTTCAGTTTGGCTTACAAAAGTAGAACCAGGGTACTGAACTGCCTGCTGCAATTGCCCTTTAATCATAGTAGCTGGGTCTTGTCCAGGCAAGCTGATTCCCCCGAGAATAGCTAATAAAATTCCAAGAATAGCAACTGCTACTACAGCTGCAATCATTAATTTAAAAGTATCAAATGCTTGTCCTCTCATCATACAAAAAACCACCTCTTTAAGATTAATTAAAAAAAAGAAACAAAAGTATAAAAAGCTTTTCACGCAAAAAGTTAATCAAATAATTTTACGAAGAACAGGATTCACCTAAGTAAACATTGCAAAGAGAATGAGAAGAACAAGTTACACTTACAGGAGTGCTTAATTTCCTAGGGAAACTGCAAGAACTACCACTGCAAATACGAGGATGAAAAGCATCATCATGAAAAGAAACACTTACTCCAATACTTGACTGGTAATAATTTTTTTCAATTAAAGCATGCTTGTCAAAGCAAATTGTTCTTTCAAAGCACTTGTCAGGGGCCCTTGACGCCTGCAGGACAAGAGTTTCAAGTTCTTTAAAACCAGGCGAAGGGCAGGTAATGTTAGAAGTTGCTTGGTAAATCAAGCCAAGCAAAGCCATTGCAAAAGCCAGGCCAATGAGCATTTTGAAGACAGTGAACGCTTGCCCCTTGTTATTAATTAATTTTAATTTCATCCGAGAACACCTGACATTTTAGAAGCAAAGAAAGCTGAAATGAAAAAGAAAAGCAGGGCAATAGGCAGACTCTTGGCTATCACTGACTTCACTGTCAGGTCATTGTCCCCTTCTTCTATTTTAGAAGTGAAGAATAAGAGAATTAAAGTCACTTGAATTACGTAAATTGCTATGATTATAAGGAAAGTCTGTGAAGAGGGGATTTGTGCAAGGGCTTCTGGATTCGAGCATAAATTAACTGAACTCATGCCTCCTTCTGCCATTCCAGCACTTGAGCCAAGTTGTCCTGTTTTTCCACATGCTGATTTCATAGCGTCAATTATTATCTTCTGCAAGGCTGTTGTTATTCCAAGCACAAGAGGGCCTATGAAAAAAGCAATTGACTTCATCATTGAAGTGATTTCATCTAGTAATGACTTTATTTTTTCATTGATTTTCTGAGAATCTCTTAATTGCAGTGAAAGGGAAATAAGCGAACGCGCCGCGTGTTGAACTCCTAAGCTGATTGAATCCACTATTATTTTAAAACCTCCCCTGATAAGAGTCGAAGGCACATTTTTTAATGCGCCGTAAACAGGGTCAAACAAAGCTCCTTCTACAGTCATTCCCATGTTGTTAATGTTTTCATCTGCCTTGTTGAAAACATCTGCTATTTCATTTCCTTTCATGAACTGGGCAGTGTAACCCATTGCTTCTTCCATTGGACGGTTTTCGCCTAAACGAGAAGCAAGGATGTAAATGGAATCCTGGAATCCTTTCTCCATTTTCATTATTTTCAATTGAATTTTTCTCTTAGCACTGACTTGCCCAAGCAAGTAAATAGACAAGAAAGCGCTGAAGCCGAAGAAAACTCCAGCTATTCTGAAGAAATGAAAGTAAGCAGTGACAGCTTCCTTGTTCCAAGCTTCAGGAGGGGGGTTAAGCAAAGGATCTACTACAAAAGCAGACAAGGCGAAGACAATCAAGCCAACTGCAAGCGCAACTGCTATTGTAGGTACTGAAATTTTGCCTATTTTCATAAATCCTTTTTTAGGAAGACCAGGATAATTATCTGGAATTTTAGGAGGGGTGTAGACAGGAGGGCGTTTTGCAAGGATGGTGCGAGCGAACATTACAGTCATTAAGGGAATTGCAATGTTGTACATGAGAATCAAATAAATTGTTTTTCCAAGAGGAAGGCCAGCCATGGCAGAGCCGATTGGAAGCATTATGATGAGAAGAAGAGGAAGGAGAACTCCTACATAGTAAAGGTAGACACTTGGTTGCCTCATTTCAGCAGCGTATTTTCCCATGTTTTCTTTCAAGCTTTCAAGAGTGTCGCTTACTGCTTTTTCTAATAAAATTTCTCTTTTTGCTTCGTCGACTTCAATAACTGAAGAGCGAATAACCATTAACGCGTGCTTGAATTCATCAGAGTACTTTCCCCACTTGTAAGCAAGTTCATCAAGCCCTTCTTCAATTGTGTTGAATTCCCCTACTTTTGTCTTCCATGATATTTTTTTCAAGTCATCTGCTATTTTTCCCTTACCGTGTTCAGCTGCGAAGTCAACTGCTTTCTCCAAGTTCGGCGAAAGTTTCATTGACATAACCATGTAATTGATTATTTCAGGAATGTATGTGACTGACTTCATTTTCAAGTCCTTGGCAGCTGAAACAGGGTAGTTCTGCAAGTAAAAGGAAATGAAAAAAGGAAGAAGCAAAGCAGGCATGCCCACATACACTAAGTAAATGGTTGCGCCTGGAGGAATTACTCCGAAAACTTGGAAGAAAAGGTCAATTATTACAAATAAGAACAAGGGAATTGAAATCAAAGCACCTATGAACAAGCCAAGCATTGGAGCTGCATTAACTTCCCTTGGCTTTAAGTCCCAGCCGAGAAAATCAAGAGCAAGCTTGTAATCTTCCTTTTGAAACACGTTAGGTGCTTTGAACATTTTGCCTGCTTTTCGGCATAACTTGACATACCAGTTGCTGGATTTTCCCCTGCTTGGAGAATCTGCTCCGAAGTCGCTTTGTATTTTTTTAAGAAAATCATCTTCTTCTTGCTGCGGCGATTTTCTTTTGCTTGATTGCTTCAATTTGCCTCCTCCTCTGCACTAGTCTTTCAACCTGCTCTTTTAAAACCCATTCTTTCCAGTCTTTTTTCGCCTGCTCCCAGTCAACAAAACCCTGCGCTTGCCTCTGGTCTTCTAAAATAAGCAGCCACTTGTCATTAGCAGGCACTGTGAATTCAGCTTCAAGCAGCTGCGGAATGTTGTATTTTCTTTTCATTTCAACTAAGAAGTTCTTGGTTTCAGCGCGTGCATGAATGTCATCCCATAAGTCACTGACTTTCAAACCACGTTTTTTTGCTATGCGTGGGAACAATTCAGAACGCTTCAACTCCTCTTGGTTTATGTAATGAGTGTCTTTTTCAGCGTCAAATTGAAGAATGTTAATAAGCCCTCCTTCTTTTTCAGGGTCCTCGTACCAGTGTTTTCCAATTTCAGTTATTTCAACTAGCCTCCTGTTTCTTTTAAGAGAACCTTTGAATCTCACTGGAGCTGAAGTGACTACTACGTCAGTTGCTTTGAATGAGGTGTTAGGCACTCCCAAGTCATTTACTATCCTGTCCCATACTGAGTAAGCGTTTTCACCGTGAATTGTTCCCATTACAACGTTTCCAACAGCACCTACTCTCATTGCTTCATACAAAACTTGGGCTTCTTTTGAACGCACTTCTCCTACTATCAATACAGAGTCACCGAGACGCAAAGCAGTTCTTAATGCTTCTTCAGGTGGCACTTCTGCGCTTGTTCTTGAAACACTTATTGCTGACTGCGTTTTCAGCCTTTGAATGTTGTAACCTAGTTTTTTCATGTAAGGCACTGGAATTTCAAGAGTGTCTTCTTGTACAATTATTCTCGCTGATGGCAGTATTTCCAGCATTAAAGCCATGAGCATTGAAGTCTTACCAGCTCCCCTAGAGCCGTTGACTAGAGTTGATGCCTGCGCGTCTATTAGGAAAGACAGCAAGCCAGCTGCAAGTGGATTAACCATTTTAACGTCAATGAATTGAGGCAGAGTCCAAGGCGTCTGCTTGTGTAATCTTAAAGCAAGTGCTATGCCGTCAGGGGATAAAGGAGGACCTATTACAGCTACTCTTGTTTGAAGAGCGTTTAAGTCCAAGTCCATTACTGGATGCGCTTCGTCAAAAGGCCTTCCTGAAAGCGAACGGAATCTTGAGATTATTCCCTTTGCTTCTTGTTCAGTGAAAAGCACGTTTGTCTGGCAGCTGCCATATTCTCCATGCACGACGTAAACTGGTTTTGTGCCGAGAGGAGCGTCCATGTAAACGTCTGTGAGCTTCCTGTCTCTTAAAAGCAGTTCCATCATGCCGTAGCCGACAGTGTAACGGGTTACTATTTTAGCTAATTGCTGTGTTTCTTTTCCTGTTATTATTATTTTGTTTTTCTGAGCTAAGTCAGAGATTGTTCTTTCGTAAATTTTAGCAAAGTAGTTTCTGATGTCTTCTGGTGTCATGAACCTGATTCCTTTCGGGCGGTAGGATGAAACAAGTTCTCTTGTCTTGGTTAGCAGGAAGTATTTTTCAGGGGACAAGTTGAATTCAGGTGGGTTGATGTAGTAGAGGAATTGTATTTTTTCAGGGTGCTTGTAAATGTTGACAGTCGCGTCTTCAACTATGTATTGGTCAACTAGTTCCACGTTTGCAGGAGTGTGGAAAAAGACATTTGAAGATACAAACGCCGGTTTTATTTGAACTTGAAACAAGGAGTGGTAAATTGCTCTTCCTTTCGGCACTTTTCCAAGTTTTTTAAGAATAAGCTTTACTTTTTTAATCAAGGTTGTTCTTTCAAAAGCGTTGTACATGAAAGCAAGGGTTCTTAAGAAGCCGTCGTCTCCTCCTGAAGCTATTCTCTGCTTTTCTTTCTTGATTAATTCAACTAACTGCAAGTAAGCTTGAATAGGGTCTGTTCTAAGAAGCTCCTGTGCTATCATTAAAACTTGCTGATTTCTTTCTTTAAGCACTTCTTCGCTCGCTTTTCCAAGACGGGATGGAGTCCACACTCCTTCTCTTAAGAACAAGTCATATAATTCAGCTATTTCTTTAATCATTTTTGTCTGTTTTTCATCGTAAATGTTTTCATAAACATCTGACAAGACAATTATGTCAGGATCAGTTTTGCCTGCTTTTTCAATGACTTCGCTCATCACTGAAGGAAAATCAGCTATGCTTGCAGAAGCTCCTTCGCCTCTGTAATCTATTATTAAATACCTCTTTCCCCCTTCTACTTTTATGGTGTAATCATGCCCAGACATAAAACCACTGCATTCAAAAAACAGTTGAAAACTGCCTTGATATTCATACTAAGCATAAGTGCTTTTTATACCTTATTCTGGTTAATTTTAAAAAATTTGAATCTGTACCCATTGAAAAAAGCGACTGCAATAGCAGCTTATAAAATGCTTGAATTAATTGGAGTTAAAGCAGGTTTGGTTTTAACAGCAGAGCCTTCAATAACAGTTGGGAAAGTGACTGCGCAGATAACTAACTTATGCGCAGGAGACTTAGAAATAGCTTTGATTACAGCTATTATTTTGTCAACTTTTGACAGGACATGGAAAAACAGGGCTTGGGGAGTCTTGTTTGCATGGCTTTTAATTTTAATTATCAACCCATTGAGGATATTTGCTGTGCTTGCTGTCGGTTACTATACTTCCTGGCAGTGGGCTGACTTCACTCATGACGTGCTGTTCAGGCTGACTTTGCTTGTCGTGATAGTTTTTTATTACTTCATTTGGTATGTAAAAAATGAAAAAATAAAGAAAAAGGTATTGAAATGGGCAGAGAAAAAGGGTTTTCATTATTCACTCCATTAATCGGAACTACAATAATAGTAATAGCAGCTGTAGTAAGCGCCATGATGCTTCAAAATGACGTGAGGATAAGCAGGGCTTTGTCAGATAGCTTCGAGCAAGCAAACCAGCAGAATGCAGCCAAGCTAGTTAAAGCAACTGCTGAAGTGACAATAAGAAAAGGAGTTGAACAGGGATTCAAAAAAACACTGGAAAAAGGCATAACAATTAATTATGAAAGTAGCAGCATTGAAGATTCTTTCAAGCAAGCAATTGAAAAAGGGATAAAGGATTACTTATCAACTGACTTATACAGCAATATGCTTGATGAAATTTCAACAAGCACTGGATACGACGCTCAACACATTGATTGCACTGATTACGGCGGAGAAGCTGACAGCACGCCTGAAAATTGCCTTGCAAAAGGAATAAGCCACACTTCAATCACTCTTGTAGACGACTCCTCTAATGGAAACAGGTACATGGCAGAGTTTGACATAGACAGGGACTATGAAGGAGCTTATGCTGTCCGTTTCAAAAACTCTGAAAACCAGTTTGTTATTCTTTCTTTAGAGCCTGATACAAGCGAAAGCTACCCAATTGCAATTGACGCTAAAACAATGATAGGAAACGTCAAGCAAATCAAGCAAAAGCTCGCTGTGAAAGGAGATGAAAGTTATAGGAATTTGCTTACAGGATTAAGGGACGGCGGTTTTTTCAGTGGAGTAAAGGAAGTTGACATTTACAAAAAAGAAGGCTCAGATAAGAGGTTAATACAAATTATTTTCAAAGGAACAGAATGGGGGTTAGAGAAGGACTTTGTAATTAACTTAAAACCAAATGGAGACAGAACTGATTACCATGTTCCTGAATGCAAATGGGATGAATCAAATGGAGTGCCAAGCTTATCAAGCTTAGATCCAAATGCTATTTTATGGAATGAATGTGATTAGTTTTAAATAAAAATACTGATTGATTAATTAAATTAAAAGCATTGAAGAAGTTTTTAAAAAAAGCAAAGGAGGAGTTTTGAAAATGAATTTAAAAGAAATTTATTTGAAAATTGAAGACAAGTGGTTTGACTTGCTTGATTCTCTTGATGAAAAAGGAGTGCCTGTTTACAAGGCAGTGGATCCTCTTGAAAAAAAAGGCATACCTACCTTGCCTGTTTTCATAGCTCTTCTTCTTGCTTTTACTTTCTTAATAACTTCTCCTATGACTTCTTCTCCTTCAATGCTTAAAATAACAGTAATTAACCAAGAAGGACAGCCACTGGCAAATGCCAATATTACTTTGCTTGATTCACAGTTAAACCAAGTTGCTTCGCTTCAAACAGACGCGTCAGGGCAAGTTGAATTGAATTTGAAAAAAGGAACTTATTACAGCAACATAAGAGCAGAGGACTGCGACAGCGCCATTAATGAAGAAATTTACTTCGTGTCAAACATGCAGGAAAAAGAAATTGAGTTAACATGCCAAGGGGTTTCACTTGCTGGAAATCAAAGCAGTTTCTGCTTCAATCCATCTGAAGTAGGGGATGTTGAAGTTAAAAAATACCATTTAGGAGTTGAAGCAAGCAGTGAAGACTGCGGAACTGACGAATGCGTTTTTTCCCCTGAACCTGGAAACACTTACATTTTTTCAACGCCTGATTACGTGTCAAGGCAATTGACTTACGTTAACTTGATGAATTACTTAAACAGCGAAGAATGCATTGACATGGATGAAAGGATAACTGTCCCTGAAAACCCTCAGCCTGTTTTAGTTGAAGTTAAAAACAGCGACGGGAACCTGCTTTCATTTGCAACAGTCCAGCTAGTTAACCCGAATGACACAAGCGTTGCATTGTATGAAAAAATGACAAGCGAGAATGGAACAGCTCTTTTCAAAGTAGAGCTTGGAACTGTTTTCAAAGTAAAAGTAAGCGGAACAGAAGAAACCCTAACTTACATTGATTCAAAAGCTTATGAAACGCCATTAGGAGGGCTTAACGTAAGCGTAAAAGTAGATTTAAGCGCGTCAAGCCACATTAAAATTTACGAAAAAACAGAACTTGGAAAAGTAGATTCAAAAAACACGCAAGTAACAGTCATAGACAAAGAATTAAAGCAAATTGTGGCAAGCAAGCAGACAAATTCAACAGGAGAAGTCGTGCTTGGTGTGGAAAAGAACAAGGAGTACAAGCTTGCAATATGGAAAAAAGGATTTAATTACACTGAAACTGAATTGACAGGAGGAGAAGATAAGGAGATAACTCTCCATCCTGTTCTTGAAAACCAAGTTGGAGCAATAAGAGTAAAAGTAATGCTTGAAGATGAAAAATTAGGAGGAGCAACAGTGCATTTGAAAACAAGCGACGGAATGCCAACAGGAATATTCGCTCCTCCAACAAGATCAAACGGTTACACTTCATTCAGTAACGTGCCTGCAGGAAGCTACTGCCTCACAGTAAGCAGGAAGATAGGAAAAGAAAGCGACTGCGAAGCAGTTACAGTAACAGCAGGTGAAACAAGCGATGTTGAAATAAAACTTGAAAAAAGAAAGTATCAAGTGACAGTAAAGGTAACAGATGAAAGCGGAAGCCCAATAGACGAAGCAAGCGTAAAATTAATTGATGAAAAAGGAGAAGAAGTATGCAGCAGCACAAGCGAGTTGTTTGAAGGAGAATTTACATGCGACGTCAAAGAAGCAACTAAAATAAAAGCAACTGCAAGATATGAAGATAATGGAAAAATATACTCTGCTTCTGCTTATCTTGGAAAAATAGAGCAACCAGTAGAACAAAAACTAGTTTTAAGAGAGCTTACAACAGATGTGAAAATAATTGGAATAAAAGCACCTGATGGAACAGAATTAAATTTAGGTTCAGATAAGATTAAAGCAGGGGTAACAGGTTACAAGGCGATAGTGTCAATTGGATTGCCTAATTACTCTGATTCAAAATGGAGCAATGTTGAATTCACTATAAACGAAGACACAGGGACATTCGAGTTCTACTCAGGACAAGATGACTACTTCGAAGCCTCAAGCACTGATGAAAAAGCAAGCACAAGAACATTCAATTTAAAAGCATCTAAAAAAGACTATGAAATAGGAAATCATCAGCTTGAAATTCCATTCAGAGTAAAAACAATAAACGCTGAAACAGGAGAATATGAATTAAAAATTTCAGGAAAATGGGAAGCACCTAACGGCGATTCATTCAATTATCCTCCAGGAGATGAAGAGGAAAAATTAAAAGTTAATGTGACAGCCGAGCAATGCGAGCAAGTTGGAGACTTCAGCGTATGCTATTCAATACAGCAAGGGGAGAATTGGGTCAACCCAGTTGCACAAGGAAGCCTTTCTTTTGAAACAGGAGACAAGATAAACATTTCAATGAAGATAACAAACGAAGGAAGCGATTTCAAAGGAGAAATTCAAGTAAATGATGATTACTATAAAGGCAGCTTGTTCTCAGAAGTAAGCTCAATAAAAAAGCAAGGAAGCAGCCAAAACCTGATGCTAGGAAGAGATTATCAATTAAACAACTATGCTTTAAGCATAGAGGAAAACCCTAACACAGAGCTTAAAAACGGAGAAACAATGCTTTTAAACTTTTCATTAAAAGCAATAAAGCCAGATGCAACTCAGCTTACAGTGAAAATAGGAAGCGGGGAACAAGCTCTTCCTTTGATAATAATAACAGGTGAACAAGATGCAAGACTTGTTATTGACAGTGACATTTATGACTTAAGCAATAACATCAGCTTCCATTTAGAATCAGTTGACGGAAGCAAAGTGCCAATAGGAGAGTATTACGGTTCAGGTTCCTGCGTGAAAGGATTATCAGGCTCTGACATCTGCCTTACTTCAACAAATTACCAGCTAGGGTTAATTAGTTTAGATTATGAAAACAATGAAGTGACAGTGACATTAACAGCAGACAATAACTTAGTGGGCATGAACAAAGTGCATTTTTCAATAACAGGAACTAGGATAAAAGACATTGATGAATACAAGGATGTTGAATCATGCATTCAAGACGTTACAATCTACCCTATAATTGCTTATCAAACAGTTCCATGCAGCATTTACTTGAAAACAGGAGAAGCTTCAAGATTTGAATCAAAAAACAACCCAGACAGCACTGGCTTAGCTGCATGCACAACTGAAACTTACCCTTCTTCAAGCGATTCTCAAAACAGTCCTTACCAAATTATTTTCGGAAGCAAATGCGGAGCTGAAATAAAGGATATCAAGTACATAATAAACCCAGAGCAAGAGGACAACTTCAATCCAGGAATACTCACAGACCACTTCAACGAAGCAGCAGACTTATACTTTGATTACACACCTCCTTTCTCAGAAGGAACAGTATCAAACCAAGATATTTACAGACAAATCAACTTAACCATCACATTTTCAAATGGAGAAGTTGAGAAAAAACTAAAACTCGCGCTGCCATTAACTTTAATAAACCAGGACATAAGCGCTTTCAATGAAAACAGCATATTCCATGCATTTAAAACAACAAGTTTGGACAACCCTGACTGCTCAACAAATTACTGCACATTAGAACAATTTTTCAAGTCACTAACAGAAAAATTAAACGCAAACCAGCAGATAGGAACAATAACAGTTAATTTAATAGGAGCAAATGACAGGATAAACGAGATAGAATTAAAAGAGATAATTCAAAAAGCAACAGGAGCAGATGTTCACTCTGGAGAACCAAGCGAAGACGTAAGCACAGGAACTAGCCTTCAAATTTACGTACCTGATCAATTGCTAAGCAATTCCATAAGCGATGGAAAATACGCTTTTTCAATCATTAAAAAAGCAGACAACATTTACGAAATAACAGGAGTAAGAGCAATAACCCAAATCAAAACAGGAGACATTGACAAAATCGAGTCACACTTAACTTACTCAAAAACAGATTATACAGACATCATAGATAATAAGATGAAAACAGGATGGAAAATAAAAACAGAAGGAACAAGCTTAACAGACACAAAAAAACAAGAAATAAACAATCACTTCAAAAGTGTTTTAAGAGCAATGTATGAAGATGAGGACAACTTGAATGAAGATGGAACAGTTTCAGGAAGCCTTACAATAAACAATCAGGGAAGCGAAGCTAGGAACCAAGTGACTCTTGGAATCTGCAACACTTCAGATGATTCATTCGAAACTAACAAAAAAGACATCACTACTTTATGCGGAAAATACTTCCTTTACTCAGGAGAATCAGCTGACTACAGTGGAATAATATTTGAAGAAACAGTAGGAGGAAAAGGAGTTTACTTCATAGCAACTAATGAAACAAACTTAATCACTTTACTGGACAATTACAAGAAAGCAATAATAAACACAAGAATAGGAGGAGTAACAGGAGGAAGTTCCTTAAAAATTTACAAAGGAGAAGCATGCTCTAACGGAGAAGAAGTAGGAAGTGACAATTGCGACGTGCAGTTTGAATCTAAGATACTAGCAAGAGCTCCTTCAACAATACATGTTTACTGCGGAGGAAGCATAACATGTAACCTCGATGACACAAGTGACGAGCTAACAAAAGCATTGAAAGAATACGGAGCAAAGGCAATTGGTTACGGAGAAGCTGAAATAAACCTAATTGAAGAAACAAACAAAGATGATGCTGACGTGATTATAACAACAAGAGACTCTGATGAATTTGAAGCATTGCAAAATAACTTCAGAGCAGTTGAAGGAATTCCAACAACCATTGAATTGCCTGACAATTACACTTTCACTGACATCAAAGGAGCAAAAGTAGTCATAGCTGAAAATGCAGAAGACGCTGCAAAAGTGCTTGAAAACAACGGAGCTCCATTGCAGTTGACAATGCAAGAACTTGACTCTGCATTAAAACAAGCAATTTCAGACATAAGCAGCAGCGAAGATGAAGACAGCACAGAAGCAGTTACAAGAACAATGTTTGTAAATATTACAGACGCAAGCTGCTACATTGACTTACAAAGCAGTTTAGAAGATGAAAAAGCAGGGTTAAAGATAATAAAGGGAGGGTTAAATAAGGATTACTTTGGAGAGGATTCTTTCAAAGAAAACTCAGAAAACTGTAACTGGGTAACTAGCAGCGACATAAACTTACTTCCAGCAGAGTATTTGATTGAAATAACAAATAGTTTTACAGATTGCAATGCAAATAAGGATTATCTTATTTATGCTTATCCATTAACAAGAAAGTATGATAACTTACTAAAAGAAAATGGTTATGACGTGTCAAAAGAAACTGACTTATGCGGAGCAGACATTATAATGCCAACAACAAAACCAACTTCAATAACTCTTGCAGAACTAGTGCAAAAAATTTGGGGGGTTGAAATAGATGAGAACACTCCGCTTCCTTACAATTTAGGCACTTTTTATATAACTGATGAAAAATTAAAAATAATTGATAATGATGACCCAGAATTGAATACTGGAGCACTCATTGGACTAACTGACTGGTACAAAGAAGCTGCTTGGAATGATGAACCTTTAGCTAAAAGTCCAATATGCAATCTTGGGCCAGGTGGCCAGGATGAGGGAGACATAGGCACAGAAAAAGGAGGAAATTGGGAAGTAATCTCTTGGAATGATGGAAATGAAATTCATAAAACTAATCCTGAAATTCTGGAAAAAAGTTATTGTATTAACTTGTGGCCAGAAGACAATCCTAGCCCTGCTAAAAAAGGAGACATTGTCACTATCCAAATATTGGCTGATTGGCATTTAGCACAAGGAAGATTAAATACAAGGCATAAAACTCAAGTAAGAAATGTCTTTATATCAGATATCTCAAATGTTTGCCCTGAAGGTTATGATTTCAAGCCAGCTGAATTAGGACAAACAGGAGGAGTATGCATAAAAGAAGCTTCAGGAAGCAATTCAGAAAAATCAAGAGAGTATGTTGCTGCAAGTGGAACAATTTGCAGAACAAGTTCTGCATTTAATGAGTGTAAGGATGCAAGCAATTTGGATGTAACAGATTACAATCCAGAAAATTGTGGCACTTCTAAAGAAATAACAACTTTAACCACAATTACCAACTACTACCATTGCCCATCTAATTACATTTGCACTGAAGAAGCTAATTATATTGGAGGAGGGATATGCTGTCCTAATGACCATCCTAATTATGATCCAACAACAGAACAATGTTACTCTGAAAGTTAACCCTCTCCTTATTTCTTTTCTTTTTTTTCCTTAATGTTTTTATATCTTGTTTGTTTTTGTTTTAATTAGAAATTAGAGGCTTGTTGAAAATGTTTGTTTTAGGTTTGTTTGATTCCATGTTTAATGCAATGGGCGTTGGGCAAGACTTTAACTTGCTGATGCTTGGTTTTAAAATTGTTATTCTGCTTTACATTATTCAGTTTTTTAAAAACAGGTTCGGTGAATCGCCAGTAGTTACTTTGCTAGTGGCTGGAGTGGCTTACTTGTTCCTGTTCACAAGTTATTTCAAAATATTCGGGCCAATGATGTTTGTTTACTTGTTTGTGATATTTGGCTTTACTTCAATTTTGTTTGACTTGGCTATTGCAAAGCCGTGGAAAAGCATGGATATGCATGGTGAAATGGAAGCAGGGGAAGAAGAAGGAGGGCATGGTGTTCATCACAGTTTTAAAGAAGCTCAGCATCAGCAGCATAGTTTAAGGAAAATGAGAGCAAGGTATTGAAAGGTGTTTGAAAGAAATGAAGTTGAAAGCAGTTGAAAAGAGGGGTTTTTTGAATACGAATTTTTTAACCATTATCCTCGTGTTTGTTTTGATAATGCTTTTGCCTATTGTGTTTTCAGTTAGTTTTCCTATTATCAAGCTTATTATTATGGCTTATTTTGCTTTGCTTATCTTTATTTTTGTCAGGAATATTCTTGGAAATTCTATTCTTACTTATGTTATCAGCGGTTTGTTGATTTACATTTTAGTTGTTAAGTTCTGGTACTTGTTTGCGCCTGCTTACATGCTTTATTTGATTGGAAGCATGTTTTTAAGCGGTTTGATAATCTTTGGTTTACAAAAAGGACCGTAAAGTCAATTTAATAAGCTTAGAAGCAGGGTGTTTTGCAGGGAGTGTAGTTATTTTAGTTTTCAATAAAGCTTAAAAACAAGGAGTTGTTTAATTAAAAACATGGGTTTGCTTTGGAGCGATGTTAGAATTGCTTTAATGATAATTGTTTTTATTTATTTGTTGCAGTGGACTGTTGATTTTACTAAGTCTAAGGCTTTGGGTTTGATTTTAGCTTCTGTTATTGCTTATTTGACTTTTTATCAGCATTATGAAATTTTGGTGTTTATTTTGGTTTTCTTTTTCGGTTATCCTTTTTTTGAAAAATTGGCAGAGGGTTTTGATTAATTATGGATACTTTTACGACTGTTGTGATGTTGTTGATTGCTTTCATGGCTTGGAGCATGGGTTTTGATTACATTTTTTTAGGCTTAGCTGCTTTTACTATTTTGTTGAGTCACAGTTGGGGCATGGCTAGTATTTTGATTTTGGGAATTGGCGCTGTTTATTTGTTTGGCTTGAAGGAGTATTGGTTTGTTTTGTTTATTATTATAATTGCTTTTGTTTTGATTAAGAATGAGAAGCAGGGGAGTAATGCTGGAGGGGGAAGTTATTCGCCTGAGTTGATGAACTTGCTTGGCGGTTATTGATTTAAAAAATTGGGTTTTTTGAATGGCAAGTGATTCGCAGTTGTTTATTGGTTTTTTAGTTGTTGTTTTGCTTGGTTTTGTTTACAATCAAATTTGGCTGAGTTTTGTAATTGGAGCTGTGTTGTTTTTAATGTTGTTTTTACAGGAGGAGCCTGTGAAAAAAAGTTCTTCTTCTAGTGTGATTGTCAGGCCTATTAAAGTTCAGAGGAAGTATGAGGAAGGTGCTTCGATTTACCCTAAGAAGATGGAGATTCATTTAGCTGAAAGAGGCCCTCCTAAAGCTTGGGAGAGGGGGCCTGAGCCTATTGGAAAGGCAGTTGGTAAGGGTTTGAAGTGGTTGTTTAATCATTTTTGAAGGTGTTTTGGCATTTGAAATGGAAAAAGCCTTGTTTTTTTAAAGTTTGAATTGCTTAATATAAAGTTGATGGACAGTAGAAGTATTGTTTTGATACTCGCTTTGGTTATTTTTTCTTATTACTTAGGCTTGAATTGGCTTGTGTTGCTGTTGTCAATTGTATTGTTTTTAATTGGGCTTGGTTCTGTTAAGAGAAGTTCAGGTGAAGTTAAGAAAGAAGTTAACAAGAACCCTGATGTGATTTATCCTGTGATTTACGAGGATGTTGGAGAGCCTCCTTTGCTTTATCCTGAAAAAATGGGGGTTAAAATTTACGATGCTTCTAAGAAGACAAGTGCTTTGGAAGATGCTTTAAGGGGCATTGGTTCAGGAGCAAAGGCTTTGATTAAATTTTTAACAAAGTGAATGAAAGAGTTGAGTGAAAATGAATTCAAGGACAGTTTTGTTAGTGAGTTTAATTGCAGGTGTTGCTGTTTATTCTTCAATGCCTTCAATTGGATTCTTGATAATTGTGTTTAGTTTGATTGGCTTGCTTGCAACTGTTTTTTCAAAAAAGCAGGAGGCGAAGAGCGGAAGCAGTTATAAGATGGGTGAGGAGATTGTTATTGAGTCAACAAAGCAGCTTCCTTACAGGATTCCATCTAAAATGAATTTGACTTACTCTCCTAATTCAAAGCAAAGGAAGCCGTGGTGGACTAAAGTTACAAGCAAGGGCATTTTGCCTAATGTTGCTAAAGGCATTGGAAAGTTGTTGAAAGAGTTGTGAGAGAACTATTTTTTTAAGTGGTTGCTGATGAGAAGTTTGCTTATTGGACTTGTGCTTGTTTTAGTAGGTTGGGTTACTGGAAGCAGTGTTCTTGTTTTTTTAGGTGTTGTTTTGACAGCTGTTGTTGTTTTTCTTGAAAAAGAAGAGAAAGTTGTTTATGAGTATGTGGATAACAAGCCGAAGCATGTTGTTATTCAATCAAAGCCAGTTGAAACCAAGGCTCCTCTTCCAAATGAAGTGCTTTCGCCTGTTGGCAGGGCTATTTATGACAAGGAAGTTAAGCCGTTGGAGGATAAGGTTAAGAAGTTGAGAGTGGATTCTCTTGTTGCAAAAGGAGAAGTAAAGGAGAAGCTGTTGAAAGAGTTGAAGGATGCTGAGAAGGAGTATGAGGAGAAATTAAATAAAGTGTCTGCTCTTCCTTTCGGAGTTAGGAAAGAGGCTTCTAATCCTGTTTACAGTTTGTTTAAGGGAATTGGAATAAACTTGAGTGTTAAGATTGTTTCTAAGTTGTTTGATAAGAAAGACAAGAAGTAGGAGAGTTTTTTTATTTTTTTTCAAGTTTTAAGAGCATTTTTTTGTTTATTTCAATTAACTGCTGCTGCAGGTCAGCCATGCCTTTGATTAATGGCTTGAGTTCAATAAGCATTTCTTTGACTTCTCTTATTTCGCTTTTAAGGAAGGAAGTTTCGTTTAAGTTTTTTTCAATTTCTTCGTGTTTAGTGTGCAGGGTGTTTATTTTTTGATTTATTGTTTCAAGTGTCTGCGCGTGTTGTGAAAATTTGTCATTCAGGGAATTTAAGGAAGAGGAGTGTTCAGTTACTTTTCCGTGTATTTCATTGACTTCTTGTTTTATGCCTTTTGTTTCTTCAGTTGCTTTTTTAACTTCTTCAACTGCTGGGTTAAAAGCGCTTCCGCTTAGCACGACTTCGTGGACGTCATTAACTTTTTCATGAATGTCTTTCAAGTTAGGCTGAGCTGATACAGAGCCGATGAGCTCGTCTACCTCAAGTGAAGATAAGCCTATTGCTGTTAAGGTGCTTTTGATTTCTGCTGTTGAGCTTCCTTCTTTTTTCATTGATTTTATTATGTTTAAAATCTTGTTTTTCTTATCCTCGTCCATTATTCATAGTTAAAAACATTTAAGTTTAAATACCCATCCTATGTAAATTAACAAATAATGGAGTTAATCAGGGGCCCTTGGAAAAATTTATTCAAAGGCAATTGGGATGGTTATGAAATAGAGGTTAAGGAGAATCCTGAAAAGGAGATTCTTACTTTGATTTATGAAAAAGAAAAGGCAGGGGCAGTGAGTTTAGTAACTAGGTTTTATCACGTTCAGGGAAATGCGCATAGGTTAACTGAAGAGTTTAAAAATTACTCAACTATCATTGAAAAGCAGTTTCCAACTCATAAGACTGTTTTTTTCAGCATATCTTCTGGCCCAAGTTACAGTTCGCTTGAACTCTTAAATCAGGTTGTTGAAGAGCAGTTTAAAAAAATAGAGGCAGAAGCAGAGGATTTGAATGAAAAAACAAGACTTTTTTCCCTGACTTTGACTGAATTGAAAAGAGCAGGCAAGGATGTTCAAAGAGAGTTGCTGTCAGATCCTCTTTTAATGACTTCTCTGATAACAGGAGAGGGAAAAGGAGTAGAGCCTGTAAGGGCAAGCGTAAAAGTTCCTCTTGGAAAAACGCTTGAAGGAGTGGAGAAGGAAGAGGATATTAATTCTTTCTTAAGCACTTTAATTATAGGAAATGAAGTTGAAGTTGAAAAAGCAGTGCATGTTATTCTTGAAAACGCGGTGCTTGCTGGAAAAATAGGCATAGTGTTTGATTATGACGGAAGTTTTTCAAAAATGAATTACCCTAACAGGAATTTTGATTACCAGAAAGAACAGCAGGTGCAACCAATCGGGCTTCCTATTAAGCATGCTGAGATAAGTGAACTTGGCATTGATTTGAAGCTGCTGGATAAGAAAATGCTTGCTGAAATTTTTTCAATTGACTCTGAAGGTTTCATAGCAGAAGAAGCAAGGGAAGTGATGGCAACTGCTTTTGAAAAAAACAAGGAGGAGATTAATTCTCTTGAGGATCTTGAACAGAAAGTGATGATGACAAGCGATGAAACTAAAAAGTTTCATGTTTACAGGGCTGTGAGGTGGTTGAAGGTTCTTGGAAAAAAGTACCCTGGTTATTTCAAAGGAGAAACAAGTTACAGGAAATTCATACCTCCTTATTCCAAATCAATGGGTTCGATAATAAGAGTGAATGTAAGCGGAGAAAAGAGCATGGTAAAAAAAGCTCTTCTTTATTCTCTTGTAAAAACAATGGAAAAAGATTATGAAAAAACATTCTCTTCATTTCAATTGAAATCAATAGCATGCTTGGTTAAAGGAAAAGATTACTTTCCAACTGAGCCTGTGAAGGAAATTGAAAAAGAGTTGATTAAAACTTATTCAAAGGCTCTTGAAAAAGGAATTGGAGTGGCAGCTGGTTTTGAATCAGAAGCAGAAGCTAATGAATTCATGCTTGACACTGAAACAATCAGAATAAGCTTTATTTCGCAATCAGAAGCAGCTGTTAAGGAAAGGAACTCACGCCCTTACAGGATAAAATTAAGGCAGAACATGTCTTCTTGAAACGAGGAGGAGTGAAAAGAAGAAAGTTTGTTATTTATTAAGATTGTCTTTGATTAATTCTTTTACTTGGTTTAAAGTAACGTATTCCATTGGGTTTACAGTGTCTAACACGTATTTCATTTCATTAATGTCTTGGCGCATGGAGTCAATTAATTCCCTGTTGTAGTTAATTTCCTTGACTAAGTCTTTTACAAGAGAATTAAGTTCTTCAATTTGGGAAACTATTTTAGAGTCAATTTGCGGCTGAGTAGAGACAAGCTCATGGCTTTGCATGGTGGAGCTTCCTGTCCTTTCAAGTTCTTTAAGCTTCTTGTTGTGGTTGACAAGAGTTTTTCCAATAATCTGCTCGTTTTTCTCAATTACTCTCATTCTCTGAGCAACTACTCTTATTTTAGAATCAAGGGATTGAATTTCTGTTTTCAATTGCCTTAAAACTGCTTGCCATTCCTTGTCAGCCATTAATTCAAATAAAAACAAGGGTTAAATAAAAAGCTTACTTAAAAAACAATTAATGAAAGGATTCATATTTGACTTGAAAAGCGAAGGAGAAAAGATAAAAATTCTTTTCAAAAACAAGGAACAGGAAAAATTAATAGTAAAGGAATTTCCTCCTTATTTTTATTTGAAAAAATACGAGAAAGGCATAGAACAAATACCTGAAGTGAAAAAAGTTGAAAAAGAAAAAAAGGAAAAACAAGTTCTTTACAAGATAACAGTGGATAATCCTGGTTCTGTGATTAAGCTAAGAGAGGACTTGAAAGAATTTGAGCCAATTGAAGCTAACATTCCACACGTTTATCGTTTTTTAATTGACAACAACTTGTACGCCACAAGGACATATGAGTACGATGAGAAAAAAGCAGAGTTTAAAGAAGTTGAAAAGGAGGAAACGTATTTGAAAATGGCTTCTTTTGACTTGGAGGTTTACAACAAGGAAGGCATGCCTAACCCTGGAAAAGACCCTATTTTGATGATAAGCTACTGCGATGGAAAAGAGTCGAGAGTGTTTTACTGGAAGAAAAACAAGGGAACTGAAAAGGAGATGATTCTTGACTTCTTATCCAAGTTGAAGAAGGAGAAAATTGATGTGCTGACTGGTTACAATTCCTCTGGTTTTGACTTGCCTTATTTGAAAAAAAGATGCAGTGTCTTGGGAATAGAACTTGACTTGTCAAAAGACGGTTCGCCTGTGCAGATTAAAAGAGGAGCGTTCAGCACAAAAGCAGATATTTTTGGCTTGCTTCACTTCGATGCTTATGATGGAGTGGCTTTTCTGAACAAAGTTGGGGCAATGAACATTCCTAAAAAAGACTTAGAAGCAGTTTACAAGGAGATGTTTGGCAAGGAAAAGCTTGACATAGAGCCGTGGAAGATATGGAGCATGTGGGAAAAAGGAGGAAAAGAGCTTGAAACCCTTATTCAATACAATAAGGAAGATGCAATAGCTGGTTATGAAATAGCAAAGGAGTTGCTTCCTCTTTATGTTGAAATCAGCAAACTAGTTGGGCTTCCGATATACGAAGTTACTAGAATGAGCACTTCTCAGATGGTGGAATGGCTTCTTATAAGAGAAGCAGTGCAAAGAAAGTTAATAATTCCAAACACTCCAAGTGAAAAAGAAGTCAAGCAAAGGATGATGAGGGGAATTGAAGGTGGTTTTGTAAAGCAGCCTGAGAAGGGACTGCATGAAAAAATTGCAGTATGCGACTTCCGTTCCTTATACCCTACTTTGATAATTGCTTATAACATTGACAAGACAACCTATAACAAGCCATGTAAGGATTACAACGTGTCTCCTAAAGGGCATAGGTTCTGCAAGAAGCCAATTGGCTTGATTCCAAAAATGCTTAAAGAATTTCTTGAAAAGAGAATAGAAATAAAAAAGGAGATGAAAAAGTACAAGAAAGGAACTCCTCAATACAAGTTTAATTATTATAGGCAATGGGCTTTGAAAATAATAGCTAATTCTTCTTATGGTTACATGGTTTACGCTCGCGCCAAGTGGTACTCACGTGAAGCAGGTGAATCAGTTACTTCATGGGCGCGTGAAAAAATTCATGAGACAATAAAAAAAGCTGAACAAGAAGGATTCAGCGTCTTGTACGCTGACACTGACTCTGTTTTTTTAAAACTCGGTGACAGAAAAACCAAGCAGGATGTGTTTGATTTTGTTGAAAAAATAAATGCGAGTTTGCCAGAGGGAATGGAGCTTGAATTTGAAGGCTACTTCCCAAGAGGAATTTTTGTAAGCGGAAAAGAAGGCAAGAGAGCTGTTAAGAAAAAATACGCTTTGATAAGAGAAGACGGCGGGCTTGAAATAAAAGGATTTGAATTAGTGAGAAGAGACTGGAGCAACATAGCAAAGGAAACGCAGAGGAAAGTAATCAAGGCAATTCTTGAACAAGGAAGCCCTGAAAAAGCAAAAGAGATTGTGAAAAAAACAATACAGGATATTAGGGACAGGAAAATTGACTTGAAAGAATTTGTAATTTACACTCAGATTAAAAGAAAAATTGACAAGTATGAACAGCAGGCTCCTCATGTAAAAGCAGCTAAGAAGCTGATTAAAGCAGGTTATAAAGTGAAAACAGGAACTATGCTTGAGTACGTGATAGTGCAGGGTTCAGGCAACATTTCAGACAGGGCAATTCCAATTCAATTAATTGGAAACAAGAAGTATGACGCTGAGTATTACATTGAAAACCAAGTGCTTCCAGCTGTCATGAAGATAATAAGAGAAGTTGGGGTAACTGAAGATGAGTTGAGGTACAAAGGCAAGCAAGAAGGGTTGAACAAATGGTTTTAAAACAAAAAGGATTAAAAAGAAATTGAAAAGGAGATAATTGCAAATGAACGAAGAGGAAATTGAATGGATTGAAGAAGAAGATCCTAACAGGTTTGATTATTACTTGAAAGCAGGTAAAGTAGCAGGTGAAGCTAGGAAAAAAGCAGCTTCTCTTGTCAAGCCAGGTAAGAGTGTTTACGAGTTAGTTGAAGAGGTTGAGCAATGGATTTTGAAACAGGACTGTGGTTGGAGCTTTCCAATTAACATTTCAATAAACCACCAGGCAGCGCATTATACCCCTAAACTGAATGATGAATTGACATTCGGCGAAAATGATGTAGTGAAAGTTGATGTAGGAACTCATTACAAGGGTTATATTGGAGACACTGCTGAAACAGTTGACTTAAGCGGAGAAAATGGAAAGCTTGTTGAAGCAACTGAACAGGCGCTTGAAAATGCTTTGTCAGTGATAAAAGCAGGCATAGGCAGCCATGAAATAAGCAGGGAAATAGAGGAAACAATTAAAGAGTATGGTTTTAAGCCAGTTGAAAATTTAGGTGGGCATATGCTTGAACAGTATGAGCTTCATGCTGGTTACTTCGTGCCTAATGTGGAGCAACAGGATTCATGGGAGTTGGAAGAAGGTTTTGCAATTGCGATTGAACCTTTTGCATCAACTGGAAAAGGGCATGTAAGCGAAGGAAGTTACACTGAAATATTCACTTATGAGGGGGATGTGCTTACAAGAAACAGCACTGCAAGACAAGTTCTTGAAATTATAAGAAATGATTACCCTTCATTGCCTTTTGCTGAAAGATGGCTGGCTAAAAAATTCAAAGACAATGAATTTCAATTCAAGCTTGCTGTAAGGGAGTTAATGAAACTAGGTGCTTTGAAAGGATACCCAGTGCTTCAAGATGAAAAAAAATCGCTAGTAAGCCAAGCTGAAAAGACAATAATAGTTGAAAAAGATTCATGCAGGATTACAACGCCTTAAAAAGAAACAGGTGTTTTGAAAAATGAATTCAGATGAAAAAAAAGAAATGGTTCTTGAAATCTTTTTCCTGACTGCTTCAACTTTTTTATTCCTTTACTTTTTTTCAAAAACAGGCATAAGCTTTGACTACTCCTTTGACTTGACAAAAATGCAGGAGTTAGCAAGCACGGAGCTTGTTAAAAACTTAGCAGCTTCTGTTTTTTTCATTTCTTTCAGCATTTTTTTAATTAATTACTTCGCAAGAGGAATTGTAAAAAAAGAAAGAGCAGTGACTATTACTTTAAGCATACTAACTGCCTCTCTTCTTTTTTATTACTTCAATGGATTGACAGAAGTAGGCATTGCAATGATTTTGTTCTACTGGATTGGGTTAATGTTCATCTCTGTCAAGACGCATAAGAAGCCGAAGAATGTCTGGGAAAAAATAGGAATTGGCTGGAGCCATTCCAAGAACATCACTCTTGCTCTTGCAATAGGAGGGCTTGTTGTTGGCTTGTATTTCACTAATGTTAACCTAAGCGAGTACCAGAATCTTGTTAAAGAATCAATAATAACAGTTTCAGTTGAAGCTTCTCAGCAGTTCATGCCTGAAGGCTATGAGTTAGATTCTTCAATTGCTTCAACGCAAAGAGCCTTGTTTGCTAGTTTAATTGAAGACATGCCCTTGTTTCAAAGTTTTTTAGACTCTCTTCCTTTGTTAACTGGCTTGATGCTGGCAAGCATAATTTACACAATAGGCAACATGACAATTCCCTTCATTACTTCTTTCCTGTGCTTGTTTTTAAAAACAGAAAAAGAACCTGAAGTGAAGTTAAAGCATAGGAAAGGATTGTTTGACAACGTGCCTGTTGAAGAAGAGGAAGAACGGCAAGAGCAGTGAAAAAACTTTTTTCAATTTAATAAATTTTTTTATTGACTAAATAATTTGGGCCTGTAGCATAGTTTGGATTAATGCGCGCGGCTTCGGACCGCGAGATCAGGGGTTCAAATATGCCTTGCGGATATTTCCGCATGCATGCGAAAATCCTCTCAGGCCCGCTTCAACAATTGCAACTGATTCTGATTAGCAAGATTGAAAAGAAAAGGAAGAGAACAGAAAGAAGAAAAGGAAGTAAAACCTTTCTCCTTTCTTTCAGGGTTTCAGGAACTTGTTTTTTTAGATTGTTGCCAAGTCCCAGATTGTCTTTAAAGCGACAACAACTGCTGCTGGTGTTACGAAAGCCGCTATGTTGTTTATTATTGAAGCTAAAGGAACTCCAATGAATGGGATTAATGATAATCCCCCTGCTGTTCCTCCAACTGCAACTAATGCGACTACTGCTAGCAAGAAAGCAGTTACGTCTTTTTCAACTAGGTTCAATAATCCTACAACAAGTCCTAGGATTACTAGGACAAGGATTACTGTTGCTGATGAGACGTCATCAAGCTGTCCTGCTGCAGACACTAATCCAGCAACTACAGCTATTAAGATACCTAGCAAGAATGCGTAGTATCCTATGTTGCTGTCGTTTGCTTTGCTTCTTCTAACCATGTGTATCAATTAAAACAATAGATAAGCAGGGTTTATAAAGTTTTTTGTTTTTTAACGTCAAAAAGCGACAAAAGTTAGTTTTTTACAAGGATGTCAAATACAACTTGCACGACTGATGGCGAAAAAGGGCGGACAATTCTTTTAGAAATTATTTCAACCTCTTTTTTTTCTTTTTTTGCAATTTCCTTTATGCGTTTTTCAGAATCAGTATAAGGAAAGTCCTTTTTTGCGAAAGTGTAGAAGTGTATTATGCAATTTTCGCTAGCCTTCTCAAATGCCTTGCTTAGGAAATCTTCAGCTCCTTTTGGAAGGGGCATGATTATCCTGTCAAATTTAGGCAGTTCATCAACAACTTCATTAACGTCTCCTAACACTGGTTTTATTACTTCCTCCATCTTGTTGAGTTTAATATTAGCTTTCAGGCTATTGAATGCATTTTCGTTAAGCTCAATGGCATAAATTAAAACTTTTTTATTTTTTTTGGCTATGACAAGTGGAAATGGACCTACTCCTGCAAACCATGCGCCTATTACTTCTCCTTCTTTGACTTGTTTTGCTATTCTTTCTCTTTCGTGGCTTAATCTTGGAGTGAAGTAAACTTTGTTTACGTCTAATCTCATTCTTACTCCTGATTCTTTATATTCTGTTTGTGTCGTGTTTTCTCCTGCTATCACTTCAACAGGGCGTATTCTGAAAACGCCTTGATGATGCCCTGCTCTTTTGCAGACTGTTTTAATGTTTTTGTTTAATTGAATGATTGCTTCTCCTATCTGTTTTTGTTTGTGTTGAAGTTCTGGGGGTATTTCAATTATTGCAATTGAACCTATTACGTCATAGCTTGTGATTAATTTTTTCATTTCTTCTTCTGTGAGCTTGTCTTTCAGAAGTTCTTTCAAGTTCATAGTTTTATATTTACTCTCTTGATTAAAATAAACATGATGGATTGGTTGTCAGCTTATTTCATAGATCCTCTTGTAAAAGGCACAGGGTATAATATTGTTAACACTCTTTTTTTTGGAATTGTTTTTATAATTTTTTTATTTATTATTGAAAAGGTTTCTGAGAAGATGAAAATAAAATTTGATGAGAAATTATTTTTTTCCCTTGCTCCATTTATAATTCTTGGGGGAGTTTTAAGGGCTTTGCAGGACACTGGTTTTTTTAATTTCTTGGGCTATTTCAGGTTCTTGTTTGTGACTCCTGGGATTTATTTTCTCATTTTTTCAATTGTTTTAATCAGCTTGTGGGTTGAGAAAAAAGGAGTTAAGAATTTTGCAGAGTTAAATGGAGTTGTGCTTGCTGCTTTTTTCTTAACAATTGCTTTGCTTGAGAGCAGGAATTGGAGCGGGTTTTTAATAGCTGTTTCCCTTGCTCTTATTTCTTTTTTTCTGAGTTTTTTGTTATTCAGAAAATTTCTGAAGTCAATGGAAGCTTGGACAGCTGTTTTTGCTCATTCGCTTGACGCTTGCAGCAGCGTCACTGCAATTTTAATTGTTGGTGGTTTTTGGGAGCAGCATGTGCTTCCTAAATTCTTATTGAATGCTGGGTTGTTTTGGCTGTTTATTCCATTGAAGATATTATTTGTTTTGTTTGTTTCTCGTTTTATTGAAGAAGAAAGCAGGGGTAATTGGAGATGGCTTTTTTTATTTAGCTTAGTAGTGCTTGGCTTGGGGCCTGGAACGCGTGATGCTTTGGCAATACTTTTACATTAAAAAAGAGAGAAATGCGCCTACCGGGAGTTTCAAGCACGAGAGTTGGTGCTCTTGTCTTGTTGAACCCGGTCCTTGAGCTTGGGAAGCTCACATCATACCTCTAGACTATAGGCGCATTAAACACTAAGATAAATTAAAGAAAAAAGGAGTATAAAAAAATTAGGAGCAGGGAGAGTGATTATAAGAATCACTCTATTACTTCTATTGTTCCTGTTTTTGGCACGTTTAGTTGGAGGTTGTTGTTCCATTCTCTTACGTATCCTCCTGTGATTTTGACTTTGTCTCCTGTTTTCAGCAGACTTGTCTTGTCTCCCCATAAAACGAGGACTATTTCTCCTGTGTCATCTTTTAGTGTTGCATTGGAGACTTTGTTTAAGCCGAATTTTGTGTTGACTTCTCTTGGTTCTGTTGTTTCTTTTACTTCTGCTTCTATGTCTACGTCTTTCATGCCGTTTTGTATTTCATTTATTTTCATTTTTAAAACTCCTCCTTGAATTAAAAGAATAAGAAAACTTTTTTCTTAACTTTTTTTTAAAAAAGAAAAAGAAAAAAGAAAGAAGTTAATCTCTTTCTTTTTTTTAGATTTTTCCTAAATTTTCAATGAAGAATTTTTTGATTTCTTCTTCATCTGGGAACCCTATTGCTGCTTTGTATCTTTTTTGTCCTGCTTTGTTGTAGAATCCTTTGCTTAGTGATATGAATTCTGCGTCTTCTACTTTTTTCCTTGCTATTTCAAGGAAGTTGTTTCCGTATTTGTATTCTTCTGCTTTTATTGTTTCATATTCTGGCATTGTTAATTCACTCCTTTGGTTCCACAGTTCTGATGCGCGCTTAATGCGAACTGCTGTGGTTGTTGTGTGAATTGAGTAAATTGGTATATAAATACTTGACGATTAATAGAAATTGTATGAAATTAGGGTTTGTTTTTGGCAAGAATTGGAAGCTTAGTTTGGCTGAACTGCTTGCTTTTTTTGAAAAAGAGGAAATTGAATGGAAGTTTGTTGACTTGACTAAGAAAGCGTTGGTTGTTGAAACAGAAGTAGATCTAGGAGTAATAGACAAGCTTGGGGGAATTTTGAAGATTGTGTCAATTGAAGAGGAGTTCAGTTTCAGTGATTTAAAGAAACAGGATTTTGGCGAAGCAGTTAATTACCCTATTAGCGTTTATGGCAGTTATAAGTTGCTTCATAACGTGCGTAAAATTTTCAAAGTGATTCCGAAGGATGGAGTGCTGAGTGTGCGTGACAAGATAAGGAAGAAATGGAGTTATGAAAGTGCTTTGATTGTAACTCCTGATGAAAAATGCTATTATGGAGAAGTTGTAGCTTATTACTCCCCTTATGAGCAGAAGAAAAGGGATTTGAACAGGCCTTACAAGGATTACTTAACAATCTCGCCTTCAAGGGCGATGATTTTAGTGAATTTAAGCAGGGCGAAGAAGAACTTATTGGATCCTTTTTGCGGTTTGGGAACAATTGCAATGGAGGCTATTGTGCTTGGCATTAAGAATATTTACATAAGTGACATTGACAAGAAAGTGTTAAGCAAGGCGAAGTCTAATTTAAAGTGGGCACAGAAGGAGTATGGTAAGATAAGCGTGCATGCTAAAGCAATGGATGCGCGTAACATGGATTACAGGGGAATTGAGGCTATTGCAACTGAACCTTATTTGGGACCTGCTTTGAAAGAGAAGCCGAGCAAGAGAGATGCTGAGAAGATAGCAAAGCATTTGGAGGATTTGTATAGGAAGTTTTTCAACTCTGCTTATGATGTTTTGAAAAAAGATGGAAAGGTTGCTATTGTTTTTCCCGTGTTTAATGCTAAGAGAAGCAAGGTTTTTGTGAACAAGTTTTTCCCTGGTTTTGAGGTTGTTTATCCTTTTGATTCTATTCCTAAGAGGTACAGGGAAAGTTTAAAATTAACAAATCCTTTCATTACAGATGAAGAGAGGGAAAAAGGCAAAGTTAGGAATGTAATAAGGGAGTTTTGCGTTTACAAAGTGAAAAAAAAGTAAAGGGATGATGAGTTAAATGAAGTACTTGAAATTTTTCGATGAGATTAGAAAAACAGATGTGGCAATAGTTGGAGGAAAATCAGCTAACCTTGGGGAAATGACTTCGCAGGTAATGGTTCCAGTGCCCTTTGGTTTCGCAACTACAAGCGACGCTTATTGGAAATTCATAAATGAAAACAAGCTGTGGCCGAAAATAGAAAGGGAGCTTAGGAAAGTGAAAAAGGCGAATGACACGAAGGTTCTTGAAAAAGCAAGTAAAAACATTCAAAAATTAATAAAGTCAGGAAAAATGCCTGTTGAAATGGAAAAAGAAATAATACAGGCGTATAAGCAGATTGGCGGCGGTTTTGTTTCAGTGCGTTCATCTGCAACAGCAGAGGATTTGCCAGGAGCAAGTTTTGCAGGGCAACAGGAAACATACCTAAACGTAAAAGGAGAGAAGAAAGTGATTAAGAAAATAATTGAGTGTTATGCTTCTCTTTTTACAACGCGTTCTATTTTTTACAGAATGCAGAAGGGATTCAGTCATGAAAAAGTTGCTTTAAGTGCAGCTGTTCAAAAAATGGTTAATTCAAAAGCAAGCGGGGTAATGTTCACTCTTGATGTGAGAAACGGGGACAGGAGTAAGATAATAATTGAAGGAAGTTGGGGTTTGGGTGAATACATTGTCCAAGGAGTAGTGACACCTGATGATTACGTTGTTGACAAAAAAACAATGAAGATAGTGGAGAAGAAAATAAGCAAAGAAAAAAGAGTAATGCTTGTGCCTACAGCAAAAGGGGTTGAAGAAAAAAAAGTCCCTAGAAAACTGCAATCAACTCCTGTTTTGACTCCGAAAGAAGTGAAGCAATTGGCTTATTATGCTTTGGAATTGGAAAAGCACTATAGAGTGCCACAGGATATTGAATGGGCTAAAAACGAAGAAGGCCACTTGTTCATTTTACAAACTCGTCCTGAAACAGTGTGGAGCGAGAAGACAAAAACAGAGACAAAAAAGCTTAAAGGTAAAGTGATTTTGAAGGGATTGCCTGCTTCACCTGGTTTTGGAACAGGCACAGTGAGAATAGTTAAGGACATGAAAGACATTGACAAGGTGAAACCAGGGGACATCTTGGTAACTAGAATGACTAACCCTGACATGGTTCCTGCGATGAAAAAAGCAGATGCCATAATTACAAATGAAGGAGGAGTGACTTCCCACGCTGCAATTGTTTCAAGGGAACTTGGAATTCCATGCGTTACTGGAACAGAAAAAGCAACAAAAGTATTGAAAGAAAAGCAGTTGGTAACAGTTGATGGAAACGAGGGATTGGTTTATGAAGGAGCAGTTGGAGAAGCAAAAAAACAACAATACAAGGATTACAGGACAAAAACAAAAATTTATGTTAACCTTGGAATTCCTGAAATAGCTGACAAAATAGCAAAAAAACACGTTGACGGCGTTGGCTTAATGAGAGAAGAGTTCATAATAGCAACGTATATTAAAAAGCACCCTCTTTGGCTCATACAGCAGGGAAAAGAAAAAGAGTTTGTTGACAAGCTAGCTAAGGGAATTGAAAAGGTAGTGAAGGATTTCAAGCCACGTCCAGTCATACTAAGATTAAGTGACTTGAAGTCAAATGAATACAGGGGCTTGGAAGGAGGAAAAAATTTCGAACCAGTTGAAGACAATCCAATGATTGGATGGAGAGGTTGTTCAAGGTACATCCACCCTGACTACGAACCTGCATTCAGGTTGGAGTTACAGGCAATAAAAAAAGTTAGGAAAAAATACAAGAATCTTCACATAATGCTTCCTTTTGTAAGAAGCATAAACGAGTTGAAAAAAGTGACAGAGATATTGAAAAAAGAGGGGTTGGAGAGGAAAAAGGATTTCAAGCTTTACTTAATGGCTGAAATACCAGCAAACATTTTCCTAGCTGACTTGTTCTCACAGTACTGCGACGGGTTTTCAATAGGAAGCAATGACTTGACTCAATTAACTCTTGGCGTTGACAGGGACTCTGAACTCCTGGCAAAAATGGGTGAATTTGACGAACAAAACCTCGCAGTCAAGAGGGCAATAAGCCACTTGATAAAAACAGCACACAAGTACGGCAAAACAGTTGGAATCTGCGGGCAAGCTCCAAGCGAGTACCCTGAATTCACAAGATTCTTAGTAAGCAAGGGAATTGACACCATTTCAGTCAACCCAGATGTGATTGAAAAAACAAGATACATCGTCCACGAAGCAGAGAAAAAATTAAAACGATGAGATTAAAATGCTTGGAATAAGTAAACGTGCAGAGAGATATGAAGGTTCCCCAATAAGAAGAATTAGCTCCATGCTTGAAAAAGCAGGCAATGACAAGTCAATCATAAGCTTTGGAGGAGGCGCTCCTTCACTCGCACCACCTAAAGAAGTTATTGACTACGTAGTTGAAAAACTTAAAGCAGAACCGCAACATTCAACTGCATATACATCAACTCCAGGACCAACACATACAAGAGAACTTATAAGCGAAGACCTGAAAAGAGAAGAAGGAGTAAACATACCAGCAGAGGAAATAATTTTAACAATAGGGGGAACAGAAGCGCTTTACGTTGCTTTTCAAACACTCATTAACCCAGGAGATGAAGTGCTTACCACTGACCCTGCTTATCTCGGCTACAACGAGCCAATAAAACTAGCAGGAGGAGTTAAAAAAACAATTCCAATTTACTGGAAAGAAAACTTTCAAATAAAAGAAGAAAGATTGAAAGAGGCAATCACAAGCAAGACAAAAGCAATGATTCTAATTTCACCAGACAACCCGACAGGAGCAGTGCAAGAAGAAAAAAACTTAAAAGCAATTGTTGAAATATGCGAAGATAAAGGAATATGGTTGATTACAGACGACATTTACAAGCACATTGTCTTCGAAGGAAAGTTCATCAACACCAGGAAATTTGGAGGATACGAAAACACAATAAGTTTAGGCAGTTTTTCAAAATCAGCAAGCATACCAGGTGTAAGAATCGGCTATGCTTACGGGCCAAAAGAAGTGATTAAAAAAATAAGCGAGTTAAAACAAGCAACTAGCTTGACAGCACCTAAACTAGCAACTCTTTTCATAGATAAGTTCTTGGAAAACAACGCTGAAGTTAAGAAAAAATACTTATCTGAAATAGTTGTTCCAACTTACAAGGAAAGACGCGACTACATGGGCGAAATGCTGAAAAAATACACTGACTTGGAATTCGCCACTCCACAAGGCGCTTTCTACTACTTCATTGACATAAGCAGGGAAGATGAAAAATTCAGCGACGAGTTGCTGAAAGAAAACATTGTAGTAATTCCAGGAAAGTACTTCGGTGAAAAAGGCAAAAACCACATACGCTTAACCTTCGTCTCTGAAACAAAAGAAAGAATAGAAAAAGGAATAAAAAAAATAGGGGAAAAATTAGCCCATTAAAATTACTCTTGTTTTTAAATCACTTGCTTCAACTAAAGACTTGAAACCACGTGCATTAGCAATTGTTTCTTTCAAAGTGCCGTAATGCATTGGAATCACATACCTCGGCTGAAATGATTTAACTGCTTCAACTGCCTCTGCTTCATCCATTGTAAAAGTTCCTCCAATAGGCAACAAAGCAATATCAATGTTCATTAAATTTTTCATTTCAGGTATGAAGTCAGTGTCCCCTGCGATGTAAATGCGCGTGCCATTCACATTAAAAATGTAACCATTGCCTTCTCCTTTTGGATGAAACACCTTCCCAGGCGCCCTGAACTTGTTAATATTATAAGCTGGAATTGACTCAATTTCAACTCCTTTAACTGAAAGCTTTTGAAAATTAGAAACAACTTCAATTTTTACTCCCAAGTCACTTAATTTCAAATTACAGAAAACAGGCGCCACAACAACAGTACCTTCCTTAATCAATTGCCTGATTTTCTCCTTGTCACAGTGGTCAAAATGCTCATGAGTAACAAGAATCAAATCAGCTTTCTCACAACCAGGAGTCAAAACAAAAGGGTCAGTGTAAACAACCAAACCACTGCCTTTTATTTTAAAAGTAGCATGCCCAATCCATTCAACATCAACACTCATTAACTTCACAAGACACCACCTTATTAGAAATTATATTTAATTTAAATAAGTTAAAATATAAAAAACAATAAAAGAGCAACAAAATAAAAAGAAAAAACAGAACTGAAGGAGATATAAACCAAAAATAGCCCTGTAGTCTAGTGGCCAAGGATGCGGGACTCTGGATCCTGCGACGCAGGTTCGAATAATTTTCGCTTTCAAAAGCGGAAAAACGAAAATCCTGCCAGGGCTATTCTCACTAAAAAAAAACAGGAAAAGTGAAAAAAATGGTGGACAAATACGAAGCACAAAAAAAGAGAGATGCTTTAGATGAAATAATTGCAAACGCTACACAAATAGAATGGGAAAAAGAATGGGAAGAAAGAGTTAGCAAAGAAGTTGCAGAAGCAAAAAAAAGAATAGAAGAAGAAATAGAAAAAAGAATAAAAAAAGGAGAACAACCGCAGAAAGTAATTGAAGAAATGGAAAACAAAATCCTCCCCAACGGAACAATACTAAAAGAAGAAAGAGAATGGATGAATCAGGCAATTGAAAAAGCCGAAGACAAAGCAAGATTAACAGAACAAGTAAGGAGAATAGAACAAAACCCAAACCTAAACAGGGACAAAAAAGAGCTATACAAAGTAGTAGCAGCAAGAAGAGTATATCAAAAATGGAATAAAAAAGGAATGAACGCAAGAAATGAAACAGTGCCTAGGTTAGTAAAAGAAGCTGAAAAAGAAATTAAAAAGTGGGGCCCATTAGAAGCAATAAGGGGACCAGAAGAACAGGAAAAGGTAACAGAGTATAATAAAAAAAGAGAAAAAAAGAGAGGAGCAAAGAGAGGGAGTAGAAGGAGGCGTTTTTAAAATGAGTAAATTATTAGATAAATTTAAGAGAATAAGAGAAAGAAAAAGAGCAAGGAGAGAGGACATAAAGCGTATTGAAAAAAACTTAGGGAAAATTGACAGAGAGATAAGAGAAATAGAAAATGCTTTAAAAGGCGAGAGAAATTTACTTGAAGAAAGAGGAATGAAAGAGGATATGCCTGACTGGATTAAAGAAAAAATGGAAAGTGGAGTGGAACAAGAAGTAATTGGCATAGAAGGGAACCCTTCAGAGGTAATTTTAGAACAAAGGTTAATGGAACTTAAGAGAATAAGAAGGGGATTAAGAGAGGAGTTAAGTAGATTATAGGGCCCGTGGTCTAGTGGTTAGGAAAGCTGGCAGTGGAAAAGCTGTGGTTTTAGCAAACGTCGCCTTCACACGGCGGAGATCGCTCGTTCAAGTCGGGCCGGGCCCACTTACAAAAAAACAAAAACTGCTTCCGTCTCCCAGGCCCAACTTCCTATGGGCGATCGGACAAGCCACACAAGGTGCCTTAAAAAAAATTGCTTCCGTCTTCTAGCTCGGTCAAGGATGAGGGACTCTCACTCCCTCGACGCGGGTTCAAATCCCGCCGGAAGCACTTAAAAGGAATAAAAAGCAGTGAAGGGTTTAAATCAGAGAAGAGAGTTAAAGAGGTATTAAGATGGTTGATGAATTAGATTTGCAGATTTTAAGTATACTTAGGAGAGATGCTAGGTTGTCTTATAGGAAGATAGCTGAGGAGTTAGGAGTAGCTACGGGAACTGTTCAGAATAGGATACAGAAAATGGAGCAGGAGAAGGTAATCACTGATTACCATGCAGGAATAGATTTAAGTAAATTAGGTTACAACATAGCTGCGATAATTGGAATATGTATTGATAGAAAAGAAGCAAGCAAAATAGAAAAAAAATTAGTCAAGCATTCAAATGTGTTTGCTGTTTATTCAGTAACAGGAGAGTATGACTTGTTTGTAGCAACAAGATTTAAGACAATGGAGGACCTTAATAATTTTATAAGAAAGGAATTGTCAAATGAATCAATACTGAAAACAAATACTTTCATAATATTAAACATTTCAAAAGAAACATACACCTTTCTAAAATAAAGAGGAGAAGATGAAAAAATGGCAGAAGATGATTATATAATATTCGACGCAAAAGTAGGCAAATGGATAAGCATTAAAAAAATAAAAATAAAACCAGACACAGAAAAAGCAGACGTAGCAAGACTCCTGGCAAGCATACATGACTCCATGCACAGGAAAATATGGGACTTCTTATCAGAAGAAGTAAACTTAAAAGAACTTGACGAAATAGCATATGAAATAACAGGAGCACAATTCGACAAGAAGAAAAAAACATACGTCGTAAAAGGAAGAAAATCAGAAGCACAAATAGCAGAAGCACTTGCAAAATGCAACTCCCCCTCAACGACAAAAAAGATAACAAAGTCTCCTAACAAGTATTACTTAGAAATAGCAAAAACTTACTTGACAAGAAAAGTCATCGACTTGCTTGGAGTAAGAATAGAAATAGACCCAAAAACAATTGAAAAATACATGGAACAAAAAAGCAAACTATAAAAAAAATCCTTTAACAATTTCTTTTAAATACTAAAAAACAAACAAAAAATAGATAACACAAAAAAAGGGGCTATAGGGTAGTCATCGCTTACATTAAAAAAAAAGCGACTATAATGGTCCATCCTTCCGGCTTTGGGAAAATTCTTCTCAACAGAAGAATTTAAAAACAGCCGGGGACCCCAGTTCGAACCTGCAATGAGTAAACTCACTGAGTTTTTCTCTTGCAAGAGAAAATCTGGGTAGCCCCATTAACAACTTCTCTAAAAAGAATAAAGTTAATTAAACAGAATACACAAGGGTTCCTTCTGCAACTATGTTTACTATGCGTTTTGCAGAAGTTTCTTCTGCAACTGCGCTTGCTATGCGTTTTGCAGAAGTGGGGGAGCTTGGAAAACTCCCATTAATTAATATAGAACACGCAAGGGTGGCGGAGCTTGGAAAACGCGCAGGACTTAAGATCCGTACACAGGTTTTCAAACCTACCGGTTTGGTTATCCTGTGTCTCAGTGACTACGAGGGTTCAAATCCCTTCCCTTGCACTAATGGGTTTTATGCCCATGGGTTTTGATGCAACTTTTGTCAAAAGTTGCGTTTAAATCCCTTCCCTTGCACTTTGAAAAAAAATAAAGGGACTAAGCGAAGCGCATGTCGCTGGATTAAATGCAATTTTTGTTAAAAATTGCTGACAATCCCTTCCCTTGCACTAATGGGCTTATGCTTAATGGAGTTAATTTGATGGGTAAGACTAAAAAAGATTTGAACAAACAAATGCAGTCAATTAAAAAAAGAATTGCTGAGTTAGAGGATAAAGCAAGAAAAGACCCTTTGAAGAAAAACAAAGCTTTGCATGAAGAACTAGCTAAATTAAAGAAAAAATTAAACAAGTGAAAAAGATAAGATTAGATTTTTAGGGTTTTTTTAACAGCTTCTAATTCATTTTTAGGAATTCTCTTTTCAATTAAAAAATTATAAAAATCTACTTTAACCTTTCTAGGAAGCTTGTTAATATCCTGCGTTAAAAAGTTCCTCTTCAACCTAGTTTCTCTTAAAATTTGATTAGGATCAACTTTTGGAAGCAAAGTTGACATTGTTGCAAGATCTCCTGCTTCTCTTATAGCAGAGTTGATGTCTCTCTGCATTTTTTCTTCTCTTAAATTCTTTCTTGCTTTTGAAAAAGAACGAGCCCATTTCCCATAAAGCCCCAATCTACCAGCTAAAGTAGCATCTTTAATTGCTTGACTAGCTGGGCTTCTACTACTCCTATTTTTACTTCTTGGTGCCATATTCTTTTGTTAAGTTTTTTAAAGTATTTAAAACCAAAACATAACAGAAAACTAAAAGCCTCGGTGGCTAAGACAGCAACAAAAACCAACTTTTTTGCTGTGGAAATGGTATAGCGCGTGCTTGGTAACTCTTTTGAAAAGGAAGAGACGAAAAGCACGAGGCCGCGGGTTCAATTCTGCGTTAAAAAAAATGAAAAAGAAGGAGTTTTTTTGCGCAGGTGAAAATCCCGCCCGAGGCTCTTAACTACTTATTCTTTAAGTGGAAGCAGTTCATTCAAGTTTTTTCTTTTGCCGTACCTGCCTATTGAATCATATGGCTTGCTTGCAGGTGTTTTTAATTCATGAAAAACCATTTTGCCAATAACCATTCCTTTAGTTAACACCACTTCAAAGGGACCTGAATTGCTGATTTCAAGAATTATTTTCCTTGCTTTTGGAATTCCATGCCCAGCGTGGATCAAAGGAGCAGTTTGCACGACACTTACCCCTACCCTAGCAAGCCCAGTGCGTCCAGTAATAAAACCACTGACATCAAGAGGAATTGTAAATTTTTCAAGAGTACGTGCTAAAATAAAACTATTCGGCTTTAAAACAAAACCTTGCTTTGAAATACGTGTTTTTTTATAAAAAAGAGAGTAATCACTTACGCCTCTTGGATTTAACTTGCCTTGCTTGGCAATTGCTATTGCTGAATCCAAGTGAATCTTATAAGAATCAGGCTGCAAGTCTTTCTTGTTAAAAGGAGTTATTTTAAGCTTTTTAGAGTTAATTAATTCAAGAATGTCTTTATCAGAATACATATAAATAAGAAAAAACCAAACAATGTTTATAAACATTCGCTCATAAAATACAAATAAAAGGCAGGGACATGCAAACAATTAAAAAATTGTTTGAACCCCCTACATTATAAGACTGCTGTTAAAAATGCAGGGGTGCATGAACAAAGCAAGTTTGTTCAATCCCCAGCTTGCCACTATGACAAGCTATTAAGAACAAGCAGGGGTAGCCAAGAGGTCAACGGCGCCAGGTTCAGGTGAACTTCTTTCAAAAAGAAGTTCTGAAACGCCTGGTCTCTCAGTGAGTTCAAGGGTTCGAAAGCAGCCGTATCCGGCTGGCGGGCTAGACGACGTTCACTTCGTTCAGTCGTCTGGTTTTCTTTTTAAAAAAGAAAAAGAGTCCGCTTTCAGCTGGAAACAGTTGACGGGAATCCCTTTCCCTGCATTTATTTTCAAATTACAAAAAATGAGTAAATGAAATGCCGGGGTGGTTCAGCCTGCCCCTTTCTTTTAAAAAAAGAAAGCGACAAGTTCGCGGAAAGAAAAAAGGTTGAAAAACAATAGAAAAAACGCCGGGGTGGTTCAGCCACTGCGTTGAAAAGATTTCAACGTGTTTTCAGCGCAGCTGAAATGGTTAGGACGCAAGACTCATAATCTTGAGATCGCTGGTTCAAATCCGGCCCCCGGCACTAAAAAAAGGGCTTTATACCCTTTTGGGTTTTGATGCAACTTTTGTTAAAAGTTGCCGAAGATCCAGCCCCCGGCACTAAGAAATAAATGAAAAAAAGCCATAACAAAGCATTTAAATAATGCTTTAGATAAAAAAACATAGAAACCGCCGCAGTAGCACAGTCTGCAAGAAACGAAGTTTCTTGAGCTTCCACCTTGCAGGTGCAATGGTAGTGCGGCTGCCTTGTAAACAACCTTAAAAAGTTGTTCAGGACAGCAGCAGGTCACCGGTTCAAATCCGGTCTGCGGCTCTACAATTTGTTGAACAAATTGTATTAAACAATCTATCTTCGGCGACAAGCGCCTTGATAGACTAGTTCAAACTTCTAACGAAGTTTGAAATCTTTTTTGCCTTACGGCAAAAAAATGAGCACTTCAGCAAGCTGAAGGGGTCAATTGATACAAACTTTTAAAGTTTGTTTTGCCTTACGGCAAAAAACAAAAAGTGAAAGTAGCAAGATAAGAAAATAGGTGTTTTTTGAAAATGATTAAGATATATAAGATACCAAATGAAAAACTGCAAGAAGCAAAGAAAGTGCTTGAAAACCCAGATGTAACAACAAACAATTGGGCTAGAAACGGCTACACACTAAGAGACGCTAAAATAATTGGCTTTGATGAAAACTGCAATTACCTATACGTAAAAGCAATTGAAGAATTCTTCCAACAAAACGAAAAACAAATAACAAGCATAGAAGGGGTTGCAATCTTGGAAGGAGAAGAATTTGAAAAAGTAAAAAACAAAATAGAGGAAGAGCAGGATTCAACAGCCTCAGGAATAGGAGCAATTTTCGGATAAAAAAAGAGAACAAGGTTAAGGGGCTCGTGGGCTAGTCTGGTATGCTCGGAGCTTCGGGAGCTCCTGACCTGAGTTCAAATCTCAGCGAGCCCAGTTAACAAAAAAAACAGTTCAAAGAAAAAACAAGTTTGATAAGATACAATATTAATAAATAACAAAAATAAAAGAACAGATAATAAAAAAATCCCGCTGTAGCTTAGTGGTAGAGCGCCTGGCTGTAGTATGGTTAAACGCGTGAAAAACGTGTTTTGCAGGTGGTCACCGGGAGATCGGGAGTTCAAATCTCCCCGGCGGGATTGCCTTTAAAAAAAGAAGAAAACATAAAAAAAGCAAAATGCCCCGGTAGTCTAGTGGTTAGGATTCAGCCCTGTCGAGGCTGAGACTCGGGTTCAAAAGTGACTTTTCTTTTCAAAAAAGAAAAGACACCTGAAAAGAAAACACTACTGAAAATCCCGGCTGGGGCGCTACAATTTGTTGAACAAATTGTATTAAACAGACCACACAAGGTAGTCTTATTCAAACTCTTTCAGAGTTTGAAATGTTTTTGCCTTCGCAAAAAAGCTTTGCTTCAAAGAAGGGTTGAAACAAAAATTATAAAAGACCCCTAAGAGAAGCACATGTGGTCTGCGAGGGAATCAGAAATTCCCTAGAAATCAATCGCCTAACGGCTCAAACGTTTTTCCCTAACAGGAAAAACTGAAAGGGGCAGCAAGTCCCCTGCGTTTCGGTGAGGATTCAGGCTGGGGCGCTTTAGCTTTAAAGCAAAAAAGATACGAATAGAAAAGTATATATACTTGGAAAGCAACAAAAGATACACCTATTTTTTTTCTATTTTTGGGCTGGGTGAAGTTAATTTGAGCAAAAAAAAGATACTTGAGCATGAATTAGTGCCATTGCACGAGGTTTTACCAGAAGAAGAAGTTAGTCTTATTTTGAAGAAGTATGGAATTGCAAAAGAGCAGTTGCCTAAAATTTTATCAGATGATCCTGTTGTAAAAGCAATAGGAGCTAAAGAGGGGCAGGTTCTTAAGATTACAAGAAAAAGCCCAACTGTTCATGAAAGCATTTATTATCGTTTAGTGGTTTGAATAAAGGTGTTTGAAAAGTGTATCATTGGGAATTAGTTGAAGCATTGTTTAAAGAAAATCCATTGGTTAAGCAGCATATTGATTCTTATAACGAGTTTGTGAATAACAAAATTCACACTATAATACAAGAGTTAAATGAAGAGCAGAGTGAAAAAGAAAGAGTTAGGATAAAGTTTCATAAGGTAAGGCTTGAAAAACCAACTGTCATTGAAGCAGATGGTTCTAAAAGAAAAATAACTCCAAATGAAGCAAGGTTAAGGAACAGGAGTTACTCTGCATCTATGTATGTTGATTTAAGCATTATTGAAGAAGGAAAGGAAATTGACAGGGATGAGATTTACATAGGAGAAATACCAGTGATGGTAAAATCAGATTTATGTCATTTGAAAGGATTGTCAAAAGAAGAGTTAATTGAAAAAGGAGAAGACCCATATGAGCAAGGGGGTTTTTTCATAATAAGCGGAAGCGAAAGAGTGCTTGTTGCAATTGAAGATCTTGCACCTAATCGTTTAATCATCTCAAAAGAAAACAAAGTAGGAAAAGAAATTGTAAGTGGAAGAATAACTTCTGTTAGAAAAGGATTCAGAGCAAGAACAGTGCTTGAAAGAAAAGAAGATGGAATAATGCACATTAGTTTCCCTGCTTCTCCTAAAAATTTAAACTTGTTCATGGTTTTAAAAGCACTTGGGTTTGACACCCCTAAGAAGATAAAAGAAGCTTTCTCAGATGACAAGCAAGTTATAAACGACATTCTTTTAAATTTAGAGCAAATTGAAGCTAAAAACCAAGAAGAAGCAATTGACTACATTGGAAAAAAACTAGCAGCAGGCCAAATGGAAGAGTATAGAAAATCAAGAGCAAGATACGTGTTAGACAACTTCCTGCTTCCTCACTTAGGAGTAAGGGAAGAAGACAGGAAGAAAAAAGCGTATTACCTAGCATCTGTAACTGAAAAAATGATAGAAGTAGCACAAGGAAAAAGAGAAGAAGACGACAGAGACAATTATACTAACAAAAGGTTGAAAATAACAGGAGTGCTCATGGAAGAACTGTTTAGAACAGCCATAAACGCATTCATCAAAGACATAAAATACCAAATAGACAGGGCACATACAAGAGGCAGAAAAATGCAGATAAAAACACTTACAAGACCAGATGCAATGACAGACAGGATAAGATTTGCAATGGGCACAGGACAATGGGTAGGTGGAAGAACAGGAGTTTCTCAATTGCTTGATAGAACAGCTTACATGGCAACAGTGTCACACTTAAGAAGAGTCCTCTCACCTTTGTCAAAAACCCAACAGCATTTCGAAGCAAGGGACTTGCACCCAACTCACCTTGGAAAAATATGCCCAAACGAAACGCCAGAAGGACAATCAGTAGGGCTTGTTAAAAACCTTGCAATAGGCTGCTTCATATCCACAAAAGAAACACAAGGCTTGGAAAAAGAATTTTCAAAAATGGGCGTGGAATTAATAAAAAAATAAAAACACGAAAAAGAAGTGAAGATTAAATGAAAAAAACAAAAGTGTACTTGAATGGAAAACTAATCGGATTCCACAGCAAACCGCAGGAATTAGCAGACTCAATAAGGCAAAAAAGAAGGCAAGGAGAACTGCCAGCAAACTTAACAGTCGTTTACTACGATGACTTGGATGAAATTTACATTAACACAGATGAAGGAAGAGCAATGCGCCCACTCATAGTTGTAAAAAATGGAAAATCAATGTACACTAAAGAACATGAAAAAATGATAAAAGAAGGTAAGATAAATTTCTCAGACTTAGTTAAAAACGGAGTAATAGAATACTTAGATGCTGAAGAAGAAGAAAACGCTTACATAGCATTGACAGAAAAAGAGTTAACAAAAGACCACACGCACTTAGAAATACACCCTTCATTAATGCTCGGAGCAGTTGCAGCAGTAGCTCCTTCACCACAACACAATTCATCACCAAGGATAACAATGACAACAGCAATGCTTAAACAAGCATTAGGACAATACGCTTTAAACTACCAAATAAGGTCAGATACTCAGTCCCATATTATGTACTACACGCAAGAACCATTAGTGCAGACGAAATACATGAGCATAGTCGGGTTAGACAAAAAAGCAGCAGGACAAAACTTTGTAGTAGCAATAATGCCTTACTATGGATACAACATTGACGACGGATTAGTATTAAACAAAGCATCAGTAGAAAGAGGACTGGCAAGAACAGCTTACTTCAGAACATATGTAACAGAAGAAAGAACATACCCAGGAGGACAAAAAGACAAATTCCAGTTAATCAACCCAGAAGTACAAGGATACAGAGGAGAAGAGGCATACAAATACCTAGATGACTACGGCATAGTAGAACCTGAATTCCACGTAAAAAGCGGAGAAGTAATAGTGGGAAAAACAAGCCCACCTAGATTCATAGAAGAAACAGGAGAATTTGGATTAATAGAAGAAAAAAGAAGAGAAAACTCACTAACAGTAAAATCAGGAGAACACGGAAAAGTAGACTGGGTGATAATCACACAAGGACAAGGAGGAAACAGGATAATAAAAGTAAGAACAAGAACAATAATGATACCTGAAATAGGAGACAAATTCGCAGCAAGACATGGACAAAAAGGAATCATAGGACTGCTAGCAGAAAGCAATGACATGCCATTCTCGGAAAAAGGAATAATACCAGACTTATGCATGAACGCACACGCAGTACCATCAAGAATGACAGCTTCATTCTTACTTGAATGCATAGGAGCAAAAAAAGTAGCATTAAAAGGAGAAATACAAGACGCAACAGCATTCGAACCAATAAACGAAGATGAGATAAAAAAAGCATTAAAAGAATACGGCTTCAAAGAAAACGGAAAAGAAACGCTATACGACGGACTAACAGGAAGAAAAATAGAAGCAGAGATATTCACAGGGATAATATACTACCAAAAACTAAAACACTTAGTAGCAAACAAGATACACGTAAGAGCAAGAGGACCAATACAAATACTAACAAGACAGCCAACAGAAGGAAGAGGAAGAGAAGGAGGACTAAGATTCGGAGAAATGGAAAGAGACTGCCTAATCGGACACGGAACATCAATGCTCCTCATGGAAAGATTACTAGAAGAATCAGACAAAGTAACAGAACTAGTATGTTCAAAATGCGGAATGATAGCAATAGAAGACAAAATAAGAAAGAAAAAATACTGCCCAGTATGCGGCTCAACAGATGTAGTTCCAATAGAAATGAGCTACGCATTCAAACTACTACTAAATGAAATGAAGTCAATGGGAGTATATCCAAAACTTGAATTGGGGGACAAAGCATGATAGAAAAAGAAATAAAATCAGTAAACTTCGGAATACTAAGCCCTGAAATGATAAGAAAAATGAGCGCAATAAGAGTAACTACTCCAGACACATACGACGACAGCGGATACCCAATAGAAGGAGGACTCATGGACTTAAGACTAGGAGTAATAGACCCGGGACTAAGATGCAAAACATGCGGAGGAAAAATGAACACATGCTCAGGACACTTCGGTTCAATAGAACTAGTAAGACCAGTAATACACATAGGACACATCAAAATGATAATGGGCTTACTTAAAGCAACATGCAACAAATGCGGAAGAATACTCATCCCCCCTGAAAAACTAGAAGAAATAAAAAAACTAATGCTTGAAGAAGAAGACTTAGAAGAAGAAAAAATCCTCGACTTACTTGAAAAGTCAAAAAAAGCAACAAAATGCCCACACTGCGGAGCAAAACAAGGAAAAATAAAACTAATAAAACCAACAACATTCTACGAAGACGATCAAAGGCTATTCCCATCAGAAATAAGAGAAAGACTAGAAAGAATACCAGACGCAGACTTAAAATTAATAGGATTAAACCCAGAAAAAGCACGCCCAGAATGGGCAGTCCTAACAGTACTGCCAGTGCCACCAGCAACAACAAGGCCATCTATCACACTAGAATCAGGAGAAAGAAGCGAAGACGACCTGACACACAAACTAGTAGACATACTAAGAATAAACCAAAGACTAGCAGACAACATCGCAGCAGGAGCACCGCAATTAATAATAGAAGACCTATGGGACTTACTACAATACCACTTAACAACATACTTCAACAACGAAGTATCAGGAATACCACCAGCAAAACACAGGTCAGGAAGACCATTAAAAACCCTATTCCAAAGACTCAAAGGAAAAGAAGGAAGATTCAGGTGGAACCTTTCTGGAAAAAGGGTAAACTTCTCAGCAAGAACAGTAATATCCCCAGACCCAAACATATCAATAGAAGAAGTAGGAGTACCACAACAAATAGCAGAAGAATTAACAGTCCCAGTAATGGTAACAGAATGGAACAAAGAACAAATAAAAAAAATAATAAAAAGCGATGAATACCCAAAAGCAAACTACGTAATAAGACCAGACGGCAGAAGAAAAAAAGTAACAGAACTAAACAAAGAAGAAATAATAGAAGAACTAGACATAGGCTACATAGTTGAAAGGCAACTAATGGACGGAGACATAACAATATTCAACAGGCAACCATCACTACACAGAGTATCAATGATGGGACACAAAGTAAAAGTACTGCCAGGCAAAACATTCAGACTAAACGACGCAGTAGCAAAACCATACAACGCGGACTTCGACGGAGACGAAATGAACCTACACGTCCCACAAACAATAGAAGCACAAATAGAAACAGAAAAACTAATGGCAGTAAGCAAAAACATAATCTCAATAAGACAAGGAACACCAGACATATCAGCAAACCAAGACCACATAACAGGAGCACACCTACTAACAAGAGAAGGAACCTACTTTGACAAAAAAACAACAGAATGGCTACTATCAGCAGTAGGAGTAAAAGAACTGCCAAAACCAGTGTCAAAAAACAAATACGCTGGAAAAGACATCTTCTCAATGATAATACCAAAAGAAATAAACCTGAAATACAAATCAAAAATAGGAGAAATAGTCGAAATAAAAAACGGACAAATAGTAAAAGGAACAATGGAAGGACAAGGACTAAAAAACAACTTAATACTTGAAATAATAAACAAAAAAGGACCAGAAGCAGCAAGAAAATTCATAGACCAATCAACAAAACTAGCACTATACGCAATAGTTCAAGAAGGATACACAATAGGATTATACGACTACGAATTGTCAGAAAAAGCACTAAAACAAACAGGAGAAATACTAACAAAAGCAGAAAAAGAAGTAGACAAATTAATAGAAAAATACAAACAAGGAAAACTTGAAAGAATGCCAGGAAAAACAACAGAAGAAACACTAGAAGACTTAATCATGCAAGTCCTATCACAAGCAAGAACAGACGCAGGAAACATAGCAGGAGAAGACATGGGCATAAAGAACCCAGCAGTGTTAATGGGAAAAGCAGGCGTAAGAGGAAACATGCTAAACGTAACACAAATGACAGCATGCGTAGGACAAACAGCACTAAGAGGAAAAAGAATACTAAGAGGATACAGAAAAAAAGCACTCCCATACTTCAAAGAAGGAGACATCTCAGCAAAAGCAAGAGGGTTCATAAGAAGCTCATACGTAGAAGGGCTCAACCCAATTGAATACTACTTCCACTCAATGTCAGGAAGAGACGGACTAGTAGACAAAGGAATCAACACATCAAGATCAGGATACATGCAAAGAAGACTAGTAAACGCAATGATAGACCTCTCACTAAAAGAAGACATGACAGTAAGAAACGCAGCAGGAACAATAATACAATTCACATACGGAGAAGACGGAGTAAATCCGCAAAAAACAAAAACACAAAAAGCAATAAAAGTAGAAAAATTCCTTCAATGAGGCGTGAAAAAAATGAATGAAAATGAAAAAATAATAAACGAATACAACGAAAAACTGCCAGAAGGGCTCCTAAAAGAAATAAAAGAAAAAACAAAAGACTTAAAAACAAACGAAGTCAAAAAACTACTCGAAAAAATAACACAAGAATATGAAAAAATAAAAGCAGAACCAGGCGAAGCAGTTGGAATGATAGCAGCCCAATCAATCGGAGAACCAGGAACACAAATGACAATGAGAACATTCCACTTCGCAGGAGTAGCAGAACTAGCAGTGCCACAAGGACTGCCAAGATTCATAGAAATAGTCGACGTAAGAAGAACACCAAAACTACCAATAACATGGATATACCCAAGAAAAAGAGGAGCAACAAAAGAAGAAGTAACAGCAATAGCAACAGAAATAGAAGAAGTAAGAACAGAACAACTAGCAGAAGTAATTGAAAACTTTGAAGAAAAAAACATAACAATAAAATTCGACAAGAAAAAAATGGAACAAAAAAACGCAACAGTAAAAGAAGCAGTTGAAAAAATAAGCAAGAAAGTAAAAAAAGAACCAACAGAAGTACACGGACACACAGTAATATACTCACTTAAAAAGATACCTTTGAAAACAGCAAGAAAAATGACAGAAAAAATAAAACAAACACAAGTAAAAGGAGTAGAAGGAATCAAAAAAGCAGCAGTCATACAAAAAGAAGGAGAATACTTGATACAAACAGAAGGAACAAACCTAAAAGAAATACTAAAACTAGACAATATTGATTACACCAGAACAATAAGCAACAACATAAAAGAAGTGGAACAAGTGCTCGGAATAGAAGCAGCAAGAAACGTTCTACTAAAAGAAGCAAACAACGTCCTAGAAGGAGAAGGACTAAGAGTAAACATAAGACACTTAATGCTCGTAGCAGACTTGATGGCAACAGACGGAAAAATAAAATCAGTTGGAAGACAGGGGATAGCAGGACAAAAAAACTCCGTCTTCGCAAAAGCAGCATACGAAGAAACAGTAAGACACATACTAGAAGCAGCATTAAAAGGAACAATAGACCCATTACAAGGAGTAACAGAAAACATCATAGTAGGAAAGCCAGTACCAATAGGAACAGGAAGCGTAAAATTAATAATGAAAAGAAAATAAAAAAACAAAGGGATAAAAAATGGACATCACAACAGCAATCAAAAGAATACTAAAAACAGGAAAAGTAGAATACGGCAGCAAAAAAGCAATAGAAAACACACTAACAGGAAAAGCAAAAGCAGTGATAATAGCTGAAAACTGCCCAAAAAACACAAAAGAAGACCTAGAAACGTACACAAAGCAAGCAAGCATACCCCTAATAAAATACCCTGGAACAGCACTTGAACTAGGAGAAGTATGCGGAAGACCCCACTTAATCGCAAGCATAACAATAATAAACGAAGGAGACGTTGACATCAAAAAACTAACAGAGGAAAAACCATGATAAAATACACTCAAGAAGAAATACAACTAATAAACCACTTCGAAAAAGAAACAAGAACAACAGTAAAAGACTGCATAATAACACCTGAAAACATAACATTCATAGTAAAAAAAGGAGAGATAGGACAAGCAGTCGGAAAAAACGGCTCAATAATAAAAAAAATAAAACAAAAAATAGGAAAAGAAATAAACGTATACGAACACTCAGACAAACCAGAAGAATTCATAAAAAACCTTCTGTTTCCAGTAAAGATTAAAAACACAGAAATACAAAACAACACAGCAACAGTTAAAGTCGAAAAACAAGATAAAAAAAGAGCAATAGGAAAAGAAGGAAAAAAAATAAAAAAAGTAAAAGAAATAATAAAAAGACACTACCCAAACATAACAGAAATAAAAATAATATGAAAAAGAGGATGAAAAAAACATGCCAGGAGAATTCGCAGCAAAAAAACTAGCAGATGACAGGCAACACTTCAGATGGAAAGATGTAAGATACCAGAAAAGAAAAAGAAGAGAAAGACACAAGGATACAGACCCATTAGAAGGAGCGCCACAAGCAAAAGGAATAGTAGTAGAAAAAAAAGGAGTAGAACAAAAACAGCCACACTCAGGAATAATAAAAGCAGTAAGAGTACAACTACTAAAAAACGGTAAGACAGTAACAGCACACGTACCAAGAGACGGAGCAATTAAATTCATAGACGAACACGACGAAGTACTAATAGAAGGACTAGGAGGCTCACAAGGAGGAGCAATAGGTTCAATGTGGGGAATCAAATACAAAGTAGTCAAAGTAAACGGAGTATCACTAGAAGAACTGAGAAAAGGAAAGAAAGAAAAAGCAAAAAGGTAAGTAACTAAAAAAAGGAAAGGATGACAAATGACACAACATGAACTCATATTCGGAAAATGGGAATCAAAAGCAAAAATAACAGACCCTGGAATAAGAAGATACTTGAATCTCGACGCAAGAATAGTGCTACACAATCAAGGAAGACACGCTAAAAAAACATTCGGAAAAACAAAAGTCCACATAGTAGAAAGACTCATAAACTCCTTAATGAGAGGAGGAACAGGCAGAAAAATAGGCGGAAAAGTAATCAGAGGCAGAGGAGGAACAGGAAAAAAAACAAAAATGCATGAAATAACAAAAAAAGCCTTTGAAATAATACACACAAAAACAAAACAAAACCCAGTAGAAGTGCTAGTAAAAGCAATAGAAAACGCTGCTCCAAGAGAAGAAACAACAAGAGTAAAATACGGAGGAGCAATCCAACACTTACCAGTAGACATAGCACCACAAAGAAGAATCGACTTCGCATTAAGAAACATTGCAAGAGCAGTGGCAATAAAATCATTCGACACCAAAAAAACAGCAGAAGAAGCACTAGCAGAAGAACTAATCCTAGCTTCAAAAAACGAGCCAAGCTCAAACGCAATAGCAAAAAAAATAGAAGTTGAAAGAATAGCAAAATCAAGCAGGTAAAACTAAAAAAAAACAACAAAAACATGATTTTTCAAATTAAAAAAAAAGAGGATGTTGAATTATGGGAAGAAAAGAACAAATGGCTGAAAAAGTGCACAAAATAATGCACGAACAAGAAAAAATAAGAAACATGGCAATAGTAGCACACATCGACCACGGAAAAACAACACTATCAGACAACTTAATAGCAGGAGCAGGCTTAATGAGCCAAGAACTAGCAGGCTCAGAAAGAGCAATGGACTCCTACGAACTAGAAGCAGAAAGAGGAATCACAATCTTCTCAGCCAACATCTCAATGGTCTACCCATATAAAAACAACGAATACCTCGTGAACTTGATAGACACTCCAGGACACGTTGACTTCGGAGGAGGAGTAACAAGAGCAATGAGAGCAGTAGACGGAGCAATCGTCGTCGCCTGCGCAGTAGAAGGAGTAATGCCACAAACAGAAACAGTACTAAGACAAGCACTAAAAGAAAAAGTAAAACCAGTGCTATACATAAACAAAGTAGACAGGGCAATAAATGAACTGCAAATAAGCCCAGAAGAATTACAAAAAAGATTCGTCAAAATCATAGCAAAAGTAAACAACTTAATAAAAAAATACGCCATCGGCGACTTGAAAGAAAAATGGCAAGTCAGCGTAAAAGACGGTTCAGTTGCATTCGGAAGCGCTTACCACAACTGGGCATTATCAGCACCAGTAATGCAAGAAACAGGAATAGGATTCAAAGAAGTATACGAACACTGCCAAAACGACACACAAAAAGAACTAGCTAAAAAAATACCAGGATACAAGGCAATCCTAGACATGGCAATAAAACACCTACCAAACCCAATAGAAGCACAAAAATACAGAATACCAAACATATGGGCAGGAGACAAAGAATCAGAGATAGGAAAAGACATGCTAACATGCAACAAAAACGGAAAAACAGCTTTAATGATAACAAGCATATCAATAGACCCACAAGCAGGAGAAATAGCAACAGCAAGAGTCTACTCAGGAACCTTGAAAAAAGGACAAAAACTACATTTAATAAACTCAGTAAGAGACGCTGCAATACAACAAATAGGAATATACATGAACGACGGAAGAATCCAAGTACCAGACATACCAGCTGGAAACATAGCAGCAATAATAGGATTAAAAGACGCATTCGCAGGAGAAACAGCAGCAGAAGAAAAAATAGAACCATTCGAATCAATCAAACACTACTCAGAACCAGTAGTCACAAAATCAATCGAAGCAAAAAACCCAAAAGACCTGCCAAAACTAATAGAAGCATTAAGACAAGTAGCAAAAGAAGACCCAACAGTAAAAGTGCAAATCAACGAAGAAACAGGAGAACACCTCCTATCAGGAATGGGAGAACTCCACTTAGAAATACTTGAACACGTAATAAGAAAAGACAAAGGAGTAGACATTGAAACATCAAACCCAATCGTAGTATACAGAGAAAGCTCAAACAAACTAGGAGACGAAGTAGAAGGAAAATCACCAAACAAACACAACAAATTCTACCTAACAGCAGAACCACTCTCAGACAACATATACAACGCAATAGTAGAAGGTGAAATACCAGAAGGAAAAATCAAAAACCCAAAAGAACTAGCAGAAAAACTAAGAAACTTAGGAATGGACAAAGACCAAGCAAAAAAAGTATGGCACGTTTACAACCATTGCATGATAATAGACGTTTCAAAAGGAGTACAAAACCTGCATGAAACAAGAGAACTAGTGATACAAGCATTCAAAGAAGCAATGGACGCAGGGCCACTAGCAAAAGAAAAATGCACAAAAGTACTAATCAAACTACACGACGCAGTCCTACACGAAGACGCAGTACACAGAGGACCATCACAAGTAATACCAGCAGTAAAAAGAGCAATACTCGCAGCAATACTAAAATCAGACGCAGTGCTCCTAGAACCAAAGCAAAAACTATTCATCTCAGTACCACAGGATTACATGGGAGCAGTTACAAACGACATACAAGGAAGAAGAGGACAAATCCTCGAAATGAACCAAGAAGAAGACGCACTAACAATCCAAGCAAAAGTACCAGTAGCAGAAATGTTCGGATTCGCAGCAGCAATCAGATCAACAACACAAGGAAGAGCACTCTGGTCAACAGAATACGCTGGATTTGAAAAAGTACCAAAACAACTGCAACCTCAAATAATAAAACAAATCAGAGAAAGGAAGGGACTAAAACCAGAACCACCAACAGCACAAGACTTCCTATCATAAAAATAATATTAACATATGTTATAAAAAAACGGAGGTAAAAGCCATGGCAGATAAAAAACCACACATCAACTTGGTCTTCATCGGACACGTAGACCACGGAAAATCAACAACAGTAGGAAGAACACTCTACGAAACAGGAGGACTAAGCGACGTAGAGTTAAGAAAACTAAAAGAAGAAGCAGCAAAAGTAGGAAAAGCAACATTCGAATTCGCATTCGCAATGGACAAGCTTAAAGAAGAAAGAGAAAGAGGAGTAACAATAGACGTAATGCACAAAGACTTCCAAACACCAAAATACTACTTCACAATAATCGACGCACCAGGACACAGAGACTTCGTCAAAAACATGATAACAGGAACAAGCCAAGCAGACGCAGCAGTCCTAGTAGTATCAGCAAAAGAAGGACCACAACCACAAACAAAAGAACACGCATTCCTAGCAAGAACACTAGGAGTAAAACAACTAATCGTAGCAATCAACAAAATGGACACAGTTAACTACGAAGAAAAAAGATTCAACGAAGTAAAAGAAGAAATCTCAAACCTTCTAAAAACAATCGGATACAAACTAGACAACGTACCAATAATCCCAATATCAGCATACCACGGAGACAACATCAAAAACAAGTCAGACAAAACACCATGGTACAAAGGAAAAACACTAGTAGAAGCACTAGACGACTTAAACCCACCTGAAAACCACGACAACAAGCCACTAAGACTACCAGTACAAGACGTATACACAATCACAGGAGTAGGAATGGTGCCAGTAGGAAGAGTCGAAACAGGAAAAATCAAAGTCGGTGAAAAAGTAATCGTAATGCCATCAGGCGCAATAGGAGACGTCAAAGACATCGAAATGCACCACCAAAAAATGCCTGAAGCAAGAACAGGAGACAACATCGGATTCAACCTAAAAGGAGTCGACAAAAAAGCAATAAAAAGAGGAGACGTAATCGGACACCCAGACAACCCACCAAGCGTAGTAGAAGAATTCACAGCACAAATGGTAGTCCTAAACCACCCAACAGCAATCACAGTAGGATACCAGCCAGTAATACACGCACACACAGCACAAATAGCATGCAGCGTCATAAAAATAGACAAAAAACTAGATCCAAAAACAGGACAAGCACTAGAAGAAAACCCAGACTTCATCAAAACAGGAGATGTCGCAATAGTTACCTTCAAACCAACAAGACCAATGGTCCTAGAAAAAGCAAGCGAATTCTCACCACTAGGAAGATTCGCAGTAAGAGACATGGGACAAACAGTCGCAGCAGGAATGGTAATAGACATCAAGAAAAAACAATAAAAAACCCATGAAAAGGAGGTTATTTAAACCTCCTCTTTCAAAAAAAATAAACACTTAAAAAAAATAAACCGGTGAAAAAAACAACATGAGCCAAATAGCAAGCATAAAACTAGTAAGCCCAGAATACACAAAACTACAGAAAGTAAGCGAAGAAATAAAAGACATAGCTAAAAGAACAGGCGCAAAAGTAAAAGGGCCAATACCACTGCCAACAAAAAAACTAGTCATACCAACAATGAAATCACCATGCGGAGACGGCTCAAAAACATGGGAAAAATGGCAAATGAGAGTACACAAAAGACTCATCAACATCGTAGCAGACGAAAGAACACTAAGACAAATAATGAGAATACAAGTCCCAGACCAAGTGCACATCGAAATTGAACTAAAATCAGAATAAAAAAAAACACAAACTAATTCTTTAAAAAAACAGAAAAGAACAAGCTAATTCTTTATAAACTTCAAATAACATTTAGTATTAACATCAATGCAGAGGTGGCAGAGTGGTAATGCGCTGGTTCACTTTCGCTCGGCGAAATGAACGACTGAACGGAGTGAGGCGAGTCTTGAAAACCAGTGTCCTCCGGGGCGCTAGGGTTCAAATCCCTACCTCTGCGCTTTACTTTTATAATTTTACAGATTAAGTTGGTTACAAAATGAAATCAATCGCAAATAAAAGACATGAAGGCTCAAACTTTCATTTTTTATCTGTGAAAATGGATGGTTAAAAAAATGAAATACGAGTTGTTCAGAACATTTTTGAAAATCTGCAGGCACGAGTTTCCATTAGTAGGCGCAACTGCAATAATAACAAACAAGAAAAAAGAAGTGCTGTTAAGTAGAAGGAAAAAAAGCGGGTTGTTTTATCCTGGTTATTGGAACCTCCCAGGGGGCTTGATTGAAATAGGAGAAACAGCAACAAAAGCCCTTAAAAGAGAAGTAAAAGAAGAGATAGGAGTAGACATAAAAGTGAAAAAATACACTGGAAGGTATTATGAAAAAAATTTAATTAGAAACAAGAAAATATATTCTACAATTACCCTTCCTTTCTACGCAGAGATAATAAGAGGAGTTCCAAAACCGCTTGACGAAACAATTGACGTGAAATGGTTCAAACCAAGCGAAATAAGAAAAATGAAATTAGCTTACAATCATAAGGAAATATTAAAAGACGAAAAAATAATTTAAAGGATATAAAAATGTATGAACTTTTTGAACACAAGCAAACAAACTTGTTTGTTTGCGGTGTCGAATAATGAGGGATAAGGTTATGTACGAATTATTCGAACACACGGCTGACATAGGCGTGCGCGGATATGGAAAAACAATTGAAGAAGCATTTGAAGAAACAGCAAAAGCAATGACATCAATACTAGTAGACCTGGACACAATCGAAGAAAAAAAGACAATTAAAATAGAAGCAGAAGCAGACACCCCTGAAGAACTTCTATTCGAATGGCTGAATGAAATACTAGCACAAATAGACATTGAAGGGATGATATTTAAAAAATTCAAAATAACAAAACTAAAAAACAACAAGCTGGAAGCAGAGTTGACAGGCGAACAACTTTCACCTGAAAAACACCACACTAAAACGCAAGTAAAAGCAGCTACTTATTCACAGCTAAAAGTATACAAAGATGAAAACGGGCGCTGGATAAGCCAATGCATCGTAGACGTCTAAAAAAAATCAAAAAAATTGGAGGTGTGCGGAAGTATGGACTTAGCACAATTAAACAAAATATCAGAATACGAATGGGAAATAGAGCAAACAGGAAACATGAACGTACCTGGAAAAATATTCGCTTCACAGTCACTAGTTGAAGCAATGGGAGACAAGGTAAAAGAACAGATTCAAAACGTGGCCCAATTGCCAGGAATACAAAAAGCAGCAATGGCAATGCCAGACGCCCACTGGGGCTACGGGTTCCCAATAGGAGGAGTAGCAGCATTTGACCCTGAAGAAGGAGGAGTCATCTGCATGGGAGGAGTTGGCTACGACATCTCATGCGGAGTAAGGACACTTAAAACAAACATGACACTGGAGGAAATACAGCCTTACTTAGAGCCGCTAGCAGATGAATTATTTAAAACAGTACCAGCAGGGCTCGGAGTGCATGGAAAAATAAAATTAAACGTCGAGCAATTAGATGAAGTTTTAGTAAACGGAGCAGAATGGGTTATTGAAAAAGGATATGGCTTAGAAGAAGACTTGGAATACACTGAAGAAAGGGGAAAAATGGGAGGAGCAGACCCAACAAAAGTTTCATACAAAGCAAAAAAAAGACAATTTAAAGAGATAGGAACACTCGGCTCAGGAAACCATTACCTAGAAATACAATACGTTGATGAAATCTATGATGAAAAAATAGCAAAAATGTATGGATTGGAAAAAAACCAAATAGTAATTTCACTGCATTGCGGTTCAAGAGCACTCGGACACCAAATAGGAGTTGATTACACAAAAACGCTGACAGAAGCAGCTGAAAAATACAAGCTAAATCTACCAGACAAAGAATTGGCAGCAGCTCCAATCAACTCGCCAGAAGGACAAGATTACTACGCTGCAATGAAAGCAGGAGTAAACACAGCACTTGCAAACAGGCAAGTGATAGGTCACTTGGCAAGAACAGCATTTGAAAAAATAGTTCCAAACAGCGAAGTAAAAATGTTCTATGACATTTCACACAACACATGCAAAGAAGAAGAACATGTGATCGGCAACAAGAAAAAGAAATTATTCGTGCACAGGAAAGGGGCGACAAGAGCATTCGGCCCAGGCAGAAAAGAACTGCCAAAAAAATACATGCAAGCAGGACAGCCAGTATTAATAGGCGGAACAATGGGAACATCTTCTTTCATTTTAGCTGGAACAGAAGAAGGAACTGAAAAAACATTCGGAAGCGCCTGCCACGGAGCAGGGAGAGGAATGAGCAGGAAACAAGCTAAAAAACAATTCCACGGAGAAAGCATAGTAAGCCAGTTGAAACAGCAGCAGAAGATAATAGTAAAAGCCCATTCAGCAGCAGGAGTAGCTGAAGAAGCGCCAGGAGCTTATAAGAATGTAGAGGAAGTGGTAAATTCCGTGCATTACACTGGCTTAGCTAAAAAAATAATCCGCTTAAAGCCACTAATAAACATTAAAGGATGAAAAGCAGAAAGTAACAATAACCTTTATAAATAAGTCGGATTACAAATTATAACACCTACTTATGGTAAAACATGGTAGTCCGGCACTTTAAGGTTGTTTATTTTTTAAACCTGAGGCGTATTTTTCAAAACGCTTGAATTTCAAAACTAGCAAGCTTCATGCTTACAAAAAATTAACTCAAAAAAAATCAAAGCATTGAATTAAAATTAATTGGTGAAAAAATCAAATGGGAAAAAGAACAGGACCAAGACACGGTTCAAAAGCATTTTATCCAAGGGGAAAAGCTAAAAGGCAGTACGTTACAATAAACTCATACCCAGAATCAAGTAAAGCAAAGCTTCTCGGCTTTCCAGCTTACAAGGCAGGAATGACAAGAGCAATTGCAACTGAAACATATGAGCATTCTCCAAAATACGGAAAAGAAGTTGCAATACCAGTGACAATCCTAGAAGCACCACCAGTGTACGTATTTGCAGTAAGGCTTTATGAAAAAACAGCAGAAGGATTGAAAGCATTAACAGAAATTTACGCTGAAAAATTACCTAAAGAACTTGGAAGAAAAATAATCCTGCCTAAAAAATACGACTCTAAAAAAGAACTGGAAGAAGCTGAAAAACTCATTGAAAAAACAGCTGAAATAAGAGCAGTTGTATGCACTCAGCCTAAAAAAATAAAACTCAAAAAAACACCTGAAATAATTGAAATAAAAATAGGCGGAGCAATAGAAGAAGCCTGGAATTACGCCAAAGAAAAGCTCGGAAAAGAAGTTCAAGCAAAAGAAGTCTTCGAAGAAGAAGGAAAAATGCTTGACATTGCAGGAGTAACAAAAGGAAAAGGAACACAAGGGCCAGTTAAAAGATTTGGAATAAAAGTACAAAGAAGAAAAGCACACGGCCACAGGAGACACCCAGGAGCAATTGGAGCATGGCACCCAGCAAGAGTACTATGGACCGCGCCAATGGCAGGACAAATGGGATATCAAAGGAGAACAGAACTCAACAAGCAACTTCTGAAAATAGGTGAAGATGGAAAAGAAGTAACACCAAAAGGAGGATTCACAAACTACGGAGAAGTAAACTCACCATACATCATGATAAAAGGTTCAATACCAGGGCCAAAAAAAAGACTGGTAATGACAAGAGAAGCAATCAGGAAACAAAAAGAAAAACCACTGCCAGCAATCAAAGAAATAATAACACAATCACAACAAGGATGAAGGGAAAATCAAACCCTTTCATTTGAAAGAAAAGTGAATGAAAATGAAAGCAATTGTATATGACATTGAAGGAAAAGAAAAAGAAGAAATAGAACTGCCAGAAACATTTGAAGAAGCAGTACGCCCAGACATAATCAAAAGAGCATTCTTATCAATACGTTCAAAAGCATACCAAATCAAAGGAACAGACCCACTTGCAGGACTAAGGACATCAGCAACATACATCTCCAGAAGAAAAAGAGTATACAGGACAGCAATGAACATCGGAAGAGCAAGAGTAACAAGAATAAAAGAACCAGAAGCAAGATGGGGAGCAGCAAGAAGAGCATCACACGTAGTAAAAGGAAGAAGAGCACACCCACCAAAAGCAGAAAAAAAAATACAAGAAAAAATAAACAAGAAAGAAAACAAGAAAGCAATACGCTCAGCAATATCAGCAACAGGAATAATAGAATGGGTGAAAAAAAGAGGACACTTAATCACAAAAATAAAACAACTGCCAATAATAATAGAAGACAAATTCCAAGAAATCAAAAAAACAAAAGAAGCAAGAGAAGTGCTAAAAAAATTAAACCTCGAAGAGGACATAAAAAGAGCAGAGAAGAAAAAAATAAAAGCAGGAAAAGGAAAAACAAGAGGAAGAAAATACAAAAAGAAAAAATCAATACTAATAGTGATAAAAGAAGACAAAGGAATCAAAAAAGCAGCAAAAAACATACCAGGAGTAGAAATAGCAGAAGTGAAAGAACTTAATGCAGAACTGCTAGCACCAGGAGGACAACCAGGAAGACTCACAATATACACAAAATCAGCAATAGAAGAAATCAAAAAAATGTGATTGAAAAATGATAATAAAATACCCTTTACTAACAGAAAAAGCAGTAGGGCTCATTGAAAAAGAAAATAAAATAGCATTCATAGTCGACAAAAACGCCAACAAAGAAGAGATAAAAAAAGAAGTGGAAGAAAAATACGGCGTAAAAGTAGAAAAAGTAACAGTAGTAAATACTATGAAAGGAAGAAAAAAAGCATACATAAAGCTAAAGCCTGAATTCAAAGCAACAGACTTGGCTTTAAAACTCAAGATAATTTAAGGATGGTTGAAAAATGGGAAAACCACTGATGACACAAAGAAGAGGAAAAGGAAGCCCAAGCTTCAAAGCACCTTCACACAGGTTCAAAACAGAAGCAAAATACAAAAAAGACGCTGAAGAAACAATTAAAGCAGAAGTAATGGGATTCATAGACGACCCAGCAAGAACAACACTGTTAATGAAACTAAGATACGAAGATGGAGAAGAAGTGCTAATACCAGCTCCGGAAGGAATCAAAAAAGGAGACGAAATAGAACAAGGGGAAAAAGCAAAAATTAAAATCGGAAGCATCCTTCCTCTTGAAAAAATACCAGAAGGATACCCAGTATTCAACATAGAATTAAGAGCAGGAGACGGTGGAAAAATATCACGCTCATCAGGAGCAGTATGCTATATAATATCAAAAGACAAGAAAAACGTGACAGTAAAACTGCCATCAGGCAGATTAAAAAAATTCCCTCTAAAAGCAAGGGCAACAATCGGAAACGCAGCAGGAGGAGGAAGAACAAAAAAACCAATGCTAAAAGCAGGAATTAAAAGAAAAAAGAGGAAAGCGAGGGGACAGCTCTACCCAATAGTAAGAGGAGTAAAAATGAACCCAATTGAACACCCATACGGAGGAAAAGAACACCACGGTGCAAAACAAAGAAAAGGAAAAGGAGGAGCGCCAGGACAGCACGTCGGTTCATTCGGAGCAAAGAGAACAGGAAGAAGGAAAAAGTAAGAGTGGTAATAAATGGCTAAAAAAGAATTCACATACAGAGGAAAAAAACTTGAAGAGCTTCAAAAAATGGACTTGGAGCAATTCGCAGAATTACTGCCAGCAGCGCAAAGAAGAAAAATCAAAAGAGGACTGAAAGAAGTTGAGAAAAAATTAATAAAAGAAGCTGAAAAACACAAAGGACACAAGCCAATAAGAACACACGCAAGAGACATGATAATAATTCCACAATTCGTTGGAAAAAAATTCGCAATACACAACGGAAAAGAATGGAATATCGTTGAAATAGCCCCTGAAATGATAGGACATGTAATGGGTGAATTTTCATTAACAAGAAAGAAAGTAAGCCACTCAGGACCAGGAATAGGAGCAACAAGAGGAACAAAATTCACATCAGTAAAATAAAATAAGTGATTGAAAAATGCCATACTCATACCAGAAATCAGAGAAAAAAACAGCAAAAGCATACGGAAAAGAAATAAACGTGTCATGGAAACAATGCAATGAAGTATGCAATTTCATTAAAGGAAAAAATGTAAACAAAGCAATAAAGTACCTCGAAAAAGTCACAAAAAAAGAAGAATTCATACCATACAGGAGGTACGTAAAAGGAGTTGGACACAGGACAGGAGGACAAATAGGAAGATACCCAGTAAAAGCATCAAAAATAATAATAAAACTCCTTGAAAACGCAAAAGCAAATGCAGAATTCAAAAACTTAGAAGCTGATAAAATGAAAATAGAACACGCATCAGCATACAAAGCAATGACGCTTGACAGAATAAAGCCGAAAGGGAGAGCAAAAACACACAACATTGAATTGACAAACATTGAAATAGTTTTAAAAGAGGCATAAGAAAATGATTGAAAAAAAATTCATAAAAGAAGCAATGAAGCGCTTGAAAGCAAAGCAATACATTGAAAAAAACCTTGAAAGAGCAGGAGTAGTTGACGTCAAAATTCAAAGGACAACAATGGCAACAAGAATAGGCATAATCGCAGAAAGGCCAGGCTTAGTTATAGGGAGAAAAGGAGCAGGCATAAAAGACATAGGCGAACAAATAGAAAAAGAGCTTGGAATAGAAAACCCACAAATAGAAGTCACAGACGTCAGAAAACCTAACCTTGAACCAAAAGTCATAGCAAATTACATCAAAAGCGCTTTAGAAAGAGGAAACAAGCCAAGAAAAGTAGCAAAATACGCTCTGTCAAGAATAATGAAAGCAGGAGCAATGGGAGCAGAAGTAATAATCAAAGGAACATCAGGAAAAGGAGGCAGAAGCAGAAAAGAAAGAGCCTTCGCAGGATACATGAAAAAAGCAGGAGATTCAGTAAAACAAGTAAAAGAAGCAAAAGAACAAGCAAAACTAAAACAAGGAGCACTTGGAATAATAGTAAGAATAGTACCACCAGAAGTAATATTCCCGGACAAAATAGAAATCAAAAAAACAGGGCTTGAAGAAATCACAGAAGAAATAAAACCAACACTAGAAGAAAAACAAGCAGCTGAAATAGCAACAGAAAGCAAAGGAATAGAAGAAATAGCAGAAGAAGTAAAACCAACAAAAGCAGAAGAAAAAACAACAAAAGAAACACTAAAAGAAACAGCTGAAAAAACAATAGAAGAAGAAAAAAAAGAAAAAAAGAAAAAAACACCTGCAAAAGCAAAAGAAAAAACAGAAGAAAAAAAGACATCAACAAAAAAGAAAACAACAAAGAAAAAAACAAAAAAAGAAGAAAAAGAATGATGCTTAATGGCAATATACAAAGCAAAAGAATTAAGAGCAATGACAAAAGAAGAGCTTAATGAAAAGCTCCAGCAACTTGAAACAGAGTTAGGAAGAGAAAAAGGAGCAGTAGCAAGCGGAACAAAACCAGAAAATCCTGGAAAAATAAGAGAAATGAGAAAAACAATAGCAAGAATACTTACAATAATGAAAGAAAAGCAAAAACTAGAGGTGAAGCCCAAGAAATGAGTAACATATGCCCAAAATGCGGGCTGCCAAAAGACATATGCGTCTGCGACGAAATAACAAAAGACAAAGAGAAAATAAAGATAAAAATCGAGCAGAAAAAATACAGAAAAAAATACACGATCATAGAAGGATTTGACAAAGACACAGACATCAAAAAAATAGCAAAAGAACTTAAAAACAAACTCGCATGCGGAGGAACAGCAAAAGAGAAACACATCGAACTACAAGGAGACCACAGAGACAAAGTCAAACAAATCCTCTTAAAAATGAACTACACAGAAGAACAAATTGATGTTCAATGAACAAAAAAGAAATCATACTAGGAGAAATAATTGGAAAAAAAGTAAAAATTACAAAAAGCACTTCAAAAGAAATGATCGGCAGAACAGGAAAAATAATAGACGAAACAATGAAAACAATCATAATAGAAGAAAAAGGAAAAAAAACAATAATTCCAAAAAAAGGAACAACATTTGAAATAGAAGGAGTTGAAATACAAGGAAAAGGAATAGCATACAGGCCAGAAGAAAGAACCAAGAAAAACTGGAGGAAATTCAAATGAAAAAAAACACAAAAATCAAAGTAAGAGGAAACATAATAGAAGGAATAGTGGTAAGCACAAAGCCAAAAAACACAGCAATCATACAAAGAGAATACTTCAAGTTCATCCCAAAATACGAAAGATATGAAAGGAGAAAAAGTAAAATAAACGCTCATTTGCCAGAAGGAATGGAAGTAAAAGTAGGAGACAAAGTAAAAATAGGGGAAACAAGAAAAATCAGCAAAACAAAAAGCTTCATAGTCCTAGAAAAAATAGAGTGATGACAAAATGAAAGGAATATCAACTAAAATCAACGGAGGATTGACAATCGGCTCAGTAATAAAAGTAGACGACAACTCAGGAGCCAAAAAACTAAGAATAATAGGAAAAGAAGGATACCAAGGAAGAAGAAAAAGAATACCAGGAATAGGAATAGGGCAAATCTTCTTCGGCTCAGTCATCGCAGGAAAAAAAGACCTAAGGAAAAAAATAGTAAGGGCAGTTGTAATAAGACAAAGAAAACCTTTCAAAAGAGCAAACGGACTGACAGTCCAATTCGAAGACAACGCATGCGTAATAATCACAGACAAAAACGAGCCAAAAGCTTCTGAAATAAAAGGAGTAGTGGCAAAAGAAATAGGAGAAAAATACCCAAAAATATCAACAATCGCAAAAAACGTAGTATAAAGTGATAATCAATGACAATCGCAACTAAACCAAGAACGCAGAGAAGAAACTTGTACAACCTGCCAATGCACAAGAGAAGAAAACAAGTAAGCGCAGGGCTAAGTAAAGAATTGAAAAAAGAATACGGAAAAAACAGCGTGCCAATTGTAAAAGAAGACGTAGTCAAGATAATAAGAGGAGAATACAAAGGAAAAAAAGGAAAAGTAGTAAGAGTAAACTTGAAAAACTATAAAATATACGTTGAAGGAATCACAGTAAAAAAACCAGATGGAAAAGAAGAACACATTGCAATAAGCCCATCAAACGTCATGATAATAGAATTGAATTTAAAAGATGAGAAAAGAAAACAATCTATAAAGAGGAAATAAATATGGGAAGCAAAGGAGGAAAAAACCACTTGAAAAGGCTCGCGACGCCTAAAAAAGTAAAAATACTTAGAAAAAACACTGTCTGGACAGTAAGAGGAAACCCAGGAGCACACAAGCTCACAGAATCAGTGCCACTAACAACAATCATCAGAGACTACCTGGGATACGCAAAAACAGCAAAAGAAGCTGAAAAAATAATCAAAGAAAAAAAAGTATTAATTGACAAAAAACCAGAAACAAACCCAAAAAGAACAGTTGGATTCATGGACTTAATAGACATCCCCCTTACAAAAGAACAATACAGAGTAACGCTTGACAACAAAGGAAGAATAATCCTCAAAAAAATAGAAAAGCCAACAGACTTCAAACTAGTCAAAATCAAAGGCAAAAAAATCCTCAAAAAAGGAACAACACAACTAAACCTCCACGACAACAGAAACATACTCGTAAAAAACGACACTTACAAAGTAGGAGACGTCCTGAAAATAAAATTACCAAACCAAGAAATTGAAAAACACTTGAAAATGGAAAAAGGAAACATAGCATATATAACAAAAGGAAAACACGCAGGAAAAACAGGAAAAATAACAAACATAGAAAAAGGAACCCTTCAAAGAAAACCACTAGTAACAATCAAAAAAGATGAACAAGAATTCACAACAAGAAAAGACAACATCTTCATCATAGGAGAAAAAACAAGCGAACTTGAAACGATAGAATAAAAAAAAGAGATGAAAAACAAATGATATCCATTGAAAAAGTCACAATCAACATAGGAGTCGGGCAAGCAGGAGAACAAATGGAAAAAGCCAAAAAGCTAATTGAAAAACTAACAGGACAAAAAGCAATAGAAAGGCACACACAAAAAAGAATACCAACCTGGGGAGTCAGAAAAGGACTAGCAATAGGAGCAAAAACAACACTAAGAAAACAAAAAGCAGAAGAATTCCTAAAAAAATGCCTAGACGCAGTTGACAACAAAATCAAATCAAAATCATTCGATGAATATGGAAACTTCGGATTCGGGGTAAAAGAATACATAGACCTACCAGGAGTAAAATACGACCCAGAAATAGGAATGTTTGGATTCGACGTAAACGTGACAATGAAAAAATGGGGATACAGAAACACAAAAAGAAAAATAAAACAAACAAAAATACCAAAAAAACACAGGGTTACAAAACAAGAAGCAATTGATTACATGAAGCAAAAATACAACGTAGAGGTGGAATAATTGACAAAAGTAAAAGAAAAGCAAACATACAAGCACCCAAGAGCAGGTGAACCAGGAAGATACTGCGAAATCTGCGGAAGAAACAGGGGACTAGTAAGAAGATACGGCTTAACCTTATGCAGGCAATGCTTCAAAGCAAAAGCAAAAGAATTAGGCTTCGAAAAATACAACTAAAAAAAAGAGGGCTTAAAAATGGCAGACAACTTAACAAACGCATTAATCAACATAAAAAACAACGAAAACGCTGGAAAAAAAGAGTGCATAATAAAACCAGCATCCAAGCTAATCGGAGGAGTGCTGAAAATAATACAAAAAGAAGGATACATCGGCAAATATGAATACATCGAAGACGGAAAAGCAGGACAATACAAAGTCCAGCTAATAGGAAAAATCAACAACTGCAAAGCAATCAAGCCAAGATACGCAGTAAAAAAAGACGAGTATGCAAAATGGGAGCAAAGATACCTCCCATCAAAAAACTTAGGAATACTCATAATCTCAACACCTAAAGGGCTAATGACACAACACGAAGCAAAAAAAGCAGGAACAGGTGGAAAACTAATAGCATACATATACTAAAAATCAAGTGATAACAGATGGTAAAATACGAAATTGAAATCCCAGAAGAAGTGGAAATAAAAATAGAAAAGAACAAGGTAACAGTAAAAGGACCACTAGGACAAGTTGAAAGGGAATTCAAACTAAACGGAATAAAAACAATACTGGAAAAAGACAAACTTACTCTTCAAAAAGAAGAAGCCAGAAAAAAACAAAAAGCATACCTTGGAAGCGTAAGAGCACACATCAAAAACATGATAAAAGGAGTAACAAAAGGACACACTTACCAGTTAAAAATAGTCTACAAGCACTTCCCAATAAACGTGGCACTGCAAGGAAACCAACTAGCAATCAAAAACTTCGCAGGAGAAAAAAAGCCAAGATTTGCAAAAATATTAGATGGAGTAAAAGTAGACATAAACAACAACATAATAGAACTAACAGGAATAGACATTGAAAAAGTAGGACAAACAGCAGCAAACATAGAACAAAAAACAAGAATAAAAGACAAAGACATAAGAATCTTCCAAGACGGAATATTCATCATAAAAAAATCAAATTAATCCCGGTGAAAACAAAAAATGATTAAAAAATTAAAAAAACCAAAATTCCACAGGCAAAACAGCCAAGTAAAAAAAAGACAAGGCACAAGATGGAGAAAACCAAAAGGAATAGACTCCAAACAAAGAGAAGGCCACAAATCAAGAGGAGCAAAACCAACAACAGGATACAGACAGCCTAAAAAAATAAGAGGACTCCACCCATCAGGATACGAAGAAATACTAATCACAAACTTAAAGCAAATAGAACAAATCAACCCAGAAAAACAAGCAATAAGAATAAGCTCCTCAATAGGAGCAAAAAAGAAACAAGAAATAGTGAAAAAAGTACAAGAGAAAAAAATCAAGATATTAAACCCAAAAATAAACAAGAAAAAAACAAAAACAGCAGACAAAAAAGAAGAAACTGAAAAAAAGAAAGAGAAAGACGAAAAGAAAAAACAAGAAAAAGCAACTCCTGAAAAAGAAAAAGGTGAAAAGAAATGAATTTGAACCAAGTGAAAGAAATAGGAAAAAAAGTCTTAAAAGCAGGGAAAAAAAGAATAAAAATAAGAAAGCCTGAAGAAGCACTGCAAGCAATGACAAGAGACGATGTAAGAGACTTGGTTAAAAAAGGAGTTGTTGAAAAAAAGAAGAAAAAAGGAACAAGCAGAATAAGAGCAAAAAAAATAAAAGAACAGAAAAAGAAAGGCAGGAAAAAAGGAAAAGGAAAAAGAAAAGGAGCAACAGGAGCAAGAACAAACAAGAAAGAGAAATGGATGACAAAAATAAGGTCGCAAAGAAAATACTTAAGAGAAATAAAACCAAAACTAAAAGAAGACGCTTACAGAAAACTATACTTAATGTGCAAAGGAGGATACTTCAGAAGCAAAGCACACCTCAACCTGTACATAAAAGAAAAAAAATTATGGAAACAAAACAAATAAAAATGATGAAAAATGGCAAGCAAAACAACATACAAGGTAAAATTTAAGAGAAGAAGAGAAGGAAAAACAGACTACGCAAAAAGACTAAGGCTGCTTAAAGGAAAAAAAGAAAGAGCAGTCATAAGAATAACGAACAACAATGTAATCGTGCAAGTAATCAAATACGTGCCAAAAGGAGACGAGACAATAATAAACACAACAGCACTTGAACTAAAAAAATACGGATACAAAGGACACAAAGGAAACAAAAAAGCAGCATACTTAACAGGATACTTATGCGGCAAAAAAGCAGTAAAAAAAGGAGTAAAAGAAGCAATAGCAGACATTGGATTAAAAACACCAGTGCACAAGTCAAACGTGTTCGCAGCAATAAAAGGACTCACAGATGCAGGGTTAAAAATGAATTACAAAGAACAAGCAATTCCTGAAGTAACTGAAACCGAGAACATTAAAAACGAAATTGATAAAAAATATTAAGGGATGAAAAAATGAGAGAAAGAAGAAGAGTAGAAGAAAAAAAACCAGAATGGGTGCCTAAAACAAAACTTGGAAAAATGGTTCAAAACAACGAAATAACAAGCATGGAACAGATATATGAAAAAGGATTGCCAATACTTGAACCTGAAATAGTAGACAAGCTCATACCAGACTTAGAAGAAGAAGTGCTTCAAATAAAAAGCGTTCAAAGAACAACAGACTCAGGAAGAAAAGCCTCATTCATGGTGACAGTCGCAGTAGGAAACAAAAAAGGATATGTAGGAGTAGGAACAGGAAAAGGCCTTGAAGTCCGCCCAACAATAGAAAGAGCAGTAAGAAACGCCAAAAAGAACATAATAAGCATTAGAAGAGGATGTGGTTCATGGCAATGCGGATGCAATGAAGAGCACTCACTGCCACATAAAGTCAAAGGAACATACTCATCAATAAAAGTAGAATTAATGCCAGCTCCAAAAGGAACAGGAATAGTAGCAGGTAAAAAAGCAGCGCAAATACTAAAACTCGCTGGAATAAAAGACGTCTGGAGCAAGACAAGCGGAAACACAAGGACAACCTTCAACTTCGCAAAAGCAATAATAAAAGCATTAAAACAAACAAGAAAAATGAAAGTAAAAGAGTGAAAACAAAATGACAATAGCAATAATAAGACTAAGAGGGAAAGTAGGAGTAAATAAGGGAATAGAAGACACAATGCAAATGCTAAAACTAAAAGCACCTTACAACTGCGTAATAATACAAGAAAATCCTCAGTACAAAGGAATGCTTCAAAAAATAAAAGACTACGTGACATTCGGAACAATCACAAAAGAAACATTTGAAAAAATGCTATTCAAATGGGGAAGGGTGGAAGGAGACAAAAAAGTAACCCCAGAATACTTAAAAGAAAAAAACACAACACTGGAAGAGCTATTCACAGGAAAAAAGAAATTCAAAGAAGTGGGAATAAAACAGCCATTCAGGCTACATCCACCAACAAAAGGACTTAAATCAATCAAAAGACCATTCACAATGAAAGGAGACCTCGGAAACAGAGGAGATAAAATCAACGAGTTACTTGAAAGAATGATTTAAAGAAAGTGATTAAAAAATGACAACGAGACACAAAGCCAAAATAAGCAAATTAAGAGGCAAAAGAAGCCACGCAAGAGGAAAAGCAAAAAGAGGAAGAGGACGCGGAAGCAGAATGGGCAGAGCCTCAGTAAAAAGAAGCCAAAGGAACATACAGCATATCATAAAATATGAGCCTGAAAGATTCCATCAAAAAGGATTCCATTCACTAAGCAAAAAACTAAAAACAATAAACGTCACAGACTTAGAAAAAATATCAGAAAAACAAAATAAAACAAGCTTCGCACTAAAAAACATCAAAGTCCTTGGTAAAGGAAAAATAACAAAAAAATTAAAAGTCACAGCAAGCGCTTTTACAAAAAAAGCAATGGAAAAAATAACCAAGGCAGGAGGACAAGCGATTGTCGCAAAAGGTGAAAACATTGGACTTGAAAGTACTGAAACCAATAATTAAAATGCTACCAGAAGTAACCAGCCCTGAAAAAAAACCAGTACTAAAACAAAGACTATACTGGGTCGGCTTTGCATTACTAGTTTTTGCAATTTTAGGTGTAACAAAACCAATAGGAGTCGCAGCAGTTGAACAATCAAACTATTTGCAGCAAATACAATTAATAACAGCTTCTAAAATAGGTTCACTTGCAACACTTGGAATAGGACCAATAGTAATGGCATCAATAATACTCCAACTGCTAATGGGAGCCAAAATAATAGACATCAACCTGCAAGACAAAGAGCAAAAAAAGTTATACCAAGGACTTCAAAAAATAGCAGGCATACTATTCGCATTCTTTGAAGCAGGAATCTACGTAATGAGCGGATTCGTACCAGCACAACCAGGAATAATCAGCACCTTCTTCTTAATATTCCAACTAGCATTCGCAGCAATAATCCTAATGTACTTAGACGAACTCATATCAAAATACGGAATCGGCTCAGGAATAGGGTTATTCATAGCAGCAGGAGTTTCATTTACAATAATATGGAGAGCGCTATCATGGGTAAAAGCACCAGGAACAATGACATACATAGGACTCATACCACAGTTATTCCAAGGGATAATGACAGGGAACATACCAGAAACAGCAATATTCCCATTAATATCAACAGTAATAGTCTTCCTAGCAGTAGTCTTCGCCGAATCCATGAAAATAGAAATACCTCTAACTTTCGGAAGAATAAAGGGATACGGAGCAAAATACCCACTTAAATTCTTATACGTTTCAAATATACCCGTCATATTCGCAGCAGCACTCCTATCAAACATACAGCTAATAGGAATAACACTACAAGGATTCGGATTCCCAATACTAGGACAATTCGTAAACAACAGACCAGTCAGCGGAATAGCATACTACCTAAAAGCACCATACGGAGCATTAGCAAACCCAGCGCAGATAGCAATCACACTAAGCTCAACACAAACAATACTAAACATAATAGTTTACGCAATAGTATTAACAGTACTTTGCGTCATATTCGGAAAATTCTGGATAGAAATAAGCGGAATGAGCTCAAAAGAAGTAGCACAACAACTCCAGCAAGTAGGATTACACGTACCAGGATTCAGAAGAGACCCAAGAGTAATAGAAAGCGTACTAGACAGATACATCCCAATAATAACAGTAGTTGGATCAGCAGCAGTAGGACTACTTGCCATATTCGCAGACCTCACAGGAGCACTTGGAACAGGTACAGGAATCCTCCTAACAGTAGGAATACTCTATAAGATGTACGAAGAACTCGCAGCACAACAAGCAGCAGAACTAATGCCAATGCTAAAAGGGTTAATAGGATAAAGTGAAAAATAAAATGGCAATAATAGAACTAACAGCATCAGGAACAGAAGTAACATTAATAGCAATAGCAATAACTTTGCTAACATTCACAGCAAACAAAATATTTATCAACCAAGATGAATTTGAAAAAGTGCAAAAAAGAACAAAAGAAATAAACAAAAACATGAAAAAACACGCAAAAACAACAGACGAAAACATAATGAAAAAAATAGAAGAAGAACAAAAAGAGCTAATGGAATTAATGAGCAAACAATTCAAAATGAGCATAAAACCAATGATAGTGACATTAATCCCAATAATGATAATATTTACAGCAATAAAAGCAAAATATGACAAATCAGGAACAATAGCAACACTCCTTGGAATAAACCTCACATGGTTCTGGTGGTACTTTGTAGTTGTAATCATAACAAGCTCAATACTTAACAAAGCATACACAGCAATAAGACAATACAAAAAAACAAAGAAAGCAAAGGAGGGAAAATAAAATGCCAAGACCAAGCGAAAGAACAACAAAAAGAAGAAAAATATACAAAAAGACACCAAAAGGAACAGTAAAAAAAATAGTCAAAAGAAGAACAACAACAAAAGCAAAATGCGCAATCTGCGGAAAAACACTACAAGGAGTAAAAACAACAAAAGGACTTGCAAAAACAAAAAAACGCCCAGGCAGAAAATACTCAGGACACTTATGCTCAACATGCACACAAAAAATCATAAAACTACAAACAAGAATAAACGAAGGAAAAATGTACAAAAAAGACGCTGACATAAAATACCAAAAATATCTAACAGGCAAACAAAAACAATAAAAAAAGATGAAAAAATGCAAGTAACAATAGCAGGAGAACCAGGAGCAGGAAGCACAACAATAGCAAAAAAACTCGCAAAAAAAACAGGATACAAATTAATAACAACCGGAGAAATAGTAAAACAAATAGCAAAAAAACAAAACAAGACAATAGAACAACTCTGGCAAGAACAAGACAAAAACCCAAAAAAAGAAAAACAATTCAACAACAAAATAAACAAACAGCAAAAAGAACAAGCAAAAAAATACAAAAACGTGATAATAAACGGAAAACTAAGCGCATACAACAACCCAAAAGCAGAACTCAAAATACTCCTAACAGCAGACATAAAAACAAGAGCAAAAAGAACAGCAAAAAGAGACAAAAGAACAATAAAAAAACAACAACAAGAACTTGAAAAAAGAGAAAAAGAAGAAAGAACAAACTGGAAAAAAATGTACAAATTCGACTACGTAAAAGACAAAAACAAATACGACATGATAATAGACACAACAAACCTAACGCCGATAAAAATAACAAACGCAATAATAAAAGAAATAAAAAACATACAAGAACAAGCAAAAAGGAGGAAATAGAAATGGCAATCATAGAAAAAGGAAGAATCTGCATAATAACAAAAGGAGCAGACACAGGCAAAGAAGCAGTAATCAAAGAAGTAATAGACAAGAACTTCGTAATAATCATAGGAGAGAAAGTAAAAGAAAGACGCTCAAACATCAAGCACTTGGAACCAACAGACAGGACAACAAATACAATGCCAACACCAAAAACAAAACCAGCAAAAGAAAAAAAGCCGCAGCAAACAAAAAAAGCAGCACCTAAAAAGGAAGAAAAGAAAAAATAAAAACCCAACAGCTACTTCTCTTTTTTCCAAGTGAATAAAAAATGAAAGGAATAATAATCCTAGACAAGCCGAAAGGCATGACAAGCAACCAAACAAGTCTAGCAGTAAAGCAAATTCTAAACGAAAAAACAGCACACGTAGGAACACTAGACCCAAACGTAACAGGCATCCTGCCAATACTAGTAGGAAAAGCAATCAAACTGCAGGAATTTCTACAAGCACATGACAAAGAATACGTATGCATAATGAAAACAAAAGAAAAAATTCCAGAAGAGGAGATAAAAAAAACATTCGAAGAATTCACTGGAAAAATTTACCAAAAACCACCTGAAATAAGCGCAGTAGCAAAAAAAACAAGAGTAAGGAAAATTTACTCACTTGAATTACTGGAAACAAAAGACAACTTCATCTTATTCAAAACCTTCTGCCAGCACGGCACATACATAAGAAAATTAATCGAAGACTTTGGATTAATCTGGGGAACAGAAACAGAAATGATAGAACTCAGAAGAACAAACGCAGGAGGATTCACAGAACAAGAAGCAGTAACTTTGCAGGAAGTCTTAGATGCTGTCAAATTAAAAGAAAAAAAACCAGAACTATTAAACAAAATAATCAAGCCAGTTGAATACGCAGTTAAAAGAATGCCCAAGGCAATAGTTAAAAACACAGCAGTTAAAAACATCCAAAACGGGGCGCCAGTATACTCAGCAGGAATAATCGAATTAAAAGGAGACGTAAAACACGACAAGCCAGTGGCAATCTTAACGCAGGAAGGAAAGTTAATAGCAGTTGGAATAAGCTTGTACGATAAGCCAGAGACAAGGAAACATAAAAAAGCAATAAAAACAAAAAAAGTAATGAGAATATGAGATATGACTACTATGATAAATTCATTGACAAAAAAACAATAGGGATAAGAGACATAACTCCCATATTTTACAAAAAAAAAGGCATTCAACCAACTAATCAAAGACATGTCAAAACCATTTAAAAAACAAAAAATAGATAAAATAGCAGCTATTGACGCAATGGGATTTATACTCGGCTCAGCAATGGCTCTAGAATTAAAAACAGGATTTGTGCCAATAAGAAAAGAAGAAAGATTACCTGGAATGAAAAAAATAAGCACTTCATTCATAGATTTCAGCAAGAAGAAAAAAGCACTTGAAATAAACCAAGCATCAATTAAAAAAAATGAAAAAATATTAATAGTAGATGACTGGATGGAAACAGGCTCACAAATAAGAGCAGCAATCAAGCTAATTCAAAAACAAAAAGGAAAAGTAATAGGCATAAGCCTCTTTGCAGCAGAAAAAAAAGAAGAAACAAAAGAACTGTTTGACAAATACAAAATAAAAGCAGTAGGAGTATTTGAAGGAGAAGAACTTGAAAGAATAAAAAAACAAATAAAAAGGTATTAAGGAGTATAATAACTATAAAAAATAAAAGCGGTGGTCGCATAGTCCCTCGTAAAAACGAAGTTTTTTCGTTGGGTGCAATGGCTATTGCGCCAGCCTGGAAACAACCCATAAAAATACAAAAAGGTTGACTGCAAGCTGGTGTCCTCCGGGGCACGCGAGTTCAAGTTTGCGACAAGGTTCCCTCGTCGAACTTTTCGCAAGCGAAAATCTCGCCCACCGCGCTTTAGAAAGATAAATCAAAACGTTTATAAATGAATTGAATTACAAATAATACACTTAAAAATTCTTTTTAAAAAAAGTCGGCGAGCTCCTTAAAAGCGATGACCTACTGGAAACAAAACTAATTCAAAAAAAAATTGGAAAAAAAGATGCAAGATGGCTAAAGTTAAAGAAGTTAAAAAAGAAAAACCTAAGCAGGAAAAGCAGAAAAAGAAAATTGTCCAGGAAAATTCAGAATTTAAAGGAAGGTTAAGGATAGCTGGAAAAGAAGTAAAAGGGCAGTATTCTATTAAAAAAGCAATTAGTCAAATAAGAGGAATTGGAACTAATTTAGCTGACACTCTTGAAAAAATTATAATTAAAAAATTAAACCTTAAAGAAAATGAAAAAATAGGAAACTTGACAGATGAGCAGTTAGATGAACTTGAAAAAATAATAGCAAATCCGAAAGAAAACGGAGTACCTGCTTGGATGTTGAACAGAAAAAAAGACCCTGAAACAGGAGAAGATAAGCATTTAATATCATCAGATCTTGACTTCCAGAAAAAACAAGACATAAAAGGATTAATTAAAATAAAGGCATACCGCGGAGTAAGGCACATGTATGGATTGACATCAAGAGGACAGAGGACAAAAACAAGCGGAAGAAAAGGATTAACTCTTGGAGTACAGAGGAAGAAAAACAAGCCTGCTCAGAAGAAGAAATCAAGCGGGCAATCAAGTGGAAAAAAGAAATAAAAAAAGTGATTAAATGGGTTCGCCAAGAAAACTAAGGAAAAAATACAACACCCCCTCACATCCATGGGAAAAAGAAAGAATAAAAGAAGAAAACAGGTTCCTTAAAGAATATGGGTTGAAAAACAAAAGAGAAATTTGGAAAGCAAAAACCATGCTTAAAAAGTACAGGCAACAAGCAAGAGAATTAGTAGGTTTGTCAGGAGAAGAGAGAAAAGAAGCTGAACAAATACTTGTGTCAAAACTTCAAAGATTAGGTTTACTGCAAAAAGAAGCAGGATTAGATGAAATTTTATCCTTAAAAGTAGAAGACTTGCTATCAAGAAGACTACAGACAATTGTATGGAAAAAAGGATTGGCATTAAGCCCAAAGCAAGCAAGACAATTCATAACACACGGTCATATCTCATTAAATGGAAGAAAAGTAACAGCACCTGGAATGATGATAAAAGTAGAAGAAGAAAAAGAAATTGACTGGTATGGCAAACCAATTGAATTGCAGTACCCTAAAAAAGACACTACTCTTGAAGTAATTGAAAAAGAAGCAAAAAAAGACAAGGAAACGACAAAATTAGAAGAAAAAGCAGCTGAAGAAATAATTGAAGAAGAGCAAGCAAAAGAGGAGAAACAAGAGAAAGAGGAAGAAAAAGAAGCAGCTGAAACAGCAGAAGAAATTCAAGAAGAAAAAGAAAAAACAATAAAAGAAATAGCAGAAGAAGCAAAACCAACACCAGAAGAAAAACAAGCAGCAGAAGAGGTAAAAAAAGAAGCAGAAAGTGAATGATTATGGCAGCTAAAAAAGACATTTGGGCAGTAGCACATATTTACTCATCAAAAAACAATACAATAATAACAATAACAGACTTGACGGGAGCAGAAACAATAGCAAAATGCTCAGGTGGAATGGTTACTGACTCTCAGAGAAAAGAAGGAGCAGCTTCAACAGCAATGGTAGCAGCTCAAAAAGTAGCAGAAGTATGCAAAAACAGAAACATTTACGGATTACATATTCAAGTAAGAGCCCCAGGCGGACACAAGTCAAAAATGCCAGGACAAGGAGCACAAGCAACAATAAGAGCCCTTGCAAGAAGCGGAATAAGAATAGGCAGAATAGAAGACGTGACCCCAATCCCACATGACACGACACAAAAACCAGGTGGAAAAAGAGGAAGAAGAGTATGAGCATGAAAATTGAAAACATAAAAGAAAAAGGAGACAAGATCACATTTACTTTAAAAGGACCTGTTGAATTAGCAAACGCAATAAGAAGAACAGCAATGGCAGAAGTTCCAACAATGGCAATAGATGAAATAGACGTGTATGAAAATACTTCAAGCTTGTTTGATGAATTCATCGCCCACAGGCTAGGAATGATCCCATTAACAACTGACCTTAAAACATACGACATAAACAGCAAGTCAGAAAACAAAAAATCAGTCATAATAAGTTTAGACATTCAAGGGCCAGGAGTGTTTTACTCAAAAGAACTTAAATCAAAAGACCCTGCAGTAAAACCAGTCTACGACACAATCCCAATAATAGAATTAGCAGAAGGGCAAGCCCTTAGAATAGAAGCAAAAGCAAGACTAGGCAGAGCAAAAGAACATGCCAAGTTCCAATCATGCCTATGCTACTACAAGGAAAAAAAGCCAGATGAAGAATACCAAGTAACAATAGAAAGCTACGGAAACCACAAGCCTAAAACAGTGCTCGAAGAAACAATAAAAATACTGAAAAGCAAAGCAGAAGAACTTGAAAAGCAACTAAAATAACAAAAGGTGCTAAGTTAAAATGAAAAAAGGAACAACTAACCCGGAATTAAAAAAACTCATAATTACCTTGAAAAAAACAAAAAAACCAGCATTCATAAAAATAGCTGAAATGCTGGAAAAGCCAAACAGAAAAAGGCCAGAAGTCAATTTATGGAAAATAAACAAACACGCAAAAGAAGGAGAATTAATAATAGTGCCAGGAAAAGTACTTGCTCACGGTGAACTTACAAAAAAATTAACAATAGCTTCATTCAACGCATCAAAAAAAGCAATTGAAAAAATAAACAAAACAGGCAAATACATCAAAATACAAGATGCATTAAAAGAAAAAGCGAGAATAAGAATAATGGGATGAACAAAAAATGATAATCATAGACGGCGAAAACAGCATAATGGGAAGACTCGGAGCAAAAGTAGCAAAAGAACTCCTAAAAGGAGAAGAAGTCAGAATAATAAACGCTGAAAAAATAATCATAACAGGAAACCCAAAAAACACCGTGGAAAAATACATGCAAAGAAGAAACTTAAGAGACCCAGCAAAACCAGAAAAAAGCAGGAAAACACCAAGACGCCCTGACTTATTCGTAAAAAGAATAATAAGAGGAATGCTTCCATACAAGTCAAAAAAAGGACAAGAAGCATACAGAAGACTCCTAGTGCACATTGGAACGCCAAAAGAATATGAAGGAAAAGCAGTCAGAATAGCAGAGTCAAAATCAAACACAAGCGATTACAAATACATTACAATTGAAAAACTATGCAAAGAACTAGGATGGAAAGGATGAGAAAAATGGCAGTAAAGAAAAAAGAAAAGATAGTAGTTACAAAAGGAAAAAAGAAAAAAGCAGTAGCAAGAGTAAGAATAAGAGAAGGCAAAGGAGCAATAAGAATAAACAGGAAGCTAATAGACTCAATTGAAGAAAATTACTCAAAAGAAGTCATACTTGAACCAATAAAAATAGCAGAAGAAGTGCTTGGAAACAACTTCTACGAAAAACTAGACATAAGCATAAACGCGCAAGGAGGAGGAATAATGGGCCAAGCACACGCAGCAAGAACAGCCCTAGGAAAAGCGCTTATAGAATGGACAGGAAATGAAAAACTAAAAGAAAAATACTTAGAATATGACCGTTCACTTGTAATAGATGACATAAGACAGAAAGAACCTAAGAAGTACTTAAGAAAAGGAGCAAGAGCAAAACCAATCAAATCATACAGGTAAAGAGGTAAAAAAGATGATAATACCAGTAAGATGCTTTTCATGCGGAAAGCCAATAGCACAACATTGGGATGAATACCAGAAAAAAATAGCTGAAGGCCAAACACCTGAAACAGCACTAAATGACCTGGGAATTGAAAGATACTGCTGCAGAAGAATGTTCCTCTCACACAAGGATTACCTGAAAGAAATAATCAAATACAAAAAATAAAAAAAGAGTGTTTTCCTTGATAAAAAAAATAATAATCAGAAAAATAAAAAACTCAAAAAAAGAAGACACCATAGAAACAACAATAACCACAAACAAAGGAAAAACAAAAGCATCAGCTCCTTCTGGAACATCAGCAGGAAAACATGAAGTAAAAGCATACAACAAAACAATTGAAAACTCAATAAAAGAAGCAAAACAAGTTCTTCCGAAACTAATAGGCGAAGACGAAACAAACCAAGAAGAAATAGACGAGTTCTTGAAAAGCAACATAAAAAAGATAGGCGGAAGCATAGCAATAGCCACTTCAATAGCAATCGCAAGAGCAGGCGCAAAAAAACAAAAAAAACAACTATACCAATACATCAACAAAGGAGAAGAATACTCAAAACCAATAATGCTAGGAAAATGCATAGGAGGAGGAGCGCATGCAAAAAACTCGACAACAATACAAGAATTCCTCAGCATACCCCTAACAGAAAACATGCGCAAAGCAGTGAAGATAAACAAGATAGTTCACAAAGAAACAGCAAGAATACTGAAAAACTACAAAGGATTCACTAAAAAACTAGACTATGAAGGAGGATGGACAGCAAACATAACAGACGAAAACGCCCTAGGAGTATTATCAAGCGCAATTGAAAGAACAAGCAAAAAAACAAAAACAAACATCGCGTTAGGAATAGACGTCGCAGCAAGCGAATTCTGGGACGGAAAAAAATACAAATACAAAAAACACTCAAAAACACCAAAACAACACTATGACTTCATAAAATACTTAATAAAAGAATATGACATTTACTACATAGAAGACCCATTCCATGAAGAAGACTTCAAGTCAACAGCAAAGTTAACAAAACAATTCAAAGACAGGCTAATAGTCGGAGACGACTTGTTCACAACAAACCCTAAACGCCTCAAAAAAGGCATAAAATTAAAAGCAGGAAATTCAATAATAATCAAGCCAAACCAAATAGGCACATTGACAGAAGCTTATGAAACAGTTGAAATTGCAAAAAATAACGCTTACACGCCAGTGATCTCGCATCGCTCAGGCGAAACCAAAGATCCAGCAATAGCGGATCTTGCTGTTGGATGGGGCATCCCTTTCATCAAAATAGGAATAAAAGGAAAAGAAAGGGAAGCAAAAACCAACAGATTGATAAAAATAGAGAAGGTGATGAAATGAAAAAAAATGAAAAACAGCAAACAGCCCCAGATGAAATGACAATAGAAAAATCCCTAGTGCCCCTTGAAAAATACCTGGAAGCAGGAGTGCACATCGGCTCAAAATACAAGTCAGGGCAAATGAGAAAATTCATATATAAAATAAGAAACGATGGGCTCTGCATACTAAACATAAACGAGTTAAACAAAAGAATAGCAATAGCAGCAAAATTCCTGGCACAATACGAGCCATCAGACATACTAGTAGTAGCAGGAAGAAACTACTCACAAAAACCAGCAAAAGTATTTGCTGAAACAATCGGAGCAAAATATATAATAGGAAGATTCATACCAGGAACCCTAACAAACCCTGAAAACGAAAACTTCATAGAACCAAAAATACTATTCACAGCAGACCCACCAGTAGACAGGCAAGCAATAAAAGAAGCAAAAAAAGCAAAAATACCAGTAATTTCACTATGCGACACAAGCAATCTCACAAAAAACATAGACTTAGTAATACCATGCAACAACAAAGGAAAAAAATCAATAGCATTAATCTACTGGATACTAGCAAGAGAATACCTAAAACTAAAAGGAATCATCGAATCAGACAAACAATTTGAAAAAACACCAGCTGACTTCGAAACAAGAATAAAAAGAACAAACAAAGAAAGAGACACAAGAAGAAGATTCCAAAGAAGGTAAACAAAAAACCTTCATCCCCTTTTTTTATTTATTTAAGCATAAATAATAAGTCTACTTCTTGTTTTAAAAAAAACAAAAACCTATAAACAAATGAGTAAAATGAAAGAGTTAATCAGAAAACACGCCTTAAAAAACGCATTAGAACATGAAGGAAAAGCAGCACCAGGCGCAGTGATAAACAGGGTCCTAGGAGAAAACCCAGAGCTAAAAAAAGACATGAAAACACTAGGACAAGCAGTAAAACAAGAAATAGAAAAAGTAAACCAAATGACTCTAAAAGAAATAAAACAAGAGCTTGAACAAAAACACCCTGAACTGCTTGAAAAAAAAGACGAAGAAAGAAGAGACTTACCTGAACTGCCAGGCGACACTTCAAAAGTAGTCATGAGAATGGCTCCAAACCCAAACGGTCCACTGCACTTAGGACACGCAAGACAAGCTATACTCAACTGGTTCTACGTAAAAAAATACAATGGAAAATACATACTAAGATTCGACGACACTGACCCAAAAAACAAAGTGCCACTAAAAGAAGCATATGACTGGATAATAGAAGACCTAAAATGGCTAGGCATAAAACCCGACGAAATACTTTACGCCTCAGACAGGCTAGATCTTTACTACAAATACGCTGAAAAATTAATTGAAATGGAAAAAGCATACATCTGCACGTGCCCACCTGAAAAATTCAGAGAATTAAAAAACAAAGGAGAACCATGCCAATGCAGGAACCTGCCAAAAGAAGAGCAGATGAAAAGATGGAAAAAAATGTTCACAGAATACAAAGAAGGAGAAGCAGTATACAGAGTAAAAACAGACTTGAAAGACCCAAACCCTGCTCTGCGCGACTGGCCTGGATTTAGAATAATTGAAAACAACAAACACCCACGCAACAAAAACGCAAGAGTATGGCCATTGCTTAACTTCAACTCATCAATAGACGACCACCTCACAGGAGTCACGCATATAATAAGAGGAAGAGACCTTGACTTCACAGAACACCAGCAAAAATACTTATACAATCACTTCAACTGGAAATACCCAGAAACAATAGTTACAGGAAAACTAAACCTAGAAGGAGCAATACTAAGCTCGTCAGAAATAAAAAAAGGAATACAAGAAGGAAAATACACAGGCTGGGACGACAAACGACTAGGAACGCTAAAAGCATTGAGAAAAAAAGGACTAAAACCAGAAGCAATAAAACAACTAATCTGGGACCTTGGAGTCAGAAAAAACAACGCCACAGTAACATGGGCAAACATAGAAGCAGCTGCAAAAAAAGCAGAAAAAAACAAGACATACAAAGAATAAACCTTTATAAATGACAAAATTGAAAAAAATAATACTCATTCTCAAAAAAAGCCAATGAGTTTTAAGCAGCGTAAAAAACTGCAATGAAAAAGGAGGAATTAAAAATGGCAAGCCCATACGTGAAATTCAAAGTACCTAAAGAAATAGCAGAACAAACATACCAAGCAGTTGAAAAAGCAAGAGACACAGGAAAAATCAAAAAAGGAGTAAACGAAGCAACAAAAGCAGTTGAAAGAGCAACAGCAAAACTAGTTGTGATAGCAGAAGACGTAGCACCACCAGAAATAGTTGCATACCTGCCAATACTCTGCGAAGAAAAGAAAATACCCTACACATTCATCCCAACAAAAAAAGAACTAGGAAAAGCAGCAGGAATAAAAGTAGGAACAACAGCAATAGCAATAATAGAAGAAGGAAGCGCAAAACAACTTGTTGAAAACATTGCAAAAAAAGTCGAAGAACTGAAAAAATAAGGGGATGAATAAAAAATGGCAGACGACGCAGTACCAGCACAAGTAATGGAAATAATAGGAAAAACCGGCGTACACGGCGAAATATGGCAAGTCATGGTAAAAATACTAGAAGGAAGAGACAAGGGGAGAATCATAAGAAGAAACGTAAAAGGACCAGTAAGAAAAGACGACTTGCTAATGCTAATAGACACAGAAACAGAAGCAAAACCAATAAGAGGACGCTAAATAGGTGAAAATAAATGAAATCAATCGCAAAAGAAGGATATGAAAGCTCAAGATTTCATTTTCTTACTATAAAGAAAGGTGAAAGCAAATGAAATGTTCATTTTGTAAACAAGAAATACCAAAAGGAAGCGGAAAACTCTACGTGCTGAAAGACGGCACTAGATATTACTTCTGCTCCAGCAAATGCCAAAACAATATGCTTAAACTCAAAAGAAAACCAAGAAAAGTAAAATGGATAACAAAAAAGAAAAAAGAGGAGAAAAAGCAATGACTAAAAACTACATATTCCTAGGAAGACCAGGTTCAGGAAAAGGAACATACTCAACAAAAGTAGCAAAAGAACTGAACATCCCACACATCTCAACAGGAGACATCTTCAGAGAGAACATAAAACAACAAACAGAACTAGGGAAAAAAATACAAGAATTAGTAAAAGAAGGAAAACTAGTTCCAGACGGGATAGTCAACGAAATAGCAAAAAACAGATTAGAGCAAGAGGACTGCAAAGAAGGATTTATACTAGACGGATACCCAAGAACAATACAACAAGCAGAAACACTAGACACATACAAAAAAATAGACAAAGTACTAAACATAGACGTTCCAGAAGAAGTAATCATAAGAAGAATAACAACAAGAAGAGTATGCAAAAACTGCGGAGCTGTATACAACATACTGACACTAAAACCAAAACAAGAAGGAATCTGCGACAAATGCGGAGGAGAATTATACCAACGCCCAGACGACACAGAAGAAGCAGTAAAAATAAGGCTACAGGAATACGAAAACTTAACACAACCATTAATAAAATATTACGAAGAAAAAGGCATTCTCAGAACAGTAAAATACGACAAGTCCATGATACCAGAAGGAGAAATGGACATACCAATAGAAGTAATGCTTCAGAAGATACTAGACATTCTAAAACAATAAAAAAACAACAGCAAGCAAGAAAGCAATTAAAAAAAAGGAATGTCCTCCGGCTTAACACCAAACAAAAACCAAGCTGAGGAACTAATTAAAAAAAGAAACAGATGAAAAAAAATGAGCGTAAGATCACCAATAGTAACAGTGCTAGGACATGTAGACCATGGAAAAACAACCCTGCTAGACAAAATAAGAGGCACAGCCATAGCTTCAAAAGAAGCAGGAGCAATAACCCAACACGTAGGAGCATCATTCATACCCACAAGCGTGATAAAAAAGCAATGCAAAAAGCTCCTTGAAAAATACCACGTGGAACTAACAATACCTGGCCTCCTGTTCATAGACACGCCTGGACACGAAGCATTCACAAACCTCAGAAAAAGAGGAGGTTCAATAGCAGACTTAGCAATAGTAATAATTGACATAAACCAAGGCATACAACCGCAAACAGTAGAATCAATAGAGATACTTAAAGTAAACAAAGTGCCATTCATAATAGCTGCAAACAAGATAGACTTAATCAACGGCTGGAACAGCCAGCCAGAAAAAACAATAATAGAATCAATAAATAGTCAAAGAGAATTCGTGCAACAAATAGTAGAACAAAAAATATACGAAATAGTAGGGCAACTAGCAGAACAGGGAATAAGTTCAGAAAGATACGACAGAGTAACAGACAGGACAAAAGAAGTCATGATAATCCCAGTATCAGCAAAAACAGGAGAAGGAATAGAAGAACTCCTCCTGACACTAGCAGGACTTTCACAAAAATACATGCTGAAAAAACTAGACATAGACACTGAAAAACACGCAAAAGGAACAGTACTAGAAGTGAAAGAAGCAACAGGACTCGGAACAACAATAGACGTCATAATATACGAGGGAAAAATACAGCAAGGAGATACAATAGCACTAGCAGGAAAAAAAGGCGCATTCACAACAAAAGTAAGAGCGCTTCTGGAACCAGCGCCGCTTGAAGAGATAAGGGATACTGGAAAAAAGTTCAAGTCAGTGAAAGAAGTGCATGCAGCAGCAGGAGTTAAGATATCAGCACCTGGATTAGAAGAAGCACTGGCAGGCTCTCCGCTGATAATAAAAGATAACGCAGAAGAAGCACTAGAAGAAGTAAGAAAAGAAGTTGAAAAAATAGAAATAGAAACAAAAGAAGAAGGAGTGATAGTAAAAACAGACGCTCTCGGCTCACTTGAGGCAATAGAAAAGCTGTTTAAATTGAACGGCATACCAATCAAAAAAGCAGAAGTAGGGATAGTTAACAAGAAAGACCTCACAGAAGCTGAGACAATCAAAAAACAGAACAGGTACTATGGAGTAATATTTGCATTCAATACAAAAGTGCCAGAAGAAATAAGACAAGAAGCGCACAAGAACAACATAAGAATATTTGAATCAAAAGTAATATACCAGCTGGAAGAAGAGTACAAAGAATGGAAAGAACAGGAAAAGAAAAAAGAAAAAGAAGAGCAATTAACAAATTACATCTACCCTGCAAAAATAAAAATATTGCCAGGACACATATTCAGAATAAGCAAACCAGCAGTAGTAGGAGTAGAAGTGCTAGCAGGGATAATAAAAAGCGACTACCCATTAATGAACGAGCATGGCGAAACAATCGGCAGGATAAAAAGCATACAAAAAGAACAGCAGAAAGTGGACAAAGCAGAGAAAGGGGACAAAGTAGCAGTTTCAATAGAAGGAGCAGTTGCAAACAAAAACATACACGCAAAACAGACCCTATTCACAGCAGTTCCAAAAGAACAGTTGTATGAAATAGAAGACAAGATAGAGGATAAGGAACTAATAAAAGAATTGAAAAACATAAAAAGATAAGCAAAAGGAGGAGTATGAAAAATGAAAATAGTGATTTCAGATCCAAAAACAGGAAAAAGCTACCAAACAGAAATAGATGAAAACAAAAGCAAAGCACTATACGGCACAAAAATAGACGAAGAGATAGACGGAGCACTCATAGGACTAAACGGGTACAAGCTCCAGATAAGAGGAGGAACAGACAAAGACGGATTCCCAATGAGAAAAGACGTGCATGGAACAGAAAGAAAAAGAATTCTAATCTCGTCAGGCCCAGGCTTCAAGAAAAAAAGGAAAGGAGAAAGAAGAAGAAAAGGAGTGAGAGGAAACACCATTTCAGAATTCATAGAGCAAGTCAATTTGAAAGTTGTTAAAGAAGGAAATAAAAAACTTGAAGAAGTATATGGAAAAAAAGAAGAAAAAAAAGAAGGTGAGTAAGTATCAAAAAAGTAATTCAATCTGAAGTAAACATCGGAGTAGTCGGCCACGTAGACCATGGAAAAACGACATTAGTAAAAGCACTTACAGGAGAATGGGCTGACAAGCACTCTGAAGAAATCAAAAGAGGAATAACAATTAGATTGGGTTACGCAGAAGCTTCAATATACTACTGCAAAAAAAGCAAGAAGTACTCTCCAAAACAAGACTGCGGAAACGGAGAAAAAGGAGAATTTAAAAGAAAAGTGTCATTCGTAGATTGCCCTGGACACGAAACCTTAATGGCAGTGACAATGAGCGGAGCTTCACTCATGGATGGAGCAATACTCATAATCGCTGCAAACGAGCCATGCCCACAACCGCAGACAAAGGAACACTTGCAAGCCCTTAATATTTCAGGAATAAAAAACATTGTAGTTGTGCAAAACAAGATTGACACAGTTACAAAAGAAGAAGCATTGAAAAACTACAAGCAAATAAAAGAATTCTTAAAAGGAAGCATAGCTGAAAACGCTCCTATAATACCAGTAGCTTCAAACTATGGGTTGAACATAAGCGCTTTACTTGAAGCAATTGAAAAAACAATACCAACTCCAAAAAGAGATGAAAAGAAAAATCCTAAAATGCTAATCGCACGTTCATTTGACATAAACAAGCCTAACTCGGAAATAAAAAAACTAAAAGGAGGAGTAGTTGGGGGATCAGTAATTCAAGGAAAATTAAAAGTAGGTGATGAAATTGAAATTTCACCTGGAATAAAAGTAAATGGAAAATATTTGCCCCTTAAAACAAAAATAGTAAGCTTATCTACAAAAGAAGGACAGATTAAAGAGGCCCATCCAGGAGGATTAATAGGTGTAGGCACAACTTTAGATCCTTCACTAACAAGAGGAGACAATTTAATTGGAAACATTGTTGAATTGAAAGGAAAAACAACCAAGCCAAAAAACTCAATATTAATCAAATTCAAATTATTTGAAAAATTCAAGAACGAGCCATTGAAAAAAGGCGAAACAATTGTAATAAATTCAGGCACAACAACCACAATAGGAACAGTTGAACATGAAAACAGGAAAAAAGAAGAAGCTGAAATCAGCTTAAAAAAGCCAATATGCGCTGAGAAAGGAGACAAGATAGGAATTTCAAGAAAAGAAAGAAGATGGATTCTCATAGGACACGGAGAACTGTTGAAATGAAAGTGATTATTGACACTAACGCATTTGCAATGATAGAACAATTCAAAATAGATTTGATTGAACAAATCAAAAAAGAGATTCCAAACGCGGAGATAATCACAATAAAACAAGTGATAAGTGAATTGAAAAATTTGAAAGACAAAAAAGCAGCAAGATATGCTCTTGCTTTAATAGAAAAAGAAAAAATAAAAATAGAAGACGCAGGAGAAGGAAAAGCAGACGACGTGATAATCAAATATGCTGAGGAAAAAAAAGCAGCAGTTGCAACAAACGACAAAGAACTTAAAAAAAGATGCATAGAAAAAGAAATTCCAATAATTTACATGAGGCAAAAGAAAAGAATTGAAACAAGAGGGATGTAAAACATGAATTACAAAACAATAAAATGGGGAAAAATTGAAGAATTGAATGTAATTATTGAAATTCCAAAAGGAAGCAGCAACAAATATGAGTACGACAAAGAAAACGACTTGTTCAAACTTGACAGGACAATGCACTCAGCAGTATTTTATCCCTTTGACTACGGCTTCATTCCCGGAACAGAAGCAGAAGACGGCGATGCATTAGATGCAATAGTGCTCGTGGAAAAGCCTACTTTTCCAGGATGCCTTGTCAAAGCAAGACCCGTTGGCTTGCTTGAAATGGAAGATGAAAATGGAAAAGATTATAAGATAATTACCGTGCCTATTGAAAAGATAGAGCCGAGAAAAGCAGAAATAAAAACAATAGAAAACTTAAGTAAACATGAAAAAGAGGAAATTGAAGAATTCATGAAACATTACAAGGACCTTGAACCTAGGAAATGGGTTAAGATAACAGGCTTCAAATCAAAAGAAGAAGCAATTAAGATCATTGAAAAAAGCATAAAGGAGTGAAGATAAACATGTATGAATTGGTTACAATGAAGGACACTATAAGAATCCCGCCTAAACTGTTTTCAAAATCCCTTGAAGAATCAGCTGTAAAAGCACTTAAAGAAAGGTATGAAAGCAAAATAATCCCTGACTTAGGAGTAGTTATAACAGCAGTAAACCCAAGGGAAATAACAGACGGAAGAATCATCCCAGGAGACGGAGGGACTTATCACAACATAACTTTCGATTTGCTTACTTTCAAGCCAAAACCGCATGAAATAATAAAAGGAAAAGTCACTGAATTAGCTGAGTTCGGAGCGTTCATAAGATTCGGTCCAATAGATGGGTTAGTGCACGTGTCACAGATAACAGATGACTACATGAGTTTGAATCCAAAAACAGAAGCTTTAACAGGAAAAGAATCAAAAAAAGTAGTGAAAAAAGACGACGAAGTAACAGCAAGAATAATAGCAATTTCAATGAAAAACAGCGTCACAGAAAGCAAGATAAACCTTACAATGAGACAAGAAGGGCTTGGAAAAGAAGAATGGTTAAAAATGAAAAAAAAGAAAAAAACAAGCTCTAAAAAGACAAGCAAGAAAAAGAAGTGAAATTGAAAGGAGTTGAATAAAAAAATGACTGAAAAAGCATGTGAAAGATGCAGGTTAATAGTTGAAGGAGACATTTGCCCTGTTTGCAAGGATTCAAAACTAACTTCAAACTGGAAGGGCTTTACACAAATAATAGACCCTGAAAAATCAGAAATAGCAAAACTCATGGGCATAACAATGCCAGGAAAATATGCTATAAGAATAGGAAAATAAAAAAAAGGTGGATGAAAGATGAAAATAGAAGTAATTGAAGAAAAAGAAAATCCTTTGCTACATAGGAGAGAGATAAAAGCAATTGCAACAGGTTTTGACAAGACACCTTCAAGAGAAGAAGTCAGAAACCAATTGATTGCAAAACTAGGAGCAGAAAAAGACACTCTTCTTTTAGATGAAATAAAACAAGAATATGGAAAAAAAGAAGCAGTTGTCTTTGTAAAAATATACGAGTCAAAAGAAAAACTTCTAAGATACGAGCAGAAACACAAGATAAAAAGAAACAAGCTAGAAGAAAAAAAAGAAAACAAAAATGAAGAAGAGGAGAAAAAGGAGTGAAGATTAAATGGCTAAAAAAGACGCTTATGAAGTGAAAGACGGAAAAATAATAAGAAAAAAACAAAGCTGCCCTAAATGCGGGGAGGGTGTTTTCCTAGCAGAGCATAAGGACAGGTACCACTGTGGAAAATGCGGTTACACAAGGTGGAAAAATTAAAATGATAAAATCAATCCTCCTTTACGCAATAATGCTCGCACTTGCAATTGCAAGCGCTAAAAGAAAAAAAGGAGGAATTGTCAAAAACATTGGATTCAGAAAAACGGAAGTAGTTGAAGAAACAAAATACGCTTTATCAACCCTATTTCTCCTGTTCACTGCTTCATTAATAATCGGGCTTATTTTTTTCAGCATAGGGCTAAGCAAAGACGCTTCAATTGTAAGAAGCACTTTGAAAGAAATACCCCTGTCAGATATCTTGATAGTGCTGGTAATAGGTTCAATCACAGAAGAAATTTTTTTCAGAGGATACATACAGAAAAAAACAAACATAACAACAGCTTCTTTTATTTTTGCTTATTTTCACATAATTTACGGTTCATTAACAGAAGTAGTAGGCGCCTTTTTCCTGGGATTAATTCTCGGATACGCGTTTGAAAAAAGGAAAAACTTGTACGCGCCGACACTAGCTCATTTATTGTACAACTTGATAACAGTGTCTATATTAAATATGGTTTAAGGAAAGTGAGGGCAGATGATTGTTCTTGGAATTGAAAGCACTGCACATACTTTTGGAGTAGGCATAGTTGATTCAAAAGGCAAAGTGCTTGCTAACCAGAGAAGCATGTACAAAGCACAACCAGGAAAAGGGATAATTCCAGCAGACGCCGCGTTTCATCATAAAAAACAAGCTCCAATTGTGCTTAAAAAAGCGCTTGAAGAAGCAGGATTAAGCTTAAGCGAAATTGACAAAGTAGCTGTAGCCATAGGGCCAGGCATACCTCCTACATTATGGGAGGGGATTAATTTTTCAAAAACTCTTGGAAAAGAGTTGATAGGAGTAAATCACTGCGTAGCGCATATTGAAATAGGAAAATTAACAGGAAAGCTAAAAGACCCTTTAACTCTTTACACTTCAGGTGGAAACACGCAAATCACAGCAAAATTAGGTAACTTGTATAGGGTTTTTGGAGAAACTCTTGACATAGGTGTTGGAAACGCTATTGACAAGTTTGCTAGAAGCAAGGGGCTTGAGATGCCAGGCGGGCCTAAAGTTGAAAAACTTGCATTAAAAGGAAAAGAGTACATTAACTTGCCTTATACAATCAAGGGCATGGACCTTGCTTTTTCAGGATTAGTTACTTCAGCTTCTAAGAAAAAAGGAAAACTAGAAGACTTATGTTACTCTTTTCAAGAAACAGCTTTTGCCATGCTTACAGAAGTAACTGAAAGAGCTCTTGCGCACACTGGGAAAAAAGAAGTTCTCTTAGTAGGAGGAGTTGCTCAGAACAAAAGACTCCAGGAGATGATTAAACAAATGAGCAGAGAGCATAAGGCAAAATTTCACGTGCCACCAGCAAGCTTATGCGGAGACAATGGGGCAATGATAGCATGGGCAGGAGTAGTTAAAAAAACAAGGGAAGAAATAACAGCAAAGCCAAGATGGAGAACAGATGAAGCAAGTTTATAAAAAACAAAAGAGTTGAATAAAAACATGAAAACAAATGAAAAAGTATTAATTCTAATGGCTTCAGCAATAGCGCTCATAATCCTAAGCAGTTTCATAAACTTTCCTTCTCCTGGAAACAAGTTAAAAATAGAAGTGCTGAATCAAAAAGCAGTAAAATTAAATACAAACGAAGAAGGGCAATGCAAGTACGTGTTGAACGTGACTATAATAAACAAAGGAAAACAGTTAGATGATGCTATATTTATAGTTAAGATGGTAAAAGGAGGAGCAGTAGTGGAACAAGATGACTTTGAAACAGGAACAATGAACGAATTAGAAGTGAAGAGCTTTCAAAGGAATTACACAAGAAGCTGCGACTACATTGACGAGTTTAACCTGTCTTTTTCAAGATGAAAAGAAACGCTTAAACTGCTTCTGAAAGAAGATCCTCTTTTGTCAATACAAGAACATCTTCAAAACCATGCTCCTTGACATACCCGTACCAGTAAACAACAGCACCAGGTCCATACAACTCCAAATAAGGCTTTAACTGATTCCTGTAATTTTTTCTGATTTCACGAATATCTCCGAAACTTGACTTTGATTCAACCCAGTTAATTTTTCTTCCTTTAATTTTAATAGGTTTTTTCAGCAAAAAATCAGGCGTCTTGCTCCTACCCAAAGCAATGCTGTCCTTCTCTGTTTCAAAACCAACCCTTTTGCTTTTCAACCACAAGGCAATCTCACTTTCAGCGCTTTTTCCATTCCTCGCCTGGGACTCAGAAGAAGCAGGAGAGTAAACAAAATCCTTCTCAATGCACTTTTCAACTTCCCTTTTTACTCTCTTATCTTCAAACAAGGAAGTGTCTTTCAAAGCCTGCTTTAGAAACTTTTTAGAATAACCAGCTTCATTCAAAATAAAATTAGCCATAAGCACAGGTGGAAAATTATACTTTTTAGACAATTGGTAAATCGTCTTTCCTTTCTTCCATTCCCTATACAGCTTCTTAGCATCCTTTTTAACAACATAATAACTGCGCAAAGTGTTCCTTGTTATTTTTTTAGCTAAAATGTTAAAAAGCATGTTAAAAGGAAAACCCATCTTGTTATGCATCAGCTCAACATCGCTTGGGGAATTCAAACGAGAGTAAATGAAATCATACTCATCTTTGGATAAAACAACCATAATAAACTTAAACACAAAAAAGTATAATAAGCAATATGTTGATTTACAAAGGAGCAGAAGCAGACTTAAACAAAATCCATTACCTGGGATTCAGCGCAGTGGAAAAAAGAAGAAAAAAGAAAAAATACAGAATAAAGCAAATAGACGAAAGAATAAGAAAACAAAGAACAAAACAAGAAGCTTCAATGATGATAAAAGCAAGAAAAAAAACAAACACACCCTTCATTTTCAGCATAGACCTTGAAAAAAAATCAATAACAATGGAGTACATTGAAGGCAAAAAAGCAAAAGACTTCTTCAACGAAAAAAGCAACGCAAAAATAATGGAAAAAATAGCAGAACAAATAAGAAAAATGCATGACGAAAACATAATACACGGCGACTTGACAACTTCAAACATAATAATAAAAGAAAAAGAACCTTTCTTCATTGACTTCGGTTTAAGCTACACATCCGGCAAAACAGAAGACAAAGCAGTTGACTTGCTTAATCTTAAAAAAATGATGAAAGCAACGCACTTCAAAAACTTTGAACATTTATGGAAAGCATTTGAAAAAGGATACAAAGACTCTGAAATTTTCAAAAAAATAAAAGAAATAGAAGCAAGAGCAAGATACTCCTAGAAAAACCTTTATAAACCACATTATTCAATAAATTAAACGCTGATTATAGTAAAAAAATGAAAATGTTTTCTAATTCAGCACTTAAAAAACAGCTTACGAGGACAAGCGCCAAAACACGCTTGAACCTGACGCTGGAAAAAAAGAGCAGGAAAAAGTAAGATAAACCAAAGGCTCTTAAAAATTAAAAGGTGAAAACGCAAATGGCAAGAATGCATAGCAGAAGAAAAGGAAAATCAGGATCCACACACCCAGTCAAAAAAGTAGCACCTGAATGGGTGCAATACTCAAAAGAAGAGATAAGAGAGATAATCGTAAAAATGTACAAAGAAGGAAAATCAATGTCCTTAATAGGAGTAATTTTAAGAGACCAGTATGGAATCCCTTCAGTAAAAACGGTAGTAGGAAAATCAATAAAACAGATACTGGCAGAAGAGAAGCTTCTTGGAAAATGGCCAGAGGACTTAATGAACCTGATGAAAAAAGCAGTAAGGCTAAGAAAACACTTGGAAGAAAACAAAATGGACAAGCACAACAAAAGAGCACTTCAATTAACAGAATCAAAAATAAGAAGGCTAGTTAAGTACTACAAGTCAATAAACGTAATTGACAAAAAATGGTATTACAAACCAAAAGAAGCAGCTTTGTTAATCAGGGAATAATGGTGATTAAATGGTTAGGAAAATAAAAACTAAAAGGAAAACAACAGACACTTGGAAAAAAAAGCAGTGGTACACAATCAAAAGCCCTAAAGAATGGGAAGAAAAAGACATCGCAGAAACACCTGCAAACGATGACAAAAAAATAATAAACAGAGTCGTGAAAGTGCCTTTAAGAGAAATCACAGGAAACATAAAACACCAATTCGTCAAAATACACTTCAGAGTAAAAGAAGTGAAAGGCTTAACAGCCTACACAGAACTAGATGGATTTGAAATGATAAGAGAAGCCCTGAAAAGAAACGTAAGAAGGCACAGAAGCTTAATAAGAACAATACAAAAGATAAAAACAAAAGACAACAAAACAATCAGAATAACAGCACACTGCTTCACTGCAAGAAAAACAGAAACAACAAAAAAAGACGAAATAAGAAAAATAATGGCTGAAAAACTACAAGCACTAAGCAAAGAAACACTCGACTCACTAACAAGAAAATGCCTGTTTGGACAAACAGCTTCAGAAATAGCAAAACAAGCTAAAAAAATAGCACCAATCAAAAGAGTTGAAATAACAAAAGGAAAAGTAATCAGGGAGAAAGAATGATTGACATACAATACGCCCTTCCATTGTTCATAGTGCTCATAAGCCTTGAAAGCAGCTCCTTGAACATGGAAGGAGCAGTGTCAGCCCTCTTAATGGCTTACTTAATCCTGCTAACCCAAAACGTCTGGTGGTTCTTTTACTTACTAGCATTTTTCATAATAGCCATGCTTGGAACAAAATATGGAGAGAAAAAAAAAGAAAAAAAGAAACTAATACAACAAACAAGAGGATCAAAAAACGTAATGGCAAACGGAGGAATAGCTCTTCTCATGGCTTTGCTTGGAGGCCCTTATGCAGTATACGGTTTCGTCGGCGCACTTGCAGCAGCAACAGCAGACACAACAGGTTCTGAAATAGGAGTGCTTTCAAAAACAAAACCAATAATGATAACAACACTCAAACCAGCAAAACCAGGAATAAACGGAGCAATTTCACTAAAAGGAACAATAGCAGCTGCAATTGCTTCCTTTTTAATGGGTTTAATTGCATTGACTCTTACAAGAGACTTTAACATTATATGGATAACAACAATAGCAGGCATGGCAGGAATGCTTGCAGACTCACTAATAGGAGCAGTGTTTGAAAACAAAGGATATTGGGGCAACTCAATCACAAACATGTTCGCTACAACAACAGGAGCAACAGTAGCACTTTTATTAACAACATTAATATAAAAAAATATAAATAAAAAACAAAACAATAAAACAAAAAATAAAAAAAAGTCCCGTAGTCTAGTGGCTGCCCCTTTCTTTTTTCGAAAAAAGAAAGTGGTAAGTGTTGCAATTAACGAAGTTAATTGAACCATCAAACAATCTTCGATTGTTTGCATGTAGCCCAAAGAAAAAACAGGACTGAGAGAAGTATAAACCAAAAATAGTCCCGTAGTCTAGTGGCCAAGGATTCTGGCCTTTGGAACGTTTCAACGCCTTCAAAAAAAGGAGTTAAGCGTGGAAACAGCCAGAGACGGCGGTTCGAAACAAAGGGTTACACCCTCTTGACACCTGTCATTGGGATGCGCTTGCGCTTACCCAATTGTCAATGATAAGGGAAGGGGGGTCAGGAGGACCCTGAAACTGGGGGGGAAACCGCAGGTGTCCCCCGCGGTTCGGCGAAACTCCGCCCGGGACTATAACCCATCACTTATTATAAAATCACTAACAGATTTACAAAAAGACCACTAAGCGAAGCGCATGTGGTCTGCGGGGAGATCAGAAACTCCCTAGAAATGAGAGGGGCAGCAAGCCCCTCGCGTTTCGGAGAAACTCCGCCCGGGACTACTTAAAAATTCTTTTTTTTGCAAGAAGGTTAGAAGCTAGCTGTTGCTAGTCTCATTCCATTTTCATTAATGTCAATCAAATACTTGGACATTGGAAATCTTGTTGCTATCATTTTTCTAATCATGAGAGTTTGGTTTAAAGAATCTTGCCCAGGGTTGAAAAACAAGTCAATCACTCCATCAAGTACAAAAGGCTCAACTCCATACTCAGTTAAACCACCTGAAATGCTAGAAGAACCAGCTGTAGAAGTTTGCCTCTCAGCAACAAACAAAGTAGTACATCCTTTTTCTTTCAAAGAACGTGAAAGGTAATAAAGAAGAGTTCTGAATTTTGACTTGTTATTAATAGCCTGTGCAAGAGGAGAAAGAGAATCAAAAACAATTCTCTTAGCGCCTATTTCATTAATAACTTTGTTAAGCTGAAGGATAATTTCAGAATGAAGAGAACGTAATTCAAACTTGTCAAACTCCACAGGGTCATAAGAAGAAAAAATTAACTTGTTCTGCTTCTGTAAACTAACAATATCCCAATTAAACCTTTCAGCATACCATTGAAAATCTTTTTCATAAGCTTCTACGCTAATCATAAACCCAGGTTCATCGTATAATTTAACGCCGTTGTACAAGTACTGTAAACTAAAAATAGACTTGCCTACACCAGGAGGACCTGTTAACAAAATAGAAGAAGGACGTGGAAAACCTCCTTCAATCAAGCTATCTAAACCAGGAATGCCTGTTTTAACCCTATCCATAGCACACTCACAACCCAATTAATAAACCTTTTTTTCTTTTCCCAAGTTTTCTTTTTTTTCAAAAGAAAACATTTGAGGTGAAGCTGATTGAGTTTTCTTTTTTTTATAAAAAAGAAAAGCTGTTTTTACCATATTCATAAAAGAAGAAAACGCAAAAAAGGTTTAAAAAACAATGTATCACAAACAACAAAAAATTCAAAACAAAGAAAAACTTAAATTATTTTTTTAATAATTGAAGCATAAGCTGGCCTTGTGATAAACACTCCAACTATAACTCCTATTATTGTAGTAATTGCAAATCCTTTCAAGATACCCAAACCCATGAACAATAAAGGAGCCATGGCAAAAGTCAAAGCTCCTGCTGACATGAAAACAATTGAAAAAGCTTTCTTAATCTTAGAAGCTAAGCTGGCAAGTTTTTCTTCTTCTGTTTCTTTTCTTAAAACCTCATCAACAATAACCACTTGGTCGTCAATACCAGAGCCGATGGCTCCAATGATGCCTGCAACTGAAGGCAAGTCCATTTGCCAGCCAATTAAAGAAGAAACTCCAAGAACCATTGTAACTTCAAAAATAAGAGTAATCATAATAGGGACAGTTATCCTGATTTTTCTATATCTAACAAATAGGCAAAGAGCAACCACAAACATGGCAACAATTCCAGCATACAGGCTGTAAGTTAGGAATTCGCTTCCAAGAGTAGGTGAGATAGTTGAGACACTACCTACGCTTACACTTACAGGCAACTTACCTGATTTCAACAAGATAACAACCCTGTTCATTTCATCAGCTGCTTGCTGCTGTGTCTGAGCAGAACCTGTGATAGAAGGACGAGTAACAGGAGTGCCAGAAGCAATTCCAGGAGTAATGTGGACAATGTTTTCTAAGTTTAAAGCATTGGCAATCCAGTATTTTCCAACCTGTTGCTTTTCAACAACTTTAGAAGCGTCTTTTTTCAAAAGAGCAACTTCCTGTTCAGAGTAATTGCCATAAGGGATTATAACTTGCTTTCCCTTAACCTTGTTTAAAATACTTCCATCAATTTTATCAGATACAATTAAATGAACTCCTGAGTTGTTTACAAGTTCATCAATAGGGATAAGTTCATCACTTAAATCCAAGTCGCTTGGGACATTTCTTTCTTTCTCATACAAGTCATTTGGAATAATGATATAAGCTCCTTCAGGCCTGTCAATGAACATGTACAGCAATTCAGGACAAGTCTGCGCATTAGGAGTGCTGCATTGTCCAAGCAAAGCATTTGAAAATTCTTCAGAAGCTTGTGAGGTAATCAAGAAAGGAACGGTCCACCTGTAGCCATAATCACTTGGACGGAAACCATAACCCTGCTGAGGGTCAGTGATAACTGAGACAATATCCTCCCCTTTCAAAACAACTTTTCCATTGTAAAGAGTTTCAAATTTACCCTGCTGTCCCAGAAGGGATTGAATTTGGTTAATTGCAGCTGGGTCAGTTTCAGCTATTTCAACAACAATGTAGGAAACGGGATCACCCCATGGCTTGACTGAAACATCCTTTAATCCAAACGCGTTTATCCTATTCTGTAAAACAGTTACTATGGTTTGAGAATCAACAGTTTCATTAGCTGTTTTATCTAGGTTAACTTGGATAAGAGTGCCTCCACTGAAATCCATTCCATAATCAAGCCCCTTGAAAGCAAGAGGAAGCACGCCAATAAGAATAAAAGCAGTGAATGCAAAAATAACTTTCTTGTCTTTCATTACTTCTTTAATCATTTTTTACCCCTCGCTTCTTTTTTTTCCATAAGCCACAGCACAAGAACAGCGTTAGTGAACCAAGTTGCTATGATGTCAGCAAGCAAGCCAATAACCATCATAAGAGAGATGTCAAAAAGAACTGAAATGCTTGCATAGTAAGAGACAATAAGCAAGCTAAGCATTGTGAAAAAAGCAGTTAAAGTCATTGTAAGCCCTGTTTTCAAAGCACCGTTAAGACGCTCGTATTTTGTGCCTGATTTTCTTTTAATCATTCTGTCATTAAGCATGATGTCCGTGTCAATTGAATAACCAATGAGCATAAGTAAAGGGGCAAAAGTTGCAAGAGTTAATGGAATGTGAAAAGCCCCTAGAACTGCATAGCCAACTAAAACGTCAAAAAAAGCAGACTGCACAGCTGCAAAAGACAAGACAAAAGTCCTGAAGTAATAGAAAATTAAAATTGTTATGAAAACAAAAGCTAGGATGATTGCTGTTGTCGCTTGCTTTAAGAAGAAGTCACCAAGAGAAGGGCCGATATCTTGTATGGAAAGCTGTGAAGATTCAACTTGAAGTTCTGAAGAAAGGAAGGAAATCAGTTTGTCTTTGAATTCTTGTCTTGCTTTTGAAAAGTAAGCATCAGCTTGATCTTTCAATGGAAGGTTAGACACTCCAAGATCACCTACAGTTGGCTTAAGAAGGGAAATAACTTGCTCATATTTCTGGTTCTTAAAGTAATTCTGAGCTTTTAAAAGAGTTTTTTCACCTAAAAATTCAATGTAAACACTTTTAGTAGCGCCAGTAACCTGCCTAACTGACAAGTCCTCTAAATCAAAATTTGATTCAAGTTTGCTTTGAAATTCCTGGACATTTATATCCTTGTTAACAGGAGATACTATTGAAGTCCCTCCTTTCAAATCAATTCCATACTCAACTTGCGTTGAAAAATAAAGAGACAAGATAAGAATTAAAATTGGGACTATTAGCAATAATTTATAATGCTTAGATGAGTAAATCTTCATTGATGAACACCTTGTTAATTGATAGAAAAGGCAAAAAAACCTTAATAAGCACTGAGGAAAGAAAAGCCAACACTCAGTATGGAATAATTAGTGAAACAGACCTTAATAAACTTAATGGTGGGCTTGTGAAAACGCATACAGGCAAGCAACTGCTTGCAGTGAAACCAAGCTTTCAGGACATGGTTGAAAGCATGAAAATGGGCTCGCGTCCAATATACCCTTATGACTCGGGAATAATGTCAGCAATGCTTTCAATTAAAAAAGGAACAAAGGTTCTTGAATCAGGCACAGGAAGCGGAGGAAATACAATTTACTTAGCTGAACTTGGAGCAGAGATAGACACGTGGGAAAAAGAAAAAAGGTTCTATGACATAGCTGAAAAAAACCTGGCAAAGTACAAGAATGTGAAAACACATTACGGAAACGTGTTGGAACAGAAATTAAAGAGAGAATTTTACGACGTGATTTTTCTGGACTTGCAGAATCCTTCTCAGGCAATTGAGCAAATTGATTACTCTTTAAGGATAGGTGGTTTTGTGGGTGTTTATTCTCCTATCATGGATGACATCAAGCCGGTTTGGAGGAAACTAGAGGAAAGAGGTTACTTTGACATCAGGGCAATTCAGTTGGATTTGAAGGAAGTAATTGTTAAAAAGTATGCTCGTGTAAAAGGATTACTAGGATACCCTGGCTGGTTTATCTGGGGTAGGAAAGGAAGTGAGTTAAAAAATGATGAGTTTGGAAGAAATTGAAGCTGAAATTGTAATGCTTAAAAACAAGATTAAGAACACTAAATCGCATCTTGGAAGAATAGAATTGGAGAAAAGGTTAAGCGAATTAATTGAAATGAAAAAGACAGCTAAGAACAAAGAACCATGGGAATTATGACTTTCATTCTTTTTTCTTGTTTTTCCATCTTGGCTTTACAGCAACTCCTTTTTCAAAGTCAAGCATTTCTTTCTTGTTAAGAAGAGCTTCGCCTGACGCAAGCAATTCTCCCTCCTCGTTTATGACTAGAACTTCTTGTCCTGGGATAATTGAATCATCAGCATCTAAGACATGCTTTGCAAACACGCTTCTGCCCTCTCTTATAAACTCGCTTGCCTCATTTTTTACCTTGACTCTGAATTGCATTCCGCTGGTTTTCTCAAACAACAACTCAGCTCCAAAGTGGAGGAGTATTTTGAAGTCAGTTGCCCTGAAAGTAGTTAAGAGCTTGCCGTTTTTGTTAACTTCCCTTATTTTATGTGTTTTTGGCGACACCCTTATCTTGCAATCCTCGTCAAAGATATTCACTCCAAACCAGTATAATGAAACATCTTTTATTTTTTCATAATTGTTTTTTGTCTTAGGGTACTTGGAATCACCTGTAACTGAATGTGAAAAGGGATAGCATTCAAGCAGAGTTTTCGGAACCCTGCCAAATAATTCATGCATGTAATAATCTTTTGATGGCACGCGTGCTAGCATTTTTTCAACTCTTTCAATCAAAGGTTGTTTTGTGGAGAATTCTGTTGATACAAAGAAATGGCTTTTTGTCAGCTTGTCTTTCTTTGCCAAGTATCTCAAGTTAGCTTGGCTTGTGAATGCTTTCATTGCCTTGTATAATTCTGGATGAGCAGCTGCTCTTTGTTCTATTAATTCAAACAAACTTCCTTGCTTGATGTTTTCTTTGATCAAATTTATTTCATTGAAAGTAACGTAAAGGTTGTGTTCAGCTAAGTCTTTGAAAGTCAAGTCGCTTGGTTTTTTTCCAACGCAAGCTGGGCAAGAGCATGGAAGGTGTGTCATTTCATCCAAGTGAAGGGTTCCTGTTGGCGTCAAGTACCTCTTGTCTTTTGCGTAGAGGATGTAAGCTGCTGAGTCAAACAAGTCAATTCCCATTGCAACTGCGAATGCGAAGAACATTGGATGCCCTGCTCCGAACAAGTGCACTGGCCTGTTTTCAGGAAGGTTTTCTTTTGCGTTGCGCATGATGTCAATTAATTCAGCGAATTTGTATTTTACGAGAAGAGGAACAACAGAACCTATTGGGTGAATGTCAAAGTTCAATTCACTCATTGCTCTGCTTGTTTTCACAACCAAGTCAGAATGAACCCCTCCTTGAATCGGCCCGCACCACAACCTCTCTTTATCAATTAATTCCTGAGCTTCTTTCGCCCTTTGAATTGTTTCTTCGACGTTTTTTTCAATTGCTTTCTTGTAGCTTGTTTTTGAAGGAATGTCAAGGATTACCCCTATGTCTACTCCTATTTTTTTCTGAAAGTCAATTATCTGCTCGTTTGAAACGTCAATGTCCCCGTATTCCATTAATTGGAAAGCTCCTGAGTCAGTCATAATAGGGCCTGTGTATTGCAGAAAGTTGTGCACTCCTTGTGCCAGGACTTCTTCTTGATGATTTTTCCATAAAATGTATGAGTTTGTAATCACTGCTTGTGCTCCGAATTTCTGCATTTCGCTTGCTTTAATTACTTGCTGGTTGGGGTTGATTACTGGAAAAATCGTAGGCGTCTCTATGTTACCGTGTGGCGTTTTCAAAACACCTATTCTGCCTCCTAAGTCTCTTGCTTTGATTTCAAATTCAACCATTTTCAAAAAAACCTCTTTAAGAAAAAGTGAAAAAAAGAGTTTAAAAGGATTAGTGTTTAGGCATGTATTTTTCTCTTAGTTTCTTTGCATATTTTTCCTTGACATTTATTTTTATTTCTTTGAATTTCTGTTTTGGTTTTTCAGGCACGTAGCTTGAGGCAAAGTCGCTTGCTTTTCTTCTCACTATTGGCTGTTCTTTTTTAATTACTTTTTTTTCTGGCTTAAGTTGAGAGATTATTTCTTTTAATTCTTCATTTTGAGTAAATAAGTAAGAAAGGACAAGGAGTGAAAGGATTAGTGAAACAAGTGATATTATGCCTATTATGTTGATGAAGTCAATTGAATTGCTTGTGTTCAAGGCGACAATAAGGCCTGTTATTCTTGCTCCTTCTTCATTGAATCCGTATCTTTCATAAGTTGCTTTTGATTTTTCATAAAGTTGTATTGCTTTGCTTTTAAGCCCTTCTTTTTTGTAGGCTTCTGCTGCTTTTTCATAGGAGCTTGCTCTTAAGAAATTGTCTGCTCCTGGAAGAAGGGAATCAGCAGCGTCAATGTAATACTCGGCTGATTTTTCATAGTAAAAATTAGCTTGTTTAATGTTTCCTTGGTTGTAAAAGCAGTCTCCTGCGTGCATGTATTCTCCAGCTGCGCCGAAGTAGCTTGGGTAAGGTGGTGCTAGTCTGTCTTCTGCTAGTGACACGAAGTCGTAGCAGTTGGCAAAAACAAGCCCTGTTAAAACAAGTAAAGAGAATAAAATTTTTTTCATGATTATTTTTATGAAAAAACTTGTTTATTTAGTTTTTCTTTTAGAGAAAAGTAGATAAACTAAAAGAAAAACGTTTGAGCAAACAAGAAAAAGGCGATTTACCTTTTCTTTTTTCTATTGTTGCTTTTTTTCTTTGTTTTCTGTTGTGGTATGAATGGAGGTATTTTTCCAGCTGGCTCTGATATTATAACTTGTTTTGGGTAAGGTATTTCCACGTCATGTTTTGAGAATTCGTTTAATATTATTCTTTTGGCATCTGATTGGGCGTCAACAAGGCTTCCTTTTTTAGTGTCAAGCCAGAACCTTAATTGCAGGTCTATTGAAGATGCTCCGAAGTTTTGAAGCAGGACTTGTATTGGTTTTTTTGAATTGTTTAAGATAGCTCCTTTTATTTTTGTAGGCACTTTTTTCATTATATCCATTGCTGTTTTCAAGTCGCTTTCATAAGCAATGCCTACGTCAACTTCTATTCTTCTGTTTTTTTCTCTTGTGTAATTTATGACTGGGTTGCTGTTGATGATGAGGTTTGGTATCATTATTACTTTATTGTCAAATGTTTTCAGCTTTGTCATTCTTAACCCTATTTCATCAACTACTCCTAGTTTTCCTTGTATTTCAACAACTTCTCCGTATCTCAATGGCTTGTCAAAAGCAATGAATATTCCTGCTAAAGTGTTTGACACAACATCTTTTGCGGCGAAACCTACTGTGATTCCAATTACTCCTGCTCCTGCTATGAAGCCGGTAAACACGCTGGTATATCCTAAGATTGACAAGGCTGCGAAGAAGGCAATGGTGTAAATAGTGTAGCTTATTATGTTTTCAATCATTTTATGAGTGTGTTCTGACAAGTCAATTGACTCCATTTTTTCGTCAATTTTTCTGATTGAAGGACGCAGTACTGCGAGAGAAATTTTCATTACAAAAAAAAGCAGGATTAACTGGTAGTACTTGTTATTGAAAACATCATTTACTCCCAAAATGAGGAACAGAATGTAGAAGGATATTATGTATATTGCGAATCTTATTGCGTTTGCAAGTTCCTTGTGTGCTGTTTCTGACAGGTCCATTTTGTGATATTGGTCTACCCAATCGTCAAGCCATTTTGGAATACGGGGGATGATTTTTACGCTGAGGAAAGTAGATACTGCCCATATTCCAATTTCTATTGCTTTTGCAAGCAAGACTGCTTCTTCAATTGAGTATCCGAATAATTCAATCATGTGTTTAATAGTAAAATCAAGGTTGTTTAAATAACTTTAACAAGAGCTTTTAAACACGTGTTTTCATTAATAATAGTCATGAATGGAAAAGAGATAATTGATGTTGCTTTGAAACAGGCGAAGAAGCAGGCAAGAGCCAAGAAGAGGTGGAAAGAAGCTGACTTGGTTAAAATTAATTCTATTCATGCAATCACTTTAGGCTACTTGAATAATTACATTCGTGAAACAAGCGTGGAGTTAACTGATTTTCAAAAAAAGCTTGCTGAAACAATGATTGACGTAAAGGAAAAGAACAATGAGATACAGAGGATAAAGGCAAGTATTAGGATACTTAAGAAGCTGAAAGATGAGTATGAGATGAAATTGAAATACGGCGACAGCCCTAAACAAAACAAGCAGGTAATGAAGGAGTATATTGGAAGGTATTCGTCTGTTGTAAAGAAAATAAGGACAAGTGAGATTGACAAGTTTTTGAAGAAACTGAACACTCTTCCGAAAATAAAGGAGATGAGCACTATTATCTTAGCTGGGTATCCGAATGTTGGAAAATCTCAGTTTCTTAAAACAGCAACAGGGCATAAAGTAAGAACTGCTCCTTATCCTTTCACTACAAAAGAAATTCTCATTGGTTATGTTAAGAACAGGTATGATAAAGTGCAGTTGATTGATACTCCTGGGCTTCTTGACCGTCCTTTTGAAAAGAGGAACAAGACAGAGCAGAAAGCAGTGCTTGCATTAAAGTACTTGTCCAAGAACGTGTTGTTTTTAATTGATGCAAGTGAAACCTGTGGTTACTCCTTGAAAGAGCAGGAGAATTTGCTGAAAGAGATTAAGAAGCAGTTTAATCCAAAATTAGTTGTAATTGCAACAAAAATCGACTTGCCTCATAAGGAAGTTAAATCAGATTACAAGGTGAATGCTACTGACAAAAAGCAAGTGCAGGAAGTTCTTAAAGAAGTTATGAAAAAATTTTTTTAGGAAAAAATAGAGACTAATTATCAGGAGTAGTTTGTGATAAAACAAAAGTTTTTAATCAGATGAAGGATACAAAAGAAAAGAGAAGGTGATGGCAGATGAAGGTAGATGAGAGGTTGAAAGAAGTTGCTGAATTAATGGAACCTATAATTGAAGACACCACTGTTCCTAAAAATATTAGAAACAAGATAAATGAAGCTAAGGAGAAAGTGCTGTCAAAAGAAGGGGAAAAAGCAGTGAACATAGCTAATGCGATTTACTTAATTGACGAGATTTCAAATGACATAAACATGCCTTTTCATATAAGAACAGAAATGTGGAGCATTCTATCTGAACTTGAAGCGATAAAAGAAGAAATAAAATAAGAAAAAGGAATTGAAGAAAATGGATGTTGAAAAAAAACTAGCTTTGATAACAAGAATTCCTGTAGAAGAAGTGGTTACTGAACAGGAACTAAAAGAGCTTCTTGAAACAAAAAGCAACCCTTTAGCTTATGACGGTTTTGAACCAAGCGGAATGGCTCATCTTGGAACCGGCTTAATGAGGGCACAGAAAATAAGAGACTTGCAGGAAGCTGGTGTTGATTTCGTGCTTTACCTTGCTGATTGGCACGCGATGATAAACAACAAGCTAGGCGGGGACTTGGAAAGAATACAAGCAGCTGGAAGATACTTGATTAAAGTATGGGAAACGCTTGGAGTAGACACTTCTAAAATTAAAATCAGGTGGGCAAGCGAGTTCGTAAACGACCCTGAATACTGGAAAAAAGTCATAAGCGTCTCAAAAAACACTACAATGAAAAGAATGATGAGAGCAACGACAATAATGGGAAGAAAGGAAGGGGAATTGACAGATGCTGCGCAGGTGCTTTACCCTGCAATGCAAGTGGCTGACATTTTCCACATGAACATTGACATTTGCCAGCTTGGAATGGATCAAAGAAAAGCAAACATGCTTGCAAGAGAACTTGCCCCTAAGCTTGGTTTTAAAAAGCCAATTGTTGTTTCTCATCATTTAATAATGGGCTTGCAGGGCCCTCAGAGAATGGAGATGGATGCTAAAATGAGCAAAAGTAATCCTGACTCATCAATACTTGTGCATGACTCGCCTGAAGAGATAATGAGGAAAATAAGCAAAGCATACTGCCCTGAAAAAGAAGTTGAATCAAACCCTCTAATGGAGTATTCCAAGTACTTGATTTTCAGAGGAGAGGAGAAGAGCATTGAAATAAAACGCCCTGAGAAATTCGGAGGCAATATGGAAATTCATTCATATGAAGAACTTGAAAACGTTTACAAGCAGGGAAAACTGCATCCAATGGACTTGAAGAAAATGGTTGCAGAACGGCTTTCAATACTGCTGAAACCTGCAAGGGATTATTTTGAAAAAGAACCTGAACTGCTTGAAATTTTCAAAGAAAAACCATGATATACAAAAGGAGCTCTTAAAAATTAACTTGAAAAAAGGGTATGCATTTAAGGACTCCGACGAGTTGATTTTGCATGAACATAATAGAAGAAATTCAGAAAAAAGGCTACTTGCTTACTCCTGATGCTCTTGAATACTTGAAAACAAGCGTGGACGCCGAGGAAATAGCAAGAAGAGCAATGGAAGAGGCAAAAGGAAAGCTTGTTATTGAAAAAAAAGACCTTGAGCAAAAGCAGAAAGCAAAAGAAGTGATAAGAGAAGAAGCTAAAGCAATTGTTGAATTTACAAGCTTCAAGCCTATTGGAAAAGAAGTAAGTGCAGAAGTTAAGATTATAGGAAATAACGTGACAAGCAAGTCAACTTCCACTGGAAAATTAGAGGATTTTGTTTCTTATTTCAACAGCAGGTATGAGAAGATAAGTGAAATGCTGAAAAAAAGAGGACAGCATCCTTATAAAAAAATAGAAAACTTGAGAAGCGGTTATGAGAAAGTAAAAGTAATAGGCATCTTCAATGAAAAAAGAACAACAAAAAACGGGCATGTGTTAATGAACATAGAAGACCCTACTGGCACGCTTAATGTCCTTATCCCAAAAAGCAACAAAAGGCTTCTTGAATTTTCAGCAAACATAATAAATGACGAGATAATAGCAGTTGAAGGAAGGCTGAGCAAAGAACTGTTCATAGCAGACGAAATATACCAACCTGAAATTCCAATAAGGCCAGTTAAAACAACAGAAGATGACATAGCAATAGTGCTCACTTCAGACATGCATATTGGAAGCAAGCTTTTCATGAAAAAAAATTTTGAAAACTTTCTAGAATGGCTTCATGGCAAAAGGGGAAATGAAAAGCAAAGGAAACTAGCTGAAAAAGTCAAGTACTTGACAATTTCAGGAGACAATGTTGACGGAATTGGAATTTACCCAACTCAAGAAGAAGAATTAGAAGAAAGTGACATTTTCAAGCAGTATGAAATGCTTGAGGACTATTTGTTGAAAGTGCCTGATTACATTCACATAGTTTTAGCTCCTGGAAACCACGATGCTGTTAAAACAGCAGACCCACAGCCTCAGCTGACAAAAGAGTTAGTGCCAAGGTTATATGAATCAAAAGATGTAACGCTCATAGGAAGCCCAACAATGGTTGAAATACATGGATTGAAGCAGCTTATTTACCATGGAACCTGCTTCGTTGACTTCGTAAATGCCTTGCCTACAGCTAGTTTTGACAAAGGAAGCGAGATAATGACTGAAATGCTTAAACGCAGGCATCTTCATCCAATTTACGGTGGAAAACCAATCACTCCTGAAAAAGAAGATTACTTGGTAATTGAACAAGTGCCTGATATTTTCCAAGCAGGAGAAAGCCATAACAATTCATACAAAATTTACAGGGGAACAATAAACATAAATGCAGGCACATGGCAGGCTCTTACAGAATATCAGGTAAAGCAAGGGCACAAAGCAACCCCTGCAATAGTGCCTGTTATTGAAACAAAATACGGCAGAATAAACGCTATTCACTTTGACAAGCAAGTGTGATTGAAAATGAAGGTTTTTGACATAATACAAGAGCAGATGAAAAAAGCTTATGAAGAAGCAGCTGAAGCAAGAGCAATGGGCATTGATGCAGGTGAAGAAGTAGAGATAACCCAGGCATCTGACTTGGCTGCCAGAACAGAGGGGCTTGTTGGCCCACCTGGTTCAGCTGAAAGAATAAGAGAGTTGATAAAAGAACATGGAAGAGACAAAGCAGCTTTAAAAATAATTGAAGAGATAATTGAAGGAAAATTTATAAAAGGAACAGACGCAGAGAGGGTGGAGCAGGCAATAAGAACAGCAATAACAATGCTTACAGAAGGCATTCTTGTTGCAGGAACAGAAGGGATAGCAAAAGTAGAGGTTAACAAAAACCCTGACAATACTGAGTACTTAAGCTTGTATTTCGCATCTCCAATCCGTTCAGCTGGAGGAACAGCAGCTGGGTTAGCTGTAATGGTTGCTGATTATGCAAGAAAATTAGTTGGCTTGGACAGGTACAAGCCTAAAGAAGAAGAAGTAGAGAGGTATGTTGAAGAAATAGCTTTGTATAACAGTTCAATTTCACGTCTTCAATACAATCCAACTGAAGATGAAATCAGAAAAATAATAAGCAACTGTCCTGTATGCGTTGACGGCGAACCAACTTCAACTGTGGAAGTAAGTGTTTACAAAAATCTTGAAAGAGTGAAGACAAACTGCGTGAGAGGAGGGATGTGCCTCGTAGTAGCAGAGGGGCTTGCTCAAAAAGCACCTAAACTTCTGAAATTTTCAAACAAGCATGACATAGGATGGAACTGGCTTGAATCACTTGTAAAAGTCGTGAAAAAAAGCGGAAAAATTGAAATACAGCCAATAACAAAATACTTGAAAGAAGTTGTAGGCGGACGCCCTATCTTCGCTTACCCTTCAACTCCAGGCGGATTCAGGTTAAGGTACGGCAGGGCAAGAAACACTGGAATCAATTCAAGAGCAGTGCATCCTGCTTCAATGGAAATACTTGACGAGTTTCCAGTCATAGGAACGCAGTTGAAAATCGAACGCCCTAAAAAAGGCTGCGCTTTGACTCCATGCGACAAAATAGAGCCCCCTGTAGTCCTGTTGAAAAACGGCGACGTTGTACGCGTGAAAAATTTCGAAGAAGCTAAAAAACTGAAAAAAGAAGTCAAAGAAATTCTTTTCCTTGGAGACATGCTTGTTCCTTACGGCGATTTTTTAAATGCTAATCACCCTTTGATTCCAAGCGGCATAGTTGAAGAATGGTGGAACTTGATTGTTGAAAAAAAAGGAGTAAAAGTTCCTGAGAATTTGACAGCTGAAGAAGCTGTTGGTTTAAGCAGACTGCATAGCATTCCACTGCATCCTAAATACACTTATTTTTACGCAGATGTTTCAAAAGAACAAATCAAAGAGCTTGTTGAATGGCTGAAAACAGGAAAAGCAGAGGTAATTGGAGGACTGCTTGACAAGAAAACAAGAAGATTAGTGGTTGAAAACAAAGAAGCTAAAAGGGTTCTTGAATTGCTCTGCGTGCCTCATAAACTAAGGGAAGGAAGAGTCATTATAGAGGATTCTTTTGCTTTGGAGGAGACTCTTGGTTTAAGCAAGGAAATTGACTTGGAAAAATTAAGTGAAGAAAAAGAAGACGCGTTGGAATTAGTTAATGCTCTTGCTGGCTTTCCTGTTTATAATAAGGCGCCTGTTTACATTGGTGCTAGGATGGGACGTCCTGAAAAATCAAAGGAGAGAAAAATGAACCCTGCACCAAACGGCTTATTTCCAGTTGGAAACTATGGAGGGAAGACAAGAAGCGTTGAAAAAGCAGCTGAGAAAGGAAAAATTACTCTTGAACTGCCTAATCTTGTTTGTGAAAAATGCGGCAAGGAGTTGTTGTCTTACAAATGCGATGAATGCGGCGGAAGGGCTGTTGTAAAAAGAGTGTGCATTAATTGCGGAAAATTCAATGAAAGTGAAACTTGCAAATACTGCGGAGGCAGGACTTCTGGTTACAGGAAAAGGATCGTTGACTTAGGTGAAATTTTAAACAAAGCTCTTGTAAACTTAAGTGAAAACAAGGCTCCTGAAAAAATGAAAGGAGTTATTGGAACAATTAGTGATGACAAGTACTTTGAACCTCTTGAAAAACTTGTTTTAAGAGCTAAGCACAAGGTATGGTGCTTTAAAGACGGCACTGCTAGAATCGATGCAACGAACCTGCCTTTGACTCATTTCAAGCCAAGGGAGATTCACTTGACTGTTGAAAAAGCAAGGGAACTTGGTTACGAAAAAGATTATCTGGGAAACGAGCTTGTTGATGAAGAACAGATTGTGGAGCTATGGCCTCAGGATGTAGTGATTTCAGAAGCAGCTGGTGATTACTTTGTAAGAGTATGCAATTTTGTTGATGACGAGCTTGTGAAATTTTACAAGAAAAAACCTTATTACAACGTTAAAGAAAAAGAGGACTTGATTGGCAAGCTAGTGCTTGGAATGGCTCCGCATATTTCAGCTGGGACTCTTGGAAGAATAATTGGTTTCACTAAAGCACGCGGAACTTACGCTCATCCTTACTTTCACGGAGCAACTAGAAGAGACTGCGACGGAGATGAAAACTCATTGACTTTGTTAATGGATGCTTTGATTAATTTTTCAAAGAAGTACTTGCCTTCAAAAGCAGGTGGAACAGAAGACATTCCATTAATTTTGTCAACTAAAATCAACCCAAGTGAAGTTGACGACCAAGTATGGGATGTTGAAACAATAAGCCACTTGCCTCTTGAATTCTACGAAGCAGCTGAAAAAATAGTAAACGCGTACGACGTTAAAATTCCAATAATTAAAGACAAGCTTGGGAAAGAAGATGAGATGTATGGAATTAATTTCATGTTTGACACTTACTCTATTGATGAAGGCCCTCATCAATCCAACTACACTCAATTAGGTGCTATGAGCGAGAAAGTGCAGAGGCAGTTGGAATTAGCTGAAAAAATAAGAGCAGTTGATGAAAAAGACGTTGCTAAAAAAATAATCAACTCCCATTTCTTGAGGGACATTTACGGCAACCTGCGTTCGTTCGGACAGCAGAGTTTCAGATGCGTTGACTGCAATGCTAAGTACAGGAGAGTCCCTTTAAGCGGAAAATGCACTAAATGCGGAGGCAAGTTGTTGTTGACAGTGCATAGGGGAGGCATTGAGAAGTACTTGAAAGTGTCGCAGGAAATGGCTGAAAAATACGGGCTAGGGGACTATTTGGAGCAAAGGTTGAAGTTGATTGAAACTGATTTGGAAATGATTTTCGAAAGCGAAAAATCAAAACAATATTCACTATCAAGCTTCATGTGAAAAAAGAAGAGCATAGCTAGGGGCTAGAGTTAGATTACTTCTTGTTTTCTTAGCCCTCCATTGTTGTTCATGTAAGTAAAAGGCACTTTTCCTATTATTTTATGTGGTTTTTTAACCATTGGTATTCCAAGTTCTTTTGCTTTTTGTTCATAAAATTTTAAAATTAATTGTTTTGCTTGAGTGTTATGCGAGTAAATGTCATCTAAATATAACTCCCATTCGCCTGAACTATTTTTTGTTAAATACATGACTGCTCTTGCTTCCATTTTTCCTGTTTCTGTGTTTATTATTATAATTGGTTTTTTGGTTGCGTCCCCTATAAAACTCACTAAAGCAGGGTTAAATCTTCCTTTACTTAAGTAAGATTGGCAGGTGTTAAACTCTTTCCCAATATTAAACCACGATACGACATCTGCTTCATCGCTTGCTTTTAAAACTGCCTCTTTTTCATTTGTTTTTGCAAGTAGTCCTGCTGCATATTGTAAGTGTTTTGATGCATCTGAATTCTCTTCTGTAATCTGTTTTATTAGCTCTTGTATTTTGTTTTGAGCTTTGCCATATTCTTGTTCTTCAATTAATTTTTGTATTTTATTGTACTCTTCTTGATGTTTTTCTTGGTTTTCTGCAGTGAGTTCTTGCTTGCTTTCTTCAAGTCTCTTAATTACTTCTTCTATTTTATCTTCAGTGGATTCTTTTCCTACTTGCATTGTTATGGTTGTTGTTTGTTTCCATTTATCTTGCAGTTTTTCAGGCACTCCTATTTCATCAAGTTCTTTATACTTGTACTCTTTGAATGAGTCTATTCCGGCAAGCCAAGCATTCATTATTTGTTTTAATGCTTCTTGTTCTTTTTCCGTTCTTATTACTTCATTTTTTACTTTTTTGAAATTGATGGTTTTGTAATGATTTTCTAATGTTCTTATAATCACCACCATGTCTACAAGTTGTTGTTCTTGGTGTTGGTCTTGCAATTGCTTGTATTTTATTTCAAAATTTTCTCCAAATTCTTGCGTTCCTGTTTTTACTATTTCATCTTGTAATTGCTTGTTTAATTTTTTTAAATCTGTTTCTTGGATGCTTATTTCTTTGTCAAATAATGCATTTAATAATTGTAATTTCTGAGCAATGCTTGGCAGTTCTTTTATTTGTCTTTTTCCTATTTTTTCACCTGCTTTTAACTTATTTCTTATTATTGCTTGGATTTGTTCTGCTACTTTTTCATCTCTCATTAAAGGAATAATCAACTCTCTTGCTCTGTTCTTGCTTCTGCTTATGATGTAGCTGTTGAATACTTCTCTCATTTCCTCAGAAATCATTAACTCTAATTGTTTATAAGGCTTGTTTACCCATCCTTTCTTTAATCTTACTATTTCTTCACTTAAAACAGATAGAGGCAGTTCTTTTATTTTTAAAAACTTTTCAAAATGTTTACGGGATAAAGTGTCTCTGAAAATCACGCTTGCTTCTAAAAAAGTATTAACATCTTGTTTTTTTTCTACTAGTTTATATGTTAATTCAAGCAATTTATGTGACTGCTCTCCTTTTAATCCTTTTATCATTAGAACATTTAAATTATCAACAAATGAGCGTAATTCTCTATTTTGATCTGTTAATTTAATTAATCTTTTCAATTCTTCTTCATCAAAATTTAATAATTCTTCAAGAGCAACTTCTCCAAGAAAAGTCGTAGCTGGATTTAGAGAACCAAAAGTTATATTGTCTGTTAAAAATTTTAGATTCTTCAATTTCCTTTCATTATCTTCATTTTTTATTGCTTGTTTCAGTACATCTCTAAAGATATATTCTGAATAATTTAAGATTTCCTCTCTTTCTTCTTCATTAAATAACTCTTTAAAGAGTTTAACCTGCTTTATCTCATCTACTCTCATGTTTGGTTTGATTAACTTTTTTCGAAGTTCAGGGTAATCCATTAATTCTTTTATTATTTCTTTTTGCTGTTTCATTTCTTCAAAAGTTAATTTTTTAAGATTGTTTAAAACTGCCTTTTTTTCAGTTGGTTTTAATGCTCTTAGCTTTCTAGTTAATTCTTTATCATGAACAATTTCTTCTACTGATTCTTTATTTTCTTTTTTTAATTCTAATGCTATTGACAAGAGATTATCTTGTTCTTCAATAATTTCATTAATCTCCCTCATCTTTGATTTTAATTTTTCAAAAGAAAAAGCTACTTTGGTTCTTAGTCGTTTTTCAAATTCAAATTCAAGTTCCTTGAAAAGAGACTCGTTGAATTTTCTTAATTCAATGGATTTTTTTATTAACTTGTTTACTTTTTTTCTTTCATCCTGGCTTAATTCCCCATAAAAAGAGACTAAGGCAGGCGCTGAATTTTTTTTATAAAAATTAACTAAAGCAGGCGTCGGATTTTTTTCATCAATTTTAAGTTTTAAGTAAAAAATTAAGTTTTTAAATTCTTCTTCATTGACTAAATTGCTTTTTTTAATTTTAATTAAAAAATTCTCTTCTTCTAAAAGAGTATGGGAAGTAAATTTTTTGCTTGAACTAGGCAAATTTTTCAACAAGTAAAGGTAATCTTTCTTGCTTAAGTAACCTTCTTTAAATAATTTTATAACCAATACTTTTGCCTTAAGGTCATTTTCACTCTTTATTCTCTTTTGTTTTATTTCATTAAATAAATCCTTTAAAGCAGATTTTTCCGCAGCTTCTTGCTTTTCAAAAGGTGAAATTAATTCATTGTTAATCAAATTGATAAACTCAACAGGATTAAAATTCAATTCCTGTAAATAAGAAGTTGCTTCATAAACTTCTCTTATTTCCTCTTTTTTTGTAATACCCAATTTCGCTATTGCTTCGGAAAATTTGCTTGGCTCTCCTCCTGATAAAGCAAATTTCTCTAAAATTTCAACAACATAATCAGCATACTCTTTATCTCCAGCTTTAATTAACTTGTCTACCTCTTTCAAATAAGAAATTGCATAAACCCTCTTCTGTGTGAGCAGAACAATTCCATTAATTAGCTCTTTCTGCTGTTCTTCGCTTAATTTTTCAGCAACTTCAGAATACTTGTCAATTAAAAGATTAGCATAAACTCTTCCTCTGAATCTTTCTACTTTGTCCCTTACTTTAACAAGCTTTAATACATCTGAAAAACCAGATTTTTCAACTAATAAAAAAACCCGCGGGTACTTTTTTTTATCCTCTTCAATCCTATCAATTAACTCCCTTAACTCAGAAGACCCTCTCACTTGTTTTTTAGTTACATTCAACTTCATTTGCTCTGCTTTTTCAAACAACTTTTGAATCACTTTGCCTCCTGGAACCTGCTGCTCTGCCTTAATGTCCTGAGATAACTTTTTTCTAGGCATGAACAACTTTACCCTATCATAAACGCCACTCGATTTGCTTCTATCACTCTTTTCTTGGTTCTTTATTAGTTGCTTTTTTTGAACTTTATTTCTTGTTTTAGAATCTGAAAAACTTTGCATTTTTAGGTTAGAGGTTATCCTTTTCCTCATTTTAAAAAAAGAAAACAAACTTAAAACATTTCCTCTTTTTCTTTTTTTAATCCCTATTTTTACTGAGTGGCTTTTTGCTTTTGTTAATGCTTGTCTCTCATTGTTTGCTTTTTTTATTTTTATTCTTGTTTTTAGAGTTATTAATTTGGTTGTTGTTTTCCGAATTGGTTCTGTTGTTTTGGTTGCTATTTTTGGAATTGTTTTTGCTGGTGTTTTGTTTGCTTGAGTTTTTGTTTGTTTTTTCCATTGGGTTATTTTAGGTGTTGTTTTTGATGACTGTTGTTTTATTTTTGTTGTTGAGAGTTTTGTTAACTGTTCTTTTGTTAGGGTTAAGTTTTGTTGTTTTTCTTGCTTCTCTCTTATTTTTAATGCTTTTTCCAATTCTCTTCTTGCTTTCAGTTCCTGCAGTAATTGCAGCGCTTTTACTCTGTGCTGTAAAGAATTAGTTTTATTTTCTCCTGTTTTTTTTGCTGTTTTTTTTGCTTTTATTCTCTGCAAATAACCCATTGTAACTCAATAATAATTAATGAAGAAAGGGATATAAAAAATAAATGACAAGCCAAAAAAAGAAGTTATTTTGTCATTAGTATTATTGCTATGAGTATTGCGATTAGCAGTAAGGAGTATCTCCCGCTTTTGGTTTTAGTGAACCATTGGATTAAGCTGCTTAGCCCGCTTGTTGATTTTGAAGTTCCTTTCAAGCCTGATGAGGTTACTTCAACTGCTTTTTTAGTCAAGTTAATCCATCCTTCAGGTGTTTTTAGAGAGTCGAGTGTTTCTTCAGTGACTTCAATCCATGTTTTTTCTCTTTCAGGCACTTGTTCAATGTTCATTGGATATCCTGACACTGCTTCTATTTGTATTTTTTGAATTCCTCCTTTTGGAAGGGTTACGAATACTATCCATATTGGCCAATAAACTAGCCTGAAGCCGGTTGTTGACATTGAGTCTTTGCCGACGTTGAATTTAGCAGCTAGTTTTATTTTAGCTGCTTCTTTGGCTTCGTTCATGCTGATTGCTGGGTTTTGAATTTCGTATTTTAGCTCGTGTGAAATTTCTCTTTCATAGTCAACTGGTTGTGATTCAAGAATCTGGGTTAAGAGTGGCTCGAGTTTTCCGTCTATTGCGTTCATTGCCATTAAGCCTGAGAATCCTTGGGAGTAAGTTTGTCCTTGCATTTCTTGTTCTATTAAAGTGTCGTAGTTGAATAAGTAGTAGGGGATGTAAGAGAGTTTCAGGTTTATTAGTTCAAAATGCCCCCAGTTTCTTTCTTTTAAAATGCTTTCAATTATTTCAGTTACGTCTTTGGTTCCTATTGAAAGAACTAAGGCAGGGTTTTCAAGAATCATTGAATAAAACCTCATCTTGCCTTTTTTTAAAAGCAGCTTACTGCTTTGCTATTTTAACGCCTGAGGGGGTTAATAGCAGTTTGCTTTCAGTGATTCTTGCAATGTCTCCGTTTATTCCTCTTACTGTGTCTTTTATTTCAGAAACAGCTTGCCTTAGTTTGATGCTGTTTTTCTTGAAAAGAGGCTGAATGTTTAGTATGACCATGTTTCCTTTTCTTAGTTCAGATGATACTTTTTCAACATCCATTACGTCTTCTAGTGAGAATGGTTTTACCCACATGTCAGCGTGTTCTTCAAGCATGTCGTCTTGTTCGAGTCCTAGTGTATTTAAGTACTCCTCTATGTCTACTGAAGCTCCGCTTCCTCCTCTTAGTTTTTCCAAAATGCCAGCCATTTTATAATACCTCCTGGTTTTTTAATTTACAAAAGCATAAAAACCTATACCTATTTTTAGGTGTTAGTAGTATTTTAATGTATTGCTTATGGGTGTTTGAATGGAGGATATTTTTGAAAAAGAATTGATGAAAGAAACTATTTTTCAGGATAGGAACGTGCTTAGTCCTCATTACATCCCTGAAACTTTGCCTCATCGTGAAAAAGAAGTTGAGAGGATTATGAAGAACTTGGCTCCTTTGCTAAGTGGAAAAAGGACGAACAATCTTTTCATTTATGGAAAAACAGGAACAGGGAAGACAGCTTCCACCAAGCTTGTGATTGAGAAGCTTATGAATGTGAAGGAGAAGTATAATGTGAATGTTGACATGATTTACATAAATGCAAGAGTGATTAATACGAAGTACCAGGTTCTTCTTAAAATCATAGAGCATTTGGAGCCTGGGGAAAGTTATATTGGTTATCCTTTCAGCCACTTGTATGACAAGATGCTTAAAGTCATAACTAGAAAAAACGAGCATGTTATAGTGATTTTGGATGAAATTGACAAGATTAAGAGTTTAGATGACTTGGTTTATACTCTTACAAGGGCAAATGATGAGCTTGTGAAAGGCAGGATAAGCATCATAGGAATAACAAACAATGTAATGATGAAAAAGAAGCTTGATCCTCGTTCAAAATCAACGTTATGCGAAGAAGAAATGATTTTTGCCCCTTATAATGCTGAGCAGCTTGAAGATATTTTGAACCAAAGGGCAGAGAAGGGGTTTAAGAAAGGAAGTGTTAAGAAATCAGCAATTAGCTACGCCGCTGCTTTGGCTGCACAGGAATCAGGGGATGCAAGGTACGCTTTGAAGCTTCTTCTGAAAGCAGGTGAAATTGCCGATGAGAAGCAGGAAAAAGAAGTGACTGACAAGGATGTTTTGAAAGCAAGGGAAGGTGTTGAAGAGGAGATTGTAATGGAAGCAATTAACACTTTGCCTGAGCATCAGAAAATAATGCTGTATGCAATTGCTTTGCTGAGCACTTCAAAAGCGCATTACTCCAAGCTTGATGGTTCAAAAGAAGATAAGGTGTTGTTCACAGGGGAAATTTATGAAAAATATGAAGCTTTGTGCAACAGGCTTGGCAAAGAGGCAAGAAGCGCGAGATGGGGAAAGGAGTATATTAACGAGCTTGAAATGCTTGGGCTTGTGACAACCACTTTGTCAGGAAAAGGAGTAAGAGGAAACACTACTCTTGTTCGCGTGGCTTTTGATCCTGAAAAGATAAAGAGAGCAATTGAAAAATATTTTAAAGAATAAGCTTGTTAGTAATTCTTAAAAAAGATGAAAAAAAGAAGGTGTTGCTTATATGAAGTCAGTTGAAATTATAAGGTCTTGGTTTTCAGTGCTAACTAAGCCTGACAAGACAGTGAAGTTGCTTGAAAAAAAGAAGCTGAAAGCAGTTGATGGTTTCAAGTCAATTGCTTTGCTTAGCTTGATAGCTAGTTTAATTGCCTGCTTTTTAATGCTTTTAGTAGCTGGTTTTGCAAGTTTTACTGAAATTGTAAAAGAAGCTGTTTTAATGTTTATTGGAATAAGCTTGTTTGGGATAGTTGTTTTGTCAGTTTTCTCTTACTTGTTTGTCAAAATAATGAAAAGGCACAAGGGAAAAGCAAAGTTTGACAAGATAACAGGAGTATACGGCTTGTTTGCTGGAATGATGGCTGTTGCAATGATTCCATACGCAGCTGGTTACATTTTAATGAGGGTGTTCATGACAATTCCATTGCTTGCTTATTTTTTAATGGGAGCAGGCGTCGTGGTAAGCACTGCTTATTCAGGAAGGATTTTAGGAGTGCTGATAGAAGCTGTTTCAGGAATTGAAAAAGTAAAAGTAAATGAAATGATGTGGGTTCAGAACTTAGTCATTGGGCTTGGTTATTTTACCTTGCTTGTGGTTACAGGAGTGTTAGTTAGCTTAAGCTGAAAAAAAGGTGTTTTAAAATGAAGTTGATGCTGTTCGCGTTAAGCTGGTTGCTTAATGTCGCCTTAGTTTCTTTAATGATAGCTGTTTTTGACAAGGCAGTTGGAACTGAAATAGAAGAAAATCAGGGAATTGCTGCTTTTCTTATCTTTGTAATACCTACTTTGATAGAAGCAATTTCCTATTACTTCACAGGACAGCCTTTCATGGCATCCTTGTAAACAAAAGGAGGGCAATTGTTTGACAGAACTTCTTTTTTTAGAAGATTGTTATGCTAGAGAATTTAACGCTGAAGTTGTGCAAAACAACAAAGGCTACCTTCTTTTAAACAAGACTCTTTTTTACGGCAGAAGCGGAGGGCAACCAGGAGACACTGGAATTTTAAAAACAAGCGAAGGCAAGGAAGTGAAAGTGCTTGACACCAGGAAGGAGCAAGGGGAATTAAGGCATTATGTAGAAGAGGAAACCACAGTTGGAACAAAAGTACATGGGATAATTGACTGGGAAAGGAGATACAAGTTAATGAAAATGCATACTGCTCAGCATTTATTATCCGCAATTATTCTTGACAAGTACGGCGCTGAAACAGTTGGAAATCAAATACATGAGGACTATTCAAGAGTTGATTTCAAGCCATTCAAGCCAACTCAAGAAGTGCTTGAAGAGATTGTAAAAGAATTCAACAAAGCAGTTGAAGAAAATAAGAGAGTTTGGTTTGAAACTGTTTCAAGAGAAGAAATGCTTGAAAAAGTCGATGAAAAAAGAAGAAAGCTGTTTGAAAAACTACCTTCTTTCATAAAACAAGTTCGCTTAGTGCATATTGAAGGAATTGACATCTGCCCATGCGCAGGCACCCATGTTAAAAGCACATCAGAACTTGGATTCATCAAAATCACTGACGTTCAAGGAAAAGGAAAAGAAACTACAAGAATAAAATATGCCTTAATCAACCCAGTTTAAGAACGCTTCAAGCGCTTTCTTTTTTTCAACTGCTATTGCTTTTTCTTTTTTAAGCTTATCTAAACGAAGCTTAAGCAACCTCTTGCTTTCTTTAATGCTTTTTTCAATTGATTCAGTGAGATTTTGTTCGCTTATAACGCTTGTTTTTGCTTCAAACAAATTTTTCCTATAATCATCATTTTCAAGAAACTGCTCAACTATTCTCCTGTACTTCTGTTCATTTATCCTGTTTACTGGCGGAGCAACTGCTTTTGATGCTTCTCTATAATCTTCATCAAGAAGTTTTCTAAGATGATGCTTCCAGAAAAGAGAATCAGAAGTTGTTTTAAACAAGTTGGAAATATTAAAGAAAGAGAGTTCCTTGTTCCTTTTTTCAAGTTCTTTTATTCTCGGCGACAAGTACTCTAGCTTTTTTTCAATAAGGCTTAACTGCTGTTTTATTCTCGGCTTGTCTGGGTAAATTAACTTGTCTTCTTCTACCTTAAGCACTCCTCCATGTTTCAAGTATACTTCAATTGCTTTTTGTTTTGAAAAAGGAAGAGTAGGTATTTTAAATTCCATTGAAGAATAAATTAATCAGGAGAAATTAATAAAACAAATGGTGAAAAAAGGAAGTGGTTTTGAAATGTTTGGCGGAATGAACCCGAAGCAGTTGAATGCTTTGATGAAGCAAATGGGCATAAAGCAGACGCAGTTGCCAGCTGAAGAAGTTATAATCAAAGGAGAAAAAAGTTACAGGATAAAAAACCCGAATGTCATGATAATTGAAGCGCAGGGCCAGAAAACTTTTCAAATAATGGGAGACTTGGAGGAGATTGAAACAAAGCCGTATAAAGAAGAAGATGTTGAAATGATAATGGAACAAACAGGCGCTTCGAAAGAGGAAGCTGAAAAAGCGCTTGAAGAAACTGACGGCGACTTAGCTGAAGCAGTAATGAAGCTGAAAAAAGAAGATTAGTTTTCTGCTGTTTCTATTTTGACTATTTCATCAAACAATGTCATTATTTTTAGTTTTACTTCTTGTTCTCCTTCAAGCTGGGTAATTGGAAAATCAAGTCTTATCAATCCATTGTCTGTTAAAACGTCATATTCTTTTCCATCAAGTTGTATTTTTGAAGGGAATTTAATGTCCCCTGTCTTATACTCCTTAGTTATGTTGTAGTTTTTCAATGCTTCTCTTATTTCTGCTACTTTTGAAATGTTTTCAACTATTATTGAAGCTGACTGGTTGTCAGGAGCAAAGTATATCCTTGCAAAGCTCAATTTTTTATCAAGACCGCTTCCAGTGAAATTTCCTTCAGCTTCAAAAACAGCTGCGTCAAAAGATAAATTTAACTCGAGGCTTTTATTGAATTGCTTCTGGTTTTGTATGATTGTGAAGTAATTCAAGCCAAACTTGTTGCCGTAAACTTGTGGAGTGTCAATGCATGAGGGTGCTTTCATCAAAACGCCTTGTTTTGAGTAAACTACATTTGAACACTCGACTTTGACAATGCTTCCAGGCGAGTTAGTGTAGCTCACATAAGCTAATGATGAAATGTTTTTTGCTATTACTGTCTTGTCTTTGATTGTTGAATTTCCTGTTAAAATAACTGAAGCTGGTACTAAAGCATATGAAGACAAGTATTTAGGAGTAGTGTCTAAAAGGTAATTGAGCCTGTAGCTTAATCTGAATCCAACATAATTTGCATCTGACTCATTTTTAAGTTTTATAATTACTTCATCCCTGTATCCTGCTCCGTATGGGTTAAGCCCTACTTTTACTTGACAGTCAGCTGAATTTTCAGAGCAGTTTACATAGCCAATGCTGTTAATAGCTTCTCTTATTTTAGAATCGTCATTTGTGTTTGATAAACCTACAAATGACAAGTATTGGTTCATTCTCATGATTTTGGCATTGAACACGCCGTCTCCTGTCAAGACAAGAGAGTCATTATTTATATCTGGTTCAGGAACAGTATTTTTTGAATTGAGAAATGCAATAGGTATGACTGAAAAGAGCATTATTGCAGCTGAAAGTATTAGTATTGCTTTTTTTGAATCCATTTTGTAAAAACCACCAAGTAATAAATAGTGCTTAAAATAATAAAAAAAGCACTTATTAAAACTTATGCTTCATTGCATTAAAAAAAAGATTGCAGTAATTGAAGAAAAAAGGAGTTGTTTGAAAAAATGAGTGAATTTGTAAAAGTAACTTACACTGGCATAGAAAAAGGAACAGGGAAAGTTTTCGACACCAATGACAAAAAAACAGCAGAAGAAAATGGAATTTACAACCCTCAATTGAAGTACGAACCTGTTTTAATGATTCTTGGAAAAAACCAGTTAATAAAAGGCTTTGAAGAAGCTCTTGCTGGAATGAAAGAAGGTGAAGAAAAAGAAGTTGAAATTCCCCCTGAAAAAGCTTACGGTGAAAGACGAGAAGACTTGATAAGAATAGTTCCACTTCAAGCTTTTAAAAACAGCAACATTCACCCTACTCCAGGAATGATTCTGGAACTTGAAGGAGCGCCTGCAAAAGTGCAGTCAGTAAGCAGCGGCAGAGTAAGAGTTGACTTCAATCACGAATTAGCTGGAAAAACACTTATTTTCAAAATAAAACTAGTGAAAAAAATAGAAAAAGAAGACGAAAAAGCAAAAGAGCTTGTCATGCAAGTATTTCCAATGGAAGAAAACGTTGAAATAAAAGTACAAGGAGAAGAAATTCAAATAAAACTGTCAAAAAAATCAGCGTTAATGAAAGATTACCAAGCTAGAAAAATGCTGTTAATACAGCAAATAAAAAACAACCTTGAATACAAGACAGTGAAAATAATAGAAGAATACTAAAAAAAAGGTTTATAAAGCACTGAAAGAAACGCAGATAAAAAGGTTTAAAAACAACCTTGACACTAAGAAAAACAAAAGACAAAGCTCACCCAAGCTTTTGTTGATAAAACGCTTATTTTAAACCAATTCAAAAAAAAACAAGCTAATTTAACAAGATAAGTAAAATTAATTCTTCGGAGCTGATTAACAAAATGGATGAAAAAGAATTGAAAAAAGGAACAACAACAGTTGGACTGCTATGCTCAGACGGAGTGATAATAGCAGCTGAACAAAAAGCCACAATGGGCTCGCTTATAGCAAACCCAGAAACCCAGAAAGTTTATGAAATCGCGCCTCATATTGGAATGACAGTAGCTGGAATGGTAGGGGACGCTCAAAGACTTGTTAAAATAATGCAAGTTGAAGCAGCGCTTTACAAAATACAAAGAAGAAGAAAAATACCAGTTGAATCAGCAGCTTCTCTCCTAGCAAACATTCTTCAAAACAACAAGTACTTCCCCTACTGGGTTCAACTAATACTAGCAGGATACGATGAAAAACCTCACTTATTCTCACTTGACGCAGCAGGAGGGCTGTCCCCTGAAAAAATGACTTCAACAGGAAGCGGCTCGCCAATAGCATACGGAGTGCTTGAAGACAAATATGAAGAAGGAAAAACAGTAAAAGAAAACCTTCCAATAGCAGTAAAAGCACTTAAATCAGCAGCAAAAAGAGACATTTACTCTGGAGGAAAAGGACTGATGATAGCAACAATAACAAAAAAAGGAATAGAATTCTTAAACGAGAAGGAAATAAAAAAAATAGAATAAAAACAAACCCCTCTCCTTTAACTCCTTTTTTTAAGACCTTAAACCCAAAAAACATTCAATAAAAAAGGTGAGAAATTTGACGCAATTTTTAAAAGAAATGGAAAAAAAAGTAAAAGAAATACTACCAGAAGAATGCATGGTTACAAAACTTGAACTAGAAGGACCAGACATCATAATCTACACTGCAAACATTTCAAAATTCATAGACGAAGACTCATTAATCAAAAAACTAGCAACTCAACTGAAAAAAAGATTCGTGCTACGCTCAGAACCCTCACAACTGCTTCCACCTGAACAAGCAGAGGACAAAATAAAAGAAATAGTGCCACAAGAAGCAAACATCTCAGCAATAACATTCAACCCTGAATTCTGCGAAGTAAACATAGAAGCAGAAAAACTAGGACTAATCATAGGACACCACGGCGAAACACTTAAAAAACTAACAAAAGAGATAGGATGGACCCCAAAACTCTTAAGAAAACCAACAACAAGCTCGCCATTAGTAAAAGCAATAAGAGACACTCTTGTAAAAGAAGCTAAAGACAGAAAAAAAATACTTAAAAAAGTAGGAAAAAGAGTTTACAGAGACAACCCAAAACCAACTGACTGGATAAGAATAACAGGACTAGGAGGATGGAGAGAAGTCGGACGCTCAGCAACCCTCCTTGAAACACCTGAAAGCAAAATACTAATCGACTGCGGAGTATCAGTAGCATCAACTGAAAACGCATTCCCTTACCTATCATCAGTTAACTTTTCACTTGAAGAACTAGACGCAGTAATAATCACACACGGGCACTTAGACCACAGCGGATTCCTCCCTTACCTATTCCAATACGGCTACGACGGCCCAGTTTACTGCACCCCTGCAACAAGAGACGTAATGACTCTTCTTCAAAAAGATTACATAAGCGTCTTGGCAAAAAACGCCAAAACACCATTATACACTGAAAAAGACATCAAAGAAGAAATAAAACACTGCATACCAAGAGAATACAATGAAGTAACAGACATCACACCAGACATAAGACTTACTCTGCACAACGCAGGACATATCCTAGGAAGCTCAACAGTACACCTGCACATAGGAGAAGGAGCCCACAACCTCATGTTCACAGGAGACATAAAATTCGGCTACACTGAATTATTCGAATCAGCTGAAACAAGATACCCTCGCTTAGAAACAGTTGTGATGGAATCAACATACGGAGGGCCACAGGACGTCCAGCAACCAAGATACGTAGCTGAAAAAAAACTAATAGAAGTCATAAGAAAAGTCACTGAAAACAACGGCACAGTCCTAATACCTTCATTCGCCATTGGAAGAGCGCAGGAAGTAATGATGGTCATTGAAAACTACGCTCGTCAAAAAGGAGACTGGGACGTGCCAGTTTACTTAGATGGAATGACAAGAGAAGCAAGCGCAATACACTCAACTTACCCAGAATACTTAAAAAAATCACTTCAAAGAAGAATACTTCACAACAACTCCCCATTTGACTCCAACATCTTCCAGAATGTCGACCCATCGCAAAGAAAACAAATAGCACAAGACGGAAGAGCAGTCATACTAGCCCCAGCTGGAATGATGAACGGAGGACCTGTAATAGATTACTTCAAAGAAATCTGCGACGATGAAAAAAACGCAATTGTCTTCGTAGGTTACCAAGGAGAAGGCTCGCTTGGAAGGAAAATTCAAAAAGGAGCTAAAGAAGTCGTGCTTGAAAACAACGGCAAGTCACAGCAGTACAAAATCAACGCCCAAGTATATACTATCCAAGGATTTTCAGGACACGCTGACTTGAACCAATTACTAGGTTACTTCAAAAAATTAACTCCTCGTCCAGAGAGGGTTCTTACTGTTCACGGTGAAGAGAAAAAATGCGTAAACTTAGCACGCTCACTTGCATACAAGTTCAAAGTAGAAGCAAGCGCGCCTCGTAACCTCGATTCCATCCGTTTAAAATGAGGCGAGGGGTTTCAATTAATCTCTGATTAATTGCAAACCGAAAAACCTTGACTCAATAAGGTTGGGGTAAGGCATTAGTCAATTATTTTTATTTCAGCTGAGAAATTTAATTCAGCGTCAAGCAGGAATTCCTTGTTGTTTTTTTCAAGCCATTTTTTTAAAAAATTAGGAGCATGCAAGTTAGCGCTTTCAAAAGAATTAGCTTTTTTCATTTCAACAACTTCATAATCGCTTTGCATTGATTCAAAACGAGCGCCTACAAGTGAAGAAAAAAGCTCCTTGAAAGAAAAAAGCCTGACACCTTCTCTCAGCACGTTTTGGAAATCTGCAGATGAAGGAGGGAGGGAAAACAAGTTGCCTTTGAATACGTAAACAGAGTCAAGGGCATTTTTTCCAAACAGCTTGTCTTCGTTTGAAAACAAGTAAACTTCCGCCTTGTTTTCAGGCCATTGTTTTTCAAAAACTTTTAACCTGTAAGGAGCTGGCTTGTTGTAATTTTCATCAATTGCTTTTTCTATTTTTTTCTTAACAAGCAAGCCGATGTCAGAATGAGGCTGTTCTTTGACGCTGAAAAATTCAGCTATCTGCTCGTCAGTCAATTCAAAATCAACTTCAGCTTCAACTGCTTTTTCAAGCAAGTTAGTTATCTGGTTCTTGTTCCATTTCATTAATTAAAGTAAAGCAGAGGAAGTTATTTAAAGTATTTTTTTCAAAATGAATTTAGAATGGATGAGTTTATTCAAGTAAAAGAAGTGCCTGAGCATGAAGGCAAAGAAGTGAAAGTGCGTGGATGGGTTTACAGGCAAAGAGCAGGCAAGAAAATGGCTTTTGTCTTGCTTCGTGATTCAAGCGGAGTAGTTCAATGCACTTTCAAAGAAGATGCTCCTGGGTTCAAAGAAGCTTCAACTATAAGCGTTGAGTCTTCTTGTATGATTACGGGAATTGTTTCTAAAGATGAGAGGGCGCCAGGTGGCTTTGAAATAAAAGCAAGTGACATTGAAGTTGTTCACTTGGCTGAAAGGTTTCCAATTACAAGGGACCAGTCAGATGAGTTCCTGCTTGATAACAGGCACTTGTGGCTTCGTTCGCAGAAAATGACTTCTGTGCTTAAAATCAGAAGCACTGTTTTCAGGGCAATTGATGATTTTTTCAGAAGCAGGGGTTATTATGAATTTCAATCTCCTCTTTTCACTCCAGCTGCTGGCGAAGGAGGCAGTACTTTATTTGAAGTTAATTACTTTGGAAGGAAAAGTTACTTGACTCAAACTTGGCAGTTGTATGCAGAAGCAGCTATTTTTGCACTTGAAAAAATTTACACTATTGCACCTAGTTTCAGGGCTGAGAAGTCAAGCACTTCAAGGCATTTGACTGAGTATTGGCATGCTGAAATGGAAGTTGCTTGGATGAGATTCAAAGAACTTCAAGTGGAAGCAGAGGAGCTGGTTAGTTTCATATGCAAAAGAGTAGCTGAGGAAAATGAAAAAGAGCTTGAGATTCTAGGAAGGAAGAAAGAGGATTTGTTGAAAATCACTAGCCCTTTTCCTAGAATGACTTATGATGAAGCTCTTGCGAAGTTAAAGGAGCTTGGAATGGAAGTGCCTTATGGCAAGGACTTGAGGACAATTGAAGAGAAGAAGCTGACTGAATTGTATGAAAAGCCGTTGATTGTAACTCATTACCCGAAGGAAATTAAAGCGTTTTACATGAAAGAAGCTGAAGAAGACAAGTCAAAAGTTCTTGGTTTTGACATGCTTGTAAAAGGCGTTGGTGAGATAATTGGAGGAAGCGAAAGAGAAGAAGACATTAAAGTGCTTGAAAAAAAATTGAAAGAGCAAGGCGAAGATGTTGACAAGTACAAGTTTTACTTGGATACTAGAAGGTATGGAAGTGTTCCTCACTCTGGTTTTGGCTTGGGAATTGAAAGAGTAGTGATGTGGGTGTGTGGTTTGGATAATATTAAGGAAGCGATTGCTTTCCCAAGGACACCTGAAAGGGACTATCCTTAAAATTCTCTTAATTGTTTTTAAACAAGTAAAGAGTGGAGATTAAACATGCTTAATTTTTACTTGTTCCTGAGCTTGTCTTTCCTGATAATTTTCTTAGCTGGGAAACTGCTTGAAAAAATCAAAGTGCCTTGGCTGTTCTCAGCTCTTATACTTGGTTTTTTTCTTTCAATAAAAAATCCTTTCGAAGCAATGACTTCAAGCAGCACCTTTAACTTCCTTGCTCAGCTTGGAATGTATTTCCTATTATTTGTAATTGGTTTTGAGATTGACTTAAAGCAGTTTAGGAAATTAGGGTTGTTTATTGTTAAAGGAACTTTGTTCATAATATTGTTTGAAACTTTTTTCGGATTCTTAGTGATTCATTACTTATTTCATTACAGTTTGTTCATTTCACTGATAATTGCTTTGTCTTTTGCAACAGTAGGTGAAGCAATACTTCTCCCAATACTTGACGAGTTCAAGCTTATAAACAGCAAGCTCGGGCAGAGCATCGTTGGGATAGGTGTATTGGATGATGTTTTTGAAGTGTTTACTTTGGTTCTCATCATTCCTCTTGTAGCTTCTCCCGTTAAGAACACTTCAGGAAACATACTTACAATATTAATTTCTCTTTCTCTTCTTTTCCTTCTTACATATGCGTTGAAAAAATTCAAGAAAGAGGAAAGCAGGTTTAATTTCAAAAACATTGAAACAATCTTTCTTTTCACTTTATTCATTTTCTTCCTTTTCCTTGGAATAGGAGAGTATGCAGATGCTCTTGCAGTAGCTGCTTTGCTAGCTGGGCTTTCAATAAAAACTTTCATTCCTGAGAAAAGGCTGCAGTTAATTGAAAGTGAAGTGAAGACAATGTGTTATGGCTTTTTTGCTCCTTTGTTTTTCCTGCAAGTGGGAGTTTCAATGAATCCTCTTGCTTTATTATCTTCTCCTTTGCTTGTGCTTCTTGTTGTGGTTGTTTCTGGCTTTTCAAAAATTTTAGGAAGTTGGGTGATTGGAGTTAAGGAGATGGGTTTCAAGCAATCAACTTTGCTTGGAATTGGCTTATCAGTTAGGTTTAGTACAAGCTTGATAGTAATGCAAATTCTTTTGAAGAACAGTGTGATAAACTCTGAAATTTATTCAGTGATTGTTGCTTCAAGCATAATATTTACTCTACTTGTTCCTGTAATATTTTCAAAACTAGTTGTCAAGTGGGGCGTAAAGAAAGAGAAGAGAAGACTTCAGGCTATCTGAACGTCATTCTTGTATTTATGGTTAGGGTTACGTGGGCAGACAAGCTCTCCGTTTTTTTCAACAAGACGTATGCTTAAGCCGCTTTCAATAAAACATTGCCTGCAATAAGGCTTGAATTCAACCATTGAAAAAATTCACCTCTGTTGTTACTGCTTTAATTAACAGAAGGAGCGTATAAAAAACTGAGGGGTTAATGTTTTTAAACAAATCCTGATTAAATGAAAACCCATGTATGAAAAAATAGTAATAACAGGCACTCCTGGAACAGGAAAAACGACTCTTGCTGACAAGATAGGAGATTATTTCAAAACGAGAGTCATTCACATAACAGATTACTTAAAGGAACATCCTGAATTGATTGAAAAAACAAGGAAAGACGGTACTATTGTCCCTAAAATGGACGAGCTTAGGAAAGCGCTGAACCAAGAGCAGGGGATAATAGATGGGCATCTTGCCTGTGAATTCAAGTTAAGGAATTCTTTTGTTATTGTTTTAAGAACTCGTCCAGATGAATTGAAAAAAAGGCTTAAAGAAAGGGGTTACAAGCCGAAGAAGATAAAGGAGAATATTGAAGCAGAGGCTCTTGATTATTGCACTCAAAAGGCTGAGGAGAATTTCAAAGCAGTTTATGAAATTGACACTACAAGCAAGACGCCTAAAGAGACTTTTGACACTGCTTTGAAAATAATTTACGGGACTTCGCAAGGAGATAAAGTAGATTTTTCAGAATACTTGTGAAGAAATTGGTTTT
>CAZXTN010000001.1:200035-239374 GCA_964643685.1 Microcaldota archaeon
ACTTCGCAAGGAGATAAAGTAGATTTTTCAGAATACTTGTGAAGAAATTGGTTTTAAGGATGGGTTTAGTCAAAGGAGTAGAGTTTTCTTTCTATCTTTTTTTCAACGGTTTTGCTTTCTTTTTTTAAAAAAACATAAGCAGAGAGAATAATTATTATAAATGCAACTGCTATTAATGGGCTCATGTCTTCTTTGTTGTTTATTGCAAATTCTGAGTAGAGGATTGAGCGGGTGTAATAGCCTTTGTCAAGCCATTGTTTTGCTCTTTCAGCAAATTCTTTATTTCCTTTTTCTTCAGCTACTTTGTAAAGTTGCTGTGCGTTTGTTTTTAAGAAGGAAATTTTTGAATCAAGCTCTTGTTCAATTGCTTGCTTTTTTTTCTGAAATTCAGCATAATTCAAGCCTGTTAATGCATTTATTTTTTCAGAGTAGTTTGCATAATCATTGTATCTTTCTTCATGGGGTATTTGAACATCATCATCAACTGCTTTTCTGTATTCAAACAATAGAGAAGATAAGTGACTGTAATCTTTTGAAAGATTTTGTGTTTTCAAAGTCGACTGCAATTGCATTTGCTTGTTTTCTGTGAAAAAAACATTGGTTGAATTTGTTTTGTTTTCTTCTTTGAAAAATGATTTGAAAGAGGATATGTTGAAATAAGAGGGTTCAAATGCTTCTTCATCAGATGAAAGAAAAGAAGATAAAGGAGCCGCAGAGGAATTTTGTGAATTTTCAAGAGAGTAAATTACATAAACGTCTTGTTCAGATTCCAAGTTTTCTAAGTAAACATAGTTGTTCAAATATGCTCCTGAAGAGGAGAGCACTACAGCATTGCTTGGAAGTGAAAAATGAATTCTGGCTTTTTCAAGGGGAATCAAGGGAGTTGCTTTTATTTTTGAAATAATTGTTTTTCCATCAGCTGAATTCACTTGTTTCTGGCAGTAAAGAACTTGTTTTGAAAAAGAGAAATTTGCAGTGAACTCATGCCCTTTTTTGAAGAAAAGCATTTTAAGTTGCTTTTCTTCGCCAAGAACATTTATGGTAAAAGAAGATTGTTCAATGTCTGCCAAGTCATTGAAAACAGACACAAATAAGGTTCCTTTCACTTGTTTTCCGCATTCTGGCATTGTTTCAAAGAAAAATTTTTCAAAATGATTTGCAGCAAAGTAATTTGAAGAGGAGTTGCTGATTAATGACTTGTATTTTTCAAGAAGAGTATTTTGTTTTTGCATGAAATCAAAGGCATTTGGGTAAAAATCCTGGCTCTGTATAACTTGTTCTTCTGCTTCATCTTTTTCAAGTTCGCTTGAGGAAATGAAGAAAATGCCTTTGTTTTCTTTGACTGCTTTCATAAGGGAATTTACTTCAATTGATTTTTTTTCAAAAAGTTGCTTTGAAGGAAGCGCTTTTTTCTCTATTTCTGATTTCAATTTAAATAAGGAGCTTATTTTGTTACTTAAAGGGGCTTTTGTTGCTTCAATATTGCTTAGAATTTGCTTTTCTTCATCCATTCTATAACCTAGTTTTTGAAGCTGAACAATGCTGTTCTTTACATATGTTTCAATCCAGTAGTAGTCTGAATAATTTTCTTTTGCAATGCTTATTACTTGGAGGTAATTTTCCATGTCTGTTTTTAGATTAATTTCTGAATTGCATTTTTCCGCGACTTCTTCATAAACAGGTGAAGAAGAAGGCATGGCAGACAATTGTTCAAGGCATTTTTTCTGCAGACTGTTTCTTATTTTAGTTAATCTTGACAGGAGAAAATCAGCTTGTTTAATTGACTGCTGTTGCTTTAAATTAGCTTTTGAAAGTGAAAGAAAAGCAGAAGCAAGGTAGTTGTCCATTTTAAGAGAGTATATCCTCTGTGCTTTTTTTAAAGGAGCTTTTGTCAAAGAAGATTTGAGGTCAAGCAGCTGCTTGCTCGGGGAACTGGAGTCTGAGAAGCTGATTTCTGTGAAAAAAGAGGGGGCTTTTGATTGAAAATCTTTAGTTATGCTTGAAACACCTTGGTTTTCAAGTTCTTTTATTAGCTTGTCAAGCTTGTTGTAATTTTTTTCAAAGTCTTCTTTTTCATCTTCGTATTTTTCTTCAAGAGAAGCTAACAGCCTTAATGAATCATCGTGATTTTTTTGAAATAGTTTTAAAGAGCCTTCTTTTCCAAGAAAGTTGTTGAAAAAAGAAACACCTCCTCTCCATCCTCCCTTTAATAAATTGTTCATAAGCCTTTGTTGTTCTGATTCAAGGGAATAAATTGTTAAAGAAGATGTTGAAGAATAGGATGTTAGAAGTAGGTTTTTTGTCCTGTCAAACTCTGCTTTTTGAATAGTATTTTCAAGCACGTCAAATCCTACTTTGTCCATCTTGATATAATCTGATTCTGCTTGTTTTATTTCAAAAGAGTAGATGGAAGATGCTTTGCTTAAAGCATTATAGTAATTTGCTTTTGTTTTTGTGACTGTTTCAAGAAACATTGAAAGCATTACCTGCATTTCTTTAGACAAGCCAGGGGTGTTCAAGTAAGAGCAGAGGAACATGTTGCTTTTGATTGCTTCAGCTGTTTTTTTAGCATTATATGCATATTGCTGAGCTTCTTTAAATTGCCTTGTTATTTTTGGAGGATAAGAGAGAGAATCAAGCAAAGCAGAGGAAGGGACATTTATTTGAGAAATTACAGAGTAAGTTTGTTCGCATGAAAACGGCGACTGCAGTGTTGAAAGCATGCTGAGGATTGTTGAAATTGACAGCATTAATTCAATTGAAACAACCATTGAGAAAACATTTGAAAAAAGGAGTTAAAAATAATTTTGCAACTGATGCTGGTTTTAACTGGTTTTAAAAAAGAGGAGAGTTTGTCAGTTGTCTTTTTTCTTTTTTATTTTTTTCTTTGAGAAAGGCACTTGTTTTTCTTCAGGCAGTTCCATTAATGTGAGGTAGTCATTCAGGAAAGGGTCAAATTGCTTTTTCTTTGCTTGAAAGCCCAGTTTTTCCCAAAACTTTTCTGCCTGTGGCTCTGATTTTACTCTTATTCCCTTGCCTTCTCCTATTGTTTCTTTAACTGCTTTTACAAGAAAATTGCCTAAATTCTTGTTCCTGTATTGTTCTTTCACATCTATTGTCGGGATGAAGACTTTGAAGTTTCCTTTCTTGTCAGCTGGGTATCTGTAAGCAGTTACTCTTGCAACTTCTTCTCCTTTCTTGTTGTAAATCGATAAAATTTTAGGTGAAACCAGTATTGGCAGAATAAGAGAGTAAGGTGGCCTTACTAATTTTAATGACCTTCTTACTTTAAACTTATAAGGCAGGTTTGAAAAAGTGTATTTTTCAACATTTTTCTCTCTTAACTTCTTCCATAAACTTCTTTTTTTAGACAATTTTTGCCTGTAATCTGTTCGCATTAAATCACTTTTTTATTTTAGGGTTCTTTTTTCCTGAGGAGTAAAGTACTACTCTTGATACTGGCTGCTCGTCAATATAATCATAACCAAGATACTTATTGACTTTTTCAGCAAATTGTTTCACATAATCATGCCTTGGCATATTTTCCATTGAAAGCCTTTGCCTGCTTCCGCCTACAAACATGTACCCTTTCACTTCCAGGAAATCAGCTTCGCTTTTTTCAATTAACTTGGCGTACTGCTCAGGGTTCTTGTCATTCCATCCTTTCACTACAGTCATTCTAATAACTTTCCTAGTGTCAAGAGAAGGTAGGAGTTCAAGTGTTTCATTTATTGTCTGCCATGAATCAGGCACAAGAGGACGGTTCACTACCTTGTGCATTTGCTCGTCAGTCGCGTCAAGCGAGACGTAAAGCTGCGTTGGAAGAGTCATTTCAGCAAGGCGTTTTGGGTAAAGCCCGTTTGTAACTATGAAAGTCGTGAATCCTTTTTTATGAAACTGTTCAACCAACTCGCCCATGTATGGGTAGCCCATTGGCTCTCCTGTCAAGGATAAAGCCACTTGATTCGGATTCTGGGCTTCTTTAAATTTCTGTTCATTCAAGCCAGGTGCTCCTGGAAAGCCGTTGATAAGCTTTCTCTGCGCTTTTATTGACTCTTCTATTATGAATTCAGGCTCGTCCCATTGGCTTGGAATAGGGTCGTTGTTGTCGTCGTAAGTTCTCCAGCAGAACACGCATCTTTGGTTGCAGTAAATGTTGGGTGTCATTTGAAGGCACCTGTGGCTGCTTATGCCGTAAAACCTTTGCTTGTAGCACGTGCCCTGGTCTCTTAGTGATTTTTTCAGCCAAGTACATATTTTAACTGCAGAGTGCCTGCCTACGACATGATAATGCTGTTTTTTCAGCTTTTCAATGTAGTCATTTTCCTTCATTTGCAAACCTCTTTTTTAAAAAATTATGTTTCTTTGCTTTTGTTTTCAGCTTTTTTTAATTTTGCATAGATAACTTTATAAACAATTGCTTTGTAATAAATAAAACAGTGATGCATATGGTTAACAAAAAATTTGTAATAGCAAAACAGCTAGGTGGAAAAAGGATAATTACAAACAAAGGAGAAGAACTTGGAAGGCTAAGCGACATCCTAATTGACGAAAAAACAGGAAGCTTGGAAGCATTTTTGATTGAAACAAGCAGGGAGTCCAAGATATCAAAGGACTTAGCAAGGCATGATGGGATGGCAGTAGTACCTTATAAAAGCGTCTTTGCAGTCAGCGACGTAATAGTCGTGGACGAGACAATGCTTGTGTGAAATTCCTTTTAGGGAATTTCAATTTTTTCTTGTTCTTGAACAAATCCTTTGTTTGCGTTAAAAACTTTTTTCTGTTAAAGAATCAGCTGAAATTTTTCTCCAAAACTATTTTTCTTCCTTTTCTTTTAACACCTAATTTTTCAAGCTCTTGTTTTGAAGAATTCAGAAGCTTTTCAATTGAAGAGTAATTCTCGTAAATCCAATCCCCCACCCTCTTGTAAAGCTTTGCTTTTTCTTCATACTCTTTTAATGCCTTTTTCTGGTGCTCAAGGCGATTAAGCAGCTTCTTCATTTTAGGATTATCTTGTTTTAATGAAGCGTAGTGTTCATCTAATGCCTTATTCATGCTTCCTTGCTTTTCATACTCCTGCTTGGTTACTGGAGAGTAATCCTCTTTGATTTTCACTTTCAAGTTTGATGGAAACTTGTATTTAACTCCTTTTTTCAATTCCCTGTCTTTCCATGCTTCTTTCCTGAAAGTAAAAAGAATGTTGTAATCATTGTCAGTAAGCACGAAATTTCCATGGGAAAAAAATTCAATTATCAAGTAGTTTTCAGGGAACTTGAAAACAGCTATTCTGTCTTCGCCATGCTGGCTTAATTCAAGCAATTTCTTGCCTTTTAATTTCTTTCTAAGAAACATTGACACTTGCGACGCTTTTTCAGGAGCTGCAAACTTGTAGCTTGTCAAATGCATCCTGACACCTGGTTCAATCAACAGCTCTTTTTTAGGAGATGAAAAAGTGAACTTGAACAACTCCTTCCCAATCTGCTGCACGTTGTTCAAACGCTTGCCTTCTATTTCTTTTTTCAATTCTTCTATTACTTTTTTCGTGGCATAATTTGAGATGGCAACTGCCATACCAACTCCCTCCTGAAAATAAACACATACCCAAGCCCTGTGAAAGCGCCTGCGAGATGAACTAAAGGGCTTGTTTTTGCTTTCTCCTCTCTTTCAATGCCTTCATCAATTACAATCTGCTGAATCGATGTTTTGTTCAATTCATTCACCTGCTCTTGTTTTTGTTTTTCAAGAACTTCAGCTTGTTCTGTTAAGTTTTTTTGCTTAGCTTCTTGTATTTGCTTGTTTAATTCAGTGACTTTTTCAGTTATCTCGCTTGTCTTGTTCTGTAGTTTTTCAAACTCTGATTTTGTCACTGCTTGCAGGACAGGGGAAGCAAATGAAATGACAATGCTAGCAATGATGATTGAAACAAAAGCTTTCTTGATATCTATTATGAAAGCAACTGCTAGTAGAGCTGAGATTGCCGCGCTTGCTCCAACAAGATAATTTTCAGGGAACATTACGCCATAAACTAAAGCTGAGACAATTCCAGCTGTGAAATATACTCCGAAGTATTCTTTTGTGCTTAGCTTGGTTTCAGCAATGAAGCCAACTGACAGCAAGAGCACAATGTTCCCTATTAAGTGAGAGGGGCTTATGTGCATGAATGAGTAAGTAAGTAGTCCAAGAAGGTTCTGCCAGTTGAAGCCAAGCATAAGCAAGTAGCTTGTTGGAATGTAAAGAAACTTAACTGACAAAACAAGGTAAGGAATTATAATTGCTGCTGCTAATCCAATTGTTTTTTTCATGTTTTTTAATTAGCAGGTTTTGGTTAAAAAAAGAAGGGGGTGGAAAAAAAAGAGAAGAAAAAAGGTTTTTTTTAATCTAGAAGTATTGTTTTTGTTGCTAAAAGCATTAGTTTTGGATGTTTGATAAATGCTTTTGCAAATGCTTTTAATTTTCTTCCATCGGTGAATTCAAGTAATTCTTGTTCGTTAAATATCTCTCCTAGCTCTTCCATTTGGTCATCTGTCATTCTTTCAAAGAAGTGCCTTACTTTGACTACTTGAAGCAGCTGGTTTCCTCTTTTCTCATACCATTTCTCAGTGTATTCCTTGTTCAAGAACTCTGCTGTGAAATTGTTTTCTTTTATTGCTTTTTCAGCTGCGTCTGCTGCCATCATAGCTGCTTCCATTGAAGTGCCCATTCCTCCTCCGTGTATGGCATTAACCATGTGGGCAGCGTCTCCAACTATTAATAACCCGTCATATGCTATTTTTTCAAGTGGGCGTCCGACTGGGCAGCATCCTCCTTTGATGTCAACTATGCTTGCTTCTCCGAACATTTCAGGGTGCTCTTCTATCCACTTGTCAAGGTAATACTTTGCTGTCTTGTCATGGTTTCCTGTTATTCCAATTCCGACGTTTGCTGCTGTTTTTGATTTTGGAAATATCCAGACATATCCTCTTGGTGCGATTTCATTTCCTACGAATATATGTATTTTGTCCGGGTGGTCGAATTTGCAGTTTTCCATTTCATACTCGTAGCCTGAGTCAACTTCTGTTATTGGGTTGAAAGTGTTTATGCCATAATATTTTGCTGTCTGGGAATCCACTCCGTCTGCTGCAATCAGTATTTTTGCTTTTATTTCATAGTCTCCTGTTGGCGCTTTTACTTTGACTCCTGCTGCTTTGTTTCCTTCTTTTATGACGTCGTATACTTGAGTTTTCAGCATCATTTTGGCTCCTGCTTTTATGGCTTGGTATGCTATTTTTTTCTCCATTATTTTCCTCTCAACTATGTATCCATTGTTTGTTGTTGCAATAACTTTTTTTGCTTTTTTAGGACCATATATTACAGCTCCTTTCATCTCCTTCACACACCAGGAGGGGTCATATTCAAGGTCAGCGAATTTCATCCACACTGAACCAAGCCCTTCTCCGCATCTCACAGGCGTTCCTATCTCTTGTTTCCTGTCAATGCATAGGGTTTTCAGGCCTTTTCTTGCAGCTTGCCTTGCTGCTATTAATCCTCCTGGGCCTGCTCCTATTACTATTACATCCCATTCTTGTTTTGCTATCTTGTCATAATCAATTGGATTCATTTTTAATGTCACTCCTTTATTCTGTTTTTTCAACTTTTTCCAGTGCTCCGACTGGGCAGAATTTTATGCATGCTCCGCAGTCAATGCATTTGTTTGCATCAACTTCTATTCTTGTTTCTTTCAATGTAATTGCGTTTACTGGGCATACTGACACGCATCCTCCGCAGTAAATGCATTTTGTCCTGTCAGCTTTTACTGTCATTAGCATCTCCTCTTTTCAATTTTTTTGTTAAAAGAAAGTAATTGTTAATTAGTGCGTTTGTTATATTTAAATTAATTCTTCATAGGTTGTGTTGTTGAATTTGTATAAGAATCTTGTTATTTTTTTGCTGTTTTCTTCGTATTTTTCAACCAATGTTTTAAGGTTTCCTTTGTATTTTTCAAATTCGTGGAAAGTGTTAGGGTCAAGCATTAAGTACTCTTCTTCTTTTTTTATTAAAATAAATGGCTTGTTCGAGCCATCGTTAAGTTCAGCTATTGCTATTTCAGCTTCTTCTCCTATTGCTTTAAGAACGGAACAGAGTAGGATTGCTTTGTCTTCATAATCTGCTATTTTTGTTTCAAGCATTTCTTCAATTGTCATCCAGAAATTTATTCCAAGTGAAGGCACTGATTTTATTTCTTTCACTATCTTTTCATATGCTTGTTTTGCTTTCTCTTGTTTTGTCTGCCCTTTCAAGCTTGAAGCTATTTTCAGCACTTCACTATTAGATGGCTGCACAAGCGCTTTCAAGTCTTCTATTGTCTTGATTTCTTTTTCATTAATGCATTTCGAGTATCTTTTAATAACTAGATTTAAGATTATGTTCTTGTAATGCTGTTCCTCATATCCTTTTTTTTCTTCAAGCGCTTTCTGAAGCTCTTGTTTAAGCTCCTCAACCTGCTTTTTCAATTCTTCTTGGCTTTGAGCAGGGCTTTCTTTCAAGATGTTAAGCAAGTCCATAACTTGTTAAATTGTGTTTTTAGTGTTTTTTAAACTCTTTGATGCCCTTGTTTTATATGTTTTGAAAAGAAAAAATAAAAGAAGAAGGGTTGTAAAATGAAAGGATTGGAAGAAGCAGCTGAATTTATCAGAAGCAAGGATAATTTTCACTTGATATGCCATTATGACGCTGACGGCTTGTCAGCAGGAGGAATAGCTTACACTTTGCTGAAAAGGCTCGGTAAAAAATTTGATTTCAAAGTAGTTAAAGGACTTGACCCTTCAAGCATGGATGAAATAATGTCAGATGAAGGTGTTTTTCTGTTTGTTGACTTGGGTTCAAGTTCCTTAGAAGTGCTTGAAGAAAAGCTTGAAGGAAGAGAAGTGTGCATAATCGACCACCACAAGCCAAGCAAAGAAACAAGCTTCGTGCATTTCAATCCTCATTTAAGCGGCTTTGACGGAGCAGTTGAATTAAGCGGAAGCGGAGCAACTTACCTCGTAGCTAAAAAAATCAATGAAGAAAACAAGGATTTAAGTGGCATTGCGTTGGTCGGTGCTGTTGGCGACATGCAGGATAAGAACGGCGCTCTTGTTGGGTTGAATAGAAAAATTTTAGAAGATGCTGTTGGAGAAAAAATAATAAAGTACAGCAAGGACATTCGGCTTTACGGTAGGTTTACTCGTCCTTTGCCTCAGTTCCTTGCTTATTCTTTTGAACCTGCTTTTCCTGGCTTGACTGCTAATGAAAGCGCTTGCTATCAGTTTCTTGAGCATCTTGGAATAGAGCCTAAAAGAAATGGAAAATGGGTTTATTACTATGAATTGAATGCTGATGAGAAAAGGAAGTTGATAAGTGGTTTGTATGTTTATGGAAGGCAGGTTGGGGTGCCTGATTCTTTTTTGAATTCGCTTGTAGGGGAAGTTTATGAATTGATTAATGAAAAGGAAGTGCAGTTGAGGGACATTAAGGAGTTTTCAACTTTGCTTAATGCATGCGGCAGGAACGGTGAAGGTGAAATTGGAGTAATGGTTTGCGCTGGAGACAGGGAAGAGTATTTGAAAAAAGCTTTGGCGCTTCTTGAACAGCATAGGAGGAATTTAAGAGAAGCTATTCTTTATGTGCAGGAGGAAAAAGGAGTTAAGGAGAAGAAGAATATTTATGTACTTGATACTGACAAGATTAAGGATACGATTATTGGAACTGTTGCTGGAATGCTTTACGGCGCGAAGGTAATCAAGCAAAACAAGCCAATTATTGCTTTAAGCAGGGATGATGAAGGAATGGTTAAAATTTCAGGAAGAGGAACTAATTACTTGGTTAGGAAAGGATTGGATTTAGGAAAAGCAATGAAGCAAGTTGCTTCTGAATTTGAAGGAGCTGGCGGAGGGCATGATGTTGCTGCTGGAGCTAGAATAAAACCAGAGTATAAGGAGCAGTTTGTTGAAAAGATTGACGAGGTTATTGGCGAACAGCTTTTATAGATTCCTTTTTTCCTTTGTGGTTTTTATTGAAAGGAAGTCTTGCAATCACAACTTTTTCTCCTTTTCTTCCTCTTATAGGCAGTAAAAAGAATTCCTTTGTAGCTCCAAAAAATCTCAAGGTTTTGCTTGCTGCTCTTGTTGTTGATGCTTTGAAAGGATTTCCTATTTTCCTTCTTCTTTGTCCGGGTGAGACCATAAATCATTTTCTAAAAAATAACCTATTTATTTGTTATGGTTTTAAAACCAAACCAAAAAACTTAAAAAAGAAAAAGAAGTTTGAAATCAATGTCTTTTCCTCATTCTTTTAAGCAAAGATTTAATCTTTCCTTTTTCAAATTAGCATAATTTCTTTGCTTGTTTTTTCAGCTAGTTTTCTCACTTCGCTTTGCCTTGCTATGCCTTTCTTGTCAATTATTATGTATTCTGGTTCTGGGTTTGTTTTTTCAATCATCTGCTCAAGCATTTTCAAATTCAAGTTGCTTTGCACGTATTTAGGCAGAATGTGCCCGAAAGCATACTCCCCTTCGTATTGAGTAAGCTTTGAAGCATAATGGTTTCCCCCTATTCCTATTGCAACAGGCGCTTCTTCAACTGGTTTTTCAATTGCCTTCAAAATGCAGTCAGCTAAAAAAGCAGCTGCTTCCTTGTCTTCCCATTGCTGTTCAGTGCTTCCTAACTCAACCCAGCAGTGAGGAATTTCTATAAACGGGCCGTGATGAGTTGCTTCAAGAGAAACTTCATAATCTCTAAATGGGTTTCTTGTTTTAATTTCTTTGAAGATGCTTCTCATGAGAAGAGCGTCTCCTGTACTTAGTTTTCCGCGTTCTCCGCCCAAGTCATTTGCTCCGAAGTTACCGCAAATATGCGTTGTTAAAGTCGGCTTTCCTGATGCTGCTTTGTGCCTTGAAGCAAAAATTATTTTTTCATAGTCAAGCTCGTTCAAGTGCTCTGCGTAAACAAGTTCTGAATCTGTTTGTATTAATTCCCATTCTCCTTTTTGATAAACTGGATTGCCTTCAAAAATTGAGTCTGTTATTTCGAAACCTTTTTCAATTAAAGCCTCTGCTATGTTTGTTCCTGCCTTGTCTTTTGATGAAAAAACAATTGCTTTCATATGAATTCATTTATCCCTTTTTGCTTTTTATGCAGTCCTTTTATCTTGGCTGACGGGTTGCTGATTTCGTAGTCAAGCTTGAAAAACTCAAAGCCTTCTTTTTCAAGAAAAGCAAGTGCATGCGAAGAGATTCCAGGAGCGCAGATTATTCCCCTTGTTTTTTTGTCTTTCCTTTTCTCAACTTCTTTGACATATCTTTTCAGCTGCGAAACTGAGTCAAGACTTGCTTGTCTTCTTTTGATTTCAATTACAACTAGGTTGCCTTCTTTGTCTTCTGCTAGTATGTCAATGTATCCTTTCGGAAGAGGGCTTTCGTTTTTAAGCGGCTTTAAGCCGGGTTCAATTAATTCAAGGTCTTGCATTAGCAAGTCTGAGAGGTTTTTTTCAGTGCCGAATATTCTTATGCTGTTGTCGTCTTTTAATTTGAAAGTGTTGACGAAAAACACTTCAGTAAACTCTGTTTCGAGCAGTTCTTTCGGCTTTTTTCTCTGTGCTCTTATTACCAGCTTGCCTTGGTTTAATTCAGCTGAAATTCTACCTTTAGGTGGCTGGTAATTGATTGCTGCTAGTTTCTTGTTTTGGTGGACAAGGAAGCTCCTGTCTTCTTTTATTATTACAATGCGTTCTCCTTGCGCTAGTTTTGAAGCTGCTCTGCCTTCATATTTGACTTTGCATTTGCCGACTATTATTATGTTGTCTTGTTTTTCTATTGCTTCTTTTATTTTTTCAAAAGCTTTTTCAAGTTCCATACTTGTTTTTATAGTCTTTTTTGTTTTAATTAAACTTGATGGACATTAATTTGATTGGTTTTCTTGGAGCAGGGTTTTTGGTATTGGCTTGGCTTCCTGTGACTTTGAAAACTTTAATGAAAAGAAGAAGCGAGGAAAATTTGATTTTTGGCATGTTGTTTTTAGTTGGCGCTGCTTTGCTTACTGTTTATTCAATTCAAATAAAGGATTTTGTTTTTTCTATTCTTAACTTGTTTGCAATGATTTTTGCTTTCATAAACATCGAATATATTCCGAGAAAAAGCGAAGTGTTTAAGCATGAAATATGGGAAATTGTTGGAAGGAAAGGAAAAAAGTATTACCATGTTAAAAGGAGTTGATTTTTCTGAAAACAAAAATTGGGAAAATTTTAAAGCAATTGGATAAAAAAGTTGAAGTCAGGGAAAAGGCTTTGAAAAAGCAGAGGAAGATAGTGCCTTTATGCGCGCAAGCAATAAGAGACGTGCAGAAAAACAAGGTAAAAAAAGCTGAGAAATCAGTGAAAGAAATTGAAAAAATAATAAAGGAAATTGAAAAGGATTTGGAAGAGTACCCTGATTTGAAAAATTCAGTGTTAGGCACGCCATACCAAGAGTATGCTGAGCTGATGATTCTAATAACTTACTTGAAAAACAAGAGACTGCCTGAATTAAACATCCCACCACAGTATTATTTGACTGGATTAGGAGATGCAATAGGAGAGCTGAAAAGAACAGCAATGGATTATCTCGGGCAAGGGGATTTGAAAAAAGCAGAAGGTTTATACAAAGAACTTGAAGAATTAAATTACCTGTTCTCAAAACAAGTCTACCCAAACTCAATAGTGCCTGGCTTGAAGCAAAAACAAGACGCTGCAAGAAGAATACTCAACAACTTATACGAGCAAATTGTAAATTACAAAATAAAAAAACAATGAAAAAGGATAATTCTTACTGCTTCTTTTTTTTAGTTTCTTTAATTAAAACCAAACCAAAATTAGTGCAATAATTTTGTAGGAATTATTTTTTGTGAGACAAAAATTTGTGCAAAAAATTTTTAGAAAATTTTAAAGTATAAACAAAAAACAATAATAAAGAAAGTATAATATGACTAAAATAAAATATATCTTATTAAAACAATATTATTAAGTAAAAACAATAAAATGTTGTTTTTAAAGGTGTCTGTTTTGTCTTCGTTTGAGCACGCTTTCAAAAGCATAGGTTTAAAAACTTGTCCTGCTTGTATTGGTTTATGATCAAGGCTTCAAGCAGCTTGTCTCCTTTGAGGATTGTTGAAGGAGATGAAAAGCCTGTTGTAATGACAATTTACATAAGAAACAAGTTTGATGAATCCAAAATTGTCAGCTTGATTGTTTCAGTTCCATTCAGTTTGGGTTTTAATAAAATGGGGCTGGAGAGAAGCACAAGAAGGCGCCTTGGCTTCATAAAACCAGGTGAAGAAAAGGCAGTTCCTATTATGATTTACCCTAAAAAGACGATAAAGAAAGGGGTTTATGATATTGAAACAAAGATAATGACACATGAAAAGGATTACAGCAAGGCAGACAAGGAGTATTTGCTAAAAACTGAATTGAGGGTTGTTGAAAAATGAGTAAATTTAAAGTGAAAGTGTGCCCGAATTGCGGCTCGACTAATATTGATTATGCAAATCTGGAAGCAGGAGCAGGAACAGGCTTTCTTGGAATAGGCTTGCCTGAAAAGTATTATTGCAAAAACTGCGGTTACACTGGAAGTGTAATACTTGAAATTGACAAGAGAAAATTGAAAGACATCAAATTCAAGAACATCAACTACAAGAAAACAAAAAGGAAGAAGCATAAGGTAAGGAACCCTGAATTGATGAAGCCTTTGTTTGCCTTAACTGCTTTGTTTTTCATAATAACAGCTGTCTTTTTCCTAATACCTGAAATAAAAACAAGCTCAATGAAGCCTAATTCAATAACAGCAAACTATTCACAGCAAGGAGGGCAAACTGTTCCTGAAACAAAGTACGTTGCAGGAGATGTTGAAAAAATAAGAGGAGTTAGCACAGCAACAGGCATAGAGCAGGCAACTGGCTTTCTTGTGCCTCTTTTCTTCATGTTCTTTACCTTGGCAATAATCTTGCTTGGAATAAGTGCACATTGGGAAAAAATCAAAATATTCCAGTGAAGTTACTTATTAGTAAATCTTGACAGGGTTTTGTGTAAAAGCCCTGAAACCCTTTATTTTAAGCATTTCTGCATAGTGAGATATTGCTCTGGCGCGGAGGATATAAATAGTTTTACTAAAAAGTGCAACCTATTGTTTTTTATTCTCTAATTGTTATACTAATTAGTGTATTTTAGGTGGTTTGATGGATTTTCATCATGACAAGGTTAAAAGCAGTTTGGAATTTGGAGAGTTTGTTAGGGTTTTGTACCCCAAGCAGGATAAGTATAGGGTTGCTGCTGCTTGGTTTTTAAAGCATGTTGGCGAAAATGAGGGAGTGGACGGCTATGAAGTTTCAAGGCTTTGTTCTGAGAAGAATATTTCCAGGGCTACTTTGCAGAAAGTGTTTGTGAGGCTGAGGGCTTTGGGTTTGGTTGACAGGAGAGAAGGGAAGTATTTTTTAAGCAATGAATTTTCAACTGCTATGAGGCGGCTAGGCGATGCTTGGAAGGGGATTAATAAAAATAAAAAGCTTGAGTTTAATGAGGATTTCTTAAAGGTGAATTTGAAATGAATACAAAAAGAGGGAAACCAGTTGTAAGAAAGAATGTCAATGTTTTTGATAATTATAAAAGACTTGTGAAAAAATTTGAAGAAAGTAGTAAATTAAAAAAGGGAAATTATTATAAAATAAACCCTGCAAGGAGTTTTGTGAAGGTAAAAGCAGGAGCTGATTTAATAAGAGATTATGAAATAAAGCCGAAGGAATTTAAAAAAGTGTTGAATACAATTAATGAAGTTGCTGGCTTGTTTGCTGAAAGGGATTTGACAGAAGAGCAGAAAAGAAGGTTGAATACAGCTTATAAAAATTTTATTTTAACTCTTGAAAAAGAAGGCAGAATAACTCCAAGAAACCCTAATTCAAGAAAGGAAGTGAGAAAAATTGGAGATTATTTAAAAGAGGCAAGAGAAATTCAAAAGCAAGAGAGTGGAAGAGTGGTGCATGTTGTTAAGAAGGAGAGGAGCAGTTAAACAGATTAACTGAGCATGTCTTTTCCAAAGTAATCTTCATAACTCATGTGCTTTTCAAGTTTTTTGAGGTTTTCTTTCAAAGTTTTTTTGTTTTTATGGTGTTTTCTAACTGGTTTTATTATTTTCAAATTCTGTGGTTTTGGAGAGTACTTTATTGAAAGTATTGCAAAAGAATCGCCTGGCGTCTCTGTCTTGAATTCTTCAATTACTTTGAAACCCATTTGCTTGTATCTTTTGATTTTTTCTTTTGATTTTAAAGGCACTCTTATTGTAATTATCCTGTTTGATAGGATATGCGCAGCTGATTTTACAAGTTCTTTTTCAACATCTGCTCTCTTAAAGCCTTTTCTCACGCAAAGTAAGTCAATTGAACCTTCTTCTCCTTTTCTGCGCACCACTATAAAACCAATCTTTGACTTAGTTGTCTCAGCAACTAAAAAAATAGTCGGGCCTACAATCCACTCACTTAAAGGGTATTTGTTTAAAGGATGTTTTCTCTTCTCAGAGTTGTAAATAGGATACAAGTCCTGTAAGTCATCAAAAGTAACTTCCCTCACTTTCAGCTTCAAAATGCTTCCTGGATTACCTTTCTTCTTAACAGCCATTACAGCACCTTAAACTCTCACTTTTCATTGTCATACTTCTGAATCCTACGCATGACATTCTCAAAATCATGAGCCAAATCCTCACCTTTAGGCGTGAGACGAATAATCTTAATCCTACCTTGCCCCTCAGTCTCAACCAAACCCTCTTCCTCAAAAGAAGACAAAATATTAATCATATGAGGATAAGTGCAATCCACCTCCTTGCACAACATAGAAGCATACCAAACTCTGTCCTTTTTCAACAGCGACACCAAGGTCTTAGCCGGCTTTTTCTTTAAAAAAACACCCTCAATCACACCATCACCTATAAACAATAATTTATAAAAAACAAAAGCACTATTTAAACCTTACCAAACAAAAGTATAAAATAAAAACAATAAAATAAAAACAATAAAACACCCTAGCCTTATTTAAAGTATAAACAAAAAACAATAAGAAGTAATTAATATAACTTTTTATGTTGCGTGAGAGAGAACATTATAAAATAATTGCAAAAGAGGTTGTTGTGAAACAAGCTGAAAAAGCAAGAAAAAGGAAAAAAGTGAGAACTGGAGGTAAAAAATAAGATATTTAGTAAAAGTGAGAGCAAATTGCAGCAAAATAAGCAAAAATAAGCAAAATGAGCAAATGTGAGGAGTTATTTTAAAAAAAATATGCAAAATAAGAGAGAATAGTTAAAAAACAAGCACAAAACAAAAGTGAGGATAAAAAAAGAAAAGATAAAAAGAGAAGGTTCTTATAAAAAGCACTATAAGAAAAGATGAAAAGGGAGGAAAAACAGTTGAAATTAAAGTGTGAGTAAATAAATTAAAAAATAACTGCAAAACCAAGCAGGGTTAAAAAAACAACATAAGCAAAGCATAGAAGAATAAAAGAAAGCAATAAAAAACGCTTGAAAACCCTCTTTTTTCCTCTATTGAAAAACGCTATAAGCAAAGCAAGTTTTTAAAAAGTTATTTTAAGGTTGTTTTTTGTTTCATTGCTAATTGTTGTGTTGTTATTTTATTAAATAGCCAGGGGCCTTGGTTCGAGTAATAAGTTTAGAGTAATACAGAGTAAAGAAGAGATAAAAGAGTAATAATTAACGGGTGATATAGTGTAAAAAGAGTAATTTTACGGGGTTTGTTCGGGTAAAACCCTTTAAATCTTACTCTTTTTATAAAAATAATGAGTAATAGAGAGTAAAAACTTCACCCGTTAAATTTATATACTTTACTCGTTAGAAATAATATGAGTAATAAGGAGTATTCAATTTTTTGGTGATTAGGAGATATGAGCGATTTTGACAAGGAAACAAGCAAAATTGAAGAATGGCAGAGGGTGCAGGCTTGGGAAGTAAAAGATCCTTTTACACACATAACAAGTGCAGAGCTGTTTACTGGTTTTGATGACATATTGAAAAAGTTATATGTTTTCGTTGGATTGGAAAAAAATTATGGGGTTGTTTATGGGCATTATGGTTTTGGAAAAACAACTTTGATTAAGAAAGCTGCTGCTGATTTTTCAAAAAAATATAATGTATTGCTTTTTGAAGATGCCCCTAGTATTGAGAGAATTGCTGATAATCTTAATAAGCTTGCTGATAATGGTTTTTTAAGCAAGCTTTTAAACAAGAAAATTGATGTGCATGATTATCCTTCTTTTAATAAAAAAATAAAGAAGCACACTGTGTTGATTTTTGACGAGGCTCATTCTATTCCTGAAAATGTTTTTTCGTATATCCGTAACTTGACTGAAAGCGGGAAAACTTTTTCAGTTTTGTTTGCGGGGAAGCCGGAATTAATGGATAGGGAAAACGGCTTGCCTCAGTATTTAATTGACAGGCTTGAGTTTTCAGAGGGCTTGCGTCCTCTTACTAAAAAAGAATCTCTTGAGCTTGTTAAAAAAAGAATTGAAGTTCTTGCTAAATCAAAAGCTTACTTGTTCACTGAAGATGCTCTTGTTGAAATTGCAAAAAGAAGCAGGTTCGTGCCAAGGGATTTGCTTGAAAACTGCTCCAAGTTTCTTGAGTATGCAATTAATCAAAACAAGCATGAAGTGACTTTGAAGGATGTTAAGGAAAAGTGGAATTATGTTGCGAAAGAAGCTGGGTTGACTTCCTATACTTTTGAGAAAGAAAGAGGAAAAAGGATTAAGAAAGCTGAAGAGAAGTTGAGGAAAATTGAAGAGGAAGTGAAGGAAACTGAAGCTGAACTTGAAGAAGAGGCTTATCTTCCTGTTGACGAAGAGGAGGAGTATTGGAAAAAGCCAACTTATGAGAGGATGATGGAGGGATTGACTCCTAAACCTCATCCTGGGATTGAATATAATATAATGAAGGAGGAGTTTTTGGATGAGTTGTCTCCTCTTCAAAGGCAGATAATTAATTACTTGTTTGAAGAAGAACCTAAAACAGCTCAGGAGATTGCTAAAGCAATTGACAATTCTTATGATACAGTGCGTCACATGTTGAAAAGACTGCAGGGAAAATATAATGAACCTGAATCCAAGAAAAAAATAAAAGGAATGTATCCTCTTGTTGAAACCCGCAAGAACCCTAAAAAGAGAGGGTATATTTTCTTCCTAAGTAGCAGGACGAGGAAGGTAATGTCAAAAGATTAAAAGAGTAAGACAATTAAATAGGACAATTAAAGCCGTGCGGAGGTGGCTTATTAAATGGATTATTTGAAATTAAGCGTGCCTGAACTTGAAAAAATAATGAATAAAATGGACACTGATTATGGAATTGAAAGAAAGAATTTTGTCAGCTTGAAAGTGGACAAAGTGCATAAAGTAGCATTTTGAAAACTCAAGCTCTTTTTTGTTTTTTTTTAATGAAAGCTTTTTAAACTCCTTCTGCTTATTCTAAATTATAATTTTAAAATGGTGACGTGAATGAGTGTAAGATTGTCAAGAATGTATGGAATGGACATATTTTCAGGAGAAGCAGGTTATATTGGAAAAGTGAATGACATGATAATAAACCTAGAAGCAGGGGAAGTTGTCAGACTCACTACAGTTCCACTAAGAGATATAATGCAATCAAATGCAAAAGACATCCTGCAAAAAAACAGTGTCTTATTCAAAAGAGTGAAATCAGTAAAAGACATAGTTTTAATAGGAAACTAAAAATAACAGCAAAAGACCCTTAAAATCCTTATTTTTTTAATATTTAACAAAATAGCAGCAAAAAACAAAAGATGTAAAATATTTGCAAATAAAAAAAGATATTAAAAAATATTTGCATTTAAAGCTTGAAATTAATACACTCACAAAATAATACTTAAGTGTAATAGTTTTTTATACTTAAACTTCTTTTTTTGTTATTTGATGACTAAACTTGATAAAAATAGAGTTTTTGATGAAATTATTGATTTTTGCAGGTTTCCTGTGCCTAAAACACCTATTGATATTGTTAGGCATTTAAAGGGATTGGATTTTGGCTTTTATCCTGGAACTCCTGACAAGCAGGTTGTTAAATTTTTAAGAACAAATTATTTAAATGAATTAGTTGATAATGGGCTTATTGTAAAGTATACTTTTGATTCTGGTTCTTGGAAAAAAGCTAGGAAGCTGCTTTCTTATTATGAATCTGGCAATAAGAAAAAGCCTACTCGTAAAGTAAGTGAATTATATCAAATTAATTTTTTAAATTTTTTTAGCAACAAGGATTCTTTTTTGCTGAAAATACCTTCTTTTAAGGAAATTAATTTGGATTTGGTTGTTCTTCTTTATAATTCTTTTAAATCTGTTAATAAAAAAAGTTTGAGGCTTTCTAATTTTTCATTGGAATTAATTAATTTAATGATGGCTTATAGAGAAGAAAGTGTAAGGGATAAAATTAGAATCAAACTTTATAATTTGAATTTTAATGATAAGGAAATTGAATCTTTTGAAAAGCTGCTTGAATACTCTTTGTTTATGAATGATTTTTTTGAAAAAATTCCTTTTAACCCAAATGATTCAAGAGCTCTTGAATTAATTGAAAAAATAAACAAAAATATAACAAATTAACAAATAAAAATAGTGCAAAAATTATACAATTATCTTTTTTGTTTTTCTTATTTTTTAATTGAAATCTAAAAAAATTAAGTTAATTTTTTGTTTTATTATTTTTTTTTCATTTGATTTGCTTTTTTTACTTGAAGTAGGGGGTGGCTGTATTACTTTCTATTTTTGATTTAAATTACTTTTTCATAAATGTATACTTTCTGCTTGTATGGCTGGTAGTTCATGTTTTTAGCTGGGATTATTACTTCTTTTTCTCCTACTATTTTATATCCTTGTTCTTTCATTAACTTTTCAAGGTATTCGTTTGATGCTTTTTTTTCTATTTCTACTCTGAATTTTTTAACACCTTGTTTTATTAATTCTTGTTCTGCTTGTCTTGTTAATTGTTTTCCTATTCCTCTTTTTCTTGAAAATGGCTTTACATATAAGTCAAACAAGTTTCCTATCTTTTCTCCTTTTTCTTCTGTTATTACGTAGTTTATTTTTCCTTTTTTCCAATATTTTTTTGCTGTTATTTTGTAATTGTTTGGTGTTTCTTGTTTTGTTTCAAAAGTCAATGGCTTTCTTATTTTTTTAAGGAATTTCAGTTTTTCAGTGGCTCTCATTTTAACCATTCATTTTTTTGATAAAGTAGCTTCAGTTCGCCTATCAATCTTCATTCTTTTGCCGCGTTTAAGTCAGATTTTTTTGAATTCATCATCAGCTATTGTTAATTAATTATATTCAATTACCTTTTTAAACTCATTTATCTAAAAATATGAATACAGAACAGCGAGGTGGGGCAGCTTGGAGTTCTCTTGCCTTTTTTGACAAGAGTCCAAAATGCCCGACGGGCTCATAAGAGGTTCAGTTTAGTTAAGCTGAGGCACTGAAACACCCGTAGGTCAGTGGTTCAAATCCACTCCTCGCTATTAAAAAATAGAGACCACTTTATGTTGTCTTATTAAATGCAATTTTTGTTAAAAATTGCTTTCAAATCCACTCCTCGCTACTACTCTTTTTGTTGTATTTTTTATTTCATATTCCTGTCATTAATTCACTGCTTCTTAGAAACAAAATGCTTCCAACAATAAGTATGAATAAAACGCTTCCAATTGCAAAGCCTTTAAAGTTTTCATTTGTTCCTGTTGCAAGTCCAGTTAATTTTTTGCTTTCTTCTTTTTCATTTGGCAGTTGTTTTTTAAATTCAAAGCTTTTTCCTTTCACTGTTATTTTCGCGCCTGCTGGCACTTTGAAATACTTGTTTGTTTCAACTTGCTTTTCTGTGACTGTCCCTTCATATTCTATTGTGACATTAATTTTTTCAATGAAAGGATTGTTGTTTTGATTTAGCACTACTACTTTAATTAATTTTGTGCTTTCGTTTGATTTTTTTTCATCAATTATTAATTTAGCGTCAGTCACTATGTTTTCAACTGTTATGTTGAAAGAATAATTTCCCTTATTGTTTCCTTTATTGAAAAAAATATTAACTTCGTATGTTCCAGGCTGCTGGTTTTCAGGCAAGGTGAAGTTACAGAAGTATCTCCCATTGTTTTCTGTAAAAAAGTATTTTTCATTGTCTAGCAAAGCATAAGCTGAAACTTTTGCCTTTCTTCCAAAATAATCAGTAGCAGTCAAGTTGATTTCAACTTCTTCACCTGGCTCAAATTCTTTTTTGTTCAAATAAACAACTGCTTTCAAAGAATCATATACTTCAAGAGTTATGTTTTTTTCGCCTTTGTTCCCTTTTCCATCCATGCATTTTATTTGCACTTGCTTTTCGCCTGGGGTTGAAAATGCTTTGTTCATTTCACTTTCATAGACAGTGCCTTCAGATAAGATTTTACAAGGCACTGTTTCTTTTCCTTTTACTCCATATGCTTTTATTCTTACTTCTTCTCCTGTCATGAACTTGAAGGAATTCAAGCTGTAACTTACTTTTATTTCATCACTTACCTTAAAAGAAGATTTGATGTCTTCAAAGCAGTTTGATGAAATTTTTACAAAGTGCTCCCCTGGACTTGCATTTAACTTCTCAGGAAACAAAGTTCTAAAATCAGTAACTCCTTCAAAAGAGTAATTTTTTTCTGTTACAAGAGAATTATCCAAGAAAAGTGAAACAGAGCAATTGCCTTGCCCTTCATAATACCCCGCTATGAAAATATTATCTCCTAAAAAGTAATCACCGCTTGGAGATACTATTACAGCAGTGCTTAAAACACTACCAGCAAGAAATACAATCAAAACAAAAAATTTACTTCCAATCACATTCATCAGAACTTATTAATCATTTATTCTTTTTAATTTGTTCAGTTTCTTATTCATTTTATCCTTTTAAGCTCTGAAAGTGTTTTTTTCAATAACTTTTCAACCTTCTTTTCACTTCTTTTTTTATGCTTTACTTCTTCAACAAGTTCGAAAACAAGCTCGTTAACTGAATTCCTTTTACCAAAAATTTCAAGGATAATCTCCTTAAAAACAAAAATTTTATCTTCAAAATCATCTTTTTTAATTTTCAACAAAAGTCTTTTTCCTTTTCCAGTCAGCTTAAAATTCTTCTTAGCTCTTTTATCAATGCTTTTAATACTTATAAGTCCCTCTTCTTTCAAGTGATTGAGAAGAGGATAAACTGAACCCTTACTTGGAATCCATTTTCCTTTCGTTTTATCTTTTATTTCATTTATTATCTCATACCCTGATTTTGGAGAAGAAAACAAAGAGTTTAAGATATACAACGAAAGAATTCCCCTCTCCCTTCCCTTATTCACTGAAAATTTTAAAATTTTATCCATAGCAATTACAGATAAGGAAACAAAACTTTTTAAACATTACTATTCCGAACCGTTCAAAAACGAAATAAATATAAATAACCTTTGCTTTTGTCTAATCAAGGTGATGTTTTTATGAATGCTAACAAATTGTTTTTTATTTTATTGCTTGCAATGATTCTATTTTCAGCGCAAGCAAAAGCAGATATCTACACTTCCCAAGAGTACGGCTTGATGATAAACTCCTATTCAACTTATCCCTCTGTTCTTGAACCAGGGGACAAAAATGCCATTCTCAGAATGAACCTCACTCATTATGGTTCAAGGACTTACAAGGATATTAAAATCAAAATAGGTGTCCCAGATGGTTTCACTGCCGTGCAGGACACTGCTTTCATTACTTCTATGGACAGGCTTGACAAGTACACTGTCCAGTTTAAATTTGATGTTGGAGACATTGAAGCAGGGACTTACTTATTTCCAGTAACCATCTCTTATAATGACACTATAAGTGGGTATACTGAATACGTAAAGCACATAACTCTCCAGGTATCAAGTTCTCCTTCTCTTGAAGTTTCAGATATCTCCTTTTTAACAAAGCCATTAATAGGAAACAAGACAAAAATCTCTTTTATAGTGAAGAATACAGAGTACACTCCTGCTTCAAATGTAGTTGCAAAAATAAGCATAGCTGACTCTGAAATTTCATGGATTCCTAACCAGAAAACAATCACTCAGATACCTGCAAAAGGCCAGTCTGAAGTTATTTTCACAGGTTTAATTTCAAAAAACGCTGCACCTGGCTCTTATACTGGAACAATCACTTTTATTTACAATGGAAAGAGCCTCTCAAATCCTTTTGTAATTGACTTGATAGGCAAGCCGGAATTAAAGATAGCAGGTGTTTCAACAAGCGATGATGTTTATGCAGGGGAAAAGACTTCTGTTTCTGTTCAGCTTGAAAATGTAGGCGAAGGGGATGCGGAGTCTGTGAAAGTGATCCTTTTAGATGCAGATGCAGAGGGAATCAAAACTTCTTATATTGGAAAAATAGAATATGATGACACAGGAACAGCAATTTTTGACCTCAATTTCAACTCCCCTGGAACAAAGGAAATAACAGCAAAAGTTATTTACACTAACTCTGAAAAACAACAGAAAGAACTTCAAGAAAACTTTGAAATTTATGTCAACAAGAAAAAGCAAAGCATGTTTAGTTACATTCTCCCATTAATCATCGTCTTAGCAGCTGTTTATTACTTCAACTTAAGGAAAAAAAGAGAGCAGCTTAAGAAAGTGTGACTAACATGTACAAGTTTGCTTTTAAGAATTTATGGCTGAGGAAATCCCGTTCAATACTAGCTTTAGTTGGCTTGTCTGTCGCAATAATTGGAATAATAGGGCTTATTTCAATTTCTTCAGGGATAAAGTACGAAGTCACAAGCATGTTTTCAAAAATGGAGGGAGTGACAGTCATGCAGAAGGGAGTGTTTGATGACGCTCAATCTTGCCTCTCTCTTGACTACAAAAAAAAGCTTGAATCTTTTCAAGAATCAGAGATAGTTGTTCCTTCTATTTCAGGACTTGCTGTTGATGTTGAAAAAAAGGGAAGAGTGCTTAAATCATCTCCAATGGGGGGAGTCATAACTTTCATAGGCCTTGATGTTTCAGAAGCAAGCAAACTGCCTAAAGGATCTGTTTACAACCCTCATATAATAAGAGGAAGGGAATTGAAACCCTATGACTCAAAAGTTGTCATAATAGGAAAAACAGTTGCAGATAACTATGACAAAACAGTAGGAAGTAAGATTTATTTCAATGGGGAAACCTTTAAAATAGTTGGGATATTTGAACAAGATTCAAAATTATTTAATAGGATGATTCTCCTTCCCCTTGAAGAAGCTCAAAAAATAACACACAAGGACCCAGATATGATTGGCTTTTATTACATAGAACCAAAAAACCCCTCTGACTCTGAAAAACTTTCAGATAAAATAAACTTCAGATACGAAGATGATGGGCTCGAAGCCTCTTCAGGAAGTGGCTTTGCAGGTGAAATATCAGGGGTAATGAAAAGCCTTGATTTATTTTTCTACGGAGTGTCATCAATAGCATTGTTTGTAGGGGCTATTGGAATAATTAATACAATGCTAATGAGTGTTCTTGAAAGAACAAAAGAATTTGGCATACTAAAGGCAGTTGGCTGGACAAACACAGACGTGCTGAAATTAATTATTTTTGAATCCATTTTTTTAGGCTTAATAGGAGGAGTGATAGGAATAATCCTCTCAATAATCCTAGTAAAATACATAGCCCCTTATTTCCTGACATTCACAATGATAATAACACCTCAATTGCTAATGATGGCTTTCCTCTTGTCTCTTCTTCTTGGAGTCATAGGAGGAATTTACCCTGCATGGAGAGCATCTAAACTAGATCCAGTTAAAGCAATAAGATTTGAATGAAGTTAATTTAAGGCGAAAAAAATGATAGAGGCAAAAAATTTATGGAAGATATATGAAATTGGAAAAGTAAAAGTGGATGCAGTCAAGGGAATTTCATTTAAAATAAAAGAAGGGGAATTTGTTTTCATAACAGGTCCCTCTGGTTCAGGAAAAACAACTTTGCTTGACATGCTTGGAGCTCTTTCAAAACCAACAAAAGGAAAAGTATTTTTAGATGGAAGAGATATGACTAAGTTTAATGATTATCAGCTTTCAATGTTCAGGAGAAAAAAAGTAGGGTTCATCTTTCAAACATTTAATCTAATGCCTTCCTTAACTTGCCTTGATAACGTCCTAATTCCATTAATGCCAGAAGGAGTAACAGAGAAAGACAAAAAAAGAGCAGTGAACCTCCTCACAGAAATGGGCTTGAAGCACAGGATAAACCACACTCCAAATGAGCTATCAGGAGGAGAAAGGCAGAGAGTAGCAATAGCAAGGTCTCTCATTAACAATCCTAAAATCATTTTTGCAGATGAGCCAACAGGAAACCTTGACACGAAAACAGGAGATGAAGTTTTCAAGTACTTGAGAAAAATAAACAAGGAGCAAGGTAAAACAATTCTAATAGTAACTCATGACATCGAGTACATTCGAAAAAAAGACAAGGTTTATCAAATAAAAGATGGAGTAATTCACAACATAAAAAATTAAGTTATTTCAATTCCTTTCTTCGAAAAATCAAGGCGCATTTCTTTTCTGTTTACTTTAACTCCTTCTATATACTTCACAACTATTTTTCCTTCTTCTACAACTATTACTCCGTCAGTCAAGTACCTTAAAGTAGCTTCCATTTCCTCTGAATAAGTTCCGCTTTCAACGCTTATTAACAAGAAGGCATTCATGTCCTTAATCAAAGCCACTAGCATTTGAACAAATTTTTCAACAGTCCTCTTGTCATGATACAGGAATAAACTTGAAAGAGAGTCAAGCACTATGCATTCAGTTTCATCTTTTTTTAAAATTTCATTAAATGTTTCAATCAACCTTGTTGGATTCAAAGCGCTGGCAGAAGGAAACTTGCTTTTTTTACCAATCATCCAGGAGTAAGAATCTATAAAATCAACGCCAGACAAGTCATAGCCTATTTTTTTTCCTATCTTTATTATATTTTCAGGAAAATCATTTGTGCAAACATACACGCTTTTCTTGCCTTTTTTCACAGCATTTCCAGCAAGCCCAATTAAAAAAGGCACTTTGTATTCACTTGGGGGGCCTTCAACGACTATTGCAGATGGGCTGGGAAACCCTCCTCCAGTAGCTTCATCAAGAACCTTGAACCCAGTTGAAATAAAAAAACTTGATTTGCTTGTTTCTTTTTCAATGCTTTTCGCAATAGCTTGCTTTATTTCCTCTTCTGCTTCTTTTATATCAACTGGTTTTTTCACAGCCTTGCTTTTCCCTGCTTTTTTCCTCGCTTGCTTTTTCTTATTTTTCACAACCATACTAACAAATAAATATTAAACACGTTTTCTTTTAAATATGCTACGTGGCCAGTCTTCAACAGAATACTTGTTAGTGTTAAGCATAGTGCTTGTTCTTCTTGTTCCTTTTATTTACTACGGGTACATCTCTTCACAGGAGTCAGTGAGGCTGCTTCAAGCAAGAAGAGCTGTTGAGTCATTGGCAAATGCAGCTGATTATGTTTACACTCAAGGATACGGCTCAAGAGTTACTGTGAATGTCATACTTCCAGGTGGAATAGATTTCAATAATTCATACATAGGAAAGCCTTCGTCAGCAGGAACAGAAGTGCCTTCAGAAGAAATCAATTTACGCCTCTATACTCAATCAGGGTTCACTGATGTTTTCAAAAGCACAGGAGAAGAGGTAAGAGGAAGGTGGCTTAATAGGTCCGGCCCTTATTTTTTCACTGTATACATGGCTGAAGATGGCTATGTCTTAATAGTTCCATATGAACTTGAATTTTTAATAAACCAAACTTATTTTACTTACAACATTAAAACAGGACATGTTCAAAACTTTGCTTTTAACATAACAAGCTTAGTTGGATACACTAATCAAATCAATTTCACAAAAACAGGAGACATCTCCTCTTGGATAAACCTTTCAGCTGACTCAATAAACTTGTCTTCATTATCTTCACAGGAGATAACAGGAACAATAACAGTTCCAACAGGAGCAACACTAGGCCTGCATACAGGTAAAATCACAGCAGACTCAGGCAATTCCTCGCAAGACATTTACATAGAAGTCACTGTCTACTCAGGAAACCAAGGATGCAACTCCACTCATTCAATAATAACCTTCTACCACAATTCATCATATTCAACCTATGACGAGGCATTTGAAAAAGAAGATACTGTGACAATAAGCACGACAGGATGGAACCCAAATTCAGATGTGACAATTGACTTGCAGAATTCAACAGGAAACTCCTTAACAGGATACCCAACAACAGCAACAACAGATTCAAGTGGAGAATACTTGTTTACATGGAGCCCGGTTCAACAAACACCCGACAATTACACAGTTTATTTCAATGACTCCACAACAAGAATAAACCAATCATTTGAGGTAATTGCATGCAGTTAAAAAAAGCATTGATTTTCACAGCAATTTTAATTGTATTGGTTTCAACAGCGAAAGCAGTTACAGCAACCAACACTCCCTCAACTGCTTACAAAGACGACGGCACAAATGTCCTAATAGAAGTAAGCACAAGCGATGACAACAGAGCTTCTTTAGCTGTAAGTGGTTTAAGCACACCTCATTACATTGAATCAAACTGGACCAGCTTTTCAATACCCTCACAAGCAACAATAACCTCAGCAATATACTCCTATGAACACTATGAATCCTCTACTACAAGAGAGGATGTTACAATAGAAATATGGGATGGTTCAGCATGGGTTCAAGTATGCGATACAACTGAAACAACCTCTGAAACAACAGACACCTGCGACTTATCCTCTTATATTACAACCCCTTCAGAAGCATCAAACATAGCAATAAGATACAAAGATTCAAAAATTGGAGGAGGGAATTTCATTTTATCCTATTACACTTATCTTGATTATGAAAAAATAGACATAACTTATGTTATAAACACGCCCCCTACTCAAGATAACCCTGTTCTTAACTCTACATATGGTACGAACAAGTCAAATGAAAACATAACTTGTTACAATCAAAGCACTTATGATGCAGACGGCGATGACGTGAAAAACATCTACAACTTCTACAAAAACGGCTCTTCAATAACTCTCCTTAACATGCCATTTGAAGGAAGCTCAACAAAACTACTTGATTACTCCTCCTACGGAAACAACGCGACAGAAGAGCAGTCAGCGACATGGCAAAGCACAGGAGGATATGATGGAAAAGGAGCTTATGAATTTTCAACAAGTTATGCTGCAAGTTACATCAAAGTACCTAACTCAACTTCCTTAGTGATAAGAAACACAGGGTATACTTTAATGGCTTGGATTTACCCCACAAGCTTTGGTGAAACTAATTACGGAAGAATAATTACAAAAGGAGATGATGGAACTTCACAGGGGTTAATATTCTATTTGAACAACTACACAGGGCAACAATCAATGAGGGTATACCACACTCAAGGGGCATCTTATTCCTTTGCAGATGCAACTAATAACGCAATAACTTTAAACCAATGGCAGCTTGTAGCAGTTACTTTCAAGAACAATACAATCCACTTTTATGTGAATGGAAACGACGTCACTTTAAATTCAACAATAGGGAACATGACAGAAGACACCACAAACCCTCTTTATATTGGAGATGAAGCAGACGGTTCAAGAACCTTTGATGGAAAAATAGATGAAGTATTGATTTTCAACGATTCTTTAACACAAGAACAAATAAAAGCAATATACAACGGAGAAGTTAACAAAATTGTTTCCCAGGAAATTTCAGCAGGTGATGAATGGTACTGTTGTATAACCCCAAACGACAATATTGAAAACGGAGAAACCAAATGCAGCAACACTCTTTCAATAAATCAAGAACCAACTGCAACAATAACAAAAACAACATACTACAATTGCAATCCAATCATGTACTATGAAGTGAAATTTTATGACAACTCAGAAAACCTTGTGCCTGAAGAATCAACTTTCACAATACACGACCCAACAGGCACTCAGAAAAATTCAACAACTTCTTCAACTTCAACAGGAATTTACAGGGGCAGTTTCTATTTATTCGGCTCTTATCAATTGGGGCAATGGATTTTAAAATCAACAACAGATTGCTACAGAGACCAAGCAAACTTTACAGTGACCCAGCACTTGAATTCAGAAGTAATGAAAATAAACATTTTCACAACACCTGACAAAATCATTTACTCGCAAGGAGAGACAATAACAACAGAGTTTCAAGTTATTGATGCAAACGGAGAAGGGCTTCCTGGGTTATCTTCAAATATAATAGCTAATGTAAGTGGAACAAGCTTAACTCTAACAGATGAAGGAGACGGGAGGTACTCTTCAACAATCGACACTTCAACACTATCTCCAAACAATTTTTATGTCATACAAGTCTCGGCAAAGAATTCAACTGCAACAATAGTCAACTCAAAATCCTTTTACTTAAAAGCATGAAAAGAGAGTGAATGAATGAACTTCAAAACTTCAAAAAAAACAAGAGCACAAGCATCTTTTGAATTCATGCAAACATTTACTCTCCTATTCGCAGTTGTCGTCATCTTTTCAGCTATTTTTTTAAATTACTACATTGACTTGCAAAACAAGAGCATTCAATTCCAACTAACTAACTTCGCTGAATCAATAGCAGGCAAAATCAACTCAGCTTACCTGGCAGGCGACGGATACTCTGTAAACTTCTACCTCCCTCAGAAACTTTACTCAGAAAACTATTTCATAAACCTCTCAGCTTCAAACAAGTACCTGGAAGTTCATTTAAACGACTCTGATTATGAAAACTACGGCTCAGCCTCCTTGCTAACTTCAAATATTCAATTAATCCAATGGAATGAAAACCAAACAATAGAAAACATTAATGGAAAAATAGTGATAAAACCAACAAATTTGACAAATTAAAGGTCTTAATATGCATATAAACAGGAATAAAAAAAGGAAAGGACAATTGTTTTCAGCTGACGCCATAATGGCAATTTCCTTATTCATACTTATTTTGTCAGCTGTAATGCTTGCGAACTCCTCTGTTTCAAACAAGATAAACAAGTCAGTTATTTACAGGGTAATGGAGCAAAAAGCAGAATTCATAGAAGACTACCTTATGAAAAATTTTTCAAAAACAGGGGCTTTTGATGAAGAAAAAGTAACAAGCTTTTTTTCAAAAAACTATTCAGAAGTAAATGACGACTTTGACATAGGTTTTAATTATTCAATTGAAATTACTTACGCAAACTCGAACCAAGTTTTTTCACTAAACGGCCTTGCCCTTTCCATAAAACGGTTTCAGGAAACAAGACCAAATTTTTTAATAACAGCTGAAAGAACAGGATTTTTAAAAGGAGAAGATGTCAAGCTAGTTACAAAGGTGTATTATTATGAATGAAAATTTTACAAGAAAAGGATTTATTTTTTCCTATGACGCAGTTGTTTCATTAATGTTTGTTGTCTTCTTCCTTTCATTTCTCACTTACTACGTCAACTCTTTTTCATACAGTTCAATGAAAGATTATGAAACAATAAGAAGCATGGATTCAGTTTTGAATACAATGATTGCAGATGGATCAATGTCATCTGCTTTACATCAGGAAATTCAAGGGAACACAGCTGAAGCACAGCAATTACTTAAGCAGAAAATAAGCACGCTTCTAGGCAAAAAATTCAAAGCAAAAATAACTATTTACGCCTACGATTCTTCAGGAAACGTTGTTTACAAAATAGAATCAGCTTACCCTTCCTACGCACGTGCTTCTAAAAATAGAAAAGCTTACTCAGTTAACAGCTTTTTTTCAGCAGAGGGATATTATGGAATTGCAAGTCTTCAAACATGGAGCTAAAGGGTTCATCTTCACGCTTTTAACTTCAGTGATTTTGCTAGTTTTACTTAGCTTGCTTTTTGTATACTCTCAAGCCCACTCTTCCTCCTCACTCAACTACCTACCTGCTCAGCAAATTTCATCGCTAGCAAATCAAATTTCAACAGCACAAATGACAAAAAATCAACTCAATTACACTACAAATTCAACAAATTACTTTGTTTCAGAATACTTCTTCCAAGGAAAAAAAACACAACTTGATTCAAACAAAATTTATCTATCAGAAATTCTGAACAAGCTCTCTGAAAAAACAAATACAATAATGAACTTGTCATCCATTGACTACTCTGACTTCCACTTGTTTTCAGAAAACTTTAACTATTTCTGGAATTACTCTTCAGACAACCTGGCAATCAACGGCTCTTACTCTTCACTTCTGTTCTTTTTCAGCGATTCCCCTTCGCTTGTTTCAGATAATTGCACTTCAACAGGTGGCACAGTGAACATTATCATTAATGACATCTTCAACAAAACGCCACAAGGAAACTGCTTCATAAAACTTAATTTTACAGGAGAAGAACTTCTCATTAATTACTCAGAACCTGAAATGAACTTCTCTTTTTCAAACATTACAAGCGCTTACTTTAATGTTTCAGCAACTGTCTCTGCAACAAGCCCTCTTCAAATAGGAGAACAGCCAAAATTATTTACAACTTACTCTGTTTCAAACCCAGGATGGACTGAACCATCTTACCCTTCAAATACTGCGCAGGAAAAGCATTACTTCACAGTCTCTCTTTACTCAAATGACTATAACGTAATTTTAATCGACTCAAATTCAACAGGGACATACGATTATGCATACATAGATGAAGACACTGACTTCACAGATGGAAACTCAATTGAATTAGCAGGAAACAATTCCAAACTCTTTTTAAACAGCAATGTGTTCTTATTAAACATAAAACCAACAGGCACTCAACTAAAATTTACAAAACTAAACGCAATCCACATTGAAAAGAAGCAATATAAATTAAACAAGGCGCTGTAAAATGAAAATAGTAAGCGATGCTGACAAAATTTACTACTACGTGCAAGAGCACAAAAAAGCCACTTTCAAAGAACTATCTGAAAAACTAGAGTTAGGCGACGAAGATAAAATAGAGCAGCTTGCAGTTATCCTAGACAAAGCAAAACTGCTCAAATTAGTATATCCAACAAACCCCTTCTTAGAACCTTACTTGACACTGCCAACAAGCTTACACCCCCCAAGCAAAGTTAAAAACACAACTATCCAAACTAAACAGAAAATTAAGAAGAAAAAAATAATCTTCCCAAACCCCTTTTCAACAAACAAAGAATTGCAAAAAGAAAAAAAGTACTTGAACCATCTTCAAGAAGAAGCAGCGCAAGGAATCTTAAAACTTAAAAAATTAGATGAAAAAAACCAGGAGCTTTCAACAGAACTAAAACAACAAGAACAAAAAACTACGCAACTTAAGTCTCAACTTGAAGAAATCAACAAGCAAGAGAATCAACAGAAAAAACAAGTTTCAAAAGCAGAGCAACTTCTTGCAAAAGAAGACAAAAAAAGCAAGGAGAACAAAGATAAAATCAAAAAATTTGAAAAAATGCTCAAGTCAAACCTGTCACCAGCCAAGAAAAAACAAGTTAAAAAATGGCTGTCTTCAAGAAAAAAACAACAGAAGAAAATTGACTCTCATCTGAAAAAACTTTCAACTGAAAAAACCAAGCAAGAAAAAAAGCTTCATCTTATCCTGAAAAAAAAGAAGCAAATTGAACAGAAACTAAAAGAATTAAACCAAGAATTAGCTTCATTAACTCTGCAGGCAAAAAAGACAAAAAAAGAACTTGATTCAATCAATCTTAAACTGCATGCCATTAACAAAGAAATGGACATTGTTCTTGAAAAAAAACAAGAATTAAGCAAGAAACTCAAAGATGAAATTTTAAAAGTTCTTTCAACTTCCTTCCTTCTCTTGCTTGCTTTTATCCTTGCTTTTTACCTTCTTACAACTTAATCAATTCACAGGAGTAATGTTTTATGAGAATATTAGAAGAATACGAAGTTAATGCAAACGGCTTGAAGGCAGTCATTTCAATTTTAGAAGACAAAGACTTCGTGCCTAATTACAGAATCAAAATCCCTTCAATTGGACCTGGAACTGAAAAACTTCTAGAACAAGTTAAAGTTGAACTTATCAAGTCAACAAAACTTCAGGCAAAAGACATTCTTGACCCACGCATAGCTGAAAGCATAAAAAAAGAATTTACAAAAAAAGCATCTTCTCTCATCAACTCTTACTTCCCAAAATTCACTTCACTGCAAAAACAAACCCTAGTTGGCATCATTGTCAACGACATGGTTGGGCTTGGAAAAATTGAAATACCCTTAAGTGATGAAGCACTTGAAGAAATAGTAATCAACGGCTCTAAAGAACCATTATGGGTTTATCACAAGAGATACGGCTGGGTTAAAACAGACTTGTTCATTGAAAGCGAAGAAAAAGTACTAGACTACGCTAACTTGATTGGAAGAAGAGTAGGAAGACAAATTAACATACTAGATCCTTTAATGGACGCTCACTTGACAACAGGAGACAGGGTCAATGCAACCTTGTTTCCAATTTCAACACAAGGAAACACAATCACTATAAGAAAGTTTGCAAGAAAACCATGGACAATCACTGACTTTATCAAGCTTGGAACCTTGAACGAAGAAGTAGCTTCCTTAATTTGGATGGCTATTCAATACGAACTTAACGTGCTTGTTGCAGGTGGAACAGGCTCAGGTAAAACATCAACCCTTAACAGCATACTTCCTTTTATCCAACCGAACCAGAGGATAATTTCAATTGAAGACACGAGGGAACTTTCACTTCCAAAATACCAGCACTGGGTTCCATTGACAACAAGAGAACCTAATCCAGAAGGAAAAGGAGAAGTTTCAATGCTTGACTTAATGGTCAACTCACTTAGAATGCGTCCAGACAGGATAGTAGTAGGGGAAATCAGGAGACAAAGAGAAGCAGAAGTCTTGTTTGAAGCAATGCACACAGGGCACTCAGTTTACTCAACACTACACGCTGACAGAGCAGAGCAAGTCAGAAGAAGACTGACAACACCCCCTATCAACGTGTCAGAATCACTGCTGGAATCACTTCACCTCGTGCTTGTCCAATACAGGCACAGAAGGCTTGGAATAAGAAGAACGCTTGAAGTAGCGGAAGTCGTGCCTGTTGGTGAAAAATCAGGAAAATCAAGTGTAGACATGAGGGTTCTTTACAAATGGAAGCCAAGAGAAGACAAAATCGTTAAAGAAAAAGACCCAATAAGGTTCAATGCAGAGCTTGAATCATTAACAGGCTTGACTTCAAGAGAAGTGAAAGAAGACCTTGAAGAAAAACAAAAAATACTCAGGTGGATGACTGAAAAAAACATGAACGATGTTCACTTAATAGGTAAACTTATTGCTACTTACTACAAAAACAAGGAAGACATACTTTCAATGGCTAAAAAAGGAGAAGATTATGCATAAAAAACAATTCAATCCTCCGTTCATTCCAATGAACCTAAGAAACGCAAAAAGATTCAGCAAATTCTTAACGCCAATTGGAAGAAACTTGTCAAGAATAAAACCTTCCTTGGACTCTGAACTTGTTCAACTTGAAATAAACGCGACGCCAACACAATACATGTCAATGGCAGCACTCGCTTTCCTCTTAACTTTCATTGAAATGTTTCTATTTCTAATGATTGTGCTTGTCTTAATCTTTGAATCAAAAGCAACTGATTTCCTTCTTCTTGTATTTATTTCTTCAACAATAATGGCTTTCTTCATATTCATGCAATTCTCTTTTTATCCACAGAACCTTCTTCAATTGAAAGCAAAAAAACTAAACCGCGACTTATTATTTGCTTTAAGGCACTTGCTTGTTCAAGTGCGTTCAGGAGTGCCTTTATACAATGCAATGGTTTCCCTGAGCCAAGCTGACTACGGCATTGTTTCAGAAGAATTTAAACAAACAGCAAAAGAAATAAGCAGAGGAGTTTCCCAAACAGAAGCACTCAGCAACATGGTAATGAGAACACCCTCAGTTTACTTAAGGAGGGTCGTGTGGCAGATATCAAACGCGTTAAGAGCAGGCTCTGACTTGTCACAAGTTATAGAATCACTTGTAAAACAATTTTCAGAAGAAGAAAAAGTCAGGCTAAGGAGATTTGGAAAAGAATTATCTCCATGGGCTTTAATGTACTTGATGTTCACAGTGATTTTTCCAACAATGGGAATAGCAATGCTGTTAATCCTAACTTCACTTGCACCTATAACAATTACGAATGAAATGTTTGCTTTATTCATAGTCTTCTTTTCATCATTTCAATTCTTCTTCATCAAATTCCTTAAAAACAAGAGGCCGTCAGTGAGGTTCTAAAAAAAGGTGATACAACTTGAAACTTAACGAACGTTTTTACATAACTTTTTCAAAAGCGCTTCCAAAATCATTTATTGAAAAAATAGCAAAATACGAGCAATACTCAAACATTAAAATAAACCCAGAAGTATGGGCAGGATTCTCACTGTTCTTCAGCTTGCTCCTAGCAACTTTAACACTCCTAGTAATAGAAACAATGATGCCTTCTCTCCTGTTAATTTTCTACCCTTCAATTTTCATAGCTTCAGCAGGGTTGTTTTTCCTAGGATTCTACTTCTTCTTAATTTACTCAAGCAAACAAAGAACAAAAGAAATTGAAAAAAACCTGCCTGACGCTCTTCAATTAATTTCAGCTAACATAAAAGCAGGACTAACACCTGACAAAGCACTTTTCCTCTCAGCTCGCCCTGAATTCGGAGTGCTAAGCGAAGAAATAATGTTCATAGGAGAAGAAACAATAGCAGGAAAACCAGTTGACGAAGCACTCATTGATTTTTCAAAAAGAGTTGACTCAGAAGTCCTGAAAAGAACAGTGGATTTAATTGTGGAGGGAATGAATGCAGGTGGAGAATTAGCCAGCTTGCTTGAAAAAACAGCTGACGACATTAAAATGAGCGAAATAATGCAGGAAGAAATCCAAGCAAACATAGGCGCTTACGTAGTCTTTTTAATGATGGCAATTTTACTAGCTTCCCCCTTGCTTTACGCAGTTTCAATAAACTTCGTTGGCTTCAGCGTAAGCATAAAACAAAACATTAACGTAGGACAATTCACTTCAGAAGCACCTATAGGATCAATGAGTGGTTTTCCAACTCTTTCAACAGGAAACTCAGTTGACTTAAACGTGCTTAAATGGTTCTCTTTAATAAACCTGACAATATCAGCTATATTCGGAGCAATAGTCGTAGGAGTCCTAAGATATGGTGAAGAAACAGAAGGAGTCAGAAGCATTCCATTCTTCTTACTAATATCACTTGCTTTCTTTTTCCTTTCAATGCACTTCTTATCAAGCTTCTTATCTAACATAATTACCTTTTAGTAAAATTTATAAAGGGTTTGCTCGTTTATTAAAAATTAAGCAAAAACACTTTTTTACCGTGTTTTTGATTTCAAACAAAACAACATAAAAAAATTATTCTAAAAAAAATTAAAAAAAAGAGGTGACAAATTAAATGAAAAAAGGACAAGGAGCAATGGAGTACTTGATGACTTACGGCTGGGCAATCCTCGTCGTGCTAATAGTAGGAATAGTACTATGGAAAACCGGTTTGTTTGGAACAAGCGCAACAGGACAATCAGGATTTGACGTGCTAGTACCAGACCAATGGAAGATAAATGGAACAAATTCAGTAATAAAATTCCACAACGTAGCAGGAAGAACATTATATGTTAGTTCAATAACAGTCAATGAAGAAGGAAATACATCTGCTACTCCTTCAGAAACACCATCACCACAAAGAGTAGGCCCAGGAGGAGTTGTTACTTTAGTATATAATTCTTCAGTATGTTCTGGTGGAACAGGTTCAGCAAAACTTAGTGTAAATGTAAACTATCAAGCAAATGGACTAAGCCACACAGACACAGGAACAATCTATGCAGACTGTGAATAACAGCCCTAACGAGCTTCGTTTCGCTCTTGCTTTACAAGATGCGAAACTGGCAGGTTAGACAATAAAAACAAAAAACCCCTTTAAGAAGCCCTTCACAGGGTTTCTTACAAACTCTTTTTTTACCACTTCAAACAAGCTTTAAACTAAAACATACTCTTTTTTAACCCTGTTCCTACTTAAACAAAAAACAGACACAAAAAACTAAAAGAGGTGTTAAATTAAACAATGGAACGCGTACCAACCCACATCAAAGGATTCGATGACTTGATACAAGGAGGACTGCCTAAAGGAAGCTCAATACTACTAACAGGACAAGCAGGAGCAGGAACAACAATTTTTGCAGGAGAATACCTTTACAGAAACGAAGCAACTTCCCTTTACTACAGTTTTGAAAGAGACAAAAACGAAATACTTGAAGAATTCTCATCATTCAACTGGGACCTTGAAGAAAAAATCAAGCAAAAGCAATTCAACATAGTTAAAAATGAATTGTACCAATTTGAAACATTTGTCTCTGACTTAGAAGACACAATTGATAAAACAAACTCTACAAAAGTAGTGATTGACTCACTTACAATAATAGGGCAGTTTTTTGAAGATGAATACAAGCTAAGAAAAGGAATAATCGAACTTAAAAACATGATTAAAAACACAGGAGCAACTGCTCTTTTCTTATCTGAAATTTCATCAGGTTCAAACAAGCTAAGCACTTACGGATTAGAAGAATTCGTGTTAGATGGAGTCATAAAACTTGACATCATTCAAAAAGGAAGCGAATTAATCAGAACAATAAGCGTCAGAAAATTAATAGGCACAGCTCAAGACACTTCAATACATCCTCTTGAAATAACACCACAGGGCATTAAAATACCTAAAATAAGAGAAATAATCTAACCCTTCTTTGCAGTCTTCTTCTTTTTAACTGGCTTGCTTCTCGCCTTCTGCTTCTTTTTCCTGCTTTTTTGTTTCACTGCTACTGCTTTTTTTGACTTAACTCTCCCTGTCTTCTTTTTCTTTTCAACTGCTTTCTTCTTGGCTGTTTTCTTAACTTCTTTTTTCACAGTTTTTTTCTTTTCCTGTTTCAAACTTTTCTGTTTCTTGCTTTTTTCAAAATTAACTTCATCTTCTTCCTGTTTTTTCAAAAATTCCTCTATCTGCTTTATCTCTTTTTCAAGTTTTTTCTTATCCTTGCTGTTGTTATAACTTTTCATAACCCCTCCGCATTCAGGGCATTTGAAATCATATTCAAAAGCAAGTTCAAAAGGAAGCTTACTGCACCCTTTCTTGCATTTGAAAAAAGTATAAGTATTCTCATACTCAAGTTTTTTCTTCAACTCTTCAAGCAATTCAACATATCTTTCTTTCAACAACTCGCTTATCCTCTCTTTTTTCACAAACCAAGTGTAAGTATACCAATTGCTGTCTTTTGCTTTTTCTTTAGTGTAATAAATTATTCCATCATAATGCAATTGATTCAAATAAGCCCTTATTTCATTAACCTTAAGTTTAACTTTTTTTGCAATCATCTCATCTGTCTTCCCTTCTCTGTCCAAAGCAAGCAAAATAGAATAAGCCTCATTACTATACCTTGATACAATAAAATCCTTAACAAGCTCGTCCTTCAAATTCACAAAACCAGAAACCATCTTATTAACCTTTTGCTTTTTCACATTTATATACCTTTACTCCTCTTCATTCCCTCTCTTCTTTTCTAATAATCACCTTGCCTCTTGCACTTGGCTTAACCTTAATTCTCCCACCTTCAAATACTTTCTTAAACTCACGGCCTTCAAACAACCTATCCAAAAACAAAGCAAGAGCAGCAATTTCACTATGCGGCTGATTGCCAACACTTAAATTAAAATCAACCAAACCATACACTTCACCAGGAACCTTTTCACCACCAATAACAACCAACACATCCTTACCCACAGCCTTTTCTCTAACTTCAGAAACCGCTTCATCCAACTCCAAACCATACATAGTCAAATGAACCCTCACACCCCTAAACTCCTTAATCAACTTCCTCCAATTCCTAACATACTCAACTTCAAAACCCCCACCCCACCTCATACTAACCTTCTTAATACTCTCAAGCAACTTATCATCCTTCTCACCTGAATAAAAAATCTTATCAGCACCAAAAGCACGAGCAACCAAACCACAATGAGTACTAACCCTCTTATCACGAAACTTCCTATGCCCCAACCTCAACACAAAAACACTCATACAATAAGGTTTATAAATTAAAAGTTTAAAATAAATAATGCTCACAACAAAAACACACAAAAAACAAAAACAAAACAAAAAAAATAAAAAAATGGGCCCGTAGCTCAGTCAGAGCTCCTTCTCAAATCAAGATGGGATGAGCTTCTGAAATGGCTAGAGCACTGGACTTTTAATCCAGGTGTCGTGGGTTCGAAA
>CAZXTN010000002.1:0-27968 GCA_964643685.1 Microcaldota archaeon
AAAAAGAAGCAAGGAAGTTTAAGGTAAGCAGGAGAATTCGTGAAAAATTTGAAAAAGTCATAAGAATAAAAAAAGCGTGATTGTGAAGCTCTTTTATTAGCAATTTTTTCAACCATTAAGTTTTTATTCTTTTAATTCATTTGAGGATAATATGGAGTTCAGGGAGTATTCTTCAACTGGAAAGAACTTAATTGAATTTGGAATTATTTTTGTCTTCATTTGGATGTTTATTTACATTGGCTTAGTTATCAGCCCTTATTCTGGAAAACTTTGGCCTACTTTTCCTTTCCTTGCTTTTGGAATTTTAAGCGTTTTGCTTGGATTGGCTTTGAAAAAGAGGCCTAGGGAAATTTCAAAAAAGTACATTAGTGGAATTGAAGAGCTTGGGTTAGCTGTGTTGTTTTTTGAATTCATCCCTGCTTTGATTCTGCTGATTTCCCTGCTCCCTAAATTAACTTTTGAAATTGGATTCGGTTCTTTCACTGCCTTGCTTGTACCAATTGCTTTTTCATTATTTGCTTTTATTTTATACTGGAGAAAAGCAAATGGAAGCAATTACAAGTTAATCAAGTACTCTAAGTGGATTTTATTCCTTGCCATTTTAAGCCATTTAATGTGGGTTAACTTGCTTTCAGTTGTTTAAAAAAAAATAGGAGGTTTTTAAGTTTTCAATTAGTTTTATTTCTTAAGAATTTCTGCATCTTTTATTAACCCATTTTCATGCAATTCTTTTAATTCTTTAATTGTTAAGAAATAAAGATGTTCTTTTAAGTGTGCCTCTTTTCCTTTCTTTGTTAACTTTACTCTTACATGTCCTATTACTCTATTTTCAGGAAAGGAGTCAATTTTTCTTGATTTGACTGCTGTTTTAACTGCTTTTTCTGCATTAACTAAACTTTTCTCTTCTTTTAACCCTGGTATCATGCCTACTTCTTTAACTGCGCCGTATTTTTCAAACAGGTTTTCTGGTATTTCATTAACATATTCTGTTACAAGTTTTCCTGCATCTGTGTAATACTTGACATAATACCTTTTTTCCCCTACTCTTAGGCGTTTAGGTAATCTAAATGACCTTTTTTTTATCCTTTCAATGTATCTTTTATATCTCCTTTTATACCCCTTTAATCTTTCTTCATAATCAGAGGGGAGTGGTTTATTCGGTGGAATTTTTTTTCGTAATGCCATTAAATTTTTTTTTATTTTTGCCTAAATTTAAATGTTTTTGTTTGAATCAAGAATAACCTGTTAATGAAAAGGTATTTATAAGGTTCTTGTTTTTATTTTGATTAACAATTTTTTGTTAAAAAAAATTAAAATAAAAAATCGGAGGTTGTTTTAAAATGACTGAAATGTTAGTTGTACAAAGCAAAATTAAAGAAGAATTGAAAAAGCAGGGTGTTAATGTTGCAGGTGACTTTGCAGAAGCTTTAAGCAAGCATGTTGCTCATCATTTAAAAGAAGCAGCTGCAAGAGCAAAAGCAAACGGCAGAAAAACAGTAAGAGGATACGACATTTAAAAACCAAGCTTTGACTTTTTTTAAAAGAAAGAGGACTTTATGTCCTCTGTCAATCCAATCGGTTTACAAGAGCCTTTGCTCGCGTAAACTTCAGACGGCCCTTGGGTAGGAAAACAGTAGGAAGCTACGACATTTAAAACACTATTTCTAAAAACCAATTTCAAATTTTAAAAGACGGCTTTACGCCTTCTAATAATTTAATTTATTTTTGCAATTGGCTTTGTTTTTTTGAAAAAAATTAAAAAGCCTCAGGCCGGGTTTGAACCGAACCGCGGGGGGACACATTCCCCCCTCAGTTCCAGGGTCCTCCTGATCCCCCTTTGTTAACTTGCTCATTTTTAATAAAAGCCTCAGGCCGGGTTTGAACCGGCGACCTCCTGTTTACGAGACAGGCGCACTGCCACTTCACCTACCTTGAATTTTTTTTCAACAATAGACTGTGCTACTGAGGCTTTTTCAATTCAATTTATATACACTGCAATATTTAAAAATAAATCAATGGTAATTCAAGTTATTTTTTTGTTCATAATAGGGCTCTTGTTTCTTTTAAAAGGAGCTGAGAAGTTAATTGATTCTTCAATAAAGATAGCAAGGCATTTTGGCATAAGCGAGTTAGTTATTGGCTTGACTTTAATTAGTTTTGGAACTTCTTTACCTGAATTTGCAATCGGAACAATTTCAGCTTTGCAAGGAGAGCCTGTAATTTCAATTGCTAATGTAATTGGAAGCAACATTTATAACTTACTGGTTTTAACTGCTTTGATTGGTTTTGTCACTACTTATCATTTCAAGACAATTAACATTCTACAAAGGGATATTGTCTGGTTGTTGTTAACTGCAATTTGGCTTACTGCTGTTGCTTTTAATGGAACAATTTCAGTTGGTGTTGGCGTGCTGTTTATCAGCTCTTATTTAATTTATATTTATTACTTATACGACACTGGGGAGAAAGTCAAAACAAGAAAAAGAGATGGTGTTACTTGGAAAACTTACTTAGCTCTTGCAGTGAGCATTATCTTAATTTATTTAGGCGCAGAGTTAACAGTAACAAATGCAATTGAACTTGCTAAACTGCTTCATATAAGTGAGTGGGCAATATCAGCTGGTTTAATAGGAGCTGGAACAGGATTGCCTGAAACAGCAACAGCAGTTGTTGCTTTGAGAAAAAAGAAGCTGAAAATAGGAGTAGGTAATTTAATAGGAAGCAACATATTCAACATATTAATTGTTGCAGGAGTAACCAGCTTAATAACTCCAATGCAAGTTGATTTTGCAAGCCATTTTTACAGCTTCTTTTTCTTAATGATTTCATCTGTATTAATTGCATTAATTGCAATAAGAGGAAGTATTAGGAAAAAAACAGCCATGGTTTCAATAACTTTATACTTGATTTACTTATGGCTGTTATTCAAATAAGGTAATGAAATGAGAGTTAAAGTTTTGTCAATCAGGCAGCCTTATGTTGAGTGGATTGTAAGCGGTAAAAAGAAGATTGAACTTAGGACTTGGAACACTAACTTCAGGGGAGAGTTTTTCATCCACGCAAGCGGAAAACATGACAAGCTTCCAACTGGCGTAATAATTGGAAAAGCAGAATTAGTTGACGTTAAAAAATACGAAAATGAAGAGGAGTTCTTGAAAGACAAGAAAAAGCATTTGTCTAATAAATGGCTTTCGCCTGGTTCAAAACGCCCCTCGCAATACGGCTTTGTTTTAAAAAACGCGCAGAAAATAAAGCCGATTAAGGTAAAGGGAAAACTTGGCTTCTGGAATTACGAATTATAAAATTATTTTTAAAAAGAAGTAAGCGCTGGCGGCAGGATTTTCATGAAGAGTTGCGCTAACCCGTTAAAAGGCGATTAAGCGAAGCGCACATCGCCTGCAGGGATAGAAGGGGCGCAGCCCCCTCTTTTTGAACCTGCGAGTCCAATGGACAGCGGTTTTCGAGACCGCCGCATTAACCATTGCAGCCGAAGCCCTAAACAGTTGATTTGTTTGGGCTGGGGACTCTGCCACGCCAGCATTTCACAATCAATTGAAGCAGTTTGTGAATAATAATGTATTTATAGATGCGTATTCATAAAAATTAATGCCAATAATTCTATTTTAAGTTAATAAAAGTTGAAAAGTAGGTGAATTCCAATATGAAAAGCTTGATTAAAAACGCGATAAGTGAAAGCAAACATGGCTTCACAGGAACAGGTAAAAATCTGATTATTGCAGATGACGATGCTCATAAAACAGTCAGGAAAAAAACTGTTGAAATAAAGCAAAGCAGTATCGGAGGAATGACTGACGAGGAATTAAAAGCTGCTTTGGAACAATCAATGGCAAAAGTAAGAGTAGTTGGAGCAGGAGGATCAGGAAACAACACAATGAAAAGAATGAAAGAAGTTGGAATTCACGGAGCAGAATTAATTGCAATTAACACTGACGTTCAACACTTACTGATAACACCAGCTGACAAAAAAGTTTTGATAGGAAAGCAAATAACAAACGGATTAGGAGCAGGAAGCAATCCAGAAGTAGGTGAAGCAGCTGCCAAAGAAAGCTTGAAAGACTTGTCAGCAGTTCTCACAGACAGCGACTTGGTTTTCGTAACATGCGGTATGGGTGGTGGAACAGGAACAGGCTCAGCTCCAATAGTTGCGCAAGTTGCAAGAGACATCGGCGCTTTAAGCGTTGGAATAGTCACGCTGCCATTCTCAGTTGAAGGAAAAAGAAGAATGCAAAACGCATTAACAGGACTAAGAAAATTAAAAAAAGAATGCGATACAGTAATAGTAATACCAAATGACAAGCTGCTTGAAATCGTACCTGAACTGCCTTTAAACGCTGCTTTCAAAGTAGCTGACGAAGTGCTTACAAACGCAGTGAAAGGAATCACTGAATTAATCACAAAGCCAGGTTTAGTGAACCTTGACTTTGCTGATGTAAAAACAATTTTAAGCGAAGGTGGCTCTGCAATGATTGGACTTGGCGAGTCAAGCAATACAAGTTCAAGCGAGTCAAGGGCAATGGAAGCAGTAGAAGAAGCATTAAACTCTCCACTATTAGACGTTGACATAAGCGAAGCAAACAAAGCATTAATTAATGTTGTCGGCGGAAGCGACATGACCCTAAGAGAAGCTGAAATAATTTGTGAAGCAGTTGCAGCTAAAATCAGCGACAATGCCCACATTATTTGGGGAGCAATGATCGATGACTCTCTTCCAAAAAACAGCATCAATGCAATGGTGCTCGTTGCAGGTGGAAGAATCCCTTACCTTGACATGGACAAAGGTGAAATGAAATCAGCTGCAGACGAGCTTGAAATAGACTACATTTAAACCTGTTTTAAAACCAAAAGGCATTGAAACATATGCCTTTTTATATTGGTTTATTGACAAATAATTCAATTAATGCTTAATTTTAAAAGCATTAACAAAAAAGTATTCTTTGAAATGAAAATCAATCGCGACTGCGTCGCTCAAACTTTTCATTTTACCTGTGAGGGAATGTGAAAAAATGAAAATCAAATTCAACGCAAAGCAGTACATGCAAAAAGTAATAAGAGTATTAAGACTTACAACAAAGCCAGAGAAAAAAGAATTCTGGGACGTTGCAAAAATAACAGCACTTGGAATGATAATAATAGGCCTAGTTGGCTACGTAATAGAATCATTAAAATACTTATTATAAAAAACAAGGAATTAAAGAGGTTTTAAAAAATGTTATATGGTGTAAAAACAACAATTGGGCAAGAAAAAATAATATCAGACCTATTGCTACACAAGCAAAAACAAGAAAATAACCAAATATACAGCATATCAATACTTGACAACCTAAGAGGATACATCTTAGTAGAAGCTGATGAAGAAACAGAAGTCAGAAAACTAATATACAAAGTTCCACATATAAGAGGCATAGTTAAAGGAGCAATAAAAATAGAAGAAGTAAAACACTTCCTAGAATCAAAGCCAATGACAGCAGAAATAGAAAGAGGAATGGTCGTAGAAATAACATCAGGTGCATTCAAAGGAGAAAAAGCAAAAGTAATAAGAGTAGACGAAAACAAAGACAAGATAACAGTCGAAATAATAGAAGCAGCAGTGCCAATACCAATAACAGTAAACGCTTCAAACATAAGAGTAGTGACAGACGTGACAGACGTCAAAAAAGAATGAAAAAAACAGAGAGGTAATTGAAAATGAGCGAACAAACAATAAGCGCATTAGTAGAAGGAGGAAAAGCAACAGCAGGACCACCACTCGGACCAGCACTAGGGCCACTTGGAATAAACGCTGGAAAAGTAGTTGCTGAAATCAACGAAAAAACAAAAGCATTCGCAGGAATAACAGTTCCAGTAAAAGTAATAGTCAACACTTCAGACAAAACATACACAATAGAAGTAGGCACTCCATCAGTCGCTTCCCTAATAAAAAAAGAACTAGGAATACAAAAAGGAAGCGGAAAAGCAGCTGAACAAAAAGTAGGAAACATAACAATAGACCAGATAATAAAAATAGCAAGGTCAAAAAAAGACGCTCTCCTAGCCAAGACAGACAAAGCAGCTGTAAAAGAAGTTATAGGAGCCTGCGTGCCAATGGGCGTGCTAGTCAACGAAAAATCCCCACAAGAAGTCATCAAAGAAGTTGATGAAGGCAAGTATGACAACAAAATCAATGGAAAAGAATCATTAAAAATGCCTACGCCAGAAGAACTGGCTGAAATGAGAAAAAAATACGCCGTTGTCGAGAAAAAAGAAGAAGAAACAAAAGGCAAAGGAAAAGGAAAAAAGAAAAAATAAAAACCACCACAGCTTTGCCTGAAACAAAGGCAAAGCTTTATAAACAATAGTAGTGAAAATAATTAATGCTCCCGCAACAACTAATTCAATTTTGAATTAGAAGGGAAATTCTAAAAAAATCAGCAATAAAAAAACAAGCCAAAAAAAGTTAGTTGTTCAAAAACTGCTTTAAACAAATTGATGCAAAATGAATTTAAAACAAGCAATTGAAAAAGCAAAATCAGATTCAAAGAAAAGAAACTTCATACAATCACTAGAGCTAATCGTTAATTTCAAAAAAGTCGACTTTAAAAAGCCAGAAAACAGAATCAATGTGACAGCTGTTCTTCCAAAAGGAAGAGGCAAAAAGATAAAAGTAGCTGCAATAGTCGGCGACGAGCTGATGGTAGAAGCAAAGAAATACGCTGACAAAGTAATAACAAAAGAGGAACTAGCAACACTTGCTAAAAACAAAAAAGAAGCAAAAAGAATAGCAAAAAAATACGATTTCTTCATAGCGCAAACAGACTTAATGGCAGAAGTAGGTAAAGTTCTCGGACAAATACTAGGTCCAAAAGGAAAAATGCCGAGGCCAGTTCCACCAACAGCAAAGCTAGGTGCTATGCTTGAATCAATGCAAAAAAACGTTTTAATTAAAATGAAAGGAAAGTTCCTTCCAACAGTACAATCTGTTATTGGAACAGAAGAAATGAGCGTAGATGACTTACACGCCAATGCTTCAAGCGTATTGGAAGCAATTAAAAACAAGCTGCCTAACAGGGAAGGAAACATAAAATCAGTTTACGTCAAAACAACAATGGGAAAAAGCATCAAAGTAGATGAATTAAAATAAAAAAAAGTGAATGTTTATGCATGACAAGAATTACGTGCCAGAAGCGAAGAAAAAAGAAGTAGAAAAATTGGAAAAAATTCTCAACGATAATGATATAATTGGAATCATTGACTTGGAAAAACTTCCATCATCTCAATTCCAAGCAATAAAGAAAAAGCTCAGAGGCACAGCTGAAGTAAAAGTAACAAGAAGCATGTACATTAGAAGAGCGCTTGAAAAAGTAAAAGATGAAAAAAAGAAAAAATTACTGGACTACGTAAAAGGACCAGTAGGATTAATATTCACAAAAGAAAACCCATTCAAGTTATACAAGTTCCTGAAAAACAACAGAAGCAAAGCATTTGCAAAACCAGGGCAAATAGCTGAAAAAGACTTGGTTGTTCCAGCTGGAGAAACAGACTTGCCAGTAGGACCAGCTTTGTCTGAATTGAAAATGGCTGGAGTCAACTGTAAAATAGACAAAGGAAAAATAGCAGTAATCAAAGACTCAATACTTACAAAAAAAGGAGAAAAAGTAACAGAACAAGTCGCAGCAGCATTGTCAAAATTAGGAATCAAGCCAATGGAAATTGGAATCACATTAAAAGCAGTTTACGAAGAAGGAGTAGTATACACTCCTGACGTGCTTGACATAAACGAAGAAGAATTCATGCAAAACTTACAAAATGCTTACATGTCAGCAGTCAACTTAGCAGTAAACGCAGGATACCCAACAAAACAAACAATTGAATTAATGCTACAAAAAGCATTCACAGAAGCAAGAAACCTTGCAGTGAACGCTGATATAATGACAAAAGAAACCAGCGAATTAATACTCGCAAAAGCATTCAACAAAATGAATGCGTTAAAAACAACCTTGCAAAGCAAGGGTTATGCTAACTAAACGGAGGTTAAGAAAATGGAGTATGTCTATGCAGCTTTGTTACTTCACTCAGCAGGAAAAGAGATAACAGAAGATGCTGTGAAAAAAGTAATAGAAGCAACTGGAGAAAAAGCAGACGAAGCAAAAGTAAAAGCTTTAGTAGCTTCATTAGAAGGAGTAAACATCGAAGAAGCAACAAAAGCAGCAGTTGCAGTAGCAGCACCAGCAGCCGCAGCAGCACCAGCAGCAAGCGGTGAAGAAAAGAAAGAAGAAAAGCCAGCTGAGGAAGAAAAGAAATCAGAAGAAGAAGCAGCAGGTGGACTAGCTGACTTATTCGGCTAAAACCCTTAACTTTTTAAACCCTTTATTAGTTACTTTAAAAGTAACTGAAAAAAATTAGTTGAGGTGTTTAATTGCCAATAAGAAAAGCAAAGTCAAAGAAAACTGCTGTGAAAAGCAAAAAGAATAGCTTAGCTTCTGAAATAAAAGAAGTTGAAGCTTACGAGTACTTGTTAGTCGAGTACTTGAAAGAAATAAGCAATGAAATAACTTACTTGTTGCTTATGATAGTGTCGCTGTTCCTCTACTTAATGATTGAATTTATTCAATTGCCAAACACAGTTGACACGCAGATAGTAAAGCTAGTTTTCATAATCCTTACTCTAGGAGGCTTTGGATTATTCGGATTAAGCAGCTTTACAAAAAGAAAAATTGAAAAAAAATTCGAACACATATTCTACTAACAAAAAACTTCAATTTTTCTTAACCTCCCTCCCCTACTTCTTTTTTATACTACTTATTCATTAAATTAGAGAATATGAAAAAACAGATTGTAATTGAAGGCGAATTTTACCACATTATTGAAGAGCTTGGAAACAAGAAGTATGAACACATTGGCTTCAGAGACAAGGAAAACAAATTTGGCGACATGATGGAATCAATAGTCCCTGAAGTTGGAATGAATAAAAAAGCCAAGCTAATAGTAGAAATAGAAGAAGAATAAAAAAAAGGAGTTTCAGCCGCTTGTTATTACAAGCAAACCCATTGCAATCATAATCAAGCCAGCTATTAGGTGAAGCAGTCTTATCTTCTCTTTTCTTATTTTTTCAGCTTTTTCAGTTGAAGACAAGCCGAAGTAAACAAGCAAGCTGATTAAAATCATTGGAAAGATAAAAACAAGGTTGTACAACAACAAAAGAGGAATAGCTGTTGCCATAGTCGCCTTGTTTGCAAGCATTCCAAGAATAACAATGTAGGGACCGCTTGTGCACGGTAACAGGAACAAGCTGATTATAAAGCCAATTAAGAAACTTCCTTTGACGCTTGTGACGCTTCTTATGAATTTTTTCATCGTAGGACGCCATGAACGCGGAACTTCAATTACAAAACCAGCTGCTCCGTAGGCAAAGTAATCCTTCAAATTAAGAGCACCTAATAAAAGAGCAAGCCCCCCTATTACTTTGTAAACAATATGAGTAAGAGAGCTTAATTGGATCACTTTGAACAAGCCAAAACCCATGGCAAAATAAGAAACATAAACAGCTGACGCAAACGCAAGCCCGCTGTACAAGGCTTTTTTCTTAGTTGAAGCTGATGAAATCGTGCTTAGAAGCATTATCAAAACTGCAAAAGCACAGGGGTTGATTGCATCAACTGCAGCTGCACTTAAAACCATTGCAATAGTCAAAGGAGAAGTAACATCAGTTCCTTGTTGTGCTTTTTCAATTGGATTAATGCATTCATGAGACTCGCAGTAACTAACTTCTTGCATTATCCTCTGCTGTATTTCTGAATTATAACCCACAAGCATTTTGTCATTTATGAACACTGTAGGCACTCCTTTAAACTCTTTTCCATAAGCAGAGGAGTACTTCTGCGCAAGTTCACTATTTGAATGATTGTGATAAACTTCATAGTAAGTGATAGCTAAATCAGGATGCTGCGGCTGATATTCATTTAACCATGCTTCAAGAGCAGCGCAATGAGGACATCCTTGCCCGTAAAAAACAACCATGTTAGTTTGCGCAAACAAGACGCTTGAAAAAATCAAAAACAAGAAAAGCATTTTTTTAAAACCCATAAAAATCAAACCACCTCTTTTTCATTTTTTTAATTCTTTTCTTAAATTGACTAAAGTAATCATCATTATTTTTAACTCACTTATTTTTTAATAACTGCTTCAGCATCTTTTAAACCGTTTCCAGTTATAATCAACGCGACTTTATCATCTTTTTCATAGCTTATTTTTTTCAAAGCAGCTAATGGCGCAGCTGCAGCTGGCTCAGCAAACACTCCTTCCTTCCCAAGTTCTTTAATTGCGCGAATCATTTCCAAGTCATCAACTTTAACAAACTCTCCTTTGGACTCTTCAACACTGGCAATTGCTGTTTCGCCGTTCATCGGCACCTTAACCATAATCGCAGAAGCAATAGTACTTGCTTTTTGAACTGGCTTGATTTCGCCCCCTGTCTTCCATGCATCTGCAATAGGCGCACATGCCCTTGCTTGCACTCCAATCATCTCAGGCAACTTGTCAATTATTTTCAGCTGTTTCAATTCTTTGAACGCTTTGTAAATAGCAGTTAATACTCCTCCGCTTCCAACAGGCACTATTATCTTATCAGGAACTTTTAATGATTCATATAATTCAAAGCCAATTGTCTTCAAACCCTCCAAGAAGTAAGGATTGTAGCCGCTTGCAGCCCAATAAACATTTTTTTCCTCAATCAATTTCTCACTTTCATTAATAGCATCTAAAAAACTGCCATTAACCCTATGCAACTCTGCGCCGTAAGCAATTATCTGAGCAATTTTTTCTTCAGTTACACTGGTTGGCAAAAAAATATGCGCTTTCAAGTTACCGTAAGAAGAGTAAGCAGCTACTGAAGCACCCATGTTCCCAGTCGAAGCAACAGCAACTTCGTTCAACCTCCTGTTAAACGCGTTTGAAATCACGACAGTGCTTCCCCTATCTTTGAAGCTTCCAGTTGGATTGCTTCCTTCTAGCTTCAAGTAAACCTCATCGTTTGTATCTCTTCTTTTAATCAAGGGAGTTCCTCCTTCGCCTAAAGTAACTGATTCCTGCACTGGAATCATTGATTGGTACCTCCACACTCCAAAACCCTGAGGAGCCCACTTCTTGTCTTCAAAATCAGTTAACAAAATGCTTCCGCATTCACACTTGTACTGGAACACTTTATACTTTTTTCCGCATTTAGGACAGTAAAACATTCAAATCACTTCTTCTTTTTCCAAATATTTATCAAGGAGTTGGGTAATATTAAGTTTTTCCTCTTCGCTTTTAATTTTTTCAACTGAACAAAAAGTGCTCGGTTTCCTAGGCACGAAATTGCAGCAGGCTCTCTCGCTAGTTGAAATTTCATAAGTTCCAATTTCCCTGGCAATCTTAATAATCTCCTGCTTGTCAAAGCCAATCAAAGGACGCACAATAGGAATCTTCACTGCCTCGCTTACAGTGACAAGGTTCTGCAAAGTTTGCGAAGCAACCTGCCCCAAGTTGTCTCCATTTACAAGAAAATCAGCTCCAATCTTCCCAGCTATTTTTTCAGCAAACCTAAGCATTGTCCTCTTGCAAAAAACGCATTGAAACTTTCTATCAGCAGAGTCAAAATAAGCCTTCAAAACCTCTCCATAAGGAATTACATGCAGCTTCACGCCAAGCTTCTTAGCGTGCTTCTTAACTCTTTCAATTCCCTTCGAACCTTCAATTGAAAAAGTATCAAAATAAACAGCCTCCAAATCCACTCCTTTCTTTTTCATCAAATAACCAGCAACAGGAGAATCAATTCCACCGCTCAGCAACAACAAACCCTTCATGATGCATCCTTCTTCATTTACTTTAATTGTTTTTTGAAAATTGTTTCATAAAAAGGCTTTTCTTTAGTCAAGACACTTTCAATCAATTCAACTTCGCTTGCTTCAAAAGAAAAATCAATCCCTCTTCCAATTTTCTTCAATTCACCGACAACTTCTTCGCTTAATCTCCTCTTTACTCTCGCAAGAGTAATATGAGGAACATAATCCCTGTTTTCTTTCATAAAACCCTTTGAGTATAACTCTTTTTCAATAAAAGAATTCAATTCAATTAATTCACTTGCTTCTGCTTCTGCAAAAACAACTTTGATAAACTCCTCACTTGGAAAAAAACCAATCCCCTTTACTTTAACTTCAAAAGGAGGTACTCTTATTTTTTCTAAAACTTTTTTTATTAACTCAGCTTGGTTTTTATCAATTTCACCTAAAAACTTCAAGTTAATGTGCAAATTTTCATCTTCAACTGCCTTAACACCCTCTTGTTTTGAAAGGAAGCTAAGAGCTTTTCTTAACTGCTCGTTCGGCTTAACTCTCATTCCAATAAATGCCCTCATTCCAACCAGTTAATAACAAGAAAAGCAAGATTAAAAATAATGCAGGGTTTAAAAAAAGTGATTAAACATGGCTCGTTTTGACAGAATCAAGTTAGTTGAAAAAAATTACAAGAAATTGAAGGGAAAAAAGGTTGGCATAGTCGGCTGCGGTTCTCTTGGCTCCAGAACAGCTGAGCTTTTAGCCAGGTGGGGCATTGATTTTATCTTGATTGACTTTGACAAAATTGAAAAAAGCAACTTGGATTCTCAAATTTACTTCGAAAAAGACGTGGGCAAATTCAAGGCAATTGCTTTAAAAAACAAGTTGAAGCAAATTAATTCAAAAGCAAAACTAGAAGTGCTGAAGAAAGAACTAACTGAAGATAATGCAGAAAAGCTTTTAAGTAAATGCGATTTGGTTGTTGACGGAACTGACAACTTGAAAGCAAGGTTTGCAATTAACAAAGCATGCAAAAAACTGAAAATACCTTGGGTTTTTGGAAGCGCTGAGAAAAGTGTTGGCATGGCTTCTTGTTTTGGAAAAAAATACGAGTTTGACAAGTTAATTAAGAAGTCAGTTACTAAGAAGAAGTTTGGGGTTTCTCCGCAGGCAGCTGGCATTGTGGCTGGTTTTGAAGCAGAGTTTGCTATCAAACTTTTGCTTGGAAAAAGGTTTGAGAAGAAGCTTGTTTTAATTGATTTGAACAACTTTTCAGCTGAAGGATTAATTAATCCTTTTTTCTGAAATGTTTTTATAAGATGCTGATTAAATAATTAAATACATTGGAGGGTTGGCAGAGTCCCTTTCCGCTTGAATTATTTCAAGCGGCGGGGGCTGTAATGGCTATGCATCCGGCTGCAGTTGCCAAGCAGTTTGAATAAAATTGTTTTGGAACAGTAACCGGAAGATCCGAGTTCGAACAGCCGTATCCGGCTGGCGGGCTGGTTGGCCGTAAAGGCCAACTGTCCTCTTTCAGCGGATATGTCAGCTAGGCGGCGAGAAAGTCTCGGGCCCTCCTCTTAAAAAAATAGAAGAAGAAGGTTTTTTTGAAATGATTAAATTCTTTAATACAATGAGCAGGAAAGTGGAAGAGTTCAAGCCTATTCATGAAGAATGGGTTGGGATATACTCCTGTGGCCCTACTGTTTATTATTACGCGCATATTGGAAATTTAAGAGCTTATGTTTTTGCAGATGTGCTGAAAAGAACATTAGAGTATAACAATTTTAAAGTCAAGCACGTGATGAACATCACTGACGTGGGACACTTGACAAGTGACAACGACGTGGGTGAAGACAAGCTTGAAAAAGCTAAGGAGAAGGAAAGGAAAACAGCTTGGGAAATTGCTCGCTTTTATGAAAAAGCTTTTTTTGAAGATACGGCAAAACTGAACATTATACGCCCAGATATTACTCCAAGAGCAACAGAAGAGATAGAGGATCAAATAAAATTAATTCAAAAAATTGAACAAAATGGTTTTGCTTACATTATTGAAGATGGAGTTTATTTTGATACTTCAAAGCTTCCTGATTATGGAAAATTAGCTCGTTTGGACATTGAAAATTTAAAGGCAGGTGCAAGAGTAGAAATGGTGGAAGGTAAGAAGAATCCCACTGATTTTGCCTTATGGAAGTTTTCACCTAAAGACAAGAAAAGAGACATGGAATGGGAGAGTCCTTGGGGTATTGGTTTTCCAGGGTGGCATATTGAATGTTCTGAAATGAGCACTAAATACTTAGGGATACCTTTTGATATACACACAGGAGGAGTGGATCATATTCCAGTGCACCATACAAATGAAATTGCACAAGCTGAAGCAGCATACGGCAAAGAACCTGTAAATTACTGGATGCATAATGAATTTTTAATAATGAAAGATGAGAAGATGTCCAAAAGCAAAGGAGATATTATAACTTTACAAAAATTAATTGATAAGGGTTATTCTCCAATGGATTATAGATACCTATTGTTAACTGCTCATTATCGCAAACAATTAACTTTTACATGGGAAGCATTAGATAACGCCAAAAAAACCATGAAAAAACTTGAAAGAAAAGTGCTTGAAATCAAAACAGAAGAAAAAACACAACCAAATAGCAAGTATAAACAGAAATTTTTAGAAGCAATAAACAGCGACTTGAACACTTCAGAAGCATTGGCAGTAATGTGGCAAATGTTAAAAGACGAAGAGATAAGCAATATTGAAAAATATTCCACCTTGCTTGATTTTGATAAAGTTCTTGGATTAAGACTAAGTGAAATCAAAGAAGAAGAATCAAGCATACCAGAAGAAGTGAAAAAGTTAGTTGAAGAAAGGGAGCAAGCGAGGAAGGAGAAGAATTGGAGCAAGGCAGATGAGCTAAGGGATAAGATTAAAGAACTTGGTTTTAGGGTAGTTGACACTAAAGAAGGAGCAAAAATTGAAAAAATTTAAATTTCAGTAGCTTCATCTTCTTTTTCTTCTTGTTTTTCTTTCAGTTTGTCGTTTAATGCTTTTACTAGTTCATCGGCGTCTATGCCGTGGGCTTGCGCTCCTTGTTCAATTGTTTCAAAATTAGAGAAAGCGCAGCCAAGGCAATGAATGCCGTATAAGATGAAAACGTGGTAAGTTTCAGGGTGTTTGTTTATCACTTGCATTATATTATCTGTTTTTTTAATTTCTTGACTCATTAATGAATTATTTGATTAAAATAAGTTTTTAATGCTTTGCATGCATAATAAAAAGTAATGGGAATAAAAAGCATGATTGAGCATAAAATTAAAGGAAAAATAGCTAGAAAAGCTGGAGTGGGAGAGGTATATGAAAAAATGCATACTGCAAAAGTATGGAAAAAAAGAATAGGAGGAGCAGTTAATAAATTAAAACCTAAACTAAGTTTTACAGAGCAAGTAAAAAAAGCAAGAGAATTAAATGCAAGAGGCAAAGCTAAAGTAAAAGAAAAAGTAACTAAAAAAACAGCAGAAAAAGAAGTTAAAGAAGAAGAGGGTTTAGTTAGTAAATTAAAAATTCACCCTAAACTACCTTATGCTTTTGTGCAGAAAGTTAGAAAAGGATTGAATGAAATTTACTTTCAGATAATGGGTTCTAAACTCTCAGCAGAACAAAAAAAAGCAGAAACTGAAATCCTTGACATTACAGCAAGCGCTATTTTAGAGCATATGATGCCTTTAGAAGCTTACAGAGAAGAGTTAATACAAAGAGGATACCCTCCTGAGATAGTGGAAAGATGGACTAAAATTTTCCTTGAACTTGTCAAATAACTGAAAAGAAGGATTAAGAAAGATTAAATTTTTTTAAAAACAAACAAGTTAAAAAAAGAAGCATGCAGAAGCAAATAATTACTTATTTGCTTTTCTTTTCTCCTTTTTTAGGCCTTAATTGATCTGAACCGCATTTTCTGCATTTAGTTGCATTCCATGCATTTGTTGCCTTGCATTTTCTGCATATTTTTTTCTTCAATCTTCTTTCTTTTGTCTCTGGAAAAATAACCATTTCAAAAAACCTCCGAGTAAACGTAAGATGAAATTTTCTCAACTGCTTTTAATTTTTCTGAAACTAAATGTTTAAAAAGCTTTGAGTGTATAATTTTTATGCTTACTTATATTTAAATACATTATCTTTTAAGTGCTGTATATTTTTTTAAGATAACAGCAAGAAACGCTTAAAAAGAACAAAATAAAAAAAAGCATTATTGAAAAGACTAACATTAACCAGCGCTCCGATCTTCTAGTTCGGTCAAGGATGCAGGCCTTTCAAAGTGATTTGCTTTTGGAAACAGAAGCAAGCGAACTGAAGTTAGCCTGCGACCCGGGTTCAAATCCCGGTCGGAGCATGGATTGTAAAAAAACCTGAGCACTTCAGCAAAGCTGAATGTGGTCACATTTGATGCAAACTTTGTTAAAGTTTGCTGAAGCTCCCGGTCGGAGCATGTATTGTAAAAAAAGTTTAAATGAGGTAGAATAGAATTATAGGATGTGAATGTTGAATGAAAAGCAAGCCAAGGAAATGGAAGAAGAAGAATAAGATGCGTTGGAAGTGGGTTAAGAAAAGAATGCGCAGGGAAAAGAGAAAGAGGAGAAAGAGAGCAGGCAAGTAAAGCCTTGTTCTTTTTAATTTGCTTCCTTTTTTTCATGTTTTTATTAAAAAGGTATTTGCAGGGGTACCTGAGTGGTCTAAAGGGCCGGGCTTAGGAACGCATTGCCTTGTTTTTAATGCGTGAAGAAACCCGGTGGCTTAGTGCCTTCGAGGGTTCGAATCCCTTCCCCTGCATTTGGAAAAAAATGGGCTTTATGCCCAGGGGTTTTGATGCAACTTTTGTTAAAAGTTGCTGAGGATCCCTTCCCCTGCATACTAATTTTTTTAAAAATTTACTTAAAAGATTAAGTTGCCTATTAGTGGTTTTGCCAGTTCATTGCTTGTTCCTATTGCGTTGTGGAAGCTGAGTGCTAGGAGTATTGCAAGGGTAATTACTGCAATTATTACGAAAATTAAAAGCCACTTGTTAATCATTTTGAAAAACTCATTTTGTTTAGTTTAAAAGCTGGTTGTTTTTTTAATTCTTTTGTTTTTTGCTTTTCCTATGAAGGATAGGTGGCAAGGCAATGGAAGCGAGGATTATTAGGATAATGATTCCTGTCATTATTTCAACTGAGTTTGGAATCAAGTTGCCTAAGAGGTATCCTGCTAGCACAATTGAAAAAACCCAGGTTAGTCCTCCTAGGATGTTGTATATTAGGAAGGAGGGGTAGTGCATTTCAGCAGTGCCTGCTAATGTAGGCGTGATTGTCCTGATTATAGGAACATACCTGGCGAAGAAGATGGATTTGTTGCCGTGTTTTTTGAAAAATTTTTTTGATTTCTCCAGGTTTTCAGGGTTAAGGTAAGTGTCAAGAAAGTGGTTGTTTTCAAATATTTTTTTTCCTATTTTTTTGCCTAGGTAGTATCCGAATGAATCGCCTATGACAACTGCAATGAATGAAATTAAGAGAAGGAGGTGGATGTTTAAAATGTTTTTAGAAGCTAGGACTCCTGCTGTGAAAAGCAAAGTGTCTCCTGGTAAAAAGAATCCGAACAGTAGCCCTGTTTCAGCGAACAAGGTTAAGAATAAAGCAAGGTATCCTGATGAGAGTATTAATTCAGTTAAGTTGAACATGTTTTTGATAAAAGATGAATTGGTTTAAAAGTTTAAGTATCCTCTGTCTCTAAGCCATTCTTCTTGAACTTTTCTGTATTTCCATATAATGTCTGCTTTTTTGTCTCCTTCGATTTCCCATGGCTTGATTATTACGTAATCATCTGTTCTTACATAAACTCTTTTAAGTTTTCCTGGAATGCGAGCCATTCTGATTTTTCCATCAGAGCATCTTACAGTCATTCTTTTTGCTCCGTTTAATTGTTCAACTTGTGCAAACAACTCGCCTTCTTCTTTTTTAGGAAGACGAACTCTCATTTCCTGTTCATTAGACGCGTGCTTGTTTTTCTGTTTCTTGTACCTTTGAAATTTGTTAAAACCCATTAATGCAACTCCTTTTTTAAAAAATTAAATAATGCTTTTTATTTCAATGTTTTTTTTAGTTTTTACTCCTTTTAAAAACCCACTGCCTTTGTTTTTTCTGAAAAAACAAAAAGTTTTTATTTAGATTTTGAAAACAATTGCAAATTTAATTCCATTGACTTCGTTGAATGTTTTTACTTTTCCCTGTTCAATTGCAATGTCCACTACTTTGTTTCCAACAAGGTTGATGTTGTCATGTTTTTTTAGAAGCGCTGTGAATTCTGAAACAGTTGCTTTTTCATCTCCGTAAAAAGAATTGCTGAGAAAAAGCTCAACATCCCCCTGGGTTATAAGCTTGTTTAACAGTTCATAATCGCATGCTGCTAAAACATTTCCTTTTTTCGTAAAATGTTCTTTGTATGCAATCATGTTAATCAGAAAAATTTTGACTTTAAATGTGTTTTACAGGTGCTCTTGCTCCGCATACTTCGCATCTTTTGTATTCAATTCCTTCGAATTTGATTAATTCAGTGTCTGGTTTTCCGCATTCCTTGCAAATCAAGTATTCCTTGATGTAATTGTCAAACCTTGATGAAATTAATTGTTGCTTGAAGTTTCCTGTAAGCACTCCTCTCTGCCCGTCAACAGTTCCAGTTGTTCCCAAATCTTTTGCAATGTATTTCAAAATATGCTTCGGGTCCCTGTTTATCTTGTTAGCTGCTTCTGTTAAATTTTTAATAATAGTCTGCTTGCCTTGGATGAAGGATATGAGTGTAGGTAATTCAAACCTTTCTTTTGACTTTGTTTTTTTAGGCATTTTTTCAAAAGCAGTTTCCAGAAGTTTTTCATAGTTAAATTCAGTCATTTTGCTTCCCCTTATTTTATTTATTCTTCAATTTCACCTAAGTCTTGGACAATTGCATCCTCTGAAGATTTTTGTGTGTCTTGTTCTTCAACTCTTGTTTTAGATTTATCTTTGTTTTTAAAGCTTGTTTCAGAAGAAAAAAGTTCATTTTTTCGGATTTCAAAGTAATTCTTTGGAACTTTTTTAACAATCTCTCCTAAAATATAAATATCTTCAGCTTGTTTTCTGACTTTTCCTATGACTTTAACCAAGTCACCTTCATTAAAATCACTTAAATCAATGCCTTCAAAAAACTTGGCTTTTAATTCACTGCCATCATCATCCTGCAAAGTAATGCTGCAGTAATTAGCTTCAGGATTCTCATACTTGCTTTTTAAAAAACCAATAGTGTTAACCCTGATAATTTTTTCATCGTTCACTAGAATATGATTAGGGTGTTCAATATCATTTCCTGCAAAATAAGGAGCATTAACAATAGTTTTAATCATCAATTTTCTTGCAACAGCTCTTGTAACCATTAACTGAATTAATGTTTTTCAAAGTTTAAATAAGTTTAACAACATGCATTCAACTGAAAAAAAGCAAAATTTTCAAAAAAACAAGGAAAAAAGACAAGAAGCAAAAGCATAAAATGTTTTTTAAACCCCCTTTGATTTAATTTTTTACAATGAACAAAGGAAAAATAGGAGCATTCATAGGCTTTATTTTCGCATTACTTCTCATAGCAAGCGTTTTCGCTACTCTTACAAGCATAACAGTAAATTCACCTGTTAATTTTCAAAACATTTCAGGAACCTTTTTACTGAACGCAACTTTGCCTTCAAGCGACAATGCAACCATTGTTGACTTCTGGTGGTTCGATGGAAACATCTGGAACCTCATAGGTGAAAACACGACACCAGGCAACAATTTCACTTACTCCTGGGACACGACAGGAATCAACAAGGACCCAGTGCAAGTGAAAGCAAATGCAACAAACGGCAGCGTTGAAGTGACAAGCGCATCTGTGCAGAACATAACAATTGACAACATAGCTCCTTTAGCTGAAAACATTACAAATTCAAGCATTGGGCAATGGAGCGCTTTAATTACATTTGACACAAATGAAAAAACAAATGCAAGCGTAAACTACGGGCAAACAACTTCGCTTGGAACAATTAAAACAAACAATACTTATTCATATTCACATTACGTCAAATTAACAAACTTAACTGAAAACAAAGTTTATTACTACAACGTAACTGCATGCGATTTCAGCGGAAACTGCAACCAAAGCAGTTCAACTTATTCATTTACAACACTTAATCAAATACCTTTAATTGAAAACATAAGCGTTTCAGTTACAAACGAAACAGCTTACATTACATGGGACACTGACGAGCTTGCAAATTCATCAGTAAATTACGGCACATCAACTTCGCTTGGAACAATAGCATTAAATGCAACAAATGTCACTTCGCATGCAATTAATGTGACGGGATTGACAAACGGAACAACTTATTATTATAACATTACAAGCTGCGACTTGGTTGGAAACTGCAACGAAACAGGAACATACAACTTTACAACTCACTTGGATGACACTCCTCCTCAATTCACAGGAGGAATTACAATAAGAGACAGTGCAGGAAACGATGTTACAAGCGTTAACCAAGATGAATATGTGAACATAACAGCAAGCGTAGGGGACAACATTCAAATTGACGAGATATGGGCGCAGTTAGAACTTCAAGATGGAAGCGTTTTCAACAGAACCATGAATGTAACAAGCGGAGAAGGTTCATTAACTAACAATTCTCTCGCAAGCTTGTATTACAACTGCACTTCAAGCGGAGTGCATAACGTAACAGTGTATGCAAATGACACAAGCGGAAACGTGGCGCATACTGACAAGAACAGCTGGACTGTATATGGTTACTTTACTTTCCTAAGCAATACAAGCACTGGGTTTAAGAATTTCACAAACGGGCAGAACCTCAGCATCTTATACACTGTTATTAATGACAGGGCTGTTTCAGATGATTATTCATTCAGCTTCAACTTAACAAGCTCAGCAACAGGAGCAAGCATAAACGGAACTGCAGGGTGGCTGATAAGCAGCAACGCAACAAGCGCTTCATCCATAGCTTCAGGAGCAAAAGCTTATTTCAAAATAGAAGTGTCAGTTCCCTTAAATGCAACTGGAACTTTTTACGTGAACACAAGGGTAAACAGCAGCAGCGGAAAAAGCGAGTCAAAAACACTGGCTTTTCCTCAGGAAACAATTTCAATCAGCCTCCCTTCAACTGTAAAAGTAAGCAACAGCACTGCATACACTGGAATTCTTTACGAGTATTACAATTACACCAACACCAGCTGGATGAAATCAATGAACGTCACTTACTTCTCAGTTTCATCAGAAGCAAGCTCTAATATTACAAACAGCAGTTTCTCATGCGGGTTATATAACGGAACAAGTTTGAAAAAATCAGGAGTAGTTATTTTAACAAATTCAAACATGAGTAGCAACGGGTTGTCCTTGTCAAATGCAAGCTGCGTTATAAACGTCACTGGAGTGACAGCTGGAAAATACAATTTGACAATTAATGTAACCAACGACAAGAACCATAAAGGAAGCGCTTACAAGCAAGTCATAGTGCCAGGAGAAGTAGTAATATCAGCTGAAAACGGCACTCTTTCAAAAGGAGTGGGATTTACTTTAACAGGCTCAGCTTATTACTCAGAAGATTCTGATTACAAAGTTGTTAAAGGAAAAGTAAAAGCAGAATACGACAACAAAGTCTGCCTAGGTGAAACCCTTTACAACGGAGCTTTTTCATTAAGCTGCCCTGGATTTTCAAAAGAAGGCGAACAAGAGCTTAACTTGACTGTCACAGGAGCATTTAACATTTCAAAAACAAAGAAGTTGAAAATGAAAGTAATAAGCAATTCCAAAGACACTTCTGAAAAAATAAGCATTGTAACAAGCAAGAATGAAATTGAATTAAAAAACCAGACAACAATTTCAATAACAGTATTCAACAATTACCTGACTTCAAAAAATGTTTCAATAAAAGCAATAGAAGAAGGGGCAACCAGCCACTTCAACATAAGTTATGATTCAGCAAGCGTTGTGATTCAAAGCAATTCAAGCGCAGAGTTCAACTTGACTCTGACTCCATTTAACTACCCTAAACCAGGTTCATACAATGTAATCATTTCAGCTGACAGCGCTTCAAAGGAAATAAAAGTAACAATTCCTTCATTTGATTACAAGAACAATTCAGTGAACACGAACAGGTTCGTTGAAAAAAAAGGAGATGAAACAATAATAGGAATAGAAGTTAAAAATGAACTTGATTTCAGCGTCAAAGTAAACATCACTGAATCAATTTCTAAAAAAATAGCAGAAACCACTGACTTAATTGAATTCAGCATAGAACCTGTAATAATTCAAAAAGACCCTGTTGTAATGTGGACCTTGAACCTCTCACCTGGGCAAAAAACAGAATTAACTTACACTATCAAAAAAGACGTTGCTTCAAGCAATTTTGAAAAACCAACAATATTAGCAACTTCTTTAACAGAAGAAGGAAGCTCAGAACAAGTAGTAGTAGAGGAAAGCAAGACAAAAAAATTAATTTACATAATCATCATTTTCTTGCTAACAGGAGCAGGCATCTTCTACATCCTTTTCAAGGACCAATTTTTCAAGCCAAAACAGAAAAATTTCCTAAAACCAGGATTAATCGAAGAATCAAAGAGAAAATTATTAGGAGATGGAAAATACCATTTCAAGAAAAAGAAAGAAGAAAAAAAACAAAATGAAGAAAGCAGAGAACCTGTTTTTAATTTCAGCGGAGTCAGCAGAAGAGACGATGATTAATTAAAACTTGATTTTCTTCAAAGCAAAAAGAAAAGGAAGTTAACTTCACAGATAAAGCTTTTTAAACATAAATTTCTAAATTAACTACTTGTCAGTGAAGTTTTATGGCTGTTACTCAAATCGTAAGCGTTTATAAAAACAAAGAAGCTTTGAAACAAAGCTTGAAAAAAATGAGCACTGAAAAAGTAATTTTCTTAGCTTCAAAAAACAGCATAAAAGAAGTAATTGGAGTTAGGAACGAATTCGCTTTAGAAACCAAGCTGCCTACAGAAGTGAAGGCAGTGGCAAGAAATTACAGCAGTTTAGGGGAGTTATTCAAGGAAAACAAGAACAGCGTAGTCCACATCATTGACCATGATTACTTCAATTACGGATTAGTCAACGCTGCTTTCATTACAGGAGTGCCTGTTTACTTAACCAACGGGCATGTAATGGAAAAAGTACCTGGATTAAATCTCAAACTAAAGGAATTGATAAGCAGCATTCAAGTCGAGTTACTGGAAAAACTTGAAGAAGGGCCTTTAAGCATCAGAGAACTTGCTTTAAAACTTGACGTTGACGAAAACATGCTTTACTACTACCTGCATGGAAGCAAGTCACTGAAAGGCCTTGTAAGCCTCGGTCTCGTAAAAGAAGGAGACATGATTGAACTAACAGACCTAGGAAGACTAGTTATTGAAAGCTGAAAAATATTCACGAATTTTTTTATACTTTTTTTCCTTAAAAAGTAAATATGAAAATTGTTATTACTGGCGCGCCTAACAGCGGAAAAACAACACTAGTTAAAAAACTTGAAGAACAAGGGCATCTTGTTTTGCATGAAGTAGCAAGAGAAGTGATTAAAGAAGGGTTTAATTTTAAAAACAGCTTGGATTTTCAATATGAAATATTTAAAAGAACGATTGAAAGAAACAAAAAAATAATAAGTAAAAAAATTCACTTCCTTGATGTTGATTTGATTGAAGGCATTGCTTACTTGAAATTAAAAGGAATAGAAGCGCCTGAATGGCTGCATAAAGCAGCGTCAGAAGCAAGTTATGACAAAGTGTTTTTTCTTGAATCCAATCCTATATGGGTTGATGATGGAGTGCGTTTTCAGACAAAAGAAGAAGCAGAAAAAATAGGAAAAATGATAAAAGAAGCTTATGAAAATTTCGGATTCAGGCCAATAATTATACCTTGGATAAGTTTAAATGAAAGAATTGAATTAATAAAAAAAGAAGCTGGTTTAAAATGACTGAAGTTGATTTTGAAAAAATTAAAAAACAAGCAAAGCCTTTTTTTGAAGAAGTGCATGGTTCTCATGGCTGGTTTCATGTCGAAAGAGTATTCAACTTAACAAAACACATTTGCGAAAAAGAAAAAGCTGACTTTTCAATAGCAGGAACAGCTGCTTTATTGCATGACCTTGCAAGAAAACAAGAAGATGAAGGCTTGGTTGAAGACCATGCAGTTGCAGGCGCTGAAAAATCAAAAGAAATTCTTAAAAGCCTAGGCTACGGAAAAGAATTTGCTGAAAAAGTAAGTTACTGCATTGAAGTGCACAGGTTCAGTAAAGGAATAAAACCAGAAACACTTGAAGCAAAGATATTGCAAGATGCTGACAGGCTGGATGTGCTGGGAGCAATTGGAGTGGCAAGAGTTTTTGACTACGGCGGAAGAAAAAACAGGCCACTATATGCAGATGAAAAAATTGAAAAAAACCATGAATATAAGGGACAGTCGCAGTCTGACTTGATTCATTTTTATGAAAAAATTTTAAAAATAAATCCAGAAAGTTTCAATACTGAAACAGCGAAAGAAATAGCAAAAGAAAGGTTTGAGTTCACTGAAAGATTTGTTGAAAAATTCCTGAAAGAATGGAGAGGAGAGGAATGAAAAAGAAATTGCTTTCTTTCCTCTAATTGGTTTTTTCAAAGAGTTTCTATTTTGAATAAAGCATTGCATCCTTTAAGAGTAGCATGCACTTGATTAGCTAAATTCAAAGCATCTTCTGTATGAGGCTGAGAACCCCAGTTATAAACATAGTCATATTCTCCTTTCTGCGGCTGAAAACCCATGCTCATGAGCCTTTCAGTAATTTCAGTTGGGCTTGCTCCGTCGCTGTTAAACCATATTGTCAAGTAACTTTTCATAAAAAACACCCCTCCTCCTTATTTTTCTTTAATAATTTCTAAACAGGGCTAGTATTTATTAATTTCTTACCTTTTACTGTGAATAAAATTTTTTTAAACAAAGGAAAACTAAATATTTTCATGGAAGATTGTGTTTTTTGTAAAATTGTAAACAGAGAAATTGATTCTGCAAAGATATGGGAAGATGAAAAATTCATTGCAATACTTGACATTATGCCAAATACAAAAGGAATGACTCTTGTTTTAACAAAAGAACATTATGACTCTTATGCGTTTGATATGCCTAAAAAGGAGTATCTTGAATTCATGTCTGCTTCAAAAAAAGTTGCAAAAATACTTGAAAAAGGACTTGGGGTAAAAAGAGTTGCAATGGTAATGGAAGGAATGGGAATAAACCACGCTCATATAAAACTTTACCCCCTTCACGGTTTAGAAGAAAAATTTGAAGAAACATGGGCTGAAAAAAGAGTCTTTTTTGAAAAATATGAAGGGTATATAACAACACAATCAGGAGAACAAGTTGAATTAAGAAAATTAAAAGATATTGCAAAAGAAATAAAAGAAAAAGCAGAGGTTTAAGAATTTAAAAGCTTAGAAATAGAGGAAAAAGATAATGAAAGAAGCTGTTTATGAGCCAAGCGAAGACACTTTTTTAATGGAAAAAGCCCTGCCTAAAAACTTAACTGGAAAAAGAGTTTTAGAAGTGGGTTGCGGCAGAGGGTTTTTGTCAGTTGAATGCGCTTTGCGCGGAGGGAAAGTAACTGCTGTTGACATTAATGAAAACGCCCTAAATGCAGCGGAGAGGCTGGCTGTTTTAAAAGGAGTTGAAGTTGACTTGATTGAAAGCAACTTGTTTGAAAAAGTTGAAGGGAAATTTGACTTGATTTTGTTCAATCCTCCTTATGTCGATTCCTGCTTTGAAGGGCTTGATGGCGAGCATGCTTGGGCTGGCGGAAAAAAAGGAAGAGAAGTAATTGACAAGTTTTTAAAAGAATTTAAGAATTATTTGAATAAAGAAGGAGTTTGCTTGCTTTTGATTTCAAGCATTAATGAAATGAAACAAGAGCTTGAAGAAAAAGGATGGATTGAAATTGAAAAAACGAGGCTAATGGATGGAGAGGAATTGTTTGTAATGAGATTCGTTCATAATTAAAGTTACAGCCTTTTATAATTTCTTTTCGAGGTTCCTAAAATTTTTTCAAAAAAGCCTTTTTTTGCCTTCTCTTCTTCTAAAATTCTTGCTTTTATTTCCCTTGCTTTTCTTTCCTTGTACTTGTTTATTAATTTTTTGAACACTGGGCGTGATCCCATGTATTCTTGTTCTTCTTTTTTTAAGCGTAATTTTTTCAGCATTTTTACTGTAAACAAGTCTGCTTCTAATTCTTCAAGCAGTGTTGGTCCTTCAAAACCAGCTCTTGATAAGTGTTTTAATTCATGAAGTAATGTTACTATGCCTTGCTTTTTAACAGCTATTTTTCCATTATGTATTGCAAAAAACTGCTCTTCAGGAAGAGTAATTACATGCCTTACTACTTCTCCTGTTTGAGGGTAATAAAATGTTGTTGTCAATCCCTTTGTTTCCATTTTATAATCCCCGAATTCCTTTGAATTTATTGCTTTTTGCTTTGGAAGTATTTTAAAAGAAACCTGTTTGCTGTTTATTTTTTCCCTGAGTAATTGTGCAGTGTGCGGTTCTACTTGTTCAATTTCATTAAGAAGAAACTTCAGCGTCTCATTTATTATCTTCTGCTTTTTGGATGGCATTACTTTGTAATTCATCAACTTTTATTAAGTGCGTTTTTGTTAATTAATGTTATGCCAATTAATGCAGGCCCTGAATTCATGGAAGCGCAGAAAAAATACGAAGAAGCAAGAACACTTCCTGACAAAATAAAATACTTAAAAGAAATGCTTAGCACTGCCCCTAGTCACAAAGGAGCTGAGAAACTGAGAAGGCAGTTGACTACTCGTCTTGCCAAGCTGAAGCAGGAGCTGGAGAAAGAGAAGAAAAGCAGGAAAGGCAGAAAAAGCTTGGCTGTGAAAAAAGTTGGCTTTCAAATTGTAATTATTGGCTTCACTAACAGCGGCAAAAGCAGTTTGCTGAAGGCTTTGACTAATGCCGAGCCTAGGATTGCTAGCTATGCTTTCACCACCAAAGAGCCTGAAGTGGGCATGCTTGATTTTAACGGCGCTCAGTTGCAGTTGGTTGAAGTGCCTGCTTTGATGAAAGGAGCTGCGAAGGAACAGGGGGAGTTGATGAGCATAATCATCAACAGTGACGGCATTATTTTGCTTTATAGAAATGAGGAGGAGAGAAGGGCTTTGATGAAGGAGTTGTTTGAGTTTGGAGTTGAGAAGCCTGTTATGTTTGTTGAAAGTTTCAGTGTTCCTAAGAAGGAGGCGTTGTTTAATTTTTTTGACTTGATTCGAGTGTATACTAAGGAGCCGGGTGAGGAGCCTGTTATGGAAAAACCTTTAGTGGTTAAGAGGGGAACGAATGTGCTTGAAGCTGGGCGTAGGATTCATAAGGATTTTGTCAGGAAGTTTAAGTTTGCTCGTGTTTGGGGCAGCGCTCGTTTTCCTGGGCAGAGGGTTGACAAGGATTTTGTTTTAAAAGACGGAGACGTGATTGAGTTTCACTTACGCAAGTAAGTGGAACGTTTGAACGAGCAAAGCGAGTGATTAAGTTTCATTTACGCAAGTAAATGAAACGTTTGAATGAACATGGCTTCCGCTATCCTGTTTTTTTAAAAAAATAAAAAATTAGCTTGGTTTTTTCTTTTTGTTGTTTTTGTTTTTAAGATTATTAATTGTTTAATTTAAAATTATTAACTCTTTAATATCTTCTGCTGTTGTAGTTGCTTCTGCCGTAGTTGTTTCTCTGTGGCCTGTGGTTCCTGTAGCAGTCTTTGCAGTACACTGGCCTTCCTTCTGTTGGTTCAAAAGGCACTTCGCATTCCTGACCGCAGTCAGAGCACACTGCTTTGTACATTTTTCTTTCTTCTCCGTACATTGATTTATTCACTTCTTTTAAACTAGTAAGTTATGCAATTTCTTTTTCTTAGAAATAGTTTTTTCTTAGAATTTCATTAATTACTTTAACTTCTGATTGAGTAAAGGTTTTCTTGGGTTTATAAAGCAGTTGGTTTGGCTTTTTTATAGTTATAACTGCCTAATTATAGTAGTGTTGAAAAATGGGAAGGGTAAGGGATTTTTTTAAAAACTTAAAAAAAAGCAAAA
>CAZXTN010000002.1:28068-87948 GCA_964643685.1 Microcaldota archaeon
ATGGGCAATTTTTATTTGGATATTGAAACAACTGGATTGAATCCAAGCGTTGACAAGATTATCACTATTCAGTTTCAGGAACTTGACAGGCATACTGGAAAGCCAATAGGCAAGCTTCAGATTCTGAAGGAATGGGAGTCAAGCGAAAGGCAGATTTTACAAGAGTTTATTTACAAAAGCAATGTGCATGACAAGTATCCTTTCAGCTTCGTGCCAGTTGGCTATAACTTGACTTTTGAACATAATTTTTTGAAAGAAAGGACAACTGCCTATGGCTTGCGTCCAGTTGACATTCTTACTCTTCCTTTTATTGACTTGAGAAGCGTGGGAGTGCTGATGAACAAAGGAGAATTCACAGGAAGCGGGTTGGATAAGATTACTGGAAAAAAGCAGAATGGAAGCAAAGTGCCAATGTGGTATGCTAACAAGCAGTATGACTTGATTATTGAGTATATTAAAGATGAAGCAGAAGAATTTCTGAAGTTCCTGCAGAGGATGTATGAAGAGCTTCCTAAATTGAAAGAAAATTATTGAAAAAAAGAGGGAAAAAAATGCCTTTTATTAATGGTTTGGAAAAAGAGCAGGTAAGTGCAGAAGCAAAAGAAGTTTATGAGGAATTTATTGAAAAAACAGGAAGTGTGCCTGAGTGGGTTAAAGTAATGGCTTACAGGCCTGAAATTTTAAAAAATTTTGTAAGCTTATTTAGAGCAATAATGATGCAAGGAACAGTTGAAAATTTATTAAAATGGAAAATTGCTTACCTTGTTTCTGAAACTTTAAAATGCCCTTTCTGCGTTGACGTGACAACTAAGATGATGAAAAAATTAGGAGCAAGTGAAGAAACAATAAGAGAGGTGCTGGAATTAAGCGAAGCAGAGGATAAAACTGTTTTTTCATTAGTAAAGGACGTGACTCTTGATGGCCATTTAGATAACCCAGAATTGTTTGAAGAGTTGCAGAAGCATTTTACAAACCCTCAGGTTATTGAAATAATCTCAGTAATGGGTTTATTTAATTATATTAACAGGTTCAACAACACCCTTGCAATAATACCAGATTAAAGAGAAGCAAAAAATATTATTTTGCTTCGGCGTTGCCTTTTTATAGTGTTAGTGCGTTATTTTCAATGTTAAACTAACTTGTTTGATAGCGTTTTATTGGTGGCGTTTAGTGGCTAAAATTGAAAAAATCAAACTGAGGAACTTCAAGAGTTTTAAAAAAGTCGACTTGCCTATTGCAAGCGGTTACACTGTAATCATAGGACCTAATGGAAGCGGAAAGTCAAACATCATTGACGGCTTAGTGTTTGCCATTGGAACAGGCAGCATGAAGCACCTGAGAGCAGACAGGGTAAGCGACTTGGTTTATGAAGGAAGCAAAGATGGAGTAGGAAGCGTTGAAGTCGATTTCAGAGACGACGGCGGGGAAAAAATCACTATAAGCAGGTTGATTGACAAGAAAGGGCAAAGCGTTTTCAAACTCAACGGCAGAAGGACAACTCGTTTTCAAATCAATGAAGTCCTGCGCAGGATGAACATAGTGCCGGACGGGCATAACGTGATAATGCAGGGGGAAGTGACTCGTTTTATTAAAATGACTCCAATGCAAAGAAGAGGATACATTGACGAAGTCAGCGGAATAGCAGAGTATGAAATGAAAAAAGACGAGGCTCTAAGAGAACTTGGGAAAGTGGAGCAGAAGCTTAAAGACGCTTCAATAATACTTGGAGAAAAAGAAGGCTACCTCTCTACTCTTGAAAAGGAAAAAATAGAAGCAGAAGTTTACATTAAGCTAAAGCAGGAATTGAAGGGATACGAAGCAACGCTTGTGAAAAAAGAACTAGGAAGCGTTGAAAAAACTTATGAAAATTTAATGAAAGCAGTGATAGAATCAAAAGAAAAAATAAAAGAGCTTGAAAAGCAAAGAGAAGAGATAAGAAAGCAAGTAAAGGAATATGAAGAGGAAATAGACAAACTTGGAAAGGAAATTTTCAAGGAAAGCGACAAGAAGCAAGCAGGAGTAAGGAAAGAAATAGAAGAAGTGAAAGCAAGCATTGCAATACTTGAGGAAAAAATAAGAGCAGGTAAGGAAAACATTCAGAAAAACGAAGCCAAAAGAGAAGAAGTAAACAAGGAAATAGCACTTATTGTGAAAGAAATCAAAGCAAAGGAAAAAGAGCTTGAAATTTTAAGCGACGAGGAAGACGAGCTTTTGAAAAAGCAACATGAGCTTCAAAGAGAACTTGAAAAATACTTGAAAGAAGCTGGAAGCAAAGTTAATTTAAAGTCATCACTTGGAAAAGTTGACGAACTGAACTCAAGAATTGATGAGAAAAAACAGAGAATTTATTCAATTGAAGCTGACTTGAAGACAATTGAAGAAAAAATTAACTTGAAAAAAGCGTCTTTGAAAGCAAAGCAAGAGGAATTGAAGCAAGTTGAAGGCAAGGAGGGGGAAGTTCAAAAAAAGCTCAAGGAATTTGAAAAAAAGAAAAAAGAAGCTGAACAAAAGCTTGAGAAAATAAATTCTGAACTGCAGCTCTTGTTTGAAAAGGAAAAAAGAACAAATGAAAAACTCGGGCAAATTGAAACTAATTTAAGCAAAGGACAGAAGGAATTAAGAAGACTAAGCGAAAGAGTAGCTGTTTTGAAAAAAGAAGGCGTGCTGAACAAGGCAGCTACAAGCGTTTTGAAAGCAAAGGAATTGAAAGGAATTCTCGGCACAGTCGGCGACTTGATTTCATATGAACCGCATTATGCCCGGGCAATTGAAGCTGCAGGCGGCAACAGAATGTTTTTCATAGTAACTGAAACAGCAGACGACGCTACAGAAGCAGTGAAGTATTTGAAAAAAAACAAGTTAGGAAGAGCTACTTTCATTCCACTTGACAAGATAAAGCCAGTCAAAAAGACAAGGGAGTCGATGAATGCAGTTGAAGAACCAGGCGCTTTAGGACATGCTATTGACTTGGTGAAATTCAATCCACGCCTTAAGAATGTTTTTGAATTTGTATTCGGAGACACTGTAATAGTTGAAGACATAGACGCGATTAAGAGAATAGGCGTTGGCAGGGTAAGAATGGCTACTCTTGAAGGGGACTTGGCTGAATCAAGCGGTTTGGTAAGAGGGGGTTTCAGCAAAGACAGCGTAAGCAGCAATGACTTGAAAATGCTAACTACCCTTGAAGAAAACGTTGACAAGCTTGAAGCAGAAAAAGGCATTTTGTTAAAAGACTTGGAAGCAAGCAGAAGAAGAATAAACAAACTAAGGGAAGAAAAAGGGGAACAGGAGTTGAAGTTAAAAGAAGCTGAAGTTATGGAAAGCGAGTGGAGAAAAAGGCTTAATGACTATAAAAGAGAAAATGAAGAAGGAACTTTGTCTCTGCTAAAGAAAGAAATTGAAGAACTTGAACTTGAAAAAGGAGAGAAAAAAAGGCTTTTTGAAAAACTAAAACCAGAGCTTGATAAATTGCTTGAAGAAAAAGTAAAACTTAAAGAAGATTTAGGTGAAGTTGTTGTTGAACAGCCTGTTGAAATAAAGGAACTGCAGGATGAGATTCAAAAATCAAAGGACGCGTTAAGTGACTTGAAAATCAAGAGAAGCAGTTTGATAAGCGAAGTTGAAAAAGTTTTTGAAAAAAACAAGAAGGACTTGGAAAAGCAGTTGAAAGAAATTCAAAAAGAAAACGAAGAGATTGAAAAAAAAATACTGAAGTTAACTGATGAGAGAAACGGCTTGATTGATGTTCAGAAGCAGAAGGAAGAGAAGGCAAGAGAACTTGCTTCTTCAATGACTGAGTTATACAAGGAAAAAGAAAAGAAGGAAAAAGAACAAAGGCAGTTGCTTAACAAGATTGGGGAGATTAACAGGGAAATTGACGTATTAAAAGACAAGAAAAGTGAAAAAGAAATTGAAGTAGCTAAAATTGAAGCCAAGTTGCTTGACTTGAAAAGAAAATGGGAGAAGCTGAAGGACGTTGAAGTTCATGAAAAAATGACTTTCAAGCAATTGAATGAAAAAATAGAGGCGCTGCAAAAGCAATTAGAAGCAATTGGAAACGTGAACATGAAAGCAATTGAATTATATGACAAATACTACAAGGAAATAGGAGAAATTGTAGAGAAGAAAAAAACTCTTGCAAAAGAAAGAGACAAGATCCTTGAAATGATTGACGAAATTGACAAAAGAAAATACGAAGTATTCATGGATACTTTCAACGCATTGAACAAGCACTTCAACGAATACTTCATGAAACTCTACCCTGAAAAAGGAAGCAAAGCCAACATTTTCCTTGAAAACCCTGAAAACCCATTCGAAGGAGGGCTACTGCTTAAAGCTGCGCCTGCTGGAAAGCCAGTCAAGTCAATTGACTTGCTAAGCGGAGGAGAAAAAACACTTACAGCCATTGCCTTCATTTTCGCAATACAAAAACACAAGCCAAGCCCATTCTACGTGTTGGATGAAGTTGACGCTGCTCTTGACGCTGACAACTCGACTAGAATTGCGAAGATGCTGAAAGCTTCAAGCAAAGAAATTCAAATGATAATAGTAACGCATAACAAGAACATCTTGCAGAACGCTGACCAGATAATAGGAGTGCATAGGGGAAAGGACGGCAGCAGCGTGGTGGAAGTTGACTTGAGCCAGTATGCGGCTGAAAAACTTGACGTGGAAAAATCAGGAAGAAGCGTGCTGTAAACAAAATGAAATTATGCTTTTTTTACTTTTACTGCTACTGCTTTGTAATTAGGAGTGAATGTTTCTTCATCAAACATGAGTGGAAAGAGCTTGTTGATTAACAGTTTCTTGTAATGGAATCTTGTTGCTATAATGCCTTCTGGAATTTTGTTGTTTGAAATTGCTTTTGCTTTGACTTTGCCTTCAGTGCTTTCAACAATAACCTGCTCTTTGTTTTTAATTTCAAGTTTTTTCATATCTTTTTCATTGAAATAAAAACAAGGCCCGTCATCAAGCTTTTTAAGAACAGCTGATTCTGTCGTTTGTTCCCCTGTTAAAAATTGAAATTGAGACCTAAAAGTAGTTAAGATAAAGGGGTATTGTTTTGATGAAGTTTCATCTATTCCTTCATATTTTTCAGGTATAAACTTTAAGAATTTAATAGATTTATCTGCCCATTGGTCTTCTCCTTCCCATAGTTTGCTCACGTTAATCTTAGAATAGGAGGGGACTGTTTTTTTAATTTCTTTAAGAATTTCTTTTTTAGATTTGAACCCGAGAGTTTTGTTAAACTTGTTTGCTAATTTTTCAAAAAAAAGCCATTCATCAACCACTTTTCCAGGTGGCTTTATAACTTGGTTTGCTTTTCTTATCCTTTTTTCTCCATTTGTTATTGTCCCCTCTGTTTCCAGCAACAAGGGAGAGGGGATTATTACATTTGCGTATTTTGAAGTTTCATTAAAAACTGACTCTATTTGAATTATGAACATTTTTTTCAAAATTTTATGAACCTTATTCAAAGCAGGCATTGATTGTGCAGGGTTAAAATGAATGACAAAAGCAGCTTTAACAGGGTTTATTGCAAGCGCTTCAAGAATAGTCTTGCCTTTGCTTTTATTGATTTCAGCTTTCCAGATTTTTTCAAGTTTAGGTACAGAAGAGTAATCTCCTGTTGGAAGAGAATTAGGCAAAAAACCAATATCCCCTACTCCCTGTACATTTATTTCTCCTCTTAAAGTCTGAACAAATGCCTTTTTTAAAATAACTAAATTCATTATTGAATGGATGTTCTCAAGCCCATTAACATGCTGAGTTAAGCCCATGCCATGCATTACAGCTAACTTTTTAGATTCATAAATAGCATCAACAAACTTGTCATAATCCTTTTCACTTATTTCACAAAGTGAACATACAACTTCTTTAGTGAAAGAAGAAACAGTTTTTTTAAGTTCTTCAAAACCCTCTTCTTTTGAACTCAATCCCCTTTTTATTAAACTGTTAATTAAACCATTTAACAAAGCTGTTTCTGAACCTGGTTTTATTTTTAAGTTCACGTCATATTCCTTGGTGTGGAAATTAAAAATGTTCTGAACACTTACAATTTTTATTTTTTTCAACCTGTTAAAAAAAACAGGGTAGTTGCTGAAAGGATTTGAACCAACTATCAAGAGGGTATCTGCTTTTTTTATATTATCCATAACAGTTAAATTTGACTGGCCGAACATTTCATTCATTGCTTGCACAGTAGTTGCATGACAAAGCCTCCCGCAGCAAGAATCAGCATTAGCTGTCTGCAAAACAACCCTTGCAAATTTTAACACGGCATAATTGTCTTCATTTGTCATTTTTCCAGAGCCGTTTACAAAAATTTCATCAGGTGATAAATCTTTTATATTCTTATAGATAAAATCAACAGCTTCAGAATAAGTAACTGGAACCAATTTTCCTTTTTTTCTAATCATAGGAGTGGTTATCCTATTTTTATCATAAACTTCTTTAATTGTCAAACCCTTAATACACGGCTTTCCTTCACTAACCTCATCTTCAACAACAGGAAGCACATTAACAATTTTATTACCTTCAACAACGTAATTTAAAAGACAACCGCAACCGCAATAAATACAAGTAGAAATTTTATTCATTAATCTCCTAAAAAGAAGACATCATTTATAAAACTTAGTTAAACAACCGCATTACTTGAGGCAAGCTGATGTTGAACACAACCATTATTACAACCAAGCTGATTACCCAAACTGCTCCAACTAAAGCTCTTTTCTTTGCAAATTCAAAGTTGTTCTTCTTGTCCAAGTCATTCACAACATGCCCATAATATCCAATTATCATTGCTTGCATGTAAATTGTTCTCGGCACAATCAAATAAATCAAGAAAGGAATCAAGAAAGCTGTCGTAAACCAGTTTTCTTTTTTCAATTCAGTGCTGAAATGAAAATCAAGGTTAGGAATCAAAACACCTAAAAAAGCAAAAAAGACAATCGGAACAATCAAGCTCCTGTCTCCTAAAATCACTGCATAAGTAAAACCGAACAATAACCCAAATGCAATTGACTTCAAATGCCTCTGCAATTTCATAAGTAATTTTAATGAATTAATAAATTTAAAAAACCACGGGAAAAAAACAAGCTATTTTTTTATTGGCTTATTTTTTCTTGTTTTCTGTTTTCAGAATATTCTTCAGCGTATTTTTCAACATCAGTTGGGTAACTGCCGTCAAGGCAAGCAGTGCAAATCCTGCGTGGAATTGCCTTTTTCAAATTTTCAACGCTTAAGTAAGTCAGAGAATCAGCTTTGATAAATTCTTTTATTTCTTCAATTGACTTGTTGCCTGCAATCAATTCTTCAGTCGTGCTCATGTCAACTCCGTAAAAGCAAGGTTTTTTAATAGGAGGAGCTGTGCTTGCAAAATGAACTTCACGAGCTCCACTTTTTTTAAGCATTCTCACAATCTTCTTAGAAGTCGTGCCACGAACAATAGAATCATCAACAAGCAAAATACTCTTGCCTTTAATTTCCTTGATAACAGGAGACAATTTCATCTTAACTGCATTCTCCCTTAGCTCCTGAGTAGGCATTATAAAAGTCCTCTGAGAATACCTGTTTTTAATAAGCCCCTCCCTGTAAGGAATTCCAAGCTCCTCGGCGCAGGCAAGAGCAGCTGGACGGGAAGAATCCGGCACAGGCATTACTACATCAATGCTTAAATTCTTCTCTTTAATTTGATGCGCTAACTGCTTTCCAAGGTTACGCCTGGCTTCATAAACACTTAAATTTTCAATAACTGAGTCAGGGCGTGAGAAGTAAACCCATTCAAACATGCAATGCTGAGGCTTGTCATCAGTCAAAACCTCTGACTTCACAACGCCTTTGGAATTAATGTAAACAACTTCACCTGGCTTCACATCCCTTACAATTTCAAAACCAAGAAAATCAAGAGGAACAGTTTCAGAAGAAAAAGCATAACTCCACTCACCATTGCTTTTCTTCTTCCTGCCCATTACAAGAGGACGGATTCCCTTCGGGTCCCTGAAAGCAACCATGCGATTTCCAATTGAAACAGTAACCACTGAATAAGCTCCGTTAATTCTTTCAAAAACCCCCTTCACTGCCTTTTTTATCTTCTCAAAGCTATTGCTTGTTTCAGAACTTACTTTAATCAATTCCTCTGCAAGCACGTTGAGAATGACCTCAACATCGCATTTTGAAATCACAACCCTCCTATTCTCCTTCAATTCTCTCCTAAGCTCATGCAAGTTAACCACGTTTCCATTATGAGCCATTCCAATGCCAAGAGGGTAATTTAAGTAAAAAGGCTGAGCATCAAGCAAACTAGAAGAACCAATAGTAGGATACCTTACCTGCGCAATGCCGCTTCTTCCGCTGAAAGTAGATAAAACATCCTCGTTAAAATTTTCAGAAACAAGTCCCTTGAACTTCTGCAAGTAAATAGTCTCATCATCAGCTGTCAGAATCCCACAAGAATCCTGCCCCCTGTGCTGCAAAAGCAGAAGCCCGTTATACAATTCCTGGGCTACATTGTCAGAATTATAAATGCCAATTACTCCGCACATCAACTAAACTTTTAACAGCAATACAATAAAAAGCTTATCATGAAAAAAATCAGAGACAAAGAGAATCAAGCAAAAAAAATCAAATTGTTGGAAGAAAGCCTTAAAAGGCTTTCATTCCAAAGGTTTTAAAAAAAAGCCTATTTACCTTCTTCTTTTTGCTTTCTTTTTTGTTGTTTTTTTCTTAGCTGCTTTTTTCTTGACTGTTTTTCTTTTTGTTGTCTTTTTCTTTGCTTTCTTTTTAACTGTTTTTCTCTTTACAGTCTTCTTTTTCTTTGCTTTTTTCTTAACAACTTTTTTCTTTGGTTTTGCCAAGTGGATTACACCAAGTTTCTTTACATTTGGCTTGTAAACAACAGCTGCCATCCACTCTGGCCTTTCAGCAGGTGCTCTTACTTTTTTCCTCATTCCCTTGAAAGCATGTAGTTTTTTTGTTCCCCTTTCTCTTAGGAAAATGCTTGTGTATCCTCTGCTTGCTGCTTTCAAAGCTGCTTGCCTTGGTTGCCTTCCTGTGAACACAGCCAATTCTTTTCCGCCTTGGCTTGTTCTTAGAGCGAAATATCTTTTTTCCATTTTTCATTACCTCCGCATTTTGAGAAGTGCTGGGCGAGTAACTTATTCTCACTCCGCATAATGATTTATGATTAAAAAAAAGAGCAATTAGTATATAAAGGTTACTATTGGCAAAAGTCGATTTTTCAACAACAGTTGAACAAAAACAACTTAAAAAATGCAATAATTTTCGATAACAGAGAAGCAAAACAACACAAGCAAAGTAAAAAAAAACAGAAAATGAGAGAAATCAGTTAAAAGAAATGCTTTTTATTAAGCATCATTCAAAATAATAGAACATGAGAAACATCTTCAAAATAAAAAAAACAAACAAAATCCCTCCAAAAATAGCAGATACAATAAGTGAAAAAGAAGCAAGAGAAAAAAAAGCTAAAAAGCAAAATGCAAAACAAAAAAGAAAGAAATTCATCTTGTTCAAGAAAAGAAAAGAAGAGATTGAAAAACTTGAAAAACAAATAGAACAACTAAAAAAACTGGAAAAAGGAGCAGAACAAAGCATAGGCATCTTCCACAGGCACGGATACTACGAAGACGAAAAAGAATTCAAAAAAAGAAAAAAAGAATACGAACAAAAAAGAGAACAAAAACAAGAAGAACTCGACAAAAAACAAAAACACACCTATTGGATTAAAAGGATATTCAAAAAACAGTAACAAAACAAAAAACACAACACTCAACCGATACCTTTATAAAGAGGTTCATGTAAAAATATTAAATACTTCTTTTCCCATGAAAAGAAGAAAGTGCCTCAAAAAGCACTGAAACTGTTTTTCAAAAAAAAAACTGAAATTTCCCTTCAAAGGAAATTTGATCAACTTCAACCAAAACACAAGCAACCTCAAAAAAGATTGCTTGCAAGAAAAAAAACATTTCTCGAGACCACCGTTTCATAAACGGGAATCAATGACAAAAAAAATGACGACTTTACACTTAATGTTTAGTCTGATGGAAGTTCTTTTTTAGGTAAGAGTAAAAACTCGTTAAAAATTCCTAAAAAAACAATGCGACCAGAATATACGTAGTACAACCCACACGCAAGTGTAGGTTAATTCCAGTTGATCCTGCTGGAGGATACTGCTTTTGGAGTCCGACTAAGTCATGCAAGTCAGAACGCAAGTTCGGCAAACGGCTCAGTAACACGTGGGTAACCTACCCTATGGTCTGGGATAACCTTGGGAAACTGAGGGTAAAACCAGATAAAGTAAACACACTGGAACGTGGTTTACTCAAAAGGCAACGCCATAGGATGGGCCTGCGGCAGATTAGGTTGTTGGTGAGGTAATGGCTCACCAAGCCCATGATCTGTACGGGCAATGAGAGTTGGAGCCCGGAGAAGGGGACTGAGACAAGGCCCCTAGCCCTACGGGGTGCAGCAGACGCGAAACCTTTACAATGCGCGAAAGCGTGATAAGGGGACTCCGAGTGCTAATGGGAAACCATTGGCTTTTGTCAAGTGTAAACAGCTTGATGAATAAGGACTGGGTAAGACCCGTGCCAGCCGCCGCGGTAATACGGGCAGTTCAAGTGGTATCCACGTATATTGGGCTTAAAGCGTCCGTAGCTGGTCCAGCAAGTTTTTAGTGAAAGCTCGCAGCTTAACTGATGAGAGTTGCTAAAAATACTGTTGGACTTGGAGGCGGGAGAGGTAAGAGGTACTTTTGGGGTAGCGGTTAAATGTGTTAATCCTGAAAGGACCACCGGTAGCGAAGGCGTCTTACTAGAACGCACTCGACAGTGAGGGACGAAGGCTAGGGGAGCAACCCGGATTAGATACCCGGTTAGTCCTAGCAGTAAATTATGCAGACTAGGTGTGCCGTAACCTACGAGGTTATGGTGTGCCGAAGGGAAACCGTTAAGTCTGCCGCCTGGGAAGTACGGTCGCAAGACTGAAACTTAAAGGAATTGGCGGGAGAGCACCACAAGGGGTGGAGGCTGCGGTTTAATTGGATACAACGCCGGACATCTTACCGGAGGAGACGGCAGTATGAAGGTCAACCTGAAGGGCTTACCTGACTCGTCGAGAGGTGGTGCATGGCCATCGTCAGCTCGTGCTGTGAAGTGTCCTGTTAAGTCAGGTAACGAGCGAGACCCACGCTCTTAGTTGCTAACCTTTTCATTACGAAAAGGTGCACTCTAAGAGGACTGCAAGTGCTAAACTTGAGGAAGGTGTGGGCGACGGTAGGTCTGTATGCCCCGAATCTTCCGGGCTACACGTGGCCTACATTGGTAAGTACAACGAGATGCAACTCCGAAAGGAGAAGCTAATCTCTTAAAACTTATCTAAGTCTGGATCGAGGGTTGAAACTCACCCTCGTGAAAATGGAATCCCTAGTAATCGCGGATCACTATTCCGCGGTGAATATGTCCCCGCTCTTTGCACACACCGCCTGTCAAGCCACTCAAGCGGGGCTTTGGCGAGACCATATCATTTTGGTGTGGTCGAACCTAGGTTCTGTGAGATGGGCTAAGTCATAACAAGGTAGCCGTAGGGGAACCTGCGGCTAGATCACCTCCTTTCAATCGAATTTTTAACGAGTTGCTCGAATCACCAAAAAAAAGAACTTCCAAAAACAACAACAAAAACGGGCTCGTAGATCAGTGGTAAAATCTCTTTCCGAAGGAAAAGATTTTCAAGAAAACCGGAAAGGATTTCGCAAGAGATCGCTCGCTTTGCAAGCGAGAGGCCACGGGTTCAAGACAGCCGAATCCGGCTGATGAGCCGGTGGCGGTTCAGTGAAACTCCCGTCGAGTCCATAGCAAACTTTAAAAGTTTGCATCAATAAGGCTATTTTCGGCTTACGCCTCAATAGCCAAGTTCAAACTTCTTCGAAGTTTGAAAATGTTTTGCCTTCTTTGAAGGCAAAAAAAAGACTAAACAAGCAAAAGTTGTCATTTTATTATATTCACAGCATTGCAACGCAAAAGCATTGCAATGGTGTCCAAAACACTCCTCACAGCGAATTCGGTGAGGACACTTTTGAAGCTTCTGCTTTGAAAGTGCAACTCAACTCACTGGAGTTGAATTGAGTGTTAATGCGGGTAGCACGATTCAAAGATGAAATTTTTAGAACAAAAACAAGGAAAAAAAAGTGATTTCAAAAAAAAAACAACAACAAAAAGTTCCTGTAAAAAAAGCAGTTACTTTTAAAAAGTGCACTAAGCTACTTGGAGGATGACTTGGCTTGAGCGACGATGAAGGGCGTGACAAGCTGCGATAAGCCTAAGGGAGGCGCATGTAGCCTTTGATCTTAGGATCCCTGAATCACTCGCCTAAGGCGAGAGGCAACGCGGTGAATTGAAACATCTTAGTAACCGCAGGAAAAGAAAGCAACAGCGATTCCGTTAGTAGTGGCGAACGAAAACGGAACAAGGCAAACCGAACGCTTAACGGTAACGTTAAGTGAATGTGGTGTATGCTCTGGTTTCAAACCTTCAATTTTCACCTGAAGTCCACTGGAACGTGGCAGGCAAAAGGGTGATACTCCCGTAAGGAGAAAATTGAAGGCAGATAGCCAGTAAGCAGAGTAGCGTTGATTGGATTCAGCGCAAAGCTGGGAGCCACCAACTCCCAACCTTAAATACGTCTCAAGACCGATAGCGAACAAGTACCGTAAGGGAAAATTGAAAAGCAACCCGGAAGGGCGTTGAAAAGAGCCTGAAACCAAGTAGCGATAAGCGATAGGGCACGAAAGCTACTCCCAGCGAAGGAAACGAGCTGGGATTACGCGGTGTTCTATCTTCAGTCATGAAGCACTGGGCAGGGAGTATATGGTTGTGGCGAGGCTAACTCGAAGAGAGGTAACCGAAGGGAAACCGATAACCCGCAGTATACGAGGGGTGCCGTCTTAATAGGGCGGAAGTCACAGCTGTATTACCTGAAGCCGTAGTGATCTAGTCCTGGGCATGGTGAAGTCAGGAATCAACCTGATGGAAGCCATCAACCGGTGTTAGGTTCATTCTACTCGGGTGACCTGGGTCTAGGGGTGAAAGTCCATTCGAACTCGGCAATAGCTGGTTCCTCCAGATATACGCCGTAGCGTAGCCTCAACAGAGATAGATAATGTTGTAGAGCACTGATTAAAGAGTTAAGGGAAGAAATTCTCGGCTCTTTTGTCAAACTCCAAAGGCATTATCGTCGTAGAAGTTGGGAGTCGGGGTGCCGGGGTAAACTTGGTATCCGGAAGGGGAACAACCCAGCCTAAGGTTAAGGTCCCTAAAAAATGGCTAAGTGTTAAAGGGTAAAGGAAGTTCGTAGCCCAAAACAGCGGGAAGGTAGGCTTAGAAGCAGCCATCCTTTAAAGAATGCGTAACAGCTCACCCGTCTAGGTTACGAGCGCCGAAGATTGACGGGGCTAAAGCCATTTACCGATACCTTAGACAACACACAATCCGTGTGTTGAAGTATGGAGGCATACTGCGAGGGCAGAAGCAAGGAGGTAACTTCTTGTGGACCTCGTTGTAAAGAAGATCCTGCCGAAAGTAACAGCCTAGAACCGTGAGAAACGGTTCCGCCGAAAGGGCCAGGGTTTCTCAGCAACGTTCATCAGCTGAGAGTAAGTCGATCCTAACCACCCCCCTAACCGGGCAAGTGGGAAAGGGAATCCGGTTAATAATCCGGAACCTTAGGAATACCAGCGGCAACGCACGCTGTTTTCACGACGCTTCGGGATAGTTTGAGCAAAACCGTCGTTTTGTTTAACAAGGATAAGATTATGGAGTTTCGTAATGAAGAGAAGTAATCTAAACCTTGGAATGGCCGCGCAAGCGGTTCAAACAAGTCCTGGAGCCCTTGAAAAGTGAAAACAGAAATGGGATTTCCTAAGATCGTACCGAGAACTGGCACAGGTGCCCCTAGCTGAAAAGGCTAAGGCGTAACAGGAAAAACTTCTCAAGGGAACTCGGCAAAATAGTCTTGTATCTTAGGTAGAAGAGATGCCTGCTTCCCCTGCACTAGTAGGGGAAAGGAGGTCGCAGTGACAAGGGAACTCCGACTGTTTACCAAAAACACAAGTCTCAGCTAGCCGGTAACGGTATGTACTGAGGCTGACACCTGCTCACTGCCAGTACGTGAAACCCCGGTTCAACGGGAATAAGCGCTGGTGAAGAGCGGGCCTAACTCTGAGGCTCAAGAAAATTTTTAAGGTTAGGCTCCATAGAAAAAAGTGAGTTTGGGAAAAAAACGCTACAAAAAAGGGTCTCATTAAACTTAGCTATATGCTGGAAATCCAAAGCAAGCCACCCCAGAGCATGGAAAAGAGTGGCAAGCGATGAGGACAATCAGCAGGGAAGCGTGATAAAAAATGAAAATAGAAAATTACTACAAGAAAAGAAAAAGGTTCTACGATTACGTAGCAGGTTTCGTAGACGGAGAAGCATCCTTTACAATAAGCATTAAAAAAGAACCAACAACAAAATACGGGTTTGCAATAGACCCTGAATTCAAAGTATCCCAATTGAAAGAAAAAGCACAGGTGCTTGAATTCATAAAACAAGCAATAGGATGCGGAAAAATTTTTGACAAACCAGGACAAAAAAACATGAAAATACTTGTTGTCAGAAACAGAAGGCAATTGGCAGAAAAAGTAATTCCCTTTTTCAACAAACACAAGCTGATAGTAAAAGAACAAGAATTTAAAAAATTCAGCAGCATTGTAAAACAGCTTGAACAGAAAAAACAAGCAACTGAAAAAGGGTTTTTAAGCATAGTCAAACAGGCAACAAGTGACATGAAAAATAGAAAATACTCCTATGAGTTTGTCAAAAAAAACATGAAACGCCCCTCAGAGACTATACGCTAAGCACAGTAGCTTTTGCGCTGTGAAGATATAGTCCAATCCTGGCAGTAATGTCAGACAACAAGAAAAGAACAAAAAAGCTTAAGGTAGCGTAATACCTCGCCGCTTAATTGGCGGCTTGCATGAAGGGTGTAACGAGGGTTCCACTGTCCCTGAGAAGAACCTGGTGAAATCACTTGCTGGTGAATATGCCAGCGAATCCCTGTGGGACGCGAAGACCCCATGGAGCTTTACCGCAGTCATGTGTTAGAATATGCTTGTAAATACATAGCGTAGGTAGGAGGCTTCGAAGCAACCTCTGCGGGGGTTGTGGAGCCAACCATGTAACACTACCTATTTATACGTGTATTCTTCTACCCTTGAAGGGAACAGCGCATGATGGGCGGTTTGGCTGGGGCGGTACGCCCCTGAAAAGATATCAGGGGCGCCCAAAGGTTAACTCATCCGAGTCAGAAATTCGGAGTAGAGAGTAAAGGGCAAAAGTTAGCCTGAATGGATTTCGTACAGAGAGAAATCCAAACTCGAAAGAGAGGCCTAGTGAACTATAGTGTCTCCCTTGGTGGGAGCCTATCCTGTCAAAAAAGTTACCCTGGGGGTAATGGTGTTGTCGCGGGCGAGAGTCCATATCGACCCCGCGGTTTGCTTCCTCGCTGTCGGCACGTGTCATCCTGGAAGGGCAGTACCTTCCAAGGGTGGGGTTGTACACCCATCAAAGACGCACGCGAGCTGGGTTCAGTACGTTGCGAGACAGTACGGTGGCATCTACAGGGATTGTTGGAAGTCTGAGAGGAAGGTTCATCAAGTACGAGAGGAACGGTGAGTCGGGACCTCTGGTGTATCAGTTGTCTGGCAAGGCAAGCTGAGCAGCTACGTCCCAGAAGATAAGAGCTGAAAGCATCTAAGCTCGAAGCTTCCCTTAAAAAGAGACTTCCATAACAAGTTACCCAAGCTTGACTTGGTAGTGACTTGTTCGAGAGCGCCCATAGAAGATGGGTTTGATAGGCAAGGGGTGTAAGCACTAAGCTCACGCGAGGTGTTCAGCCCGTCTTGTACTAAAAGCTCGAGGCACTTTTAAAAAAAAAAAAAGCTTTTTTAAAGGAACTTTTTTAAAAAAGAATCCCTTTTTTTCCTTGTTTGTTTAAATAAAAATTTACATCAATTGAATCGTGTTATAACAACCCCTTTTTAAAACCCGCTAGGCAGTCAGCGAACCAGCTCACGCTTCTTTTTCTTAAGAGGTGAGGAAGTTCGTCCCACTCCGTTTTAAAAAATTGGAAGAACCGGAGACGGTTTTAAAATAACAGAAACGATACTGCTCGCAGGAACCAAAGCCAGTGACTTTTTAAAAAAGAGGTTTGAGCAAGCTGGAGCAGGTGAAACGAATTCCAAGAAATTAGGAGTGCAAGAGCATTTAAAAGCTCGCTTAGTAAAATGCTGGTTAATGAAACAGAAGGACGGCTACAGCTGACTGCTTTCTTCAAGCTTTGTTCTCTTCTGGTTTTCAAACATTTGCTTAATTTCTTCAACAGTAGTGACATCAAATACTCCCTTGTCTTCTCTTATTTTTACAAAACGAGGAAACCTCAAAGCAAAGCCAAGTCCATTCTCGTCCCTGCCGCAAGTATGCACTGGGCTTCTGGTAATCTCATCAGCTATGACTTCAACAACCAGCTTCGGCTCGACCCAAAAATCAGGTTCAATTAAAGAATCAACCAAACTGCTTTTTTTCTTAAGTTTCAAATTAGTTAATTTTTCATTGAAAAAAGCCAAGTCTTCTTCGCTGAAACCGCTGCCAACTCTTGCAATTGTGACAAATTTTTCTCTTGTCTTGTCATAAACGCATCCGAGGAAACCGCCGAAACCAAAGCCAGTTCGCTTGCCTTTACCCCTGTAAAAACCAACAACAGCCAAGTCAACGCTGTCCTCCAAACCACCTGAATAACTTCTTTTTAATTTTACCCAGGCAAATTTACGCGCTCCGACAGTATAAGGAGCATTCAAATCCTTAACCACCACTCCTTCTAATCCTTTTTCAACTGCTTCATTAAAGAATTTTTCAAGCTCTTCAGCACTGTCAGTGATTATTTCCTTAGCTAATTTTAAAACATCATTTTCTTTAATCACTTCTTCTAAAATTTTCCTCCTTTGCTTGAAAGGCAATTCAGTTAAATCCTCTCCATCCTTGAACAAGATGTCAAAGAAGAAAACGTGAACAGGAAACTCTTTTTTAAGCTTGTCCACGCCGTATTTCCTTTTCCTCTGCACTGTTCCCTGAAAAGGAAGGTATTCTCCTGTCACATCATTGAAGCTTAAAACTTCGCCGTCTAAAATAAGCGAGTCGAAAGGAAGCTCTTTAACTGCCGCGACTATTTCAGGAAACATTGAAGTCAAGTCATTCTGTCGTCTTGAAAAAATCTTAACTTTCTGCTTGTTTTTATGAACAAGCACGCGCATGCCGTCGTACTTGTGTTCAACAGCGCATTTTCCAAACCTTTCAATTATTTCCCTTGCATTTGGAAGGCGTTCGCATAAAGCAGGCATTACAGGACGCTCTGCAGTCATCTTCAATTCCTTGACTGCTTTTAATCCTTTTTCAAAAAAAGTCTTAGCAACCAAGCCCAGGTCGCTTGTCACGTTAAATGCTTTTTCAAAAACGCTTCGCAGTGACTTGTCTCCTGCTGAGTAAACGCTTAAAGCATCAAGCACAGTAGGTGCATTCACCCCCAGCCTTAATTCACCTAAGGCGATTCTTGTAAGGTACTTTGCTTCCAAGCCGTTTGCGTTTCCAAGCAATTCCGACAGCAACCGGATTTTAAGAGTTTGAGAGCCGCTTCCCTCTGCTTCTGAAATTTTCTTAAGGCTGTTATAAACATGGCTGACTGTAAGGGCTTTTGAAAACAAGCTTGACTGCTTCTTTTTTTCAACTAATTTTTCAGCTGTTTCACCTAAATCGCCTGTTTTTTTGAACAATTCATCAACTTGTTTTAAGGAATATCCTGTTGCATTTGCAATAGCTTGCTCCACTAAAGAAACACCTAAACCCAGTTCAGATTCATTGAAAGAAGGCCCGATTGTGCCTAGAAGAAGGTAGATGATTTCATCAACTTCACTTGGATTTGATTTTTTAAGCAACTCGACTATGTAGTCAGTCATTTCAAGGCGCTTGGAAGTTGATTCAAGCTTGTTAAACACTGTTGCTAATTCATTGAATCTCATCAAGTAACTAGTAAAACATTTGAAGTTTAAAAAAACAATTTTTTAGAATACATCTTCTTTTGTTGTCATTATACCTTTTTTAACAAGCATTCTTTCCCTACGTAGAATCAGCACTCCTCTCATTAACAGGAACAAGCTGAGTATGAACACTACAACAGCTGCCAAGTCAAATACAATGTCAACGTAAATTCCTATGAAAAAGAGAATAAGTGAAGTGATTAAGACAAAAAAGCTTGTGAAAATTTCACTGATTGCTTCTTCTATTCTGATTAATTGACTTAAACTGTATTTGCTGAACACGTCGCTTGAAGCTACTTTTACAATGCTGAAAATCATCCTCCTGATTTCAATAAATATTGACAGCAATGGCTTGCTTACAAACAACAATCCCATGAAAGAGAACAGCAGGGGATTGGAGTAGCCTACAAATACTTTTATGTGGCTTTCAATGACAATGTATGAAAGAACGTATAAGATGCTTATTATGATGAAAAGGTTTAATCCAATCACTTTTAAGTGTTCGAAAACTTCATTTTGCACGTGAGTGCTTCTTAATGGAACTTGAATTAACTCGTATGTTTTTAGCCTTATTTTTTTAAACGGGCGTTCAATAAATTCAGGTATGAGTAGAGAGAAGAAGTCAGCAAGCCACTCTGAGTATTTGATTAAAGTTGTCATTGCAAAAGTGCTTGTGATTCCAAGGAAAATAGCTAGTCCAAGGATTTCCTGAGCATGAGGCGTACCTAAGCTAATTGCTACTCCTGCAATGATAAGTGAAAATTCTCCAATTGCAATCATTAAGTTAGCTAAGTGAACGCTGAAATGAGAGCTTAATCCAAGCAAGGCTCCGAACAAGCCATAGGCAAGGATTTGTCCAAGGATGTAGACAACAAGGATAACTAAGCCCATTAAAACTACGTTCCAGCTTGTTGGCACGAAATGCAGTCCTATTCCAACGAAGAAAAAAGCAGCGAAAAAGTCTCTGAACACGCTTAATTCTTTCTTGATTTTTTCAACATGCCCGAATCCAGCTAGAAGGAAGCCTCCTAAAAAAGCACCTATAGCAGGTGATAAGCCGAAGTAGCCTGCTAAAAAAGACATTGCTAATGCAATTCCAAGCGAGTATAAAGTAATGTGCCTTTCATAATCAAGTTTTTCCATTAGCTTAATCAAGTAACCTGAGAACCTGCCAATTACGAAAATAGCAAATACTATGAAAAAAACGCTGTTAGAAATAACAGTGTTAATACCTCCTTGTCCTTCTACGCTGGATAAGAGAGCTAATGCAATTACAGCTACGAAGTCTTCAATTAACAGCATTGGAATTGCAATTTTAGCTTCTAAGCTACCCATCATTTCATTATCCATTAAATACTTTCCAATAATAGCAGTGCTTGTAAATGACATGATTAAGCCAAGCAAGATGCTTTCAATGCCAGTGAAGCCGAATAACAAACCAAGCAAGTAGCCTAAACTGAAGCATACGACTATTTTAGCAGGGCCCAGTACAAAAGCATACAAGCCACCTTCTTTGAATTTTTTCAAATCCAGCTCCAATCCGATAAAAAACAATAAAAGCAAGACACCTAGTTCTGAGAACAATTTAAGAACTTCAGTGTCTGTTTGTTTGATAAAACCAAGCACGTAAGGCCCAAGCAAAATGCCTCCAAGCAAGTAACCTATGATTTCAGATTGCTTGTATTTAGCAAACAAAGCTCCTAAAAGCATTGATACTAAGAGAGTTATTCCAATTTGAAACACGATGTTTTCAACAGCCATATTAAAACAAAAAAACGCAAAACAAGTATATAAACAATAAACTAAAAGAAAGCTGTTTCAAGTTTAATTTAATTGCTTTAAAAAGCATCGAGTTTTTCAATTCTATTTTTTCCTTTTTCATCAGAGTAAGTGATGACCCACACTGGCTTAAGCAGTTTTGAAACAGACAACACTTTAGCATCCTCTAAGACAGCTGGAATTTTTTTCACAAGCTTTTCATCAACTTCAAAGTCATTTACAACAGCGCTTCTCGGCTCCTCTTCATTTAAAGACAAGGAGTAAGAATCAAAAGAAGGGATTCTTACTTTTTTCTTTAAGTAATACTTGCCTTCTTTCTTGTCAACAAAGCCAAGCCGAGCCAAGTCATTCAAGTTCCTGCCTACAACTTGTGCATTAAATCCAGTCAAAGAAACAAGCTTTTTCACATCGCTTGTTTTTTCAAGCAGTTTCAAAAGCTTTACTTTTTTTGAATTTAATGAAAGCAAATCCCTTACTTGAGTTGTTTTTTTCAGCTTGCTTTTCTCATCATAAAACAATTCAAGAGTTTCATCAACATACAGTGTTTTTTTAAGCAAGCCTTGTTTTGAATTAACCTGCACTTCAAGCTTGAACAGCGGCTCGTAAACAAGCTCCACTGACTTGACTTTTTCTTCTTTTCCAAACAAGCCAAGCTTCTTTTTATGCTTGTGCTTTTCAGCATACTGCAAAGCCTGTTCCCTGCTGGTTTTCAGCTTCACTGCCTTCAACCCAAGTTCTTTTATTTTTTTCTTTTTTTCAAAGCCAGGTAAGATGATGAAACCGTTTTGCATTTCAACTTCTTTTTCTTTCACAATCAATTCAATGACTTCAGCTGAATCTATTTTCACCCCGTATCTTTTTGAAATAACTTCCACGTAATCATCAACTTTGCTTAAGCTTATCCTGCCAGTCGCAGCTGCTTTCTTGTAAACCAAGTCAACAAGCAATTTTTTAACGCTTTCCAAGTCAATCTTCTTCTCCTCATTAGTATTAACTTCCCTTCCTTCATGCTGGGACAACCTCGGGCGAACTTGCATTACAAAAGCACGTGAAGTCTCATCGCTTCTGTCTCCAACAAGACAAGTGCCTATTGGAAGCTTTTTTACAAAACCGCTTTTAGTAAATTCTTTCGGCAGGCTTGTTGGCATTCTTTTCAAAACCGCTTTCACATCCTCGTCAAAAACAAGCTTATGGCATAACAACAAGTCCAATTGAGACAAGACACGGGTGTCGATTGCTGACGGCTGCTGAGTGGCAAACACTAAGCTGCATCCTGGACGCCTCCCTTGTTTGACATATTCAATTAATGAGTTTGTTGCTGCTGTTTTTGAAGAACCGCTTGGAATAAGGGTGTGTGCTTCGTCTATGAAAAGCCATGTTGGTGGAATGTCTTTTTCAACAACTTCTTCCAAGTCATTTAATTCAACAAATCCCCCCATTGTCTCTTGGCGGGTAACCAGCTTGCGCGCGTTTAATATTTTACGCGCTAGCATTCCAATAACTAGTGAAGCTACGTTTTCATCTAAGAAGCTGATGTCAATTACGCTGACTACTCCTGCTTTGCACACTTCTGCAAGCGAAGTGCCTTCCTTGCTCAGCACTCCCCATGACTTAGCAGCCTCTAATCTTGAAACAAGTGCTCTTCTTGAATCGCTTTTATATCCTTTTTCTTTTGAAGTTAATTCCTTGTCTTTTTCAATTACTTTAATTAATTCATCCAAGCTGAAGTCTCCGTATTTTTCTCTTGCTTTTTCAATTGCTTTTTCAAGCAACAAGCCTGACGGCGAGAATCTTTCTATTCCAAAAGTAAGGCACCAGTCTTCTACATTCAACTCGCTTGGCTTCAAGGAAAACAGTTTGTCATAAGTGTTTTTAGGAACGGTGTTTCTCAAGCCGTATGGCACGAACACGCGGGTGTTTTCAACTCCTGTTGGCTCTAAGCCCCAATCGCTTAAGACGTTTAATTCTTTTGCATCGCGGTTTGGAAACTTCATGCTCCAGAAAATCCCAATTGGATCAATTACTACGCTTGCTACATTCGGATTTTTCAGCACTAATTCTTCTGCAATAACTCCAAGAGAATATGATTTTCCGCTTCCTCTTGCTCCGCTTATGAAAACAACGTGAGGAGACAAGCCGTCTAGGAATACTTTTTTATGAAAACCTTGCTCGTCTAAAATCCTGCCTAATAATAATGCTCCTTCTTCGCCGTATTTTTCAAAAACGCTTTTTTTCCTGCCTATGAAAAAGCCACTTTCTCCTTCAAGGAGGTTCAAATCTTCGCTGCTACTTACTTTGAAATTCATTGAAAATAAAAAAAGCAGAACAAGTATAAAAAAGTAGACTTATTTAAACTTAATAAAAAAACTTAATTCTTAAACCCTTTAACAATCTCTGTTTTCACATCAACCAAGCAATCGCCGTCTCTCAAAACGCAATTATGCGCCTTCTTCAATTCCTTGTCATTCAAATAAATGCTTAAAATCTCCTCCTGCTTCTTCTTCCTCAAGCCGCTGTTCTCAAGCCAATTCCTCACACTACTTTTCTTAATCCAAAAATAAGAAGAAGACACCCTGTCAAAACCAGCTTCAACTAAAAGCTTTTCAACATCCCCCTCCCTGAACAAGATCCTCTTCTCCTTAATTGAAAAAATATCCTCATACTGCTTAAAAACAGAATCACTAGGAGGCACTCCTTCACTAACAACAATTCTCCCCCCTAGCTTCAGCACCCTGTTAGCTTCTTTTAAAGCAGGCAAAGGAGAAGGAAGAATGTGATGCAAGACAGAGCGAACAGTAACCAAGTCAAACAAGTTATCTTCGAAAGGCATGCTGCGTGCATCAGCCAAAACAAAATTTTTATTGCCTCCCCATTTTCCTTTTGAAAGCATGTCAAGAGAAAAATCCAAGCCAACAACCCTCTTTACAAAAGGAAGAACAGCATCTGCAACCACTCCGCTTCCAGTGCCGACATCAAGCACAACATCAAATTTATCAGGACTGCAAGCATGCAGAAAATGCTTCAAGTAAAAATTGTTTTTAACCCATTCCAGCTTGTTGAAATTACTGGAACGGTTTTTCCAAAATGCCAAGTCATCCATTAAATAAAAAATTACAAAAAACAAGTATATAAAATAGTCGTATAATTATACGACTATTGCCTTATCCTGCTATTTGCTGTTTTCCTGAACGATAATACTCATTTAAAGCTGAAAATAAGTATCTTTCAAATTCTTTTTTGCTTACTTTCACTTCTTCAGCTCCTTCAAAATAAACATACTTGGAAGTGACTTTTGAAAGAAAAGAAAGTTGCTCAGCAACTTCTTCCAAGTCCTCTCCTTTGTAAAAAAATGAATTGGCATCTGAATGCAGTCGAAGCACTCCCCCTTCTGCAGTATTTTCCATGCTAATCAAACAAAGCTGGTTGCCAGTTTCCTCAACATTTCCTTCCTCGTCAACCCTATAACCTAAATGAAACAACACACTTTTCAAATCAATCTTCCTAGCCATTGACTTAAATTAATAACCAAACAACAATAAAAAAGCAACTAGTCACTTATTTACTTATAAAAAGCAACTTTTTAAATGAAAAAAACATTAATAAAAAACAAGCAAAAAAACAGAAACCAAAAAAAAAGTTAACAGAGGAGTTAAAAAATGTTCAATAGACTTAGAAGAAAACAAAGAAAGCTTGATCACTATGGCTTAACTATTGAAAAGAAAGCAGGGGGGTGGCTGAAAAAACAACCAAAGGAAGAAAGGCCAAGCTTATGGCAAAAAAGAAGAGCAAAAAAAGCCAGAGAAGCGCAGCTATCAGAATATGAAGAAGCCTTACCTAATCTAGAAATGGATAAGAGAATGGAAGAAAAGTATGAAGAATTTTTAGGAGGATTATCTGACAAGCAACTAAGAAAATGGAGAGCTTCAAAAATAAACAAAGAATTTTTAAAATGGCTGGAAAAGCAAGAGCCTAAGAAAAGATTCTGGCAAAGAAAAGCAATTGAAGCAAACCAAGAAGAAATCAATGCTAGAAGAGAAGAACTAGCAAAGCGCTTTAGAAGCAGTGTATTAGCTGGAGAAGAAGTCTACAAGGAATATGAAAGATACTTGGAAACTTTGAATCCAAAAGAGCTAGAAGCATCAGGCAGTAAATTATACAGAAAATTTTTAAAATGGCATAAGAAGCAAAGGAAAGCAGAACAAAAAGCAGAAAAATCAGGGATTTTCGGCAGGCTATTCAGAAAAAAAGCAAGAGCACCTGAAGAAGAAATGGAAAGAGAAGAAGCAATAAAAATTGAAGAACCTAACCTTATAGAAACAGAACCTGAATGGCTCTCTGCTAGCAGAAACTTAAGAGAAGAACAGAAGAGGAGTACAGGAGCTGCAATTTCACATATCTCTACTAAAGAAGAATATCCTTTAATGGCAAGAAGGGACAGAGAGTTACTTGAAAGTGAGCCAGAGTTAATTGAAAAACCTAAAACAACAGCAAGACAGAAGAAAAAAAGAGAGTTTGGAAAAAGAAGAACAGGAATAGGAAGAAGAAAAGCAGCAAGAACAAGAGAAAAAGAGCCATAAACCCCTCCTTTTCATCTTCTTTATTCCTCCTATTAGTTACACAATAAAACAAAAAAAGAGGAATTGAAAAAATGAAAACAGTAGCTGACAAAAGAAGAAAACCACACTATTACCTGACAATACTCTCACTCATAATAATGACAATCTACTTCCAACAATCAATGACAACCCTAAACATAACAAACATAATAACAACATACCTCAAAGCCATATTCATAATAATAATCATTCTATTTCTAACAGCTGAAGTAGTGAGGAAAAACAACAAGCAAAGATTCAAAACAATTGACTTGATTGAAAAAACAATAAAAGACATTTGGAAGCCAGGGGCATTAATCGCATTAATAATCCTCTTGCTGAACTTATTAGCACGCCTCATTCCCCTAGGCTTCCTTGGAATAACCTCAACAGAAATAACACTCATAATACTAGGAACAATAGCAGGAGCAGTTATTTACAAAGCAACAAGCTGAAAACTAACCGCAATGTTTAAAACAAGAAACTGAATAAAAAACAAGCAATGAAAAGCAAAAAAACTCGTTCTAAAAAAATAACAAAAACAAAAAAACAAACACCTTCAAGCGAAGAAAAACTAAACAATCTGCTGCAATTCGCGGCAATACTAGCAATATCAGCAATCCTGCTGAACTACTTAATGGCAACGCACAGGGACATGACGTTTGAAAAAAGAGCAATAGGAAGCCAAGTAAACTTCATGCTGAACTTAATTGGAATAAACTCATCTTTCTATGAACAAGTGGTGAGGATAAACAACTACCCTGAAAAAAACCAGACAATAATGCAACTTTCTAGGTACTTGGATGAAAAAAAAGAAGCAAACGGGCAAGTTGAATTAAGAGCAAAGCACATCCACCCTGATGATGAAAAAATAATAAAAGAATACATAAAAAAAGAACAAAGCAAAGGAAACCCAATATACTACTCCCCCTCATATGTAATAACAACAGGAAAACTCGGCGAAACACAAGTTGAAATAATCCCAGAATGCATCGGATGGATAGGATTATTCGCAATAGCTTCGCTTATACTCGCAACACCTGGAATTGCACTCAGAAAAAAAACAAAAGCAATCCTAGCAGCGCTTCCAATAATGTACTTGGTAAACCTGCTGAGGCTGACAACCACTATATACATAGGAACAAAAGCAGGAGAAACAGCTCTTCAGTTCACACACGACATTCTCTGGAGAATAATACTCATAGGCACAGCCTTAATCATCTGGCTAGCATGGTACATTAAAAACAAGCCTGAAAAAAGCAAAAACTAAACTTTTTTAAACAAACCTTGCTTTCATTAAAAAAAAGAAGAAACTGCAAAAACTTTCAAAAGGAGAAAAGAAATGGTTGACGTTGACAAACTGAAAAAAAGCCAAGAAGAATTAAGGCAAAGCATAAGCAAAATGGAAACAAGCATAAACCACAAAAAACAGCTTGAAGGCTACTCCCGCGACAGGGAACTAGAAGACATGGTAAAAGTAGCGCTAAGGCAAAGCAAAAAAGTAGCAGACAAAGTAGATTACCTAATGGACGCCATGATAGAAGCAAGTGAAAACACAGACGACTCCACAGAAAAAACAATGAAAGCAATAGCAGAATCGCAACTCGCCTTAATGGAAGAAATCAAAAAAATAGAACAAAAAGTAAACCAAACCCAAAACTTGAAGCAATTAATAGACTCGCAAAAAGAAGCAACACAATCATTAAAGAAAAAACTACTCCAACTAGAAGAAGAAATAAAACAATTACCTGAAAACCTAAAAATAAACATTATAAAAAAAGAAGTCGAAGACCTCAGCCAAGAAATAAAAGAAGTCGAAGAACAAATGAAAAAATCACCTGAAAAAGCAGAAAAACAAGTTCAAGCAATCAAGCAAGAAATAGACAGCATAAAAAACACAATACAAGAAACAGAAAAACAAATGCAAAAAATAAAAGAAGAAGACGACAAAATACTTGAAAAAACAAGCACATACGACACAATTAAAATAAAACTAGAAAACCTTCAAAACACAATCAACCACTTCGAAGAAATACTAAAAACAGGACAAATTCAAAAACAAAGCGACTTAAAAAAACAAATAGACTCGATAGAAAACAAAATGAAAGAAATAGAACAGCTTCGAAAAATAGTGGACAGCGCAGTAAAAGAAAATCAAGAAGAAGAGCAAAAACTAGAACAAGTAATAAGCAAAATAAGCGAACTAAAACACGAAATTGAAAAAGTAAGCCAATGGACAGAATCATACCCAATAGGAGAAGCGCAGGAAATAAGCTTCATAACACAAAAATTCGAAGAACTTGAAAGAAAATTCGAAGAACTAAGCTCCAGGCAAAACAAAGAAGCACTCAAGCCAGAAATAGAAAAAATAAAAAAACAACTGCAAGACATTCAAAAAAAAACACCAACAATCCATCCAACAGAACAAGACATTCAAAACACGCTTAATGAAATGAAAACAAGAATAAACCAAGCTGAAAAAAACACAGAAACCCAGGAAAAAATAAACGAAACAATCCAAAAAATAAACGAAATAAAACAAAAACTAAAAACAAGCAACAGGATATCAAAACAAATCGAAGAACTGGAAAAAAAAATAAAAGAACTTGAAAAAAAAGTAAATGAAACTTCAGCGCTTCCTGAAAAGCACATAAACGAAATGAAAAAACACCTCAATGAAATACACAGACACACGCAACAAGACGAAAAAAAACTAGCAAAAGAACACAAGTCAAACCTTTATCAAATACTTGAAGACATAAACTTTCCTGAAGAAAAAATACATAAAAAACCAGACATAAAAAAAGAACTTGAAAAAATAAGAAAAAAAGCACCTAAAAAACACCAAGCAAAAATAGATGAGATAATAGACGCTTACGAACAAATAATGAATTCTCTTGAAAAATACGAACAAAAAGGAAAAAAAGAAATAAAAAAATTAAAACAAGCAGAAAACACAGCTAAAAAAGCACAAACAAAAGAAGAGATAGTTGAAAAGTTCATTGAAAAAATGCCGGCAGGAATCAAACTGAAAATAAAAGACACTGCAAAAACAATGGAAATACCTGAACAAGAACTCCTGAAAATCCTTAAAAAAATGCAATCACAAGGCAGAATAAAACTAGTAAAAGAAGGAATAATTCCCCTATTAACAAACAAGCACACGCACATCGAAAAACCAAAATCTTTATAAACACACTTTGATTTTCATAAACTCAAGAAAAACATTTATCTTAAAAAAAAATGGAGGTAAGATAAACATGAAAAAAGGAATATCACCAGTAGTAGCAGTAGTCCTACTAATAGCAATAGCAGTAATCGCAGCAGTAGGAGTATGGTACTGGGTAGGAGCATACACAGGACAACCAAACGTAACAACAAGCGTAAAAACATTCACAGTACAAAAATGCAACGGAACACACGTCTACGTACAAAACAACGGACAAGAAGCACTAAGCACTAGTGTAAATGTTTATACAACAGCAGGAGCAGACACAGGAGCAAAAATAAACTTCTCAGGAACAAGTGTCTCAGCAGGAAATGCAGCATGGGTTCCATTAGTAAACAGCACAAACGGAATAATACAAACAGCTCTTGATGGAAACTACCAAGTACTAGCAACAAACGTACAAACAACACCATTCAGCTGTTAAAAACAGCAACTAAAACCTTAATTTTTTAAAAAGAGAAGGCGGTAAACGCCTCTTCTTTTTAAAAAAAAATAATTTTTTTATTTTTTACAAAGAAGAAGAAAGTGAAGTGTTCGTAATGAAAAAAGGAATATCACCAGTAATAGCAGTTGTTTTACTAATAGCAATAGCTGTCATAGCTTCAGTTGGCGTCTGGTACTGGGTAGGAAGTTATACAGGAAAACCAGGAGTAAGCGGAATGCAAAAAACAGCTGAAGTTCTCAAGTGCAACAGGACACACGTATTCGTACAAAATGTAGGGACTCAGAAACTAGACACTCAAGCAGAAATTTACGATTCAAACAGCATACAAAGAGGGTACATTAACTTTCCAGGACTAGCAGGAGGAGGAATAGACCCAGGCGAATCAGCATGGGTTCCAATATACAATTCATCTGACCAGCAAACACAACCAATAAGTACTGGAAATTACTACTTATTAGCATCAGGATACCAGGAAAAAAAATTCAGATGCGAATAAATAACTATTAATAAAAAAATGGAGGTAAGATAAACATGAAAAAAGGAATATCACCAGTAGTAGCAGTAGTCCTACTAATAGCAATAGCAGTAATCGCAGCAGTAGGAGTATGGTACTGGGTAGGAGCATACACAGGACAACCAAACGTAACAACAAGCGTAAAAACATTCACAGTACAAAAATGCAACGGAACACACGTCTACGTACAAAACAACGGACAAGAAGACTTGGATTCAAATGTAAACATTTATGATTCTTCAGGAACACCAAACGGAGCAATTGCATTTGGAACAACAAGCGTCTCAGCAGGAAGCAGCAACTGGGTTGCAATAACAGGAAACACATCAGCAGTAAGCGGAAGCTACGAAGCACTAGGTGCAAATATACAAACAACACCATTCAGTTGTTAAAAAAACAATTAAATCTTCTTTAAAACCAGCAAAAAGAGCTTTTAAAAAGCTCTTCTTCCTTATTCTTTTAATTAAAAAACAAAAAAAATACTTTTTAATTTAAAAAATGAAAAAAGGTTGAAAAAAATGGCTTTTGCAAGATACAGAAAAGGAAACAAACGCGAAGAAATAAGAAAAAGTTTATACATGGCAAAAGGAGTTCCTCAGGAAGTGATAAATGAATTAAGCAAAAAAGGAGAGGGGCATGTTATAACAAAAAAAGGAAATAAATGGTTAGTTGTTCCAAGAGAAGAAGCAATAAGTTATAACAAGAATAAAAGAGGAAAAGTCATGAAAAGAGGACAACAGCCTTTAAAAATACCAAGAGCAAAAGCAGCTGAAAACTTGTTAAAAATAATAAAAACAGAAAACCCAACAGTAACAGAGATAAGAAAATATGCAAGAAGAAGCGACATTTACTTTACGGACAAAGAAGGAATGAAGGACATAATATTTGAATTAGAGCAGATAATTAAAAAAGCAGAAAAGAAAAGATAAACAAACACAAACCCCCCCTCTCTTTTTTTAAAAAAAATTAAAAACTGCTTATTTTTTATTAAACAAAAACGCTTAAAATAAAACAATGGCAAGAAGACTATCTTTCATTGAAAAAAAGAAAGGAGAAATACAAAAAGAAATCCCTGTAACTGAAGAAAATTTTCCAAAAGTAGTGCTTAAGCCAACAAAAAAGCAAGTTGAAGAAGCACTTAAAGAAGCTGGAATAAAACCAGGGCAAGCACTCACAGAAGAACAGTATAATCTATACAAAGAAAAATTAAAAGAACAAATGAAATTAAAAAAAGAGCTTCCTGAAACTGAAGAAGAGTTAATCACAAGAGCAGTAGCAAGAAGAATGTATGAAAATAGAATATTAGAAGGTAGGATGGAAAATAGGAAGGTAACAAGAGAAGAAGCTAAGAACTTTATTAATATATTCCTAGGAAAAGAGGGAGTTGAAAAATTCTGGGAACAAAACCCTGACTTAAAAAGAAGATATGATAAAGCGATAGAAAAAGCAAGATGGACTCCTGAAAAAGCATTAAAAGAGTTAACAAAAGCAGAGTATGAATTAGAAGAAATGCCAAGAGTGTATAAAGCATACAAAGAAGTTACTGAAAAAAACCCAAACATTGAAAAAAAAGACTTAATAATCCAATTAGCATTAAAAGGCATAGATGCAAGGGAAATAAGGAAAATAATTGACGATGAAAATTTAAGAAAAGAGTACCAAAAAGCATACGAAGAAGCTGAAAAAAGAAAAGCAAGAAGAAAAAGAATAGAACAAGAGCAAGCAGAAAATCAAATAGGGCAAACAAGAGCAAAATGGATACAAGAATACTTAAGAAAAGGATACCCCTTAAAAGAAGCTCTTGAAAAAGCAGATGAAAAAATCAAAGAAGAACAGCAAAAAAGAGAAAGATAAAAAAAGCTATTTCTTAAGGATTTGAAGTCATGAGAAATCGTGATTAAATCGAAACCTTTAAATACTTGTCATGACTTAATCATGACAGGTAATAAGATGTCTGACAAGTTAAATGACTTGATTAAAGATAAGGTTGAGCAGGAATATAAAGATTTGGTTTTTGACATCAAATACGACAAGGAGCAGTTCAAGGACCCAATGACAATTGGTCTCCTGCTTTACAGGCTGACAATGGAACGCAAGAAAACAAACGAGCTATTCACCCAGATACTTAAAAAATTGGACGAACAGCACCCAGCAAGAACAACTGCTCGCGCGCCTAAAATTGAATTAAGCGAAATCGAGCAGAACATCATAAATTTTGTTAAGACCCGCAAAACAACGGACGCAGAAGAAGTTCAAAAGCACTTTGGTTACAAGGGTAAGAATGCTGCCTCCGCACGGTTGAATTCTCTCTACAACCAGGGGCTTTTGAACAAGAAAAGAATTGGAAAAAAGGTAAAGTATTGGATTCAGGAGTAACTGCCTCAGTGACGCATTAAAAAGAGGCTTTTACTCCACTACACCTCTTTTTTTAAATTTAATAAATCGATGATTCTAGCAATTTTCTTAAATTCTTTAAAAAAAGAAACTAGAGATAAGGAAAAGAGCTGAAATAAGAAAATTAGTTAATATTTTTTAGTCACGTACCTGTCAAGGCGGTCTGTCTTGTAATTTTCAACTATTACTCCCATTGACTTAAGAAATTCAACTCCTACTTTGTCAGGGTAAGTTCCTTCATACACGACTCTTTTTACTCCTGCATTTATAATCATCTTAGCGCAGATTAAACAGGGATTAATTGTCACATACATGGTACTGTTAAGAGTGGATACGCCTTGCCTTGCCGCGTTGATAATTGCATTCTGTTCAGCATGCACTGCCCTGCAAATCTCATGCCTTGTTCCACTTTCAATTCCAAGCTGGTCTCTTAAACAGCCCAGTTCAAGGCAGTCTTTGCTTCCTCTGACAGCACCGTTATACCCAGTGCTGATAATTTCCATTCCTTCTCCTACAAGCACTGCTCCTACATTATGCCTTCTGCATGTGCTTCTGCTTGCAACCAAGTGAGCCAAGTCCATGAAATAATCATCCCATGACTTTCTTTCAATTTTCTCACCTCTATCTTTTCCAGGAACCCCTTTTAAAAAAGCTTCAACCAAATCAAATTTTTCAAAGTCAATTTCTTCATCGCCAGGCATAAGATTTTCACCTCTTTTTGTAAAAACAAATTTCCAACTCAATCCTTAAACAAGGGATAGGTTACTCCTGAAAATATTAAAGCAGAGAACCAAGTTAGAGGAGGAAGGGGGTAAAAAGAAGACAGCATGAAATATGAAAAATTAAAAACAACAATAAATAACAAAGAGTAAGCTAAATAGCTTAATTTAAATCTTGTTTCCTTTGATTTTATCTTGTTTTTGAACTTGAAAAGGTTAAAAACAAGGAAAAGGAAGAAGAACAGTTCTACAAAAGAAAAGATAAGCAAAGGCATGTTCATCAAGTCAACGTATTTTACAAAAAAACCTTGCTTTACTTGAAAAAAAGGAAACAGCAAGATAAAAAAAGACAAGGGAATTAATGAAAGCCAGTCATTTTTTTCTTTTTCAAGCTCAAAAATAGTCTTAGCTAGAAAAAACAAAGTAATTGAAATAAAAAAGTAAGAAAAAATCATTGCAATCAAGGCAGTTAATTCAGTTGAAGAAGAGTATTCAATCAAGTCGCTTAAAATCCAAAAACCAGATGATAAAATGAAATAATTGTAGCTCTTCCGCGCTTTGGTTTTTGATTTTTGCTGAATCAAGGTAAAAAAAAGAGTGAACAGGACAACTGCTGAGATTAAAAATAACATTGTGAACAAATTAAATTCAATCATTTTTCAAAACCTTTTCTTTTTCTTTTGTTTTAAATAAAAAAAATAAAAAAGAGGAAGAGGGTTACTGCAAGTGGCATGTCTGCTTTCCTGTTATTTCCTGCACTGTTGAAATCCACATGTTAGGAATGCATCCTGGGTCAAGAGAGAAGTAATAAACACTTCCACCCATTATTCCTTTTTGTTCAACAACAGCAGGGACAGTTGAAGTTGTTCCAGTTTCCTTGTTTTCACCTGTTAAGATGCTGATAGTTCCACCTGCTAATGGATTAATGTCAATCACTTTCAAATCTCCGCTGCATGTCGGCTTGTCTTCAATCTTAGTTAAGTTCAATTTCAAGCCATAACCGACATTAATAGGGTTATTCAAATCAACTATTTTTAAAACAGGGTCAGATAATTGCAAAACAGGAATTTCAGTTGAATCCATTGAAGCTGTTCTTCTCAATTCAATAGGCACTTTAATATGCCCCCATCCATTATACAAAGCATCTTCAGGATCTTTTGTAGCTGCATCTCCTATAATAATTACTTTTCCTCCTTCTTCTAAATAAGTTTCAACAGCTGTCCTAACAGGACGAGTGTACATCCTATCGCCAGCTAAAACAAGCAAGTCATAATTTCTCAGCAAAGAACTTTGAACATAAGTTAAGTCATCAGGATTAAACACTTGATATTGCATGTTACAAGCCCTACCAAGCTCACCGTCAAGCAAAGCTCTTAACTCAGGAGCATTAACAACTGTTGCTCCACTTTTTCCAGTTTCTTCCAAGCTTCCAATAACAGCAATCTTAATAGTTCCTCCATTATTACATAAAGCTGCATTCAAGCCAGGCACTTCACAGAAAACATTAGTTGTCTTGCCAACAAGCACCACAGCTATTAAAACTAAAATAATCAAAGGCACCAAGCTTTCTAAATACTTCCTGGAACCACTTTCTTCTCCGTAATAATACGGCAAATCACTAGCCATTACTCACTACCTCCTAATAAGTATTTAACAGCATTTTTAAACAAGTTAGGTGTCCTGCTTGGGTGATAAGCAAAATAAATAGTCTTACCAGTCACGCCACTTGAACCCTCAACCAAGCCATACTCAGATAAAGTCTGCGTACCAACACTTGATTCAATAACACCTAAACTCCTACCAGTTCCAACTAAATTAACAGGCAAGTACTCAAAACTTCCAGTGCCTTGAATTGGGATTGACTGAGTAGGATTATAACCTTGGAAAATAGGGTGATTAATATCTTGGATCATGAACTTCATTTGAGAAACACTGTGAGAATCAAACTCGCAGTCAACTGTCTTGCAAGAAACAGGCACAAATTCGCCCATTCCACCAGCAGTCCAGCCATTCAAACTAGGCTCCACTGCATCCTTGGTTCCAGCTGCACCAAACAAAATAAACTTCTTATTCACTAATGCTTGAGCTAAATAACCGCGGAAAGCATTAGGCAATACATCCTTCTCTCCATTCAAGCCAGTGTTCTCAGTTAAAATAATCAAGTCATACTTTTTCAAATAATCAGCATCACGCAAAGTATTAATCTCATCAGGCTTCAGAATCTCGTGATTGAAATTCAAGCCAACATCACTAAGCATCAGCTCAATATTAGGGTCATCTCCTATAATCAGAACATTATGAACAGCTCCACCGCAAGCGATAGCTCCAATGCCAGGCACGCCGCAAAGCCACTGCATCTTCCAAGCTAAAACAAGAACAACTAAAACAAGCAGAAGCAAAGGAATAGTCAATTCAAACCTCCTTTTCCATCCTTCTTCATAATCATAATAAGGCACTTCTTCCTGCATGACAAAAACAACCTCCCTCAAAAAATAATTATACTAAATTAATGAAAATAATATTTATAAAACCCCCTCATAAGCAAAAACTCACTTCAAACATAAAGTAAACTCCAACAAGTTATCAATCAAATTAAGCCCCCTTCCTTCTTTAATCAACTCCTCAGGTGGGAAAGCATAGTAAATAACCAAGCCATTAGTGCCTATGCTTGGTCCAACAGGATTTGAAACAAAAATAGCAGGATAAGAAACGCCATTAAAATTATCACCAAGCTTCAAATTCATAATAACCTTAGTTCTAAATTCATAACCAGTCGTATCAACAATAGTGAAATTGCCTACTCCAAACCAATCAGCACTTACACTTGACTCATAACCCCTAATCAATAAATGATTAGCAACAGGAGTTAAAAACAAGTTGCTTCCCTGCTCTTCATTCAACTGCCCTACATAATCAGCACCAAGCACAGTGCTTCCGAAATTAATAGGACGAGTAATCTTATTAGTGCTTGACTTGCTCGCTCCCCTATCCCAGTAATTAACACCTGAATCACAGTATAAATGAACATCTTCGCTTGTAATTTCAGAAATGCTCTTGCCTGTATTAGACTCAACTTTTGCAATGCAATTCAAGATATCCTCAGCATTCTTAACCTGATAAGGATTCCTTGTAATTGACTCATCATTGCATAAAGTAACAGAACCTGAAGTCGCTTGCTTGTAATAACTTTCATTTTCTTCAATAAACTTCATAACAAGCCCAGGAAAATCATGAGCACACAAGCCAGCATTCAACTCGCTTGGAGAATCAGGGGTATAAGGGTCAGTCCACTGCCCGCAAACCTTCTTCTTTACCAAAACAGCTTGCCCATTCTCATCAACAACAGTGCTTCCATTCTCATCATACTTCGGCATCATCTGCTCATAAGCAGGCAAGAAACTGAAACTAACTTCCTTGCACAAGTAATCAGTATCACTTAACCTGCTTCCAGCATCACCAATCCAAACAAGCTTGCCTCCTTTCTTGACATAATCACGGAAAGAAGCCAACGCCCTTGAATCCATTGTCTTAGCATGCTCAACAATAACCAAGTCATAATTATCCAAAACCCCTCCAGTCAACAAATCACTTACACTCAACTCCATCGGAAACTGATGAGCCCTGTCAATAATAGCGCTTCTCAACTCCTCAGGATTACCAGTTCCATCAACGCCACTTACAATAGCAATACGAGGATAACCCCTGATTCCATAATACACTTTTTCAAAACCAGGCAAATCACAAGCCCTCATATAACCAAAATTAACAAGCAGAAACAGCAACGCTACAACAAGCACAATCAAGCCAAAAATCTGAGGCAAATTCTTACTCAAACCACCGCTACTGCTACCATAATAATTATACATAATAAAAAAATAAACGAAACAAAAGTATATAAATAAAACCCCTTCCTTATACTAAATAAACTAAAAAAAAAAAGAGGGAATTGAATGAGAAGACCACGCCACTTAACACAAGGAATACACTCTAGAACAGCAAACCAACTTATAAGAGAACTTAAAGAAGCTTATGACAAAGCAATGAAAATGGCACAAGAAGAAAAAGAAAAAAGAAAAGCAGAAGAACAAGCAGCTTTCTTCAAACAACTTGACAAAATAGAAAAAACAAAACAATCACAAAAATAAAGTAACAAGAAGCAAAAATAGCACAACTGAAAACCAATGCTCTTCAATGCTTCCTGTTCTCAGCAGCCGCAAGCCACGCTTCTTATGCCTATTCACTCCGCTGAAAGTCAAAGGCACGCCGCTTCTAGTCAAAGAATCAAGAAACAAGTGCCCTGCAAAACCAGTAAAAAAACCAATAGCATTTAATGTTGCATTAAAACCAAAATAAGAAGAAACAGGCGCAATCAAAAAAGAAATCAGAAAACCTGCTTCAAGAGTATGCAAGTAAGTCCTGTGCCCAATAACTTTCTTAACTGCTTTTGAAACATCTTTCAAGACAAAATTAAAACAGCTGATCAAAGAGCTTGGATGATCCAAGTCAGGAAACAAGCTGCCAAGCAAAACAAAAACAACAACAGTTGAAGGCAAAGCAAGTTCTTTCACTGCAAAAAAGCCGAGAACCAATCCGAACAATAAGTGAGTGCGTCCAAGCATGAGATGAAAAAAGAAAGAAGAGAATAAATAAATATCACTTTACAGTGACGCTTTTAGCCAAGTTTCTTGGCTTGTCAGGATCCAAGCCCTTTAAAACAGCAATGTAATAAGCAAGAATCTGAGCAGGAACCACAAACATCACTGGATTGAAATCGCCAACATCAAACACTTTAATCCAGTCATCAAACACCTCAGCTTTCTTCTCAGACACGCCTATAATCCACCCGCCTCTGCTTTTCATCTCCACAGCATTCGACAGCGTCTCCTTGTCGTCTCCGAAAACAATGCAAGGAGTGCCCTCCTCAACCAAGGCAATGTTGCCGTGCTTCAATTCACCACCTGCAAAAGATAAAACAGGAATGTAAGAAACTTCCCTTATCTTCAAGCCAGCTTCCAAAGCAGTAGCATAATGCTCATTCCTCCCTATGATGACAATGGCTTTCGCATCCTTCATCCTGTCAGCAATTGCCTTAATCCTCTTCCTTTCTGACTTGCTTGTCAAGTTATACAACTCATTCCAAACCAAATCCAAACTGCCTTCTCCCCCAAAAGCTTCTTGAATAATCAACACAAGCAAAGCAACTTGCGAAGTATAGGATTTCGTGGACAGCACGCAGATTTCAGGCCCTGCATTCAGCAACACAGCTGAATCGCTTTCCCTTTCAAGAGAAGAGCCTTTGACATTAACCAAGCTGAAAACTTTGGCTTCTTTTTCCTTAGCTTCTTTCACAGCTTCAAGAACATCAGCTGTCTCACCGCTTTGCGAAACAGCCACAACAAGAGTATCAGAATTAACTAAGTTCACATAATTGCTGAATTCAGAGGACTGCACTGCCCTTGCATCAACTCCTTTCTTAACAAGCAAAAGCTCAGCTGACAAGCACGCGTGAAAACTAGTGCCAGAGCCAACAAGCAGGATGCGCTTGGATTTTTTAAACAACTCAGCTGCTTGGCTCAAGTCCTTCCTTTTTGAAATGTTACGCAGAACTTCAACTTGCTCCAGAATTTCCTTCAGCATGAAATGCTTGAACTCCCCTTTCTTCGCCTGCTCAACATCCCAGTCAAGAGAATCAATAACAATCTCAACATTTTCATTCCTATGCAAGTTAAATATGCTGAAGTTTTCACGGGACAAAGTGAAGAAGTCGTAATTATTAAGCCACACGACGCGGTTAGCCCTAGCTAAAAAAGCAGGAGCGTCGCTTGCTGCATAAAAACCCTTGTCAGACACTCCTAAAACAAGAGGAGAATCCTTTCTTATCCCGTAAATTTTATCTTCATTTTTTTTCAATACAAGCACTGCAAAACTGCCTTCAAGTTTCATGAAAGCTTTTTTCAAAGCAGTTTCAAAATCACTTCCCTGCTTTAATTCTTCTTCAATTAAATGAGGCACGACTTCGCTGTCAGTCTCGCTTTTAAACGCATGCCCCTTGCTGATTAAGTCTTTTTTTAATTCCTCGTAATTTTCAATAATTCCATTATGCACGAGAGCTATTTCTCCGCTGCAGTCAAAATGAGGATGGGCATTTTGTTCAGTGACTCCTCCATGAGTAGCCCACCTGGTATGCCCTATGCAAGTACTTGAATCAGCAAAGTTGCTGTCTAAACTGCTTACTTTTCCGACTTTTTTCAGAAAAGAAATTCCTTCACTTGTTTTCCAAGCCAAGCCATAAGAATCATAGCCCCTGTACTCTAAGTTTTTCAAGCCGTCTGCAACTATTTCAAAAGCGTTTTCTTCTCCAACATAGCCGATTATGCCGCACATGATAACAAATAATAAAGAACAAAGAGTATAAAAATAAATATGAAAAGAAGAGAAATGCACAGAAAAAACACCCAAGCACGTGAATTGACAAAAGAGGAGTATTGGGAAATAAAAAAAGGGTATTTGTCAAAATTTGGAATAACAGAAAATGACATTGAAAAAAATTTGAAAAAAAGGCAAAATAAGATAAGTCACATTAAAAATGCAAAAGAAAGAAGCATGAACCTGCTTGACAGGACGATTGTCTTAAGATTGATTTTAGAATCAATGCCAGGAAAGACAATTGAAGAAAAAAGAAAAAAGTTTGAAGAAATAAGAAACAGTGACTTAATGGATTTTCTTGGAAAAATGCCAGGAGTAGGCAAAAGAAGCGGAAGCTCAGCTTCAAAAACAAAGTTTGAAAAAATGACAGCAGGCATTGAAAAAGTAACAATAGGCATAAGAGAGGAAATGAAAGAACTTTATGAAAAAAACTTTGACTTAGACGAATTCAGAAGAAACCCTGAAAGAGCAGAGTTAAGAAGAGCAGCAAAAGACGCATTAAGACTGCTTAAAACAGCAGGGATAATAAAAATGGTAAGAAGCCCAAATGGAAGAGTTGAAAGAGTAAAAGTGCTTAAACCTGAAGCCCTTCAAAAAACAATTGAAACAGGATACATACAATTTCCAAATTTAAAACCAATATACGAAAGAGAAGAAAAAGAGACAAGATAAGAGAACTAGAACAAGTCTTCCAGCTTTATCTTCTGATTCTTAGGAAGGAAATCAAGAATGTAATTTTCAACAAAATCAACAAGCACCTTGTTCAAAACATAATGATTACCTATCCTCTGAATAACCTCGTACCTCTCAAGCAATTCCAAGTCAGGCTTTACTTTCATTCCAACATTGAAGTAAATGTCATCCAAATAAGCCTCTTCATGCTCAAGGATATAAAACAAGGCGCGGGCAAGCAATTCCCTGTTCTTGGATTCCAGAATCATGCTGCGCAGGGACTTCGCATTTCCAGTTTTGCCTTCCCTGATGCTGTAAAAAGACGGCTCTCCGCAATTCTTGCAAACCTTCCAGCCTTCCTTGGTTTCTCCGCTGAAGCCGATTTCCAAACCAGCTCCGCATTCAGGGCATTTCACAGTAATCATACAAATTAAATTATACGCAAAACACTATTTAAACATAATTGAGTTTAAAAAGAGGCTTGAAATGAAAAAAAAGAAAATCAAAGAATGGAAAGTGAAAAACCAACGCCCAGAAGAAGAATATGGCGGAAAAGCAGAGCATTACTACTCAGAACAAGTTGCAGAAAACTACGCGCATTCAAAGCCCATGCAAAAAATGCAGGAATCAATTGCAGAAAGAGCCATTGAATTTTTAGGAATCAAAAAAGGTAGAATCCTTGACTTAGGAGCAGGCACAGGCTATTCAATGAAAAAACTTGAACAAAAAAGGTTTGAAGCAGTTGGAATAGATGTTTCAAATGAAATGATAAAACAAGCAAGCAAAAAAGGAATCAGGGTAATAAAAGCTGACATGAGAAGCCTCCCTTTCAAAGAAAACGAGTTTGACGGAGCAATTTCAATCTCAGCATTCCAATGGCTCCTTGAAGGAGACAAAAAAGAGGTAAGGGAAAACATTGAAAAAACAGCAGGGGAACTCAGAAGAGTTTTGAAACCAGAAGCATCTGCAGTCATACAATTTTATCCTAAAACAGAAGATGATATGAAGCTTTCTGCTAAGATTTTTTCAAAACAAGGTTTTGAAACAACAATAGCAGAGGACAATCCCAAGCAGAAAAACAAGAGAAAAGTTTACTTGATTGCAAAAAACAAAAAAGGAGACAATTACATCTCTGAAATTTATGAAAAAGCGTGGAAGAAAAAACAGGAAGAGAAGTACAAGAAAGCAATTCAGGTTCTTAAAAAGTATTTGGATGAAAAAGGAGAGGTTTTGGATATTGGAGCTGGACAAGGATGGTTTTACGAGAAGCTTGCTAAAAAGGGATTCAGATTCAAACAAGTAACTGCAATTGAACCTGATGACAGAATGATGAAAAAGGAAAACGAGCAAAAGCTGAACATGAAATATGAAAATGAGACATTTGAGGAGTGGAGCGAAAAAAACAGGAATAAGAAGTACGATTATGTTTTTTCCTTTGATTCTCTTCACTTGCTGAAAAAACCAAGAAGTGTTTTGAATCACTTGAAAAAAGGAGGTATTTGTTTCATAGCTGTTCCATTTCATTTCGAAAACCTATTAAATCAATTCAATGAAAAGAATATAATTGAAAAAGGAGTAATTGGAAAACAAGAAAAAGACACTTACTTAATAATAAAAGAGGAATGATGCCTGATGGATTTCAATTTTAAAGAAATAGAAGAAAAATGGAGAAAAAAATGGAGAGAGGTAGGGATTTTCAAAGCTAAAGAAAAAGGGAAAAAATATTATGTGCTTGATATGTTTCCTTACCCCTCCGGCTACGGCTTGCATCTTGGCCATGCAAGAAATTACTTATTGGGAGATACTGTTGCTAGGTTTAAAAGAATGCAGGGTTATTCCGTGCTTTATCCCATTGGATGGGATGCATTCGGATTACCAACTGAAAATGCAGCAATTGAAAAGGGGATACATCCATTCAAAAGCATTAAAGAGAACATTGAGACAATGAAAAAGCAGTTTGACAAGCTGTCTTTAAGTTATGACTGGGATAGGGAAATAAACACCTCAAGCTCAGAGTATTACAAGTGGACGCAGTGGATTTTCTTAAAAATGTACGAGAAGGGGCTGGCTTATCAGAAGTATACTACTGCTAACTGGTGCCCAAGCTGCAAGACAACACTGGCAAACGAAGACGTTAAAGAGGGCAAATGCTGGAGATGTGACACTGAAGTAATTCAAAAAGAAATCAAACAATGGTTTTTCAAAATAACAGAATATGCTGACAAACTGCTAGAAGGGCTTGACAAGATACAATGGCCTGAAAATTTAAAGATGATGCAAAGGAATTGGATTGGAAAAAGCCAGGGAACAAACTTGATATTCAAAATAGAGGGAATGGACGAAGAAATCAAGACATTCACTACTCGTCCTGACACTTATTTTGGAATAACTTTCATTGCAATTGCACCTGAACATGAATTAGTTGAAAAACTCATACAAGACACACCTAATAAGAAAGAGCTGGAAAAATTCATAGAAGAAGTCAAGAACCAGCCTGAAATAGACAGAATAACAAAAGAAAAAAAAGGCATATTCACCGGAAAATACGCGATAAACCCAGTTACAGGGGAAAAAATACAGTTGTGGCTTGCTAATTATGTCATAGCTAGCTATGGAACAGGAGCAGTAATAGCAGTTCCAACACACGACCAAAGAGACTTCGAATTTGCAAAAAAGCACGGCATTCCAATGAAAGTGGTGATAAGCAAGAACGGCAAACAAGAAGATGCTTCAAAAATGCAAAGGGCTTACACCAAAGAAGGGGTAATGATTAACTCTGAGCAGTTCAATGGAATGAAAAACGAGGAAGCTAAGAAAGCAATCACTGACTACTTGGTTGAAAAAGGTTATGCGGAAAGGGCAGTGAATTACAAGATAAGGGACTGGAATATCTCAAGGCAAAGGTACTGGGGAGCGCCGATTCCAATAATACATTGTGAAAAATGCGGAGCAGTTCCAGTGCCAGAAAAAGACCTGCCAGTTGAATTGCCACTTGACGTTGAATTCGGAAAAGAAGGCACAGCACCGCTAGCAACTAATGAAAAATTCGTAAACACTGTTTGCCCGAAATGCGGAGGGCCTGCTAAAAGGGAAACAGACACCATGACAACTTTCGTCGACTCATCATGGTACTACTTGAGATTCTGTTCACCGAAAAGCAAATTTGCTTTTGACAAAGAAAAAGTTCATTACTGGATGCCGGTAGATCATTATACAGGAGGACTTGAACATGCTGTCGGGCACTTGATGTACTCCAGATTCGTCACAAAAGTATTAAATGAATTGGGTTACTTGAAATTTAATGAACCTTTCATGAGATTATTAAACCAAGGAATGATTCTAAAAGAGGGTAAAAAAATGAGCAAAAGCAAAGGAAATGTAGTCGACCCGATTGAAGTTATTGACAAGCACGGAGTCGACGTGCTAAGGCACTACATTCTATCAGTAGCTCATCCTACCAAAGAATTTGAATGGAGCGACAAGGACATACTAGGCTCAAAAAGAACAATAGAAAAACTAATAGAATTGAACGAAGAAACAAGAGGAAAAGAAAATGAATACATTGAAAGCATTGCCCAGAGAAAAATTGAAAAAGTAACAAATTATGTTGAAGAGCTTGAATTCAATTCTGCTTTGCTTGAATTAACTGACTTTATTGACAAACTGAAAAAGCACCCGTCAGAACAAGCATACAAGACACTTTTAAAATTGTTAAATCCTTTTACTCCGCACATCTGCGAAGAGTTATGGAGCAGAACAGAGGACAGCTTGTTGGCAAAGGAAAAATGGCCAGAGCCAGATGAGTCAAAGATAAACTTGAAAGCAGAAAAAGCAGAAGAATTAAAAGAACAATTAGAACAAGATATTAAGAAAGTAATGGAATTGGCTAAAATACAAGAACCTAAAAAAATAAAAATATTCATAGCAGGAGAATGGAAAAGAAACGCTTGGAACAAGGCAAAACAAAACAAGGAAGAGAATAATCTAATTTCATTACTAATGCAGGATGAAAAATTCAAAAAACACGGCAAGGATGCAACGAAGTACGCGCAGTGGCTTCAGAAAAACAAGCACGCTTTGCCTGAAACAATGAGTTTCGAAGATGAAAAAGAAGCAGTTGAAAAAATAAAACAAGAAGTAAGCAAGGCATTCAGCAACGCTGAAGTCGAAGTCATTCCAGCTAACGAGTCAAGCGAAGCAAAAGCAGGAAACGCCATGCCAAACAAGCCGGCAATATTAATTAAATGATTAAAATGGAGAAAAATTACGGTTTTATTCTTTTCAAGTACCTCGAAAAAATAAAAAAAATACAAGCAAAAATCATGGTTTTATTCTTTTCAAGTCCCTCGGGTGCAAAACAACTTCTCTAATATTAGAAATTCCAAGCATCTTCTGCACAAGCCTGTCAACACCCAAGCCAAAACCGCCATGAGGAGGCATGCCAAACTTAAACGCTTCCAAGTAATCCTTGAAATTCTCAGGATTCAAGCCCTTCTTCTTCATGCGTTCAATTAACACATCATGCCTGTGTTCTCTTTGCCCACCTGAAGTCAACTCCTGCCCATCCTGCTCCAAGTCAAAAGAGCAACTGAACCCTTCGCCTGACTCCATTATATAAAATGGCTTCTCATCTTCTGGAAAACCAGTTAAAAAGAAAAAATCACTTCCTTTCTCCTTCTTAATTAACTCCCCTAATTTTTTCTCATCTTCTGTTCCAATCTCATCGCCGATTTTTTTGCCAAGCAATTCAACCGCCTCTGAATAAGTTATTCTTGGAAAATGAACTGAAGGAACTTGCAAATCAATTCCTAAAATTTTCAATTCATCACTGCATTTTTCCTTTACATGAGAATAAACGCTTACTACTCCCTCTTCTAAGAATTTCATCACATCCTCCTGCGAGTCAATGAAAGCAAATTCAACGTCCCACATTGTAAACTCAGCCACGTGCCTTGACGTGTCGCTTTTTTCAGCCCTGAAATAATTTCCAATTTCATAAACTTTGTCAAAACCAGTTGACATCAGCTCCTGCTTGTACAACTGAGGAGACTGTGATAAAAACGCCTTTTTGCCGAAGTAGTCAACTTCAAACAAAGTCGCGCCTCCTTCAGCTCCGCTTCCTACAATCTTAGGAGTATGCACTTCAACAAAACCCTTAGATTCAGAGTAGTTGCGCAAAGCAGTTAAAACAGCATCGCGTATTAAAAAAATAGCTTTGATCTTATCTTGCCTCAAATCCATGAACCTGTTGCTTAACCTGGTTTCCAATTCAGAGTCAATTTTTCCTGAAATATCAAGAGGCAAAGGCACCTCCGCCTTGTTCAGCACTTGAATTTCATTTGGAATTAATTCCCATCCAGTCAAAGACTTCTCATTCTCCTTAACTGTTCCCTTCACTGCCAAAACGCTTTCAGGAGTAATGGATTTAACCAGCTCAAAATTAGAATTGCTTGAAGGAATTGCAATTTGAGAAACTCCAGTAATATCCCTTAATTTAATAAAAGCAATTTTGCCAAGCACGCGGATGCTATGCGCCCACCCAGCTAAAACAACTTCTTTGCCATAATCCTTCCTTTCAACTTCTTTAAAATAATGAGTTCTTATCATGCTAAACAAATCCCTTAAATCAATTGGAATAAATTAAGAGGAAAAGAGAATAAAAAGGTTTCAAAACCCAATTAATTCCTCAACTTGTTTCTTATGCTCGTCTTTTAACTTGTGTCTCGCTCTTACCAAAACCCACCTTACCCTTTTATCACCTGTTTTTGAATAATGTTTCGCCCACTTCAAAGCATAACTCCTTCCTTTTTCATAATTTTTTTTGATGAACTCTCTTATCATCCAATCGCTTGCAGCAAGCACTTCCCTCTGCGCTTCATCAATCACAAGCAAGTCAAGAATTTTTAAAGCAACATCATGCTCAGCATACTCATCTTTCAAAATAGTTATAAGAGAAACAGCTGCAAACCTCCTCTTCCATGGGTTCTTGCTTAACGCAAATTTTCTTAACTCAGGAATCTCCGCAGGATGCTTTTGAAAATAAGGACCGCTTACTCGCGTGCAGAACAAGTCAACATGAGCCCAGTTGTCAAAGCCCTCTGAAATTTTTTCAAAATCACTGACACTTAAATCAGCGTAAGCAAATGATTTAACTGCAATCATTTTCTTCTCAAAAACATTAGAACCCCATAAAAAATATAAAAATTTCTTATAATACTTTGACTTCTTGTGCTTCTTCAAATGCTTAACCACTTCATCCAAATGCCTTGCCTTCACTCCAACAATTTTGCTTGAAGTGTTGTTGAAGTAATTTTTCAAATCAAAACCAAATTCTTCTCTTCTTTCTTTCAAATACCTGTCAAGCAATTTATCTGCTTTTTTAAAATCAGGCAAAGCATCTGCTATTTGAAACGCGCCAACCATTAAGTAGAAAATAAAGCAGTAAGAGAATAAAAAAGAAATTGATCAAAACTCAAAATGCTTTCAGGGAAAGTTTTGAACTAAAACTTAACTCAAATAAGGCTAAGTCAATTAAAAGAATTGCAAGATAACAATTAACTTTTTCATTTTATATCCTTCCGAAAGCTTTAAAATAGTTGAAATGAATAAATGTTTTTGCTTGGATCCGTAGCCTAGTCTGGATAGGGCAACAGCCTTCTAAGCTGTGGGTCGAGGGTTCGAATCCCTCCGGGTCCGTTTCTTTTTAATAAAAGTGTTTTTTAAAATGAATAAGCCATTGAAATGCAATGAAAATGGCTTTATTTCTTTTGATGCAACTTTTCTTCTTAAGAAAAGATGCTGAGAATCCCTCCGGGTCCGTTTCTTTTTAATAAAAATGTTTCCAAAGTGAACAAGCCATTGAAACGAAGTGAGATTTACATTTTTTCAATTGTTTCAATGCCAAGCAGGCTTAAGCCTGTTTTCAGGACATTGGCAACTGCTTCTGTAATCAACAGCCTTTCGTTGCTTTCGCTGATTTTAAGCTTTTCATAAAAAGAGGAGTAAAGATGAGCTAGTTCAAGCAGGTAATTTGCTAGGTGATGCGGCTCGTATTGCAACGCGCTTTTTTCAATAATTGAAGGAAATTCTGCTAGTTTTTTTATCAATTGTTTTTCTTCTTTTTCTGTTATTTTTGAAAAGTCAGCTTTTTCTAATGCTCCTTTTTGTTTTTCTAGAATTGACTTGCACCTGACGTAAGCGTATTGAAGGTAAGGTGAAGTGTCTCCTTCAAATGAAATCATTTTGTCAAAGTCAAATACTACATCTTTGATTCTGTTCTGGCTTAAGTCAGCGAATTTAACTGCTCCTATTCCTATTTTTTCAGCTGCTTCTTTCTTGTTTTCAAGGTTTGGGTTTTTTTCTTCGATTATTTCAAGTGCTTTTTCAACTGCTTTGTCAAGCACGTCATTTAAGTGAATTATGTTTCCTTTTCTTGTGCTGATTTTTCCACTTGGTAGTGAGAATAAACCGAATTTTACGTGCTCGCAGTCTTTAGACCATTCATGCCCGAGAAGCTCAAGGGCTTTTTTCAACTGCTGGAAATGAAGGGATTGAGCAGATGAAACTACATAAAGGGCTTTGTAGAAGTCGTGTTCTTGTTTGCGTTTTTCAGCTGCTGCTATTTCACGAGTAATGTAAAGGGTTCTGTTGTTTTCCATTAAGCGGGCGTTTGTCAAGCCGTATTTTTCAAGTGGTATTATTATGGTGCCTGGTTTTTCTTGGATTGCTACTTTTTTTTCAAGGGTTTCTTTGATAACTTCGTTGTTGAATTTGGAGTAGTATGATTCTCCTTTGAATGAGTCAAATGAAACTCCTAATTTTTTGTATACTTCGTTGAATTTTGACAAGCTGAGTTCTCTGAATTTTTTCCATAGCTCTTTGTTTTCTTTGTCTCCTTTTTCTAGTTTTGAAAATTCTTCTTCTGCTTTTGCTTTTAATTCTTCGTTTTCAAGTTCGTGGAATTTGATGTAAAGTTCATGCAGGTGGCTTATTGGGTCTTGTTTTAGTTTTTCTTCGCTTCCCCATTGCTTGTAAGAGTATAAGAGTTTTCCAAATTGCAGTCCCCAGTCTCCTAAGTAGTTTTCTCCGTGGCATTTGAATCCATTGTATTCAAGGAGCTTGTGTAACGAGTCTCCTATTATTGTGGAGCGGAGGTGCCCGACGTGCATTGGTTTTGCTATGTTGACGCTTGAGTAATCGATTAGGATTGTTTTTCCTTGTCCTTTTTTTGAAGAACCGTAGTTTTTTTGAAGTGCTTGTGTTAGAACTTGTTTTGAGAAAAAAGAGTAGTCAAGGAAAAAGTTGAGGTATGGTCCTGTTGCTCGTGTCTTTTCAATTCCTTGTATGTTTTTCAGTTTTTCAGCTAGTTTTTCTGCTTCTTGTTTTGGGTTGGATTTGTTTTTTTTCGCTAGCTGGAATGAAATGTTTAAGCTTAAGTCGCCGAGTTCTGGATTTGGGGGTGTTGTGAAGTTGGCTTCTGTTATTTCAACTTCTTGTACTTTTTTTATTTCTTCTGTTATGTTTTTTTTGATTTCTTGCAAGGCAGTCATTTTTTTTCACTTGTTTTCAGATTAAGTGACTCTTTTTGGAATTATAAAACTAATTGAAGGAGTGTGCTTTTAAGAAAAATTAAAGAAAGAGAAATGGTTTTATTTGTTTTTACATTAGGACGTTTAGAAGCAGTTCTATTGCTATGAAGCCTATGCATATTCCTACTAGGAGTTTTGGGCTTATTTGTGGGCCTCCTCCGCCTGATATTCCTGCAAAGCTGGTTATTCCTGCATTTGCTCTTGGCCCCATTATTGGATTGCTTTTTATTCCTTTCATTGTACATTACCTCTTTATTTTAATCAGTTTATCAGCATAAAGGAATAAAAGTTGAGCACGACACTGCGATTTTATTCCTTATGAAGTTCTCTTGTTGTTTTTAATTTTAAGCAAGGGGTTATATAAATGTAATTAAACAAGTATTTTGTTAGATTCCTATGAATGAAGCTATTCCTAATGAAGCAAGGGTGACTAGTATTGCTGCTATTAAGACTCCTGCTGTGAGGCTCAGGAATAGTTGAGTATAGGTGTATTTTTTGTTCATTCCAAGAGCCCATGCTAGGATTGCCCCTGCATATACTCCGCTTCCTGGGAGAGGAACTGCTACGAATAAAGCAAGTCCTATTAAGCCGTATTTCTCTATTTTTTCTTTGTTTGCTTTTCTTACTTTTTCCAAGTGATGGCTTAGTTTGGATGATTTTGACAAGTGGCTGAAAAAGGCATTCAAGCCTATGAAGATGAATGGAATGGAGAGGATGTTCACAAGCAAAATGAACAGCAGTGAAGGCATTAAAGGGTATCCTGAAGCTATTGCTACTGGAACTGCTCCTCTTAGTTCAATTTCAGGAATCAGGGTTATTAAAAGCAATCGCAGGTAGTTTATCATAAACAATTATTAACAAGAAGTGATTTAAAAAATAATAAGGTGATGAAGATGATGGAATTGAGAAATGAGATAACAAGCAAGCTTAACAACTCTGTGCTTATGAAAATAAGGAATTCTCCGAAGCCAACAAAAGTAGCTGAAGTGATTGCAGTTACTAAGAATTTTCCAGGCATGGCTCTGGGTTTTGACGAGATAGCTGAGTTGATTAATATAAGCAATCCAGGCGCTGATGAAAAGTCAAGAGAAAGCGATTATGACGAGAATGAAATAAGAAGGCACCCTGACTTGCTTGTAGTGCATACTCCAAGCAAAACTTATGTCAGGTTCACAGGAGACACTTCAAAATACTAAAAAAATCTTTTTTTACTTTTTCTATTTTTTCTTTGTTTATGAAAAATCGTATTCAAGCTTTTCTCCTTCAAGAGAAACTCTTGTTTTCTTTCCTTTTTTTGCAGCTTCAATTAACTTGGATAATTCCTTCTGCTTTTTTTTGTACTTTTTTTCTTTTTCCTTTAAATCCTGTAAAGCATCACGAATCCCTGTTATTGAAGATTCAACTTCATCAGAATACCTTTCTCTTTGCTCTTTAGGAACAGATTGTGTTATATTCCTTTTTTCTTCTCTTAATGATTTCAAGTAGTTATTAAGTTTATTTTTTTCGTCTTCAATTCTTTTAAGTTCAGATGAAAGGGTAAAATAAGCTTTAAGTGAATTTGAAAAAACTCTCTGCCTTCTGCTGCCTTTCTGCATTTTAGTTTTAGCAAATTTTTCCTTAATTTTATTAATTACGCTCATTAAAACAACTCCTGTTATAAAATTAAGTTAAAACAAGTATAAAAAGCCTTTTAGAACAGCAAAACATTTAAAAAGACAAAATGATTGGTTGTGAATTGGTGACGCACAGGTGATTGACAAGATTAGCCTTTGGCTTGAAATAGAAGACTTGCAGAAGCATGAAATGCTAGCTCACTTATATGGAATAAGCGAAACAGATGCCAAAGCATACTTTGAAATACTACAGGAAAATACCCTTACTTTAAAAGAACTTACTGAAAAACTAGGAAAAGACAGGACAACAGCTCAGAAGACAATTAAAAAGCTTGTTGAAAAAGGGCTCGTGCATAGGAGAAAAATAAACCTCGTAAAAGGAGGAATTAAATATTCTTACGAAGCATTGCCTTTTTCCCTTGTAAAAGAAAAAATGATAGAAAGAGTAAATGCCTGGCAATCAATAGCAGTCACTAAAATTAATGACATTATGTGAATAATTAATTCACAGACAATTTGTAACCAACAACTTTTTGAATTATTTTTTCAAATTCTTCGCTTGAACTGCTTTCTTTTAATATGAATGGCTTGCCTTCATCACTTGCCTTTGACACGTCACTGCTTAAACCAAGCTTGCCTAGGAATTGAATTTTTTCTTCTTGTGCTGTTTTTTCAACTTTGCCAGTGCCGAATATTTCCCCACTCATGTTCTCAATCACTCCAATAACATTAATTCCTAATTGTTTTGAGAAGCGAATTGCTTTCTTTACATCCATTAAAGAAACCTCTTGAGGAGTTGAAACTAACAATGCTTCAGCTGGCTTTTCAATCAACTGCGCAGTGCTTATTATCTCATCTCCTGTACCTGGAGGCATGTCAATAATTAAAAAATCCAAATCTCCCCATTTGACATCATTAAGGAATTGATGAACTACCTTGTGCTTTAAAGGACCTCTCCAAATGACAGGTGAATCCTTGTTTTCCAACAAGAAGCTTATTGACAAAACTTTCAAATTGTCATTATATTGGACTGGCTGGATTTTTTCATCTTCGCTTTCAACGTTTTTTCCTTCCAAGCCAAGCATCTTAGGCACGTTCGGGCCATGGAAGTCAATATCAAGCAACCCTACTTTGAATTTTTCACTGAGCTTAACAGCTAGGTTTACAGCTACTGTTGTCTTGCCTACTCCTCCTTTTCCGCTCATTACAAGAATTTTCCTCATTAAAAACACCTTCCTATTCAACGTAAATTACTTCTTTGTCTCCTTCTACTGCTGCTTTTTGTTCCAACTCACTTATTCTCGTTTGCAGTTTTGCTAAAGCTTGTTCAATGTTTTCAATTCTTGAGATAATTGGAAGGAACTTTTTTCTCATTCTTACAATGTTAGGGCCCATTGCATAAGCAAAAACAGCTTTGACTTGATTTTGATTCAAAACACCTGCTATAAACTTTGCTTTTTCAGGATCACCATGCTGCTTTTCTTCAGGAGATTCGTTTGAAACTTTTTTAATTAAATCAAAACCATTCTCATTAACTTCATATACTAGAAAAAATTTAGAATCTCCAAAATGCTCTTTTGTAAAATTCACTTCATCATCTGAACCGCATGCTACAATCATGGTTTAAAACACCCCCTAATTAATTACTCCAATAATCCTTTTACTATGAAGTCAGTTGCTTCGTCTTTTGACAAGCCCCTGCTCATAAGAGTTTCAAGTTCTTTTTTATTTATCCTTCCAATTGCAGCTTCGTGAGTCACTTTTGCATCAGGGTGGTTCACTTTGATTTTAGGAATTGCCTCAGCTAAAGCCTTGTCTCCTTCTATTACTTCATTGCAGTCCACATGCCCTCTTGTATTCGCCGCATTGCCTACAACTTCGCTTAAAACAATTGCCCTTGACTCATCTTTCAGAACAATCCTGCTTTTAGCAGTCCCGCTTGCAGCTTCACCATTCAAAAACAACGCTTCTCTTACTTTGATTTCATCATCTTTTTTAGCGTAAATTTTAGTCATCAAATCGCACACGCTGTCCTTGCCTTGCTTGACTTCATAGTCAAGTTCAACCAAGCCAACTTTTCCCTTCACTATCTTAAACTCATCAAATAATTTAGCTTCTTCTTTTAACTCTGCTCTTAAAAAAGGCTTTACAAAAATGCTTCCTTCATCTGCGTGAAAATGCTCTTCAACATAGCTTACTTCAGCTCCTTCCTCTAAAACCATTTCAGAATTCATTATATGCTCTAATTTAACTGCGTTTGGAAATAAACAATGGGAAATGAATTTTACTTTGGCTCCTTTTTTCACAACAAACTTCTGCTTTAAAACCTGCCTTCCTTCTTGCGGCAAAATTCCAAAGCACAAGTGAACAGGATTCTTGACTTCAACTCCTTCTTCCACTGTTATTGTCACGTCAACGCCGTCTTCAATTTGCTCAGTGTTTATTTTTAACCCAGGCACTTGCACTTTTCCAAGCACCTTGTCTTCATTAATAACCAAGCTGGCTGTAGCTGTGTCTTTCAAATCAGCTTCTACTCCTCCTGCTTTTTCATAAACATCTACAATCTGCTTGAATTCATCAGAGTATTCCATAAACAAATCACTTCAATTTATCTTCTTTAATCTCGCCTACATGCGTGCATTGCTCGCAATTGGTTTTGAAAAATAAGGCGACTTCTTCTCCTTTTCCCTGCTTAACTATCCTGCCGCTGCACATAAGAGAAATTGCATCTGCTTCTTCAGCCATTTTTTCGCTGTGAGTAATAACCAAGACGCTTGCATCTTCTTTTTTCAATTCCTTGATTATTTTCAAAAGAACTTCAAGGGAAACTAAGTCAATTCCAGAATCAGGCTCGTCCAAAACCAAGAGCTTAGGCTTCATTGACAAAGTCGCAGCAAGCTCAACTCTTTTCCTTTCTCCTCCGCTTAGCTTTTCGTCAACAAACCTGTTCAAGTACCTCTCTGGATTCAAGCCAACCAAATTCAAATAATAACTAGGCTCTACTTCTTCTCTCCCCAGTTTAATGTAATCTTTTATTTTGATTCCTTCAAATGAAGCTGGAATCTGCCAAGCTAATTGAATACCTAATTTTGCCCTTTCGCTTGAACTTAAGCCATTAATTTCCTTGCCCTTGAAAATAATTTTTCCCTGTGTCGGCTTGTATCCTTCTAAACCCATTATCAAGTAAGCAAGTGTTGTTTTGCCAGCTCCATTTACTCCCATTACTGAATGAACTTCTCCTTCGCCTACTTCCAAGCTAAGCTCGTTTAAAACTTTTTTTCCATTAAAATCAAAACTCACTTCTTTCAGCTCAAGCAAAGCCATTTGAAAAAAACCACCTTTTAAAAAAGAAAAACTTTTCGCTGGTTAAATTATTAACTCAACTGGTTTATAAGGCAATTACCAACTAAAAAGAAAAGAAAAAAGAAGTAAACTTATTTAAACTTGTTTAATTAAATAAAAATAAACAAGTAACTTAACAAGAAAATAATTTAAACAAAACAGGGTCTGTGGTCTAGCGGTTAGGACATCACCTTGACGACAACAGCTACAACTCTTGGGGTTGTTGGCAGCATGGTGAGGATCCCCGGTTCAAATCCGGGCAGACCCATTTTAAAAAAAATGTGTTTATATGAAAAAGGAAGTTATTGAAGGGACAAATGACAATTATGCTTTTTTTGCCATGCTTTTTTTCGGCTTAGCTATTGCTAGTTTTGCTTTTTATTTCATTGAAGAAAATCCCAAGGGGTTATTTTTAGGATTAGGCTTTGCTTTGTTTGGCTTAATTTATTCTTTAAAATGGTTCAATCCAACCGTGTTTATTTTCACAGACGACGCTATTGAAATACATAAAGAAAGAGAAGTTATTTATGTTGAAAACAAGGATATTGAAAAAATTGGCATTTCTTCAACTGCTATGCGTTTTCCAGGTTCTTTTATTAGTTTTTTTAGCATTGCATACTTACCAAATTACATTTTCTCAATTTTTATAAAGCTCTTAGATCCAAAAATAAAAAAAGTAGGTGTTGAGTTTTCAAGAAATTACTTTGGAATAAGGTTAAAAGACCCTGACAAATTTTTTTCAAACAAGTCAAAAGCTTATAAAATTTTTAAAGCTTATGAAGCAGAAATGACTTACTTTGATATAACAACCCCTTTAGAATTCAAAGTAACAAAATTGAAAAAAGCATTGAAAAAACACTACCCCAAAAAATTCATCGAAAAACAAGTAAAAGTGTGAATAAAAATGAAAATCAGCATTATTTCAGACATGCATTTAGGAGTGAAATGGGGAAGCGAATTGCAGGAAGATAGCTTTGAGCAGTTTGAAGAAGCAATTAAAAAATCAATTGAAGAAAAAGTTGATTTTATTCTCATTCCTGGGGATATTTTTGACGTGCGCCTGCCCAAGCAGGAAGTATGGGCAAGGGCTTTGAAAAGCTTTCAAACGCATTTGTTAGCTGAAAAAACAAGCGCAGAGTTTAAAGGATTTGTTGGAGAGCATGAACCTGTTTCTGAAATGGCTTTAAAAGGAGTGCCTATTGTTGCTATTTACGGAAATCATGAAATCAGAGGAAGCCACCAAGTAAACCCAGTGCAGTTATTGGAAAAAGCTGGTTACTTGATTTACCTGCACAAGAACGGGGTAGTGTTTGAAAAAAACAACGAAAAAGTTGCTGTGCAGGGCTTGTCAGCTGTTGCTGAAAACGAAGCCAAAGAAGTTTTAGAAAAATGGAACCCGAAGCCAATTGAAGGAGCTTTTAACGTGTTTATATTTCATCAGTCAACAACAGAAGAAATTTACGACCCTGACAACACTTTCATGTCACTTGACGACTTGCCCAAGGGCTTTGACTTATACGTGGACGGGCATATTCACTGGAGGAAATGGGTGCCTGAAAAAAAATTCCTGATTCCAGGAAGCACTGTAATAACTCAAATGAAAGAAAAAGAAGCACTGCAAGGCAAAGGATTTTATTTAATTGAAACTAATCCATTCAAAGTTGATTTTGTGAAGCTGGAGAACCAACGTCCTTTCTACTTTAAAAAAATAGAGTTAATTGAAGCTGACCAGCTGAAAGCAAACGAAGAAATTGCAAAGTTTTTGAACTCAATTCCAAAAAACACTATGAAGAAGCCTGTTGTTAAAATAAAGTTGGTTGGAAAAATGAAAGAAGGGTTGAAAGGTAATCAATTGAGTTTCAATGATTTTAAGCAAAGAGAGGATTTGCTTGTTTTCATTGACAATGAAATAGAGTCAGAGGAATTGAAAAAAACAATTGAAAAGCTCAGAGAGTTGCATCAGAACAAGAGAAGCGTGGATGAAATGGGTTTGGATTTAGTGAAAGAGTTGTTGAAGCAGACGAGTTATGACTCTTTCAATGTAAGCGAGTTAATAGAGCCATTAGCTGACGGAGATTCAAGTTACTTGATGAACTTGATTGAAAAGGATTTGGAGAAGATTAGAAAAAGCATTGAAGAAAAAGAAGTTACTTTTTCTTGATTTCAGAGTATTGAATTAAAGCATTTAAGGAGTCAACTGCTTTTGCAGGGGTGTCAAACACAGGCACGTTGTTTTCCTCTAATTTTTTAGACAATTCTTTCACGTAGTTTCCTCCTGCTGAGCAAACAACTAAAGGCTTTGTTTTTTTCTTATTGAATTCAATTACGTAGTCAACTACTTTTGAAGTAATAGGAGCTGTCTGGAACAAAAGAATTAGAAGGATTGCGTCGACGTTTTTGTCTTTGCCTGCTACTTCAAGCGCTTTCTTGAATCTTTCATCGTCAGCGTCTCCAACCAAGTCAAGAGGATTATGCACCTTAGCATAAGAAGGGAGAATTTTGCTTATTTCTTTTTTGCTTTTTTCAGTTAATTCAGCTAGTTTCATTTTTTTCAATCCAACTTGGTCAGTTGCCAGGACACCAAAACCCCCACCGTTTGTAATGATTAAAACTTTGTCTCCTTTTGGCAGAGGCTGTTCTGACAACACTTTTGCAAAGTCAAACATTTCAATCAAGTGACGAGGACGCATGACTCCTATTTGCTTGAACACCGCGTCATACACTTTATCATCTCCAGCTAAACTTCCAGTATGAGAAGAAACTGCTTTGCTTCCTGCTTTTGTCCTGCCTCCTTTGATTACAATCACTGGCTTTTTTTTCGTGACTTTTTTAGCTGTTTTCATAAACTTCCTGCCTTCTTTGACTCCCTCCAAGTACATGCAAATTACTTTCGTCTTCTTATCCTCGCCTAAGTACTCTAACAAATCAGTTTCATTCACGTCAACTGCATTCCCGTAGGACACGAACTTGTTAAAACCGTAACCTTCTGAAGCCATCCAATCCAAAACAACTGAGCCAACTGCACCTGATTGTGAAATGAAAGAAATGCTTCCTTGCCTAGGACGCCCTAGTTTTTCAGGCGGCAAAAACAAAGTATCTATTTTTGAATAATTGTCAAATACCCCCAGGCAATTTGGCCCGATGATGCTGATTTTCTTGCTTCTTTTCTTCAATTCTTCTTCTGCTTGCTTGTTTCCAATTTCGCCGAAACCGCTTGTGATTATGACAGCTGAAGGCACTTTTTTTTCAATGCATTCATCTAAAACAGTTAATACAAATTTAGCTGGGACAGTTATCACAGCCAAGTCAATTTTTCCAGGAACATCTAGAACGCTTGAGTATGCTTTTTTTCCAAGTATCTCATTCGCTTTTGGGTTGACTGGATAAACTTTTTTGCCTGCTTCCACGAAGTTTTTCAAGACAGTGTATCCTATTTTGCCTTTTTTCCTGCTTGCTCCTATTACTGCAATTGTCTTCGGGTTGAAAAACAAATTCATTTTTTTCATTCAAAATCCCTTCTCCTTTACATTAATTTCTTGGCTTTTTCAATAAGCTCCTGTGCTTGTTTCTCATCAAGGCCTTGGTTTATCAAGTCTTGTTTTACTCTGAATTCAGGCATTGCTTTTAATAACTTGCTTGTCAAGACAATTGGATCTTCTTCATTTTCTTGTTTTGCTTGACTGTCTTGCGGAAGCGGCGCAGGCGCTGCTTCTGCCTGCGTTTTCACTTGATCCTTGTTTTCATCTGCATCTTCGTCTTGTTTTTTAAAGAGGTTCATTATTTTTGCTTTTTGAATTGCTTTTTCCCCTGCTTCTGCGTATTTTTCAAGAACTTGTTTTTTCACTTCTTCTTCGCTTAAGCCGTAGTTGAGTTTTTGTTTAATGAACGCAAGGGCTTTTGATTCCTTGAATTCTTCAACAAGGTTTTGTTTTATGAATTCTTTCATTTTCTGCAGTTTTTGAAGCGCTTCATTTACGTATTGTGTCTTGTTTTCTTTAAGGAATGGGTTTTCTGACTCCAGTTCGCTTATGAGCATTTCTATGTCTTGCTTGTTTTGAACAAGATTCTGCTGGAAGAGAACTTGGTCTTCTTTTTTAATCTGCCCTGTCATGAACTCGTAGGCAATGACGCTTTTAAGGTAATTTGCTCTTTCTTTTTCAAACAAGAGCCTTTTATATTTTTGAATGAGGTTTTTCTTGTCAAGGATTGACTGTGTTTTAGCTTTAGCATAAGCATACAAGTAATAACCAATGAATAAAGCAACTGCTGCTGCTGTAAGAAGCCCTAGGATTAATGGAGCATTTTGCTTTGCTTTTTCCACAGCGCTTATTTCATACTGCACTTGAGCCTGCTGGCTTAGCTTGTTTCCGTACTCGTCTGTACCTGAAAGGGAAAGGGATTGCTGTCCTTCAGTTGTTCCTAAGTCAAGTTCAGCGAACCAGCCTTGATCATCTTTTTGCAAAGGCACTTGCTTGCCTTGGCTTGTTATGATTGTAAAGTTTCCTTGCGTGACTTCACTGCCGTCTGGGTACAGGATTTTCACGCGCGTGTACTTGTTTTTTTGAACTGTTTCTGGAATAATTACTTTTAAGTCATTGGTTATCGTAATTGTTAAAGGGTAAGGGTAGTTCATTGACTTTGTTTTAATCAAGAGGTTTAGCGTTTTCGTACCTGCACTTGCGTTTGGTGAAATGTTGAACACAAGCGCGTAGCCGTCTGCTGAGTAAGTGTATGTCTTGTTGTTCAAAATTATCTCAGCATCTGTTATGAATTTTTCATTCAACTCATCTCTTACTTTTCCTTTAATTACTGCTTCTTGTCCAGGAGCAAACGCCAGCTCGTCTTTATCTGGCACGAACTTCAATCCCTTGGCTGGACCTAACACGCTTTGCTCCATTGTCCCCTTGTTGCCATACGGGTCTGTGAATGAAACAGCAAACAAGTAGCTTGAATCATAATCGCTTGCAGTAAACAAAGAGTCAGCCACGTAGTAATCCCCTTGCTTTTCAAAAGACAAGTTAAGCGCTTCTGCTTGCTTTCCGTTGCTTGTAATGGTTACTGTTCCTTGCGGAGTTCCTGTTGCAACGCTTCCGCTTGGATAAGTTGCTTTTATTTTCAACGAAACTATTTTTCCACTGTGAATAACACTAGTTGGTTCATTGTTTTCTAAAAAAACAGGGGTAATGTTTAACGAAAGAGGATTCAAGTTGAAAGTAATTGTTTTAGTGGTTGTCTTATGCTGGTTTTGCACTGTTGCTTCAGCTGTTATTGTTAAAGAATAAGTTTTTGGAGAGGAGTAGCTTGTCTGCAGTGTTCCAGTGTATTCTCCATTGCTTGTATGAGTGAATGTAACTTCAGGTGCTGACACAACAGCATTGTCAACTGCGACGTCGTCTGCAGTGACTTTAACTTTAATTGGAATCGAATCGCCTCTCATCGCCTCAAAAACAGTTGGAGACAAAACACTAACAGTCAAGCCGATGTATTTTGCCACATCTAAGGAGACAGTGGAATTTGCTTCTTGCCCTCCGTTTAAAGCGCTTACAGTGAAGTTCATGTTGTCACCGTAGCCGCTTACTGTACATGAACCTGAGTAAACTCCTGTGCCTGACTCGCTTAAAGTTGTCGAGCATCCGCCGTTTACTGTTACTGTTGCTCCTGTCACTGGTTTTGAATCAACTCCTGTAACTGAAGCTGTGAAGGTAATTGAATCACCTTGTATTACTTCATCTGTTGATTTTGGACTTGTAATAGTGACTGTTGTTGGTTTCACTAGGGTTTTAAACTGCAGGGAGTCAGTCACCCAATTCCCAGCTAAGTCACTTGCTTTAAAAGTAACTACAAATGTTTCTCCTTGATTAGTTGCAGTATAAGGAATTGTAACTGTTTGATCAGAATCGCTCCAAACAGGCGAACTGAACGTAATGTTACTTGAACCACTGCTAATACTAAAACTCGAAGTATTCATCGGCTCATCAAAAATAAGGGTAATGTTGCTCCCAGTCAAAGGCTCATTGTTTCCAGAAGGAGACTTACTAGAAACAGAAGGGGGGGAAGTGTCAATGATAATAAAAGCAGGAGCAGAAGGAGTATTAAAAACAATATCCTTACCACAATCACTACTTGAACTACTGACCTTGTAAAGATATTTCCCATCTTCTTTTCCACTACGATCTATAAACTTATCAGAAGTTTGAGGAAGGGCATTCCAATTTCCAGTATCTCCTATTTTTTCCTCAACGAGATAACACCCTGCAAGTGTATTATTCTCCCAAGTAACAGTAAAACTACTAACATTAACCGTATTATTAGTAGGGTAAGTAATAGTAGGGATAGTTGAGCCTATTGAGGAAAAGAAAATTAATAGAGTTAATAGCAATAATTTTTTCATGATTAGTTAATAAAGAGTAATGAGTTTTTAAACATTTTTTAGTTACCAAATTTAGTTACCAAAAAGAGTAAAAACAAAGAAAGAGTAATAATTTTGTAAAAAACAATAAAGTTTAAATACTCTGTAACTCACAAATAGTTACAATATGGTGGGAGAATTCATGGGGAAAAAGAAAATGTTAAAAAATATGAGTATAACACTATTAATTCTCATTAGTTTAATTGTTACTTCATATACAGTTGCACCAAGAACACTAGAACCCATCACAAAAACAATTCAAACACAACAACCAATAACAAACTCAGCACCAAACCCACCAACAACAAAAGCAACCACCTTGATGTATTTTAATCACATAAGATGGAATTATAAATCATTAGTGATATGGCCTAACCCAGATCCTGCCAATATAAGAAAGACAATATGTAATGCAAGCTTAGGTGCTAAATGCACTCAAGTATATTATTATAATTCTACTACTGGACAGTGGATGAAATGGGATATAAATACAGATGATTCATTAAATGACTTTACAAATATAACAAGCGGATATGGATATTGGTTTAATGTAACTAGTACAGGTGAAAGTGATTCAATAACTGGTACTATAATTGATCCAATCACAGGAGAAACCACCTGGAATGAAATGCAGCCTGGTTGGAACGCAATGGGATGGACTAGCCCAGATGCAATGAACATCTCAGATGCTATTACTCTTATTTATGGAAACTGGTCAAAAAACATAACAAGAGTCTGGAAGTATGAAGATGACAATGAATCACTACCACAAGACACCCAAGACATAATTAAACAATATTGGCCAGAAAATAATTCAGCACAGTTTGAACCTGGAAAGGCATATTGGGTTTGCATTGAAAATGATTCCAATCGTGGTTATTGTGAAACAAGCGAACCTCCTTTGATGCCTTGGCAGAATCAACGTCCGGAGTTATACAATGGAAGTGTGAATAATACAAATGCTAAAACAACAGATTCCCTAGAATTCACTGTTTATTATAAAGATGCTGACA
>CAZXTN010000003.1:0-79894 GCA_964643685.1 Microcaldota archaeon
TCCGGCTTCGTTTCGCTCTTGCTTTGCAAGATGCGAGAACTGGCGGGAATAAGCTAGCTGAATGATTTAGATCTTGAGTACAGAGCAGCAGTTGAGAGTTGGATCTTTATTCTTATAAGTGTGTTGCCTGTTAAATTACAGAATTGTAATTTAAGAGACAAGTTTATATATTGGGTAAGCGTAATTTATTTATGAATATTTATAAAGCTCTTGAAATTCTCAGGAAAAGTAAAATTCCTGTTTTTAAAACAGTTGATATTGCAAGGAAATTAAAAATTAGCAAGAATAACACAAACGTTTACATAAAAAGAATGGTTGATAAGGGAATGCTTTACAGGATTTCAAAGGGCTTTTATTCTTTGGAAAATGACCCTATTTTGTACGCATCTTACATTGTTCCAAATTCATATATCTCGTTTAATTCTGCTCTTTATTTAAGAAAAAAAATTAATCAAATCCCTGCTGTTATTCAGGTTGCTGTTCCAAAAAGAATTAAGAAAAATATTGAAGGTGTTGAGTTTATTCCTCTTCCGAAAAAAATGATTAAGGATTTCACAAGATTAAATTATAAGGGATATTCAATTTGGGTTGCAACCGCTAAAAAAGCAAAAGAGGATATAAAATACAAATTTGGTGGTAAAAAGTGATATCAAAAGAAGAGTTAATTAAGATTGCTAAGAAAAATAATTTAAAGCCATTTCAGCAGGAAAAACATTATATTCAAACTATTATTTTATCTGGAATTTATTCAAGTTTGACAAATGAATTAGTTTTCAAAGGAGGTACTGCTCTTTTTTTCTTTTATGGCTTGAATAGGTTTTCTGAAGACTTGGACTTTACAAAGTTTAAAAATTTTGATATGAAAAAAGTAAAGGAATCAATTCGAAATACCTTTGAATTGTTGAATATTCCTAATAGAATCAAAGAGATGAAAACACCTGCTGGCAAAAAAATAAAAATAAAAGCAGAAGGCCCTTTATATCGTGGAGAGTTAAGTGAATGCGTGGTTGATTTGGATATTTCAAATAGGAATGACTTGGTTTTAGAAGCAGAAACAAAAGAGGTAATTCCAATTTACAACGATGTTCGTCCTTTTACAATTTCAGTAATGCAAAAAGAAGAGATACTATCTGAAAAAATAAGAGCAGTGATAAAAAGAGACAAAGCAAGAGATGTTTATGATTTGTGGTTTCTTCTTAAGAAAGGAATTGACTTTGATTTAAATTTAGTAAATAAAAAAATGAAGTATTACAAAGAAAAATTTGACTATGACGAACTCAAATTAAACATAATTAAAAGCAAAAAGTACTGGAATTCAGATTTGAAAGGACTTTTGCCAGTTGTTCCTTCATTTAACGAAGCTTCAAAACTTATTTTATCTGAAATTAAAGATTAATTGACCTATTAATTAATTTACAATTAACAACATATCAAAAGAAGCAGATGCAGAACAACTTTTATACTCCTAAATACTAATTTCATTCATGGGTAAGAAATATTTATTTGATGAACCTTTAATTAAATGCTTAATAAAATCCAGGTCAAATAGGTTCATGATGCTTGTTGAAATTAATGGAAAAATTGTTGGAAAAAGATAAAGAAAGCAAGCAAAAAAGGAGCACAACAATGGCAAGTTAATATGAAGACAAATAAAAAAGGAGTTGAATTACTGAATTATTTCAAATTAAACCTATGATTTTAAAACAAGATATACAAATTAATTTTTTAACCATTTTAAAAAGCAACATCTACAATAACCCTCCTTCCTCAGAAGTATAAAATTAAATAATAGAAAAAAGAGGTAATAAATAATGAAAATTGAAAAGTTAACAAAATTTAAGACCCTTCTAAAAAAGAAAGAAAAGCCAGAGGAGATAATCAATAATCTCTTTTTATTTTTAGGTTTTAAAGACACAGAAATCAAGCTATACAATTTACTTTTAAGTAAACAACTAACAATGAAGCAAATTAAAGAGAAAATGGATGTAACCGAAAGAACAATCAGAGAAAACATAAAATCCCTATCAGAAAAACAGTTAATAATAAGAAAAGTGGTAACAGAAGACAAAAGATTAAAATATGTCTACTCCTCTGTTCCAATTACAAAAGCATGGCAAATAATTAAAAGCCAGATAAGAAAAACAATGAAAAAAGCAGATAAAGTGCTTAAAAAAGGACATTCATTACATTAATTACCCTCCTTTTTTATATTTTAAGTAGTCGAAGCAGATTCTCTTCCTTTTTAATTTAACCGGAAGTTATTTAAACAAGAAACTACATTTGAATACATAATTACATACATATGAAATTATAATTTCATATGTAAATTTTGCTTTTGGAGGTGAAAAAGATGGTTGATTTAACAGCATTAACTTCAATGGATTTGCCGACAATTGGAATTATCCTCGCTGTTCTTTTAGTAATAGCTGGAGCTGCATTGTACTTCACAGGCAATTTAGAGAAGTTAACAGAAAAATTAGGAATCTAAACAAAAGCATAAGGAGGGTGCCTTTTTTTACCTCCTTTAAACCCTCCTTTTAGAAAGAAAGATAAGAACCATTAAACCATTACCATTCTCTTTAATTTTAAAATATACAAAAGGAATGAATTATGAAAAAATCAAATGAAGTTATTCAAAAAATTTTTGACTTGAACAGCATCACTCCTAATGAAAATATGTGGGTTTGGTGGTTTTGGCTGTTCACATTTGAAAACCCTTTTAATTCTGAGAAGCCAAGACAACTGGCAATTATGTGGTCTCTGAAAAAGGATGACAATCTTAGTTGTAACAGTTTAGATGTTTCTATGAAAAGGTTAATCAAAAAAGATGGTTCAATTGAAGCAGTGGTAGCAGCTTGGTATTTTGATGGAGAAAAAATGCATGAAAATTTTTTATTGAATAGAACTGAATTAAATCAAACCAGTTATGGAATAAAAACACCTAATCCTAACACAACTTTTGAATTTGAAGATGACACTTTCAGAGTAGTCATAGATAGTAACATGGAATTTGAAGCTAAGTTAGAAAAGGGAAACAAGTTCACAGAGCCTTGGTTTAAATCCATTAAAAAATTTGGAAGGCAAGTTGACATGGTGGGGATAAATAAACTTGACTTAAAAGCAAAAGTAAATGGAAAAAATTTAAATGGAACAGCTTATTTTTCAAAAGTTTCTTTAAAAAACGTGCCTGCTCCTTCATGGTATTGGGGCCTTTTCCATTTTAAAAACAACAGGTTTTTGTCCTATTTCAACCCTTACATCCTAAAAAAATCAGTCATAGAAGGAGTCACTTACTATGATGGAGAAATGGAACATAGATTCAACAATATTAAAATAAAAAAAGAGGAAGGAGAACTCCCGATTTTTCATATAACAGCAAGCGATAAAGATAAAAAAATAGAATTTTCAGTTGAAACTTATTCAAAAGCAGTTTGGAAATTTAGAAAGAAAAAATTTAAAATAATACCAATTAATTACAATTATAATGAATATCCCTCCAAAGTAACTAATTTTAAATTTACTGATTTGAAAAACAATAGAACCATTACAGGAAAGGATATTGGCATTGGAATTGGAAACGTTGAACAAACCACAGGAATTTTAATATAACCCTAATTTTAAAAAGTGAAATATTAATTTATAATAAAAACAAATCTTCCAAAATTGGAGAATTAATCTTTTTAATAATGGAAGTCAAACAAAGATTAATTAAAAAAAAGGTTAAAACAATGAATATATCAGATTTAACAAAACAAGTTAATTCCTTGAAAAAAACAAGCACAGGAGAATTAATCAAGCAAAGAATGAAAGAGTTTGAAAAAAACAAAAAAGCTGCAAACAGTACTTTGTTTTCAGAACTAAGCTTCTGCCTTTTGACAGCTAATTTTGACGCTGAAAAAACAATAAAAATACAAAGACAAATGGGAAAAGGGTTTCTTAGTTTAAGTGAAAAGCAGTTGAGCAAAAAGTTAAAAGGATTGGGACACAGGTTTCCGAACACCAGGGCAAAGTACATTGTTGAAGCAAGAAAACATGCCAAAGATTTGAAAAAAGTTTTGAAACAGTTTAAGACAGACGAGGAAAGAAGAAATTGGCTTGTGAAAAACATTAAAGGGTTAGGATTCAAAGAAGCATCGCATTTCCTGAGAAATATCGGCTATGAAAACGTTGCTATTGTTGATTTTCATATTCTTGACTTACTTGAAAAAAACAATTTAATGCAAAAACCAAAAACACTGAGCAAGAAGAGATACTTGGAAGTAGAGGAGATTCTAAAAAAGATAAGTGAAAAAACAGGAATTTCTCTTGGCGAACTTGACTTGTACTTGTGGTTTTTAGAAACAGGCAAAGTGTTAAAATAAACAATAGTGTTTCAATAACTTAGTAAAATTAAGAAGGGTGATTTTTGAAAATGAGCGAAACATTAATTAACTTGGCTAAAGCTTTTGTAGGTGAAAGCCAAGCAAGGAACAGGTACACTTTTTATGCGAAAGTGGCTAAAAAAGAAGGGTATGAGAAAATAAGAGAAATTTTTCTACTAACAGCTGACAACGAAGAAGAACACGCCAAGTGGCTTATGAGAATGATGAACCAGTTGACACAAGAAACAGGCGAAACAATCAAAATACCAGAAGCAGAAGTGCCAACAGAGCTAGGAGACACTATTAGCAACTTGAAGTCAGCAATAACAGGGGAAAACTATGAAACTGAAACAATGTACCCTGGATTTGCAGACGTAGCTGAGAAAGAAGGTTACTTAGACATAGCAAAGAGGTTAAGAGCAATTGCAAAGGCAGAGTGGCATCATAGGCAAAGGTTTGAAAAACTCTTAAAGCAATTAGAGAATGACACTTTTTTCAAGAAAGAAGAAAAAGTTTATTGGGTTTGCAGGGAATGCGGTTACATACACGAGGGAACAGAACCACCTGAAACATGCCCTTCATGCGGACACCCGAAAGCATACTTTGAACTGCAAAACGAGAACTACTGAAGAGAAAAAATCTTTTTTTCTCTTTTTTTTATTTATTTTCCTTCTTTCTTTTTATAAAAACCACAAAGCAGAGGGCCTTTGAAAACACTTTACACTTTTTTTAAAAAAACCCAGTTATCAACACTGTTAGCCCAATTATCATACTCTTCTTTATTAGAAGTAAACCAGTTTCCAATAAACTTATGTGGTTCTTCTTCACTGCATTTTAAAGGCTTCTCATCTCTTTCTTTTTTTGAAATGATCAATTCCTCCCTTGATTTTACTCCCCTTGATTCATATTCAGAAAAAACTTCATCATCAATTAATTCAAAAAAAGAAATTAGTTGCTCATCTTGACCATTCCTAACAGACACTGCTATCTCCCCGCTATTTCCAGGGCTGATTGTGCCAATGAACTGCCCAGCTTCAACTTCCTCCCCTAAACTCAAGTTAGTCAATACATGAAAAAATCCGAAATAAACAGAGGGGTATTCTTTTGACTGGATTAAAAATTGCTTTTCAACTTCCCCTAGAGCATTTTTTGAAGAACGCAAATCAACTACTTTTCCAGAAACAGGTGAGAAGTATTTGACAACAGGCCAGTCTGATTCTGAAAAATTGCCTTCATGGTACTTGGTCCAAAAAGATTCATTAACGCCAATAGGTTCAAAGTAATGCTTCATGCTCCTGCAAGAAGAAGTTTCATTAAAACCCCTGCTGAAATCATGCCCAACTCCTGACCTAAACTTTGAAATTTTATAAATTTTATCCAACTCAATAAAATTTTTATGTACAAATTTAGGCAAACTTGAAAGGTTAACTCCTTTAACCTCTTGATAATTATGTTCATTTTGATGCAAAAGAGGAGTAGTTGAAGTGTTATTAACACAGCCGGTTAAAAAAACAGTTACAAAAACAAAGATTGAAAGCAAAAAAAGGAGATAATTTTTATTTAGCATAAGGATTAAAAATAGTTATTATAATTTAAAACTTTGTTAATTAGGTAACTTTTTTTAAAAAAAGAGGACGTTACACCTTTAAATTCTTAATTCTTTTTATTTTAAAACAATGAATGAAAAAGAAATTCTTAAAATTTTAATAAAAGAATACGGCAAGCCGACTACTCAGTTGATTCATAGAAATCCTTTCCAGCTGATGATTGCCACGATTTTGTCAGCCCAATGCACTGATGAAAGAGTCAACAAAGTAGCTCCAATTCTATTTAAGAAATATAAGACGCCTAAGGATTTTGCAAAAGCTGATTTGAATGACTTGAAAAGAATAATTAAGTCAACTGGGTATTACAATCAAAAAGCAAAGCGTCTGAAAGAATCATCCAAAATGTTAGTTGAAAAATACGGAGGCAAAGTGCCTGAGTCAGTAGACGAGCTTGTTAAGTTGCCTGGCGTTGGGAGAAAAACAGCTAATATTATAATCACGTATGGCTTGAAAGGAAACCAGGGCATAGCAGTTGATACTCACGTGCGCAGGGTAAGTTACAGGTTGGGTTTGACTGAAAGCAAAAACCCTAAAATTATTGAGCAGGATTTGATGAAAAAGTTTAATAAAAAAGACTGGCCTTTAATCAATTCACTGTTGGTATGGCACGGTAGAAAATATTGTAATGCGCGCAAGCCAAAATGCAAAGAGTGTCCATTAAACAAAATATGTCCAAAAAGAGGGCTGAGCGAAGCGAATGCCGTCTAGCGATCCAACGGCTGGCCGTTGGCGCGTAAGCCAAAATGCAAAGAGTGTCCATTGAATAAGATATGTCCAAAAAAAGGAGTTGAAAAAAAGTGAGTGAAGAAAAGTTGAATAGGGTAATTAATTTTAATCAATTAGTGATTTATGGTGTAGGGGTTATTCTCGGTGCTGGTATTTACGCCTTGATTGGAGAAGCTGCTGGAACAACTGGCCCTAGTTTGTGGATGAGTTTTTTGTTTGCTGCAATAGTTGCTTCTTTCACTGGATTAAGTTACGCTGAACTTAGTTCAATAAAACAGACAACTGCATCTGAATACATGTACGTCAAGCAAGGTTTTAAGAACAAAAGAACTGCTTTTATTGTCAGCTGGTTGATTAACATAGTTGACATTACTGCAATTACCACTGTATCTCTTGGTTTTGCTAATTACTTTGTTGCTTTATTTTTTCCAAAATTAATTGACAAGGTTATCCTCAGCTTGTTTGAAATAACCTTAACCCCTGTCGTACTTGTTGCTTCTTTGCTCATCCTTGCCTTGACTTTAATTAATTACATTGGAATAAAACAATCCGTAAACTTGAACATAATATTCACTTTAATTGAGTCAATTGGTTTATTAGTTATCATCCTGCTTGGAGGCATTCACTTGGCTCAAGGAGGGCACGTGCCTAACTTGCTTGAAATGCCTTTTGGTTTTACAGGATTGTTCGGAGCAGTGGCTTTGATTTTCTTCGCTTACCTTGGTTTTGAAGACCTGGCTAACTTAGGAGAAGAAGTAAAGGAAGCTAAGAAAAACATTCCAAAAGCAATCTTATTATCAATAGTAATAACAACAATCATCTACGTTCTTGTTTCAATTTCAGCTGTAAGCATAATTCCATGGCAACAATTAGGCAATTCTCCTCAGCCACTTGCTGATGTTGCCAATGCAAAACTCGGAGCAAAAGGAAGTTTTATGCTTTCTTTCATTGCCTTATTTTCAACTTTCAACACAGTGCTTATAATGATTACAGCTGTTTCAAGAGTCATTTATGGAATGGCAAAAGATAATTCCTTGCCTAAATTTTTAGCAAAAGTAAGCAGAAAAAGAAAAACACCTGTAAATGCCTTAATTGCAGTTGCTTTAATAGCAATTGCAGCTTCTTTCATGAAGGACATTGGAGAAGTAGCTGAGCTTACAACACTTGGAGTGTTTATTGTTTTTGGAATGATAAACGCTTCCTTAATTAAAATAAGGTTAAGTAATGAAAAATTACCTGAAGACAGGTTCAAAACTCCTTTCAACATAGGCAGATTTCCTTTAATTCCTTTTTTTGGGTTGCTTTCAAGCATTTGGATGATTGGAACCTACCTCGTGAAAAACACTGCAAGTGGACTGCAGGTTAATTTATTAAATCCCTCAGTAATAATAGTAATCATTGAGATAACACTGGGAATAATTGCTTTTGAACTGCTTAAAAGGAGATGAAGAAAAAATGAATACAAGAAGACAAGTAAACGCGCCGGCAATCGGCTTGATAACTTCAATTCTTTATTTGCTCGTATTTAGTTTTTCAAGGTTTATTTTGACAAAAGAACCATTCAACTGGAATGAAGCTTTGCTAGGAGCAGTTATCTTCGGATTAATTTTTTTCACAATACAACACACAATAAACTTAAAAATAGGCGAAAAACCAGTGTTCTTAAGCAGAATATGAAACACCATAAGGTTTATAAACGTCAATAATTAGTAAAATAAGCGCTGGCGACCACAGCGGAAGGGAAACACCTGGTAACATTCCGAACCCAGAAGTTAAGCCTTCCAGCGATTCGGCGTGTACTGAATTTATATTCGGGAAAACCGAGACGTTGCCTAGCATTCTCTACTATAACATAGTAGAGAAGAACTTTCTTTATTTCTTTCTAAAAAAAGTTATTTCACTAGCTCTATTAATTTTTTAGCTATTTCCATGTGTCCTTTTTCCTGGTCTCTTATTAAAGAAAACATTTCAATCAATTCTTTATCATTTAATCTTTCAATATAATTGGAATAGAGGTTGAATGCTTTTGTTTCCATTTCCAGCAAATGAACAAAAGGATCAATTGTAACTGCAGTGTGTTTAATACTCATTTTTATCACTTTTTAAAATACTTTGCTTGGCTTCTGTTATCATCTTGTAGTGATTCAAGCTTTGTTCTTCAAGCAACTTAAGCAATTCTTCTGCTTGAAGCTGTTTTTCTTTTGGCAGCTTGTATTCAAGTATTTTTTGCCCTAAGAGGTAGCCTAGTTCAGGCAGGAAGCTTTCTTCTAATTCAATTGCTTCATCAAGCATTTTAATAACTTCTTGTTTTGAAACCATTGAAGTAAAAAAAAGAGGTTCTGGTTTTTAAAGAAAACGCTTAAATAAAAACAGTGCTTTTAGAAAATTAAAATACTTGAAAAAGAAGGTGGTTTTTGAAATGAAGAACTTGTTGATTGTTTTAAGCTTGGTTGCAGTTGTTTTTTTAGCTGGTTGCATTCATAAAACAGCTCCTGAACATTCTTTTGAGGGAATTGATTGTGGCAGTGACACTGTGTGTTTTGCAAGTAATTTAGCTAAATGTAATCCAGCTAAGATTCAAGTAAGCCAAAATGTTAATGGAATGAATGCTGTTTTTTACATGGATATTCAAGGAGGAACTGTGGATTCATGTGAAATTTATCAGCAGGTTAAGTCAATTGAGTTTCCTGAGAACATGAGTCCGGTTGAGAAAATGGCTGCGCAGTTAATGATTGGAGCTGATTCAACTTGCATTGGTCCTGTTGACAAGCTTAAAACAGGCAGTTTTGAGGAGTATGAAAAATACTTTAATTGCAGTGGAACTTTGTATGAGTTAATGAAAGCAGGGAGTCAGCAGGTGGAGCAGGTAGTTGATAATACATCTGGGTATGAAGAAGAAGGGAGAAAAACATTAAACCCTAACTAAAAACAATTCAACTTCTTTAAAAAAAGAGGACTTTATGTCCTCTGCCAATCCAATCAGTTTACAAGAGCCTTTACTCGCGTAAACTTCAGACGACCGTTGGGTAGGAAAATATTAAATTGCAAGAATAAATGGCATCGAGCTTAAGCGAAGATGGCATAGCGATCCAACGGCTGGCCGTTGGGGAGAAAAACATTAAACCCAACACTAAATTAAGGTAAAACAAGAGTTTTTAGAGGTCATCAAAGGCGAAGCTGAAGATGGCCTAATTATATTTCTTTCATTTTCCAAATTCGTATACTATTGGCTTGGTTTCTGTTGAGAAGTTTTCAAGTATTACTTTGTCCATTTCAATAGCTGTTCTTTTGTCAAAAACTTCTTTAGCTGCTTGCAGTTTTCTTTTGCTTTCAGCGTATATTGTCATTAGCTTGTCTCCTTTTTTTACCTTGTCCCCTTTTTCAAAATACATGTAAACTCCAGCTCCCTTGTCTTTAGGAGCGCCTGCAACTCTTGCAATTTCACTAATGACTTTGTTATGAATCAAATGAATCCTTCCATTCTCCTTAATGTAAATATCAAGCTTATGCTGTCCTATTTTCACATCCTCTGGCTTAATGTCAGGGTTTCCTCCTTGCGCTTTAATTATTTCTTTCATTTTTTCCAAAGCCCTTCCATCTTCAAGGATTTCCTGAGCCATTTTCTTGCCTTCTCCTTCTTTAGCAACGCCAGCCATTTCCAGCATCAACCCAGCCATTACAAGAGACTTGTCAATTAAGTCAAGGCTTACTTTTTCACCATAGAGAATTCTTAAAATTTCCCTTGCTTCTAAAGCAGGTCCAATTGCAAACCCTATAGGGTCATACCCTGGTGTGATGATGCAATGAACTTCCATGCCAAGCTTGGAACCTAAATCCATGAAATCTTTGGCAAGTGACTCAGCTTCTGAATGCGAAGCCATTTTAGAACCAACTCCAACTGGAATGTCAATTAGAACATGAGTAGCTCCAACAGCCTTCTTTTTTGCAAGGATTGATGCTAAAAGAACTCCACGGGGATCCATTTTTAAAGGGTGTCTTATTTTAATCAGCTTGTCATCAGCAGCAGCGAGGTTAACTCCCCCTCCCCAAACCATGCATGCATTTGTTTTTTTAACTACTTTTTCAATTTTATGAGCAGGCAAGCTTACAGGAGCTAGCACTTCCATTGTATCAGCTGTTCCAGCAGGTGAAGTGATTGCTCTTGAACTTGTTTTAGGAACAGTTATTCCAGCAGCTGCTAAGATAGGCACAATAAGCATTGTTGTCCTGTTTCCAGGCACCCCTCCAATGCAATGCTTGTCTAAAATAGGCTTTTTTTTAAAATTCAAAGTTCTTCCTGAATCAACAATTGCTCTTGTTAAAAACAAAGTTTCTTTGTTACTCAATCCTCTTATGTACATTGCTGTGATAAAAGCAGCGAGTTCAGCGTCACTTAATTCTTCATCCATCACGCCTTTAATAATTTCCCTTATCTCACTTTCAGTTAATTCAAAGCCATCCATTTTCTTTTTAATGAATTCAATGGAAGCTGGTTTAGGCACTGGCTCAATGCTTATCTTTTGCCTTGGTTTAAGTTTAAGCTTCTTGCTGATTCCTCTGAATAACCCAATTTCTCCTCTTTTAATTGAAGAATCGCTTAATTCAACAAGAGCAATTTGTGATTTTGAATGGTCTCTGACTTCAACCCTGTCCATTACACTTAAGTTCAAGTCAATTGCATCTTCTTTATTCATTACAATGATGCTTTTTCCACCTGAATCCATGTCCAAATTCTTGTATTTGAATTCATACTTCACTTAACATCAAACTCCTATTTCACTTCTTTTTAAAAATAACATGCTTAATCTTTAAAAAACATTTTAAACAAACTTCTCCAACGCTTGCTTCACAGTCATTTTGTCATTAACACCTAAACTCAAAGCTTTTTTACTGACAAAATCAACTTTTTTCAAAATCATTTCAGCAATTGACTTAACTCCCTTGACCTGAACACAAGCATCTCCAAGTTCATCTGCAACTTTTGAATTAAAATAACCGCATACTGCATAGCCTTTATCTGCTTTTATCAGCAGGAAAGGCGCGTTGCCCAAGTCAATCTTTACCCCCACTGCAATGCCGTTGCTTAAATCAATTATTTCAGTTTCAGAAATCATTGAACATCCACTTCTTTTTCCTTAAAATCAAGTCAGGAAAAGAGTCGATTGAAAACACCCCCAAATCACTTACAGTGAAATCAACATACTCCTTTGGAGTGAAGTCAAAAGCAGGATTCACCACCTTGATATTTTTTACTCTTGTCTTCCACACTTCGCTTGGCTTCCTCTGTTCAATTTCCTCATTATACCCATCAATTGTAAAAGGGTCAAATTTCAAGGATTCAAAAGCAGATGCGAAAGTCGTTCTTGCTTCGTCAGCTGCAAGGGCAAGCAAAGAAGTTCCAACTTTGTTAACCAAGTAACTGTCACTTGTAATGGCATCAGCTCCTACAAGAACCAAGTCAGCATCATTTACAAACAACCTCATTGCAGAGTCAACGTAACTGGTTACAGGAATGCCATAAGACGCTAACTGCTTTGCTGTTATCCTGCCTTGAAAAAGAGGACGGGTTTCAGATGAAAAAACTTCCTCAATCTTACCTTTGTCAAATGCTTTTTTAATTATCTCAGCTACAAGCGAAGAATGACAGTGCGTCATTACAATTGAATTTCTTTTTATTTTTCTTGCGCCGAATTCAACTGCTTTTTGAAAACTGTCTTCAATCATCTCTTCAAACTCGTCAACTGCTTCTTCAATTGAGTAACCATCATCAATTTTATAACTCACATACCTCAAGCCATTTCTAAGCATGGGTTCAGTTGCTCTTATTTTAAAAAAAGCAGAAGAAGCTTTCTTGTAAGTCTTATAATCCAATCCTTTCAAGGACTTCAAAGCAGTTAAAGCAACATTAGTCGCGCCTTGAATCTTAAGGCTTTTTATATCCTTCAAAGTTTTCAAGTAATTCATAATCTTAACACTCTTTTTACATATTTATTTTTAAGCAGTTCAGCCATTTGCTTAAAAGCAAGCACGTCCCTCATTTTAACAACTCCAACCAGCTCGCCTTTTTCAACAACAGGCAACATGGGAACACCTGCTTTTTCCATTTCATGCAATGCTTTTTCAGCTGAATCACTTGGCTTCAGCACAGGCACTTTAAAAGAATTCTCTGCAATTGTCTTGCTTGCATCAACTACTTTTGACAAGTCAAACAAGTTCAAAGAACCTTTTACAATTGCAAAACTCCTGCGGTAAAAAAACATTTTGTCAACAACATCCTTTACAACCTCTTCTCCGTCAGCAACTAAAAAATCAGTTGATAAAAGACGTGAAACTTTCACTTTCTTCAAGTAAATAGAATCCATCAAAGCCCTGTATTCTCCGCTTGCACCTATGAAAATAAACCCTGCTATTAAAAGAAGCCAGAAATCAAAAGCAAGTAAAGAATAGACAACCATAAGCCCTGCAATTGCAAAACTCACATTCCTGGCAATAAAAGTTGCTTTTTCTCTTGTTGTCTTAAGCGAAAGCACTGCCCTGAATATCCTGCCTCCATCAAGAGGAAAAGCAGGCAGGAACAAGTTGAAACTACCGAGCACGAGATTAGCGTAAAAAGAATAGTAAATTAAAAGAGGAAAAGAAAGGCTCATTTCATTAATCACTTTGAAAGCATTTTCAAAAGGAAGCTGAAGCAAGTGCATTGAAAAAATAAGCAAGTAGCACATTAAGAAATTGAAAAGAGGACCTGCTACAGCCACCGCCACTTCCTTCACTGGCTTTATTTTTTTAATATCCATCAAAGCCATTCCTCCTATTGGAAGAAGAACAATTTTGTCTACTCTTATGCCAAGGTGTTTGGCTACAAGAGAATGTGAAAATTCATGGAGAGTGACAAAAACAAACACTGTTAACAGAAGCAATGCAAAAGTTGAGTCAAGAAGGAAAAGGATTAAAATGAAAAAAACAAAGCTTATGTGGGCTTCAACAGGTATCCCGAACAAAGAAAGTAATTTATAAGAAGGCTTCATACAGAATAAAACAAAAGAAACAGGACTATAAATAACTAATTGAAAGAAGGTAAACAAATGGACTCTTTTGAAAAATCAGCAGAAGTTGTCATAAGCAAGTGCGTGAATCTCAAGCAAGGGGAAAAAGCGCTTATTCTCTGCGATTACTCAACTGAAAAAATTGCACAGAAGCTGTTTGAAAAAGCAAGTGAAAAAACAGAAGCTGTTCTTGTTAAAACAAAGCCGACTGAAAGGCACGGTGTAGAACCATTAAAAGAAGTTGCTTACTTAATGAGCAAATTCGACGTAGTTCTTGCTCCGACAAAACACTCCTTGACTCACACCAAGGCAAGGCAAAACGCTACGAAGAAAGGAGCAAGAGTTGTTACAATGCCTGGAATAACAAATAAGATTTTTGAAAAAACAATTGACATTGACTACAAGCAATTGAAAAAAGAAGTTGACGAGCTTGCAAAGGAAATGAGGAAAGCAAAAAAGATAAGAGTGCAGTCAATTAACGGCACTGACTTTGTTTTTGAAAACGATGCAAGCAGAGTAATGGACGATGACAACGGCTTGTTCTTGAAAAAAGGAGATTACGGCAACTTGCCTGCTGGAGAAGTTTACGTTGCTCCAATTGAAAAAACAGGAAAAGGAGTAATAGTTATTGATTCAATGGAAGATATTTGCAAGCCGAGAACAAAGCTTCTTGTAAAAAAAGGAAAGGTAATGGAAGTTGAAGGAGATGACAAGTTCAGGGAAAAATTATGGAAGTTGAAGAACGCGCGTAACATAGCTGAGTTTGGAATTGGCTTGAACCCGAAAGCCACTGTTGTAGGCAACACTCTTGAAGATGAAAAAGTAAAAGGCACGTGTCATTTTGCACTTGGCTCTAATTTTGACTTTGGAGGAAAAGTAAAAGCTGAAGTGCATTGGGACGGCATTATAATGGCCCCTTCAATTTGGTTTGATGAGGAAAAAATAATGGACAAAGGAGAACTGCTTTTATGAAAGAAAAAAAAGATCTTGAAAAAATAGGCTTGATTGAAGAGAAGAAATTCTGGGCAGTAATGCTTTTGCTTGGCTTGGCAGCTGTTGTTTCTTATTTTTATGACATGCAAATAAGCTTGGCTTTGCAGTCTATAAGAAATCCTCTGCTGGATAAAGTGATGATAATTGCAACTGATTTAATGGGGCTTTATTTAGGCATGCCTCTGCTTGTGATTATTGTTTATTTAAAGGAAAGGAAAAGAGATAAGAGGATATACAGGAAAGTGATAATTTCAATGATTCTGAATATTGGCTTGAGTTTTATAATCAAGCTAGCAGTGCATCGTCCACGCCCTTATGCAAATGGAATCAAAAGCGCTATAGGAGAAGAGTTTCTTTACTCCTTCCCTTCAGATCATTCTGCAAGAGCCTTCAATTACTTCTCAATACTCGCTCATTATTACAGGCACAAGCTGTTTTATTACTCATTAGCTACATTCATTGCTTTTTCAAGAGTTTATCTAGGAGTGCATTATGCTTCTGATGTTATTGCAGGGGCAATGTTTGGCTTAATCATTTCGCATTACACTGTAAAGTACAAGTGGGGAACAAGAAGCTTTGAGTACTATGAAAAAAAGCTGCTTGAAATGAAAACAAAGTTTAAAAACAAGTAAAGCTTAATTGGTTAACATGCTTGAATTGACTTTGATTTTTCACATTGCTTTAATGGTTCTTGCAGCGACTTTTTTTGCATTCATCTCTCACCTCCTTAAGCAACCTAATTTACTTGGTTACATACTTGCAGGCATAATTTTAGGCCCAATTGGATTAAATTTAATTTCAAACACAAGTGAAATACTCACTTTATCTGAACTTGGAATAGCTTTCTTATTATTCAGCGCAGGAATTGAAATCAGCTTCAGCAAACTAAAAGGAGTTGGAAAAATAGCTTTCGTAAACGGGTTTCTGCAAGTTGTTCTTACAGCTGGAATCAGCTTCTTAATACTGCAAAAACTGAACGTGGACTTCTACTCTTCACTTTACATTTCCGCTGCTATTGCTTTCAGCAGCACCACAATTGTATTGAAAATAATGTCTGACAATTTCGAACTTAACACATTACACGGCAGAATAATGCTAGGAATACTCATAATACAAGACTTGATGGCTATCCTTTTCCTTTCTTTTCTTGAAAACATGCAAAGCATTACAGCAGCATCAGTAGCTGTTCTTATTGTCAAAGCAGGCGCGCTGTTCCTAATAGGATACTTCCTGAACAAATTCATCTTCCCTAACTTGCTTAAAGCAGCTGAAAAATCCCAAGAACTCCTATTCCTCACAGCAATTTCAACACTATTCTTCTTCATGGGCCTCGCTTACGACTTAGGCTTCTCAATAGCAATAGGAGCACTTGTCGGAGGAATCTCACTTTCATTAATTCAATTTGAAACAGAAATAAACGGAAAAATAAAAACGCTTAGGGATTTCTTTGCAATAATCTTCTTCGTCTCCCTTGGCATGCAAATAACATTGAATTTAAGCCCATGGGCTATTGAACTAATCCTTGCAATCATCCTGCTTACTGTCCTGCTCAAGCCTCTGATACTATTCCTCCTTCACTTGATATCAGGTTACGGAGGAAGAACTTCTTTAATCACAGGAATAGGGCTTGGTCAAATGAGCGAATTTTCATTCATAATAGCTGTGCAAGGCGTTGCTCTTGGATACTTGACTCAAGAACAATTCACTGCAATGACAATCCCAATAATACTGACAATAGCTGTCTCTCCTTATTTTTTCAAATACGACAACAGCATATTCAACGCATTGTTGAAAATAAAAAATAAATTAAAATTACCTGACTTGAAGTTCATTAGAAGAAGAGTGCCGAAAACGAGAAAAATCAACACAAAAGAACTTAAAAACCACACCCTGCTAATAGGAGCTCATAGAATGGGAAGAGAGATAATAAACGAGCTTCATAAAAAACACAAGCTAATTATAATTGACTACGACCCTGAAGTGATAAAAGAACTTGACTCAAAAGGATACAATTGCATTTACGGAGACGCTTACAACGACTACATCCTTGAAAAAGCAAAAGCAGGTAAAGCAAAACTAGCAGTCATTACAATTCCAGATGATTCAATAATACTTGCAGTGATTTCAAAACTTAGAAAAATGAACCCAAAAATCAAGATATTCACAAGAGCAAACTTTGTTGAAGATGCAATTAAATTCTACGAAGCAGGAGCAAATGCAGTGATACTCCCAGAAGTAATAGCTGGACAGAAAATGATTAAAAGAATAAACTCCCTAGTAAAAGACGAAGTTAAAATAAAAAAAATGAAAGAAAAGCATTTGAAAGAACTTAGAAAAAACTGCAAAAAAAACAAGACTTGAAAAACAAATAAAACAAAGAGGATATGAAAAATGAACTCGAAAATAAAAGCACTTGCAATACTCATAATAAGCATCATTACCTTCAGCTTAGGCTTTTTATCAGAAAACCTTGGAATAAAAACACTTCAAATAATACCCCCTGCAACAACAAACATCACATTAGTAGTAATCACCTTCGGATTTGGAATGCTCTTCTTCGGATACTTCCCATGGATACTAACTTACTTCATAGGGGAATACCTCGGCTTAATTTTCAAACTTCATCAGCAATCCACAACCCAAATATTACTCCTTACCCTTGCAATAATGCTAATTGCCTTCTCAAGCTCATGGCTTGGAATAAGCTTATACAATGACTTAGCTGGAAAACAAAGCGCTTTCTCAAAAGAATTGAAAAAAAACACGATAATCATAATAATCTCACTTATTCTAGCAATAGCAAGCCAAGTTATTGCATAAAAGTAGTTACAACAATATTTTTAAATAGAAGTTAAGAGCTTAACTATAACTGAACAGACCTTTTTTCCAGAATGCGTCACCGTTGTTTTGGGAGAGTTTTCCGTTCAAAAAACTCTCCTATCTATTTTTACCTGAATCAAAAAGCAGAATTAGAAGATAATAGAAACAGGAGTTTACAAAACATTTATAAACATGACACGATTACATTCTAACCTGCACACAAGAACTTGGACGAAAAAACGAAATTAAAGGAGGGACGAGAAAATGAGCATGGCTAAATTTGCTAAATACAAGCAGCTTGAACAATTAAAAACTTTTTCTGAAAACAACAAAAGATACTTAAACATAAGCATAGGCACTGTAATAACAACCCAAATGCCAAACTAAAAAAAAAATCTCTTTAAATCCAAAAAGCAGCTGTCTTCTCCATAGCTGCTTTCAACTCTTTTTCTTTAACCCTCGGAAACTTCAAAACTTTGAATTCAAACTCTTCTTCAAAATCCCTGTAATTCCTAACCCCCTTCCATGAAACAAACAAGCTCCTTACACCCGGCTTAGCTTTCTCAACAGCCCTCTTAATCTGCCTCTCACCTAAAAACCGCACAAGAAACTCAAGCTCTTCACTTGAAGCAAAATTACAGCCATTCTCAAACGCTTTTTTCATTTCATTAACAGCATGCAAAACCTGCTTTTCACCTACAAAAAAAGAAGCATTCAAAACCTGACAACCTTCATGACTATTAAGAAAATCCACTACTTTCTGAAAATCAAAGTCCTTAAACTGAACCAATTTAACAACAACCTTCATATAATAAAGTTTAAAAAACAATAAGAATATAAAACAATACACTTAAAAATTAAAACAAGCTAATCAAAAAAATGCTTATTTTCAACGGAGGATAGGAAAACATGGCAAAAACACAATCAAATGAAAACAAGAAAAAACCAACAGGTGGAAAAAGAATAAACTACAAGAAAAAGAAGAAGTATGAATTAAGCGGAGTGCAAGCCCTGCCAACTATTTCAAAAAAAGACGAAAGAAAAAAAGTAAGGGCAATGGGAAACAAGAAAAAAATCAAACTAAAACACGCTTTAAAAGTCAACGTGCTTGACAAAAAAACAGGAAAATACACTGTAACTGAACTGCAGACAGCAAGAGAAAACCCTGCAAACAGAAACTTCGCCAGAAGAAACATAATAACAAAAGGAGCAATAATAACAACAAAAATCGGAGACGTGAGAATCACAAGCAGGCCAGGACAAGACGGATGCGTAAACGCAGTTCTAATAGAAAAAAAGCAGTAAACTGCTTTTTTTAAACCAATTCTTCCTTTTTCTTGGATTCACTTTTTTAATCAAACCAAACTTTTAAAAGCTAAAAAGCTGTTAAAAAAAACTATGCAAGTATTAAAAGAAAACACACAAGGAATTTTTTACGCTTCTTTAATGCTATTTCTTGTATTTGGCTTAACATTCATACTAGTAACTACTTTGAATCCATTTGAAACAAATTCATTAAATTTAAAAGCACCAGCACAGCCAGTAATACTCCCCATAGAATCACCAAGCTGCCCTGTTAACTTAACAACAATAACAAGCAAAGACACTGCAACTTTAAAATGGAACTTATGCAATGAAACAGATTTTTACAGGCTAAACAAAAGAGTTTTAAACGGCAGTTGGCAATGGGTAAAAGATTATGAAAAAACAAGAAACAATGCCCTTGTATTAAGACAAGAAGAAGATATGGAATACAGGATCATAGCCTTAATAGGAGAGTCACTGCAATTAAATGGAACAGAAAATAACACAATTTTAAACATTTCAAACACGATATTAATCCCAGCTAAAATACAAGAAGAGAGCAATACAAACACAACCCAAGAACAAGACAACTCAACAAGCCCTGAAAATGAAACAAGTTCAGAGCAGCAATTCACTTGTGCAATAAGCTTAAATTCACTTCAACAAAACAACAGCAGCCAATATACTTTAAAATGGAACTTGTGCAATGAAACAGATTTTTACAGGCTAAACAAAAGAGTTTTAAACGGCAGTTGGCAATGGGTAAAAGATTATGAAAAAACAAGAAACAATACAAATGTATCAATGGAAGACAAGGAAATAGAATACAGGATAATAGCAGCAAAAGGGCAGTCACTGCAGTTAAACGGAACAGAAAACATTACAATCCTAAACATTTCAAACACAGTGCTAATCCCTGCATTAATACAACAAGAAGAAAACACTACAAACACAACCCAAGAACAAAACACTACAACAGAAAATCCGCAGAATGAAACAAGCACAAGCAATACAACAAGCACGCAACAATGCAGCGACTCAGATGCAGGAATAAATAAAAACATTCAAGGAACAGCAACTCTTGGAACCACTTCAAAAACAGACTACTGCTCAGGAGGAGGCTTAATAGAATACTACTGCTTAGACAATCAAATAAAATCAGTTTACATTTCATGCGAAGACACATGCCAGAATGGAAAATGCATAACAAATACAACTCAAAATATCACCTCAACAGAAGAACCAGAACAAGTTCAACCACAACCAACAGTCAAAACAAACACAAACCCTTCAATAATAGACATTTTTTCAGCAATAATAAAATACTTTTTCAAAGTATAAAGAAAAAACAAGATTAACTTTTTATTAACCAAGCACTTAAACACACTTATGCCCAACTTTAAAGGACTAACCACAAAACAAGCCAAACAGCTTCAGGAAAAATACGGGAAAAACGAGATACAAGAAGGCAAGAAAAAAAGCAAGTTGCAATTGCTTCTTGAACAATTCACTTCCCCAATCATCCTTCTTTTAATCCTCGCTGCAATTGTCTCACTTTTCGTCAACCACCAGCAGCATCAAAACTACTTCGATTCAATACTAATACTAATAATAGTCCTAGCTTCTGGAATAGCAGGCTTCATACAAGACTACAAAGCAGAAGAAGCAGTGGAAGCACTTAAAAAACTATCAACGCCAACAGCCAAAGTAATTAGAAACGGAAAAGAAATTGTAATAAGTTCAAGTGAACTTGTACCAGGGGACATTATCCTGCTTGAAGGAGGAGACGTTGTCCCAGCTGACGCTGTCATCCTAGAAGGAGAACTTGAAGTCGACGAATCCGTGCTTACAGGCGAAAGCGGTTCAGTGAAAAAAACAAAAAACCAAAACATTTTCTCAAACTCAAACATCTACGTAGGCAGAGCAGTAGCTCAAGTCAAAGCAATTGGAATGCAGACAAAAGTCGGCAGAATAGCAGCTAAAATGCAGGAAATACAGCAAGAAAACACTCCATTCCAAAGCCATATGAATTCATTCACTAAAAAAATAGTCGCATTTACAATCATTGTAATAATCCTAACTTTCCTAGCAAGCTACGGAAAATTCGGAGTAATGGAAGCATTCATGATAGCAGTTTCCCTAGCAGTCGCAGCCATACCAGAAGACCTGCCAGCAGTCATAACAATAGCAGTTTCCCTCGGCGCCAAACAAATGGCAAAAAAGAAAGCACTAATCAGAAGACTAGCTACAGCAGAGTCAATCGGCACAATAGAAGTAATCTGCACAGACAAAACAGGCACACTTACCTTGGGAAAAATGAAACTAGAAAAATACTGGTACCCAAACAAAGCAAACAATGAAGAACTATCCCTCCAATGCTCCTACTACTGCAACGACGCTGAAAAAATAATCAAAAACGGAAAACCGCAATGGGTAGGAGACGAAACAGACATAGCCCTCAAAGAACATTCATTCAACAAAATAAAAGAGATAGGAAAAAGAATACACACAATCCCCTTCAGTTCAAAAAGAGAGATGATGACAGTAACCCAGGAACTAAAAAAAGGAATATTCACTTACTCAAAAGGAGCACCTGAAGTCATTCTCGAAAAATGCACGAAAGTAAAAACAAGCAAAGGAGAAACAAAACTAACTCAAAAAATGAAACAAGAGATACTTGGAAAAAATGAAGAATTTGCCTCGCAAGGATACCGCGTACTAGCACTAGCATACAAAAAAGGAAGCAAAAAACCAGAACAAGAACTTACATTCATCGGACTAAGCGTGCTGATAGACCCCCCTCACCCAGAAGCAGCAACAGCAGTAAAAGAATGCCAAGAAGCAGGCATAAGAGTAATCATGATCACAGGAGACAACCCTAAAACAGCTGAAAGCATAGCAAAAAAAGTCGGAATAAAAACAAAACAAGTGGTTATAGGAAAAGAAATTGATGAAATGACTGACGAAGAACTCGGCATAAAACTAAACCAAGGAGTAAATGTATTTGCACGCACTGACCCTTTCCACAAGCTTAGAATACTCCAAGAACTGCAAAGACAAGGCAAAGTCGTGGCAATGACAGGAGACGGAGTAAACGACTCCCTTGCCTTGAAAAAAGCAGACGTCGGCATAGCAATGGGCTTAAGAGGAACAGAAGTAGCTAAAGAAGCCAGCGACATAATACTACTAGACGACAACTTCACTACAATCAGAGACTCCATCAAAGAAGGCAGAAGAATCTTCGACAACATCAGAAAATTCGTCGACTACCTCTTAACATGCAACACAGCAGAAGTAGCAGTAGTGCTACTCTCATCACTCTTCCTTCCTTTCATAAGCCTATTCCCAGTGCAAATCCTATGGATAAACCTAATCACAGACGGCTTGCCTGCGCTCGCATTATCAGTAGACCCAGCCAGGCCAGATATAATGAAAAGAAAACCAAGAAAAAAAACAGAAGGAATCATAAACAAAAAACTAGCTTTCCTAATAGGAGGAATAGGAATTAAAAAATCACTTGTAATAATAGCAACTTTCCTAGCAGTGCTTCCATTCGGAATAGACAAAGCAAGAACAGCTTTATTCACTTCATTCATAATGTACGAATTCGTAAGAATAGCAGTAATAAGATACAACGAGAAACTAGAGTCAATAAAAGAATGGGTAGCAAACAAGTACCTCACATACTCATTAATAAGCTCGCTTGCGCTTCAAATAGGAATAATATACACTCCAATAGGAAAATACTTCAAAGTAGTCCCGCTTGGAATACAAGAATGGGCAATCATACTAACAGGAACAATAATAGGCTTCATACTAGGGATACTCATAGCTGAAATAATAGACAAAAAAATAAAACAAGAATATTAAAAACAAAAAAAAACAAAATAAAAAAATAGAAAAAAGCAAGTTTTTCTCTTAAAAAGGGGGTTTTAAAAAATGAAAAAACTCGGAAGAATAATCTCAAAAGAAAAAAAACACGTTGTTCTAAAAACAGACAAACTAGTTAAACTAGGAGCAAAAATCTTTGACGAAAAAGGCATACTCATAGGACACGTAACAGACTACTTCGGACCAGTAGACGGGCCATACCTACTAATAAAACCAACAAAAGACGCTGAACACTTAATAGGCAAAGAAGTATACGGCTAAAAAAGCAAGCAGGGGTGCCGGAGCCTGGACAACGGGCAGGGTTGAGGGCCCTGTGACTTAGTGTCCACGCGAGTTCAAATCTCGTCCCCTGCATCCCAACGGCCGTCCGTTGGATCGACAGGCCATCTTTCGGCTTCGCCTTCGATGACCTCTAAAAAAAAGAGGGCTCTCATTTTCTTTTTTAAAAAACATAAAGAAGAAGTTATCGAGCAAAGCGAAGATAACTTTAATTTTTCGTCACTTGTCAAAGAGAGGCTTTTAAAAGCAAAACCCTGCTTAGTAAAAAAACAGAGGTGAGTTAAAAAATGAAACTCAATGAAAAAAACTTTGCAATAGCATCAGGATTAACCTGGGGACTGTGGTTGTTTGTCCTGACAATAATTTCAACAGCAACAGGCTATGCAGCAGCAATTTTAGCTCCACTAAGTTCAATATACATAGGATACACAGTAAGCTATGTTGGAAGCATAATAGGGCTAATCTGGGGATTCATAGACGCAGGAATAGGAATGTACATCCTTGCTTGGATTTACAACAAGCTAGGAGAATAAAAGACAAGCAATAAAAGCGTCCTTTAAGCTTTGATTCAAAAAAAGGACGCGTTATTGCTTTTTTCAAAAAAAAATTAATTCAAAAACAAGCTTAACCAAAAAGTTTAAATACTACTTTTATTAGAAGTATATAAAACTTACTATTTTTTTGTTTTTTAGTGAAAATAGTGAGTTTAAAAAAAAATTAAATGAAATTGCTAATTCTTTTTTAAAAAAAATTAAAAGGTGTGTAAATGGTTGTTAAAAAAAAGCAAGTTAAGAAGAAAACAGTCGCTAAGAAATCAGTTAAAAAACATGTAAAAAAAACAACAAAAGCAGCAAAAAAGACATTAAAAAAAGAAGAACCAGTTGAAGTTAAAAAAACAGAAGCCACTAACCAGAATCATCATCAAATAGTATGCCCTGAATGCGGAAGCACTGACATTACAAAGGATTATGCAAGAGCAGAATTAGTATGCAACAAATGCGGGCTTGTTTTAGAAGAAGATATTATTGATACTGGACAGGAATGGAGGGCTTTTGACAGCGAACAGAGGGCTTCAAGAGCAAGAACAGGAGCTCCAATCAAATTCACTAAGCCAAACAAAGGGCTTTCAACTGAAATAGACCAATACAACAGGGACATAAGAGGAGTTAAAATTTCAGCTAAGTCAAAAGCGCAGATGACTAGATTAAGAAAATGGCACAAGAGAACCTCCATTTCATCTTCAATGGAAAGAAACCTTGCAATTGCCTTAAGCGAATTAGAGAGAATCTGCTCTTCTCTTTCGCTTCCTTCAAACATAAGAGAAGCATCTGCCTTACTTTATAGAAAAGCAGTTGAAAAAGGACTTATCAGAGGCAGGTTGATTGAATCAGTAGTAGCTGCTGTAATTTACACTATCTGCAGGCAATATGGAATTCCAAGAACACTTGATGAAATCTCAGCAGTGTCAGGAATCAACAAGAAAGAAATTGGAAGAACTTACAGGTTCTTAAAAAAAGACTTAGGAATTAACATGCCTTTAACCAACCCAGTTCATTACATTCCAAGATTTGCTTCTGAACTAGGTTTAAGCGGTGAAGTTCAGGAAAAAGCAAGAGAAATACTGGAACAGGCAATTGACTCTGGATTGATTTCAGGAAGAGGACCAACAGGAGTAGCAGCAGCAGCTGTTTACATAGCAGGAGTCCTGATGGGCGAGAGGAAAACACAGAAAGAAGTAGCTGACGTAGCTGGAGTAACTGAAGTCACCATTAGGAACAGGTACAGGGAATTGAAAGAAAAATTAGGATTAGACGTGCCTGCTTAAAAATTTAAATAAATTATGAGAAAAAAGTTCTTTTTTTCTCTTCTTTTTCTTTTCTTTGAAAAAACCTTTTATTTTTTATACTGAAACTTCTTTTTTTAAAACTAGTATGGAAGCAAAAAAAGCTCAAGGAAGCTTAGAATACTTGATAATAATAGCTGCTGTGCTTGCAATAGCAGCAATAGTTATTTTATTTGTTACAGGAAGCTTCGGAGCAAGCAAGTCAAGCGCTGACGTTTCAAAATGCAAAATAGCTGCTGCTAAATGCAGCAATGAAAAAGCAACAAGCCAAGGAGCTCCATGCGATTACTGTGAAAGAGACTGTCCTGAACCGTTATGGGATGAATGCAAAGCAGGTGAACCTGATAAGATTATAGGAGTTGAATGTGAAAAAACAAGCGACTGCAAGCAAAAAGAATGCAATACAGTTACCTGCACTGAAGAAGGTTACTGTGAATACGAACCAGTTGATGAGGGAATAGAATGCGGTGGAACAGGAGAATGCAAGTCAGGGGCATGTGTTTTTGAACCGAAAATTGAAAGTTTGTCTTTTCATTCAACTTCTAATCCTATAAATATTTTTGTAAAAGACAACTTGGCTTACGTGGCTGATGGTAGGTTTGGCTGGAAGATTTTCAATGTAACTGACAAGCTAGATACCCCAAAACTTTTGTATATCCACAGCAATAATAATAAATTTGTTAGGAAGGTGTTTGTTGATAACAATAAGGGGTATGTTGCAGCAGCAGAAGAAGGGTGGAAAGTTTTTAATGCAAGCAAACAAGATGAAATTTATTCAAATGAAATAGCAAATAACGGCGTTGTTTATGATGTTTTTGCTGACAATGATTACTCCTATGTAATAGCAAATAACAACTTATCTATCTTTAGAATGGATAAGATTCAAAAACCAGAATTAATAGGCTCTCTTGGAAACTCTTTTTCAGATCCTTCTTTGTTTGTAAAAGGAAATTTTATTTACGTAACATCAGGCAATTATTTAAAAATTATTAATGCAACTGATAAGAGCAATTTGAAAATAATCTCTTCAGTTTATTTAAAATACTCAAGAGAAGTTTTTGTACAAGATGACTATGCTTACATTGCTAATGATAAAAATTTATCAATTGTCAGAATAACAGATAAAACAAATCCAGTTTTAATAAAATCAATTCAGCTTAATGGATACAAGGCTCAGGGAGTATTTGTATCTGGGCAATATGTTTATATCTCCGATGATAATGGAGGAGTAAAAGTGATTAACATCGAAGACAAAAATAATCCAAAACAGATAACAGAATGGAGCATAAGCAGCGTCTTGCATAGTTTTGTAAAATACCCTTATATTTATTCAATATCAGCAACTAAAGGCCTTCATGTTGGTAAAATTGAAAACTTTTAATTTTTGAAACCGCTTTTTTACAAATTATTAAAAAGGATTGTTTACTTAACTATTTTTTAATGTTGTTTAAAGATGCTTTGAAAAAAAGCAGGGGAGTTGAAGAAGTTAGTGCTTTGAATGAAAGCAGTGACAAGGAATTGACTGCTGCAATGGCTATTTTAAAGCCAGGAGTTTATGAAGTGCATGAATGGATTTTCATGTATTATAATGGAAAAGAAAATAAAACAACGCAAGTAGTGGTTACTGAACAAGGCGTTGAAGTGAAGAACCCTGAACAGCCTTTAAAACCAAGCACTGTTGCTCTTGATTTAAGTAAAGTTAAAACAAATTCAGATAATATGATTAAAAAAGCAGTTGATGAATTTAAAAAATACAAGAAGCCGTTAAGCCAAGTGATTATTAATTTGACACAAGAAGAAAAGCCTGTTTGGAGGTTCAGTTTTATTACAAAAAGCTTGGAAGTAGTGACAATCAAAATCAATGCAGAAACAGGCGAAGTTTTAGATAAAAAGATACAAGCGTTAACTAAATAAAAGACAGCTAAGCGAAGCGCATGCTGTCTACAGGGGAATCAGAAACTCCCTAGAAATCAATCGCCTAAAGACTCAAACGTTTTTCCTTAACAGGAAAAACTGAGAGGGGCAGCCAGCCCCCTGCGTTTCGGTTAGATTTTCTTGTCTTCTCCGAATTTTTCATCCAAGTCCCTTTTGATTGAATTGCAGTCTGCAATAATCACGTCAAGGTGCTTAGTCATTCTGTCTTTTTCTTTTTCAATTTCTTTTGCTTTCCTGTATGGCTTTGAAGCTTCTTTGAACATCCTGTAGTCAAGCATTGCGTAAGGATACTCGTTCATTTTTTTGGTTACGTCATCTACTATTTCAGCAAGAAATTGATTCATTGCAATCTTTACTTCTTTTTTAATCATTTTGCCTGAATCAATGTGTTTTTTCATTTCCCTTACAATAGTTGCTGTTGGAAAAACCAAGTCAAGCTTGTCATCTTCAACTTCGTCTTCGACAACTTCGTCAATTTTTTCATCTAAATCAGCCATTCAAATTCACTCCTCCAATTTAATGAAGCTGCTTAAAACTATGCAAGCAACTTTTTTTTAAGCAAAAATCAGCGCGCTTCCACGCTTACTATAATTTAAAACAATTGACGTATATAAACCTGATTGCTTTTGCTTATGCTGATTCCACTACTTTTTTCAATTCCTCTGCTTTGTTTGTCTTCTCCCAAGTGAACTCAGGTTCTTCTCTTCCAAAATGCCCGTAAGCAGCTGTCTTCAAGTAAATCGGGCGAAGCAAGTCAAGTTCTTGAATTATTTCCTTTGGCTTGAGTTTGAAGACTTTTTTCACTGCTTCAACAAGCCTTTCATCGCTTGCTTTTCCAGTGCCGAAAGTATTAACATAAATGGACACTGGTTCAGCTACTCCGATTGCATAAGCTAACTGCACTTCGCATTTGTCAGCTAACCCGGAAGCAACAATGTTTTTCGCAATGTATCTTGCCATGTATGAAGCGCTTCTGTCTACTTTTGAAGGGTCTTTTCCTGAAAAAGCGCCTCCGCCGTGGCTTCCTACCCCTCCGTAAGTGTCTACTATTATTTTTCTTCCAGTGACTCCAGTGTCTCCAGGTGGTCCTCCTATTACGAATTTTCCAGTTGGGTTAATGTAGTACTTTGTGTTTTCATCAATCCATTCTCCGCAAACAGGCTTGATTAATTTTTCAATCAAAGTTTTTTCAATTTCATCATGTGAAACTTCAGGGTCATGCTGGGTTGAAACTACAATTGCTTCAACTCTTTTTGGCTTGCCTTCTTCATATTCTACAGTCACTTGTGCTTTGCCGTCTGGACGAAGCCATTTAATTTCGCCTGTTTTTCTCAGACGTGCAAGGCTGTAAGTTAGCTTGTGAGCTAAGTATATTGGAAGGGGCATTAGAACAGGTGTTTCGTTTGATGCATAGCCGAACATGAGCCCTTGGTCCCCTGCTCCTTGTTCTTCAAACAAGCCTTGGCCTTCACTTACTCCTTGTGAAATGTCAGGGCTTTGCTCGTGCAATGAAACCAGGACGCTGCAGTCATCTGCGTTAAAGCCGTATAATGGGTTGTCGTATCCTATTTTTTTCAAAACTTCTCTGACTGTTTTTTGAATGTCAACATGCGCTTCTGTAGTGACTTCTCCTGCCACTACGATTAAGCCGGTGGTTGTGAGTGTTTCAACTGCTACTCTTGAATTAATGTCTTTTTCAAGCAAAGCATCTAAAATAGCATCTGAAATTTGGTCGCATACTTTGTCAGGATGCCCTTCTGTAACAGATTCTGAAGTGAACAAGTAATTAGTCACTTTTCAGAACACCTCCTTTTCTATTTCGCAGTCATAACCTTCTTCTTTGACAATGTCTCTTATTCTCATTTCAAAAAAGTCAGTTTCCTTATGCTGCTTAAGGGTAACATAAACTCTTTTATTATCTTCGTTGATTTCAATGTTTTCAATTAAGCCTAGAGCGACAACGCTGTTTCCTTCAATGTCTCTTATTTCTTGAAACTCGTTCATTAAGTAATCCTTGTTAAGCATGAAAAAAATCACTTATTAATTTAAAAAATAAACTTGAGGAGAATGACAATCATTACAAGAATAGCAACTGCAAGGGCTACAATCATTAAAGCTTCTAAACTGAATTCAGGCACTTCAAATTTTTCCTTGTAGAAATTCACGTCAAACTCGTAAGAGTAATGAGCGTTGACAAAACCGGTTTCAAAGCCTTGCAAGTCAATCTTGTAAACTCCTTCATCATTAGGATAGAATATTGATTCATAAAGTCCTGTTTGTTCATTTTGACTGAAGTCCGCTTTAATAGTCCTGCCTGACGGCTCGACAATGCTTCCTATGACAAGGGCTCCTGGTACAGAACGGTTTTCTTCATCAAGCAAGTCAACTTTAATTAAAACACCTTTTGACTTGTTCAATTCAATTGACTCGTTTTCATAAGGAGAAACAATTGAAAAATTAAGCACATGAGGGCTTATTTGAAAACTTGTTTCAGCAACTGCTGTCAAATCCAAGTACTTGGCAACTGCTTTCAAGGAATAGTCACCGCTTGAAAGACGAGGAGTTGAATAAGCATATTCTCCATAAGAGTCATAACTCATTTCATGCTTCTCGTCATTCAAGAAAATATAAACAGAGGCATTAGGCAACCTAACGTCGTTGTAAAGAACTAAAGTTCTTATGTTCAAGCTGCTGTTTTCAACATAAACTTCAGGCAAAGGGCTTAAAATGTTTACAGTGAAATTTTCAACTTCAGCTAATTGAGTTGAATTGCCAACAATCAAGAAAATTGTTTTGACTGCTTTTTCATTTCCCTTCTCTAAGTGGAATTCAACAGAGTAATCACCTGACTCGTTGAAGAAATAAGAAGCTTCATAAGAGAACCTGCCTGCAGTCATTTCAACTGAGTCATAATCCTCTCCATAACGCTTGATTTTCATAACTGCGTCAGCGTCGCTGATAAGCAAGCCCCTCTCGTCAAAAAAATTAACTTCAAAACTGACGCTTGAATTCAAGGAATAATTAAACACACCTGGCTCAACCAAGTAAATACTCGGCCCATTTGAAATGGAATTTTCAGACTGTGTTTCAGAAACAGAAACAGGCACATCCTTAACCAAGTCAAAATCATTGTATTTGATTTCAACAGCAAGGGAATAATTTCCGCTTGTAACATTCAAAGGAATAAAGCCCTTAAAAGCACCTGGGTAATACAAGCTAAGCTTCTGCTGGTTGAAGACAAAACCGCTTGAATTAACAAGCTTCACAACCCCTGTTCCGCTTCTAATGTTCTTGCTTCCATAAACAAAAACTGCTTCTACATAAGCAACAGCATCTTTTTTGAAAACAGTGTTTTCCTGTGGGGAATAAACATTAATGAAAGCAGTTTTTCCCTCATCAACGCTTAAAGAACAAAAAGCATGCCTGTGTGAATCGCTGAAAACAGCGTCAAAGTCAATGTCATAATCGCCTGCAGGGAGCTTCAAGTACTTTGAAAAATGGCAGTCAACTCCTTTGTCCATTTTATAAGAACCTCCGTTAAACCTCATGAAAACACTGGCATCCTGGCAAAAGCCGTTGTCATTCGCGCTTGCTTCAAACTTGTACAAGCCAGTTTCTTCGTCAAAAACAGGTGGCTTGACATTCAAATAAGTTGAAACCAAGCCATTGTCAGTTAAAACTAACTTTTTAATAACAGAGTCATTCACGCCGTCAGCATCAGTGACAGTTAAATTAACTATATGCTCACCTGGCTCTGAAAAAACAATCTGAAAATGCTCGTCAGAATGCTGTTCAATGCCGTCAATGCTCCAGATGTAATCAACAGCATCAATGGAATTGCTTGCATCAAAGTAAATTCTTAAAGGAGCATCGCCTGACACTGGGTTGAAAGTAAAATCAGCAACTGGCTTAGCTAATACAAAAGAAACTAGAAACAAAAACACTGCTAAAATTTTCAAAAACTTCACTGCAATCACTTTAAATAATTAAGAAAAAACACTAATAAAAAACTACTTATTTATGAAAAGCCCCATGCAAAAAGCTCTAGAACAGGTTAAAATATGAAGTTTTGAAGCTGTTTCTTTAATGTTTTTAAACTAATAACTCTAAAAGAAAAAGCAATGAATCAGAAACTCAAAGATGAAAAAATAAAAGTAGTCAAACTAACCAAGTACTTAAGGTCACTGCCTTCAACAAAACAAGCTTACTTCTTAATCATCTTAACTTCAATAGTAATTGGAATAGCAAGCCACTACATACTTACCAGAAGCATAAGCCCAATAGATTCCCTAAAAGCAGGCACAATAATAGGACTGATTTTTCTAGGATTGCCTACAATAACAACTGCAATACTGACAACAACAATGACGCTTAAAACAAAAGCAAAAATAGACTTTAAAGAATCAGTCTACCTAGCAACAGCAGGAATGCTTATCATAACAATACCTTACTTGATTGGAATATGGCTTTCAACTTCAAACACCCTCTACCTCATTGACTTGCTTATATTCGGCTACTCAGCAATATTCCTAATAAGAGTAATTACAATAATACTAATCACCCCAAACGGGATAATAAAATCAACACCAATCGCCTTAATCCAGCCACTCGCAGGATTCCTTTTCATTTCAACAATAACAGCAGTAAACACAGTATACACCCTCATACCAATGCCGCAGATAAACATATTCACATTCACTGCAAAATCACTAATAAGCCTGGCAATAATGGTTGGAAGCACAATACTCCTGATAAAAGCAATCGACGCGCCGATGAAAAAAAACTTCGGCATAAAATCAACAACACTTACCAGAGCTTTCCTCGCCCACTGGCTGAACAACTCCCTTGACATAGAAGAAAAAATGGCACCTTCAACAGAAAAAATAAACGCCTTAATAGGAATCATAACATTCAAGGCAAAAAACAAAATAAAAGCAGTGCTGATAACCCCTTACCTGCACCCAGGGCCATTCGCAGAAATAGCAGGAGCAAAAATAGCAAAAGAACTGACAAAAATAGACAAAGACCTAAACACCACTACCCTCGTGGCACACGGAACAGCAACCCACGACTTAAACCCAATGAGAACAGAAGACCTGCCTAAAATAAGAAAAACAATAACCCAGAAAATCAAAGCAATGAAATTCAAAAAAGAAAAAATGTCATTTGAAAAAGCAGAGACAAAAAACGCTGAAATGACAGGCGCGTCATTCGGAGACAACGTGTTCATGGCATCTTCTTTTTACCCGAAAGCAACAGAAGACATTGACTTGTCAATAGGAAAAAACATAATGAGCAAAATGGAAAAAAACTTCACAAACGCCATTTACGCAGACGCGCATAATTGCAACAGGGACGGGCACTTCACAGTATTTTCAGGAGACCCTAGAACAGCTTACCTTGAAGAAGCAGCAGAACAGCTAAGCAGAAAGCTGCTGAAAGCAAAAAAAGAAAACTTTCAAGTAGGAGTAAGCGCAGTTAAAATCAAAAACTACTCAGAAAAAGAAGGCTTGGGGACAGCAGGCATAAGAACCCTTCTTTTCAAAACACAATCAGGAAAAAAATACGCTTTCATAATAATAGACGCTAACAATTTGAAAGGCAACTTGAGAAAAACAATCCTCGATGAAGCCAAAAAACAAGGAATAGAAAAAGCAGAGGTAATGACAACAGACTCGCATACAGTAAACAACATTCAAGGAGTATACAACCCGTTCGGAGAAAGAATACCATTGAATGAAATCAAAAAAGCAATAAGAAAAGGAATTGAAGAAGCTGAAAAAAACCTGGAGCAAGCAGAAGTAAGCGTGGAAAAAATAAAAGTCCCTGGAATAAGAGTGCTTGGAATGCAAAGAGCAAGCGAATTAATAGCAACTATAAATTCAATAGTTTCTTCAATGACAATACTAGGGCCTTTCGTCCTGGCAAGCGGAATACTGCTTTCGCTTCTGTCAATATTAATAATAACATGGTGAAAAAAAAATGAAAATTGGGTATTTTACTGAAACTTACTTGCCTCAGACAAACGGAGTTGTTGAGTCAATAAACAACCTCGGGCAGGAGCTTGTTAAACGAGGACATGAAGTGCATATTTTCGCGCCTAATCCAGGAATAAAAGAATACAAAGGAATGAAAATACACCCTGTTCCAGGCATAAACTTCAAGCCTTACCCTGATTACAAAATAGCAATACCTATAAAAGTAAAAGTGCCTGAACTTGACATCGTGCATACCCACGGGCCTTTTTCAATGGGAGTATACGGGCTTTACATAGCTAAAAAGCAACGCATACCAGCAGTGTCAACTTACCATACTCTCTTGTCAGAATACGTTGATTATGTTTCAAGGCACTGGCAGAAAGTAACTAAAAAAATAGCAGAGGAGTACTGCGAGTATCACTACAGAAGATATGATTCTTTAATTACGCCAAGCAGTTACATGAAACAAAGCCTTTCAAAAAAACTGCAGTTGAAAACAACTGTAATTCCAACGCCCATCAAAAACCTGAAGCCAGTGGCAAACGCGAAGAAAAAACTAGGACTGCAGAAATACAAGAGAGTTTACTTGCATTTAGGAAGAATAAGCCCTGAGAAAAGCATTGACGTCATACTAAAAGCAGTTCCTTTATTCGTGGAAGAAAATGAAATCCTGTTAATTGCAGGCAAAGGGCCTGAACTTCCAAAGCTTAAAAAACTCGCAAAAGAACTTAAGCTTGGGAAAAAAGTCAAATTCCTCGGCTACGTGCCTGAAGAACTGAAAACAACTTATTACTCAGCAGCTGACTTGTTCATAACAGCTTCTAAAAGCGAAACAGAAGGACTTGTAGTCATTGAAGCGCAGGCATGCGGAACTCCTGTAATAGCACCTGAAGCAACAGCAATGCCTGAATTAATAACAGAAGGCAAAAACGGGTACTTGTTCACGCCTGACAATTACAAGGAACTGGCAAGAGCAATCAATTTCCACAAGTTTCCTAAGACAATGAAAAAAGAAGCAGTTAAAAAAGCAAGGCAGTACAGCATTAAAAAATCAGCAGACAAGCTTGAAAAACTATATGAAAAAGCAATCAAGCAAAAGAAAAAGAAAAAATTTTACTTCTTTTAAAAATTAAAAAAAAAATCAATTCAAAAACTGTTCATATACTTCTTCAACTTGCTTTCCTACAACACTCCAATCAAAGTTCTTTTTAACTCTTTCATAAGCTTCTTTTGCCTTCTTTTTCCTTAACTTTGAATCAGACAAATATTTTTCAATAGCTTTACGTAGGGCTTCTGAATCCCGGGAAGGAACCATTAAAGCAGTATCAGCTAAAACCTCTGGAATGCCCCCTACATTTGTTGAAACAACAGGAGTTTCAGCAGCCATTGCCTGAATCAACACAATTCCAAACGGCTCATGCAAGCTCGGCAAAACAAACACGTCAGCAGCTGAATACAATTCAACCATCTCCTCTTCAGTCAACCTCTCTGGCTTAAGAGTCACCCTGCCTTTCAATTCACGCGAAGACATTAACTTCCTTATCTTATTCTCATAATCAAAACCGCTTGCATCAAACCTTCCTTTAATAATTAAATGAAAATCAAAGTCAAGCCCCTTCACAGCTTCTAATAAGTATTCTATTCCTTTCTGTGGCACGAGACGCGCGTCAGTCAATAACAAAAACTCTGCACCAACTTCATCTTTTAAATTAGTTTTTCTCCTCTTCCAATTTTTCACATAAATTCCGTTATAAGCAACGCCTGTCTGTTTTTTAGGGTAATTTTTTGGAACAGTCACGTCAAGCGAATACTGCGAGTTAGCGAAAATGAAATCTGTTCTTCTCATTAAAAAATTGCCAAACAAGTCGTCAAACAAGCCTCCGAAAAAATTCGTCTGCCAGTTAATGTCTTCAGGACGGGAGTTATGAATTGTTAAAAACAGCTTTTTATGAAGCAGTTTTTTATGAAGCAGTAAGGGGTAATAGCTCAGGAAGTACCTTGAATGCAAGTGAATGAAGTCAGGGTTGATTTTTTTCAACAACTTGTAACCAGTGTAGGTATAGCCGATTGGATGAGCGTAAGGAGGAGGAAGCAGGGCAGGCAACTTGTATAATATGATGCTGTTGAGGCGGTGTACGTTTATGCCGAACAAGTTCTCTTCTTTTGCTTGTCCTTTTTCACGGGAGCATATGACGTCAACTTCATGTCCTTTGCTTACGAGGTATTTTGACAAGTCAAGGACGTAATTTTCAGTGCCTCCTCTGAAGGGGTAAAAAAATGGGTTGACCATTGTGATATGCATGCTAGAATTAAAGAAAAAAGAGTTTAATAAAAGTAACTAAAAAGAGATTTAAAAAAAGGAAGGTGTTTTGTTAATGCTGTACTACTATTATGTCTTTGACTGACTTTACTCTCTTGTATAGCACGCTTTTCTTTTGAAGTATTTTAGACGCGTCTGTTTTAGAACTAGCCAAGCTTCTGATCGGCTCAGTGGTTATTCTAATGACTTCTCCTTTTTCCAAGTCAATTATGAAGTCATTGGCTCTGCCTAAATAAGCTCCATTAGTGTCATAAATTCCTAAGCCGTACATTTTTGAAACAGCGTAACTCATGATTTAATTTTAACACGTAATTCATTTAAAAAGTTAATGCTTTATTAATGCTTGATGCGAGGTAAAAAGCAATGGATTTTGAAAAATGCTTCAAGTTGCTGAATCCTGAAAGCAACAAAAGAGTAATAGTTGCAACTGCAGAGCCTGTTTCAGTTGCTTTGTATTTAGCAGGAAAAGCAAAAGAACAAGGCAAGGTAGTTGAAGCAACTGCCTTAACAGCGAACCTAGAAGAAGATAAAAGCATAAGAGACAAAGTATATGAAATTGAAGAAAAACACCCTGAATTAAAAGAAGTTATTGAAAAAGGCTTGCCTAAAACTGTTTTTGAAAAAACAAGTTTTGAGAACTTTCAGACAAAATTAAAATATGATTACTTGGTTTTTGAACAAAATAAAATTGAAAAAAAGCACTTTGAAAAAATAATAAGTTTAGGCATAAAAAAAGCAGTTGTTTCCCTTCCTTTATCTTATTTCATGCCAATGGAAGCTTATGAAACAAAATTCTTCTTGATTAAAAAAAGAGCAATGAAAAGCTTGAAGCAGCTGCTTGAAGAAGCAGGAGCGCATATTAGTTATTACGACGCAGAAGGACAGTCTCTAATTGTCGTGTTTGAAAGCATTGAAAAAGCACTTGAATTCAAGCAAGCTGGCTTGGAAAAAGCAAGCGAGGAAATTGTCAAAGAACTTGAAAAGTACTTGAAATACGTGAAAGAAAACGCTGAATTTGCAGTGAAAAGCGAAGACGGAGAATACCTTTATTACATAAAAACAATGCAGGGGGAAAAAGGTTTTTTTGAATATGAATTGATTTACTTCAACGGAATGCATAAAATCTCTGTAAAAGACAAGAAAACAAAAGGAAAGAAGTATGAAATTGCCGTGCTTCCGAACACGCGTGTGTTTCAGAAAGAGCTTGAAAAAAAAGAAGTGATAATAACAACTAAAACAGAAGCAGTTAAATTATTTCAAGAAACTTACTCTCCTTATTAGGCATAAGAAGGTAAAAACTAATTTAAACATGTAATGAGCAAGAAATAATCAGTAAAAAAAGGAGGAATATGAAAAGGAGGCGTGGAAATGGATTTTTTTAAAAAAAAGAAGAAAAAAGAAAATGATTTTTTCAGTGGTTTTTTCGACGATGATTTTAACAAGATTTTCAGCAACATGTTCAGAGACATACAGCAACAAATGGCTGAACTTGAAAAAAACATGCATGAAATGGAAAACCAGCCAGGAGTTAAGAAAAGAACTTATGGCTTCACTATGAAAATAGGGCCAGACGGGCATGTTAAAATAGAAGAATTCGGCAACATTCCAACAGAAAAAACAAGCAAAAAAGCAAAACATCCTTTAAGGCAACCTTTAGTTGACGTAATGGACAGGGAAAAAGAAGTAGCAGTCATAGCAGAACTTCCAGGCGTTTCAAAAAAAGACATTAAACTAAAGCTAAGCAAGGACAAGAAAAAACTTACGATAACAGCAGGAGACAAGTACTACAAAGAACTTAAACTCCCTGCAAAAGTTAAAAAAATAGAAAAACAAACATACAAAAATGGAATTTTAGACGTAACTTTAAAAAAGTGAAGCAGTACACGCCTTCCTTTTTTCCTTTTTAAAAAAATTGGTGAATGTACAGAATGCCTGAATGCGAAATATGTGGCAGATACACTGACGACTTGTACACTATTGAAGTTGAAAGAGCAATCCTGCAAGTATGCAGGCAATGTTCTACAAAAGGCAAGTTCATAGCAAAAGTAAGAGAAGAGAAAAAACCAAAAAAAATAGTAATAGTTAATGAACAGCCAGTTGAAGAACTAATTGACAACTACGACGAGCTCGTGAAAAAAAAGAGAAAAGAAGCTGGATTCACTCAAGAAGAACTTGCTAAAAAAATAAACGAGCCGCTGTCAACAATTAAGAAAATAGAAAACGCGCAACTGCATCCAACTGAAAAAACAGCTAAAAAACTTGAAAAATTATTCGGAATAAAGTTGTATCAAATTGTAAAAAAACAGGACATAGAACAGCCTTCAGTTAAAAAAACAGAGCAAGGGCATCTTACTCTTGCAGACGTAGTGAGGATAAAAAAGAAAAAAAGAGAGTGAATTAATAAAAATGAGTTACTTTACATGGGCGATAATAATTCTGCTGGCAACTGCCCCTGCCTGGCTTTTTAAAAAGTACTTGAAAATGGACACAGCAGGGCCAATAGTTCTTTGGAAAACAAAAAAAGGCACTGGAATTGTCAAGAAAATAGCTAAGTTCTCTTTCTTCACTTACTTAGCTGACTTGGGATTGATTTTTTCATTTGGATTAATAGGAGCTTATTACCTCTTGTTTTCAAAAGAGCACAAATACAAGTTAAAACACGTGCTTGTCATGTACTTTGTTTTTCTCGCTTCAGCTTTGATATTCACTGAACCAACTGCATTTGCTGGAAAAATAACTCATCTTGACTTCATAATCACTTTGTTCACAACCGGCTTCGGAGGATTCATGTTCTATTCCCTCCTATGGAGCACGTGGGTAGTTGCTTACCAGTATTACATAGGAACACAACCTGTTCCAATGGTTCAGCCAATAATACCAGGAGTAGACATTCCAGGAGCGCCTATAAAAGTTCCACTCAGCGCCTTAATTGGAATGGTTATACTTGTAATAGTCCACGAGTTCTCACATGGAGTACTTGCAATAAGAGAAAAAATAAAACTAAAAACACTTGGAGTAGCTACTCTTGGAATATTTCCAATAGGCGCTTTTGCAGAACCAGATGAAAAACAACTTGAAAAAACCACTCCTAAAAAAAGAATGAGAGTATACTCAGCTGGCTCAATGGCTAACTTTCTAACAGCAATGATTTTCCTGGCTTTACTAATCCCATCAACAGCATTAATCAACCCTTCATTAATGAATGATTATAGCACAAGTATAGTAACAGTAACACCTGGCTCGCCAGCTGACTTAGCTGGATTAAAACCAGGAATGAAAATATACGGCACAAGCTTTATAGAACAACCTAGAATACCTAACACGCCAATCACTTTAAAAACAAGCGAAGGAGAAAAAACTATAATCAGAAATGAGGAAGGAATGATTGGAATAACTTACGACACTCATTTCCAGCTTACTTCAAACCAATTAAGCCACTGGATAAAATACTACTACTTGGAAATAATTACCTGGACTTTCCTGCTAAACTTATTAGTTGGAATGTTCAACTACTTACCTTTTGCAATATTTGACGGCGCAAAACTATTCGAGGACTTGATAAACTTTTACGACTACAAGCTAAGAAGAAAAAAAGACAAAACACTAAGCAAAAAACTTCTTAAAGGAATATTTTGGATAATAGTAATTACTTTCATCATAAACTTCCTACCTTACTTCATAAAATAAAAAATTAAATTGCTTTTCATGAACTCAAAACAACTGACAGACATCATTTACAAAGCAGCACGCGAAAAGAAAAATGAGGAAAAAATCAAATTCATTACAAACGCTGCAATCGGCTACCTCGAAGCAGCTTTAACCATTGCAAAAAAACAAGAAAACCCTTCAAAACAATTGCAGCAGGAAATGAGCAGCCACGCTTCAACAATACAAATACTTGAAAAGCTTCAAAACAAGTACTTGAAACTAATGAAACAAAACCCCCATAAAAAAAACATGTACGTGAAAGAATACTACGGCAGGGCATCATCAGTGCTGAAAAAACTGAAATTCACAGAAACAGAAGAACTCATAAAGAAATAATTTTCTTAATTTTTTAACTGCTCTTCAATCCTTTTTATTTTTTCAATTAATTCTCTTCTTTTACTGCTTAATTCCTTTGCTTTTCCTTCATACTCCTTTAATGCTTTTTCAACTTCTTCCTTGTTTCTTAAAAACCTTTTCGTGCCTTTTAATGGGAAATGGCTGTTGAAGATTTTATGAAGCTCTTTTATTTTTCCTGAAGTTCTTTTATTCTTTTCAACAATACTCCTCATTAGATTTAAATCTGTTTCAGCTTGCTTTGCTTTCTCAGTATAATTTTTAGAAGCAATTTGCTTTTCAAGTTCTTTTAATTGAGTTTCCAAAACCTGCTTTTCTTTTATTAATTTTTCAGCTTGTTCAGGAGACAAAAGTTGCTTAGACCCTATGCCCTGCTTCAATTTCTTGCTTCTTTCTTTTCTGATTTTCTTCTCTTTTCTAATTCCTCTTGAGACAGAAGGATGAAAACGATGAAAAATAGACTTATCTTCAACTTCTTTTCCTGTCACTTGCTTTTTTGCTTTTTCAAGTTGCTGTTCATTTTTTTCAATTTCATTTTGAACTTCTTTTTTAAGAGCTTTTACAGCTTCAAGCATGGGGGAATAGCCAATTTTTCTTACTGCTGCTGGATTTTCCTTTGCTCTTTTTTTAATTGCTTTAATGTAATTTTCAGAAATCCCTGCTAAACGAGCTTTTAAAACAAGATTGTTAAGTTCTTTATCAGATAAGGGAGAGGAGTCAGCAATATCCTCTCTTAATTTTTCTTCCTCTTCATTTAAGTATTGCCTTTTCTCCCATGGAAGAAGAGAGTTCATGTCCTCTATTAATTCATTAGAATAATTGTTTAAAATAAATTTTTTAGTGAGCCTTTCACGCGATTTCAAATTAGAAGAAGCATAACCAGAAGCAGGTCCGGAAGTATATCTCCTTGTTTTTCGCCCCATAAAAAATCACTCTTAATAAAAATTAATTAAATTTCTTCATTTAAAAATCTTTGAATGTCTCTTAACAACCTTGCAGTACCCTTATTTTTAGGGTCCTTCAATGAACGATACCTTGTTAAGTTTTTATCTATAAACTCTTCTGAAGTCAAAAACTTTTTAATCTCTTTTGAAGAAGCATTTTTAGGCAAAGCAAAAGTTTCAACAATCACATTCTTTATTAACCTATTTTCAACAGCAGTGTCAAGCAAAGGGCTGGCTTTCTTAACCGCTTGCTTTTTTTTCATCTCTGCTTTTGTTAAAGGGTTTTCAAAACTTCTTTTCTGAACCCCTTGATTTGAATCAGAAGCCTTGCTTCTTTTCATCCACTGCAAGACTTTTTCTTTCCTTGAAGCCAAACGCTCTGTCAGCCTAGGCTGCAAATCCTCTTCAGAAAGACTACCCTTGACAGGAGTGACTCTTTCAGAAGCTTCAAGAGCCTGTTTTTCAAACCTTATCTGAGAACTGAGAAAATTACGAAACTTTTCAGCTTCTTCTGCAGCTGCTTTATTGAAAAGCTTAAAAGCTCTTTTCATCTCCTGCTTCTCTTCTCTTGTTGCCCCTTGCATGTCAGCTTGAAAAAGTCCTCTTAAATCAAAAGCTGTTTTGTAATCCTTTCTTAGTTCTTCAAGCCTTCTCACTCTTTCTTCAACAGGCAAGTTTTCAATTTCCTTCAAAATCTCATTCTGCAAGTTCTTTCTTTCTTCTTTGGAAACGGCCTTCGATTCCTCATAAAAAGCATTCTTCCCTCTTTTTATAACTTCGCCTGTAACAGGATCTCTTTTAACTGGTTTTGGATATTTTTTATGGGTTATTTCTGAAACTCTTACTCCTCTTCTAGTCATAAATTAATTATGAAAAAACAGGTATAAAAAACCAATTCAGTTGCTTGCAAAAAATATGCGTAAAAAGTCATGTTTAAGATAGTTTAATAAACAAAACAGGATATAAGAAAAAATAATGGTAAAAAGAAGAAAAGATATAACAAGATTTAAAGAAAGTAAAGAACTAGAAAACAAATTCATAAAATTAATTAAAAGAGGAAAAATAACAGAAGAAGACTTGAGTATAATAAAAGCAATTTTTGACAAAAGCAAAAATGAAGATTATAAAGCAAGCCAAGAAAGGAGAAGAAGGGCAGTAGATGAAGCAGAATTAAGAGCACAGAAAGAAGAAGTGCCTCTTGAAACAAGGAGAGTATTACTAGAATCTGCATTCAAAGGTGAAAAAATAATAGAAGCTTCAAGGCAATTAAAAGAAAAGCAGAAAGAGATAGCAGAAAGAGTAAAGGAAACACCCGAAGAAAAAAGAGAAGAGCAACTTAGAAGAGAACTAGCAGAAATAAGACAAGCTAAAAAGAAAGCAAGAGAAGAAGAAGAGTACTTAATATACTCTGAATTAGAAAAGGATGTTGAAAAAGCCTTGAAAATGGCAAAAAGATTAAACAAAGAAGAAAAACAAGTTGAAGTAAAACCAGAGCAAAAAGAAGCTGAAAAAATCAGGAAAAGATATTTCAAAACATCAGGTTATTTAGATGATGACATGAGAGCAATAAAAACAATGAATGCAATGAGAAAAGTAGCTGAAAAAACAAAAAAAATAACACCTGAAATAGCTAAAGTTATTAAAAAAGAAGCTGAGAAAGCAGGAATAAGCACTAATCTTTTATTAGCAGTAATAAAAGAAAAAAGACAGTTAACTAAAGAAGAAGAGGAGCTTCTAAAATAAAAAGAAACAAAAACAACTTCGATTTCTTAACCTAAATTTTTATATTAAAAAAACGCGTTTGTTTCTTATGCCTCAAAAATTCATTTTCATAACAGGAGGAGTAATGTCAGGACTTGGAAAAGGCATTACAACTAGTTCTATAGGCAGGCTGTTGATGAGCAAAGGCTACACAGTAACAGCAATGAAAATAGACCCATACATAAACATAGACGCAGGCACAATGCGCCCAACAGAACACGGCGAAGTCTTCGTAACAAAAGACGGAGGAGAAATAGACCAAGACCTAGGCAACTACGAGCGATTCCTAGGAGTAGAACTTACAAAAGAAAGCAACCTCACAACAGGAAAAGTATACAAAAAAGTAATTGAAAAAGAAAGAAACGGCGATTACCTTGGAAAAACAGTGCAGCCAATACCACACATAACAAACGAAATAAAAAAAACAATCAAAAAAAACGCAGGAAACAAAGACATCCTATTAATTGAAATAGGAGGAACAGTAGGAGACTACGAAAACGTATTATTCCTAGAAGCAGCAAGGCAAATGAAACTAGAGCAAGGAAACGAAAACATTGCATACGTGCACGTAACACTGCTGCCAAAACCACCTTCCCTAGGCGAAGCCAAAACAAAGCCAACACAACACTCAGTTAAAATGCTAAACCAAATGGGAATACAGCCAGACTTCCTCGTATGCAGGACAACAAACGGAGGACTGGACGAGATAAGAAAAGAGAAATTATCGCTGTTCTGCAACATTCCAAAACAAAACATAATAGACAACCCAGACGTAAAAACAATATACGAAGTCCCATTATTATTTGACAAGCAAAACTTCGGGGAAAAAATACTCGAAAAACTAAACTTAAAGCCGAAAGGAAACGCGCTTTACCCATGGCAAGTGATTGTTGAAAAAATGAAAAAAGCAGACAAAGAAGTAAAAATAGGGATGGTTGGCAAATACTTAAAAACAGGAGAAGGGCAATTAATCGACTCCTACATTTCAGTAAACGAGGCAATAAAACACGCGTGCGCTGAATTAAACGCAAAGCCGAAAATCGTCTGGATAAGCGCGAAAGAAATAGAAGAAGATGAAAAAAAATTAAGTGAGTTAAAAGAACTTGACGCAGTGATAGTTCCAGGTGGATTTGGAAAAACAGGCATAGAAGGAAAAATAAAAACAATCCAATACTGCAGAGAAAACAACATCCCTTACCTCGGCTTATGCCTAGGACTGCAACTCGCAGTCATTGAATACGCTAGAAACAAATGCGGGTTAAAAGAAGCTAATTCAACTGAATTCAATGAAAACACTCCTTACCCAGTAATTGACTTCCTGCCAGAACAAAGAAACATAATGAAAAAAGGAGGCACAATGAGGCTCGGTGAATACACTGCAATCCTAAAAGAAAACACAGCTGTAAAAAGGTTATATGAAAAGCTAGGGAGGATAGAAAACAAAAAAGAAGCTAAAGAAAGACACAGGCACAGGTACGAAGTCAACCCAGAATACCATGAAACTCTCATTGAAAACGGGCTAGTGATTTCAGGAACAAGCCCTGATGGAAAATTAGTTGAATTCATAGAACTGCCAAGCCACAAGTACTTCATAGCTACACAAGCTCATCCTGAATTCACATCCAAGCCAGGCAACCCAAACCCCTTATTTTACGGATTAATAGAAGCAGCGCTTAAATAAAGAACAAAAAACAATAAAAAAAATCAAGTGAGAAAATGGCATTAACTGATTTTGAAAAAAAAGAAAAAAAACAAGAAGCTTACGAAGTTATAAAACTGAAAAAAATCGTGAAAGGAATAAAAGCTTCAGAAGAAACAGAAGAAAAAAGAAACAGCAACGAACTTACCTTAATTTTTAAAAAACCTGATTTTTACCTTGAAACAAAAAAAGAAAATCATTACTCAATATGGCACAAGCCGACAATAATACTTCCTTACGAAGAAAAAACAAGAGAAGAAAAACCTGACTTTGTTTTCATTGCTGAAAAAACAAAACACTTGTATACTCTGGAGAATCTTGAAAAAAAAATAAAAACTCATAAAAAGATGACTGAAAAAATGAAAAAAGAACTCAGCAAAGAACTTTTAAAAAAAATGAAAAAAATAAAACTGCTTTTATACATAAGAAAAAACTTGACTCAAAAAGAATTGACAAAAATAATCATTACAGCAAGTTACTTGAAACCAGAATACGCGGTAATAATTCTTGAAGAAAGCATGAAACCTTCAATTAAAATCGCCATGCCTGAGCAGATAAACTGCATTGAAAATACTGGAATAAACCAGCAGAAAGCAAAAAAAGCACTAAGGCAAGTGCTTTGAAACTAAGAAAATAGATTAGGCAACGTTAAAATGAAAAATTAGATTATATATTCTTTCATTCTTCTTTTGATCACCGAGCCGCGGGGGACTCACCGCCCCCCTCAACTCTAGGTAACTCCTGCTCCCCCTGCTGACCACATGCGCTTCGCTTAGTGCTCATTTTTAGGGAATTCTTGAAAACTTTGAGTTTTCAAGTTTGCGAAGTTATATTTCGCATAATCTGATCTCCCTCCTTAATAATAAAAAAATTAGATTATATATTCTTTCATTCTTCTTTTGATTTCGTCAAGAGGAAGAACAGTAGTTACTAATGGAATTTTTTCAACCTCTGAAATCTTAAGAGCAACCTTGTCAACTTCAGAAATGTTATGAAGCACAACCATGGTAGGCTTCAATTTAGTTACACGGATTGCAATCAAAGGGCTTCTTCCCATTGAAACATTAGTGAAAATCAAAGCCCTTTCAGTAGTGTTGCCGTAAATTTTAATAAATTCATCAGCAGGCAGTTCAAGAATAGCGCGGATAGAATCAACAATAGTAAAGCCGTAAATTTTGGTTTTTTTCAGAACTGCTTCGTTTGAAATTATTCTCCCTTCAATTGATTTTACAAAATCCTTTGACTTCATTGACTTGGAAAAATCCTCCACGTCAAAAACTTCACTTGGCTTCTGCAATTGAAGCTTTTTATAAACCCAGCCTCCTTTCTGCCTGTCAATTTCAATAATGGCATTCACAAACCTTTTAATAATGCTTGCTCCTGGACTCTTTCTCCTATTCCCTTCATAATCAGAGATAGTTGAAGGAGTTACATTTAAAAAATCAGCTAATTCAGTTTGAGAAATTCCGAAAATTTCACGCCATTTTTTCAAAGAAGAGCCAGGGTTGTCACTTAAGGTAATTTCCCCTGCAATGTCAAGCAAAATCTTGTCCATTATCTACAATAAACGTAAAAGGGATTTAAAAAACAGTTAGTTTAAAAAGGGGGGTAGGAGAGGGGGAAAAATTGGCTCACCCAGCCAAAGAAATCCTCTTTGTATATAAAAGAAGAATTGTTGCTAATCCTCTCCAAAAAATTGGACTATTTAAAAATTTAACAAGTCAAGTATATAAAGGTTATGGTTAAATGAGCAGTTGAATTGGACAAATTTTCAATCAAATCTCATAAAATTGAATATTTTTGTATAAGTGAAGAATGTTAAGAAATTTTATTGCAAGTTTGTCTATTTTCTAACAATAAGTTTATATATTTATTTAGTGTTGATTTTAATTAAGAACTGGAGGTGGTTTGAAATTAAACTCAAACCAGTTAGAACAATGTGAGAAGGGTTCAGGGGGAAAGGCTCACCCAGCCAATAGGGATTTTATTTGCTCCTTCCTCCCTTCTCCAACTTCACCCTTTTTTTCAGAATTTCTTGTTTTTTAAGAAAAAGGGATTAGTCTAGGTTTTTCTGCTGGATAGTGTTTTAAAGAAAAAAGAGAGAGAGGGTTTTAATAAGGGAAATTGACGACTACGTATCTTCCTACTGCTTTTACTTCGCTGAATGGAATGTTCAGCAAGCCGTGCTTGTCAAGGTGGTCTTTTATTTCTTTAAGTTCATGATCTGGCTTGACAATAAGGTTTGTTAAAGCGCCGTTTATTTCAAAGTAAACATCCATTACTTCCCCTAGTTCTAATCCGCTGTTGGAAACTACTTTTTTTTCAAGCAAGTGCTTTCCTAATATTGGTTTTGACATTCAACAAACACCTCTTTTTTTAGTCGGTTATGATTATGTCTCCGACTGCTTTTACTTTTTCAAATGGAATGAAGTTTTCTTTTATGAATTTTTTAGCTTCTGTTGCTTCTCTTCCAAGTATTGAAGTTGCTTCTGCTTTCAGTAAGAATTTTATTTGTCCTTCTTCTGGTTCTATTAAAACGTCTTTTGCAACTCCTATGAAACTGCTTTTTTGCGAGTAGATTCTTCTGCCGTAAATATCAGTTAATTTGTTCATTTTGCTAATCCCCCTTTATTTCATTTCTTTTTTTAACTTAAGAAAAATAAAGGAAAGAATTGTTTTTAATTGTTTTGTTTTAAGGAATAGCGCTCAGAGAAATAAAAAAGAAGAAAGGTGAAAAAAAGTGTTTTTTTAATGCATTGATTTTTCAGCTTCTTCTATTGTTTTTTTGGATTCATTCATTCTTGATTGAAGTCTTTCTGCTTGTGTTTTCAGCACATTTATTCTTGATTTGAGTTCTTCTCTTTTTTTGTTCAGTTCTTCTTTCAACTGCTTTGGCTCTTGCTCTATTAGGATAGTGCCCACTGCTTTGAATGTTTTTCCTTTTGCTTTTTCAAGTTCCATTAAAGCAACGTCTGTTTGAGCAAGGTCTATTTCAAGTCTTTGCAGTTGAGAGTCAACCATTTGCAATTGCCTTTGGTAATTTTGAAATTTAAGCAGTTCTTTTTGCAGTTCCTTGTTTGAAATTTGTTTATTTTCCGTCATTTTGTTTCTCACTCCTGTAATTTTATTTTTACAATTACTTTTTCCTTGTTTTTGAATATTATCTGGTTGTCTTGTTTTAGAATTTTATTTTCAGCTTCTTCGTCTGATGAAGTGTTGAATAGTTTTTCAAGCTCTTCTGGACAATTGATTGAATTCCATTTTTGCTTTTCTTTTGTCAAATAAACTCCTTTTATTTTTAATTCTTCTGCCCAGTTCCAGTTTTCATTGTTTAGTGTTATAAAGCGCATGAGGTGAGGATTTCCTTGCTTGTCTGTGACAATGCATATTTTTGGGTATCCTTTGCTTCTTGCTATTTCAACAAGTTCTTCTATTCCTTTTTTTCCTCTTGTTAAGTAAATGGAATCAGGAAGCAGGTTGCTTATTTTTTTTGAGAATATTCTTGTGTTTTTCGATGGCTTCCTGCTTGTTGTAAAAAGCATCATTTTAAATCAGTTAATCTGTTTTTATTTTTTTAACAACAGGCGGCCTTTCTTTTATAAGTATCCTGTAGCCGCAGTGAGGGCATTTTACGACAGAGATGTCATCTATTTCAGCTCCGCATGAAAAACATTTCCAAGCCATTTTATTAAAAACCTCCATTCATAAGCTTTAAAAAAACCTTTTCCTAATTTTTTTTAATTAAGAAAAGGGGGTTTTGAGTTTTAAGCTACTTGTTTTAAAGTAGTTTTTTTCAAGATTCTTTCAGTCATTTTGCCAACAGCAGTTTGTGGCTTGTAAGCTCCTCCTGCTATTTCAGCGCCGCATTTTGAGCACACCCAAAGAGAGTAGCCTTTTCTTTTCAAGGCTTTTCTTCCACATTGAGGGCATTTTTGCTTTGACTTTTGCTCTTTTTCAATGTCTCTTACTATTTGCTTTAATGGAGTGCTGTACCTTGAACCGAACCTGCTTGCTGACTTCAGCTTTGTTTTCTTAACCATTTTCTTTTTTCACTTCCCTTGATTTTTCTAAGCTTGTATTTTCTTTTTTTGGGTTTTTATTCATTTATATTAGTTTTCTTATCTTTTTTGTGGCTTTAACTGCTGTTTCAAACATTTGGTTTATTTCTTCAATTGTAAATGAGCCTTTGCCCATTTTCTGAGCTGCTGACAAGTGGCCGTCATCTCTTATGGACATTACCATCATTGCATCAGAGACTTTTTCTTCTGTCAAGGAAGGGTCTAGTACAATTGAGTCTCCTATTTTTGCGAAAGTGGCTGTCATTGGCTTGTATTTAACAGGTAATTTTCCCTGCGTTTCTTCTTTAATTAGCCTTTCTTTTTCTTCGTCGTATTTTGGAAGACGAGTGTTCCATAATGCTTTTACTGCGCCGATTGTAGCTGCGTCGAAGAAGTTTCCGTCAAAATCAAGCACATGCAAGTCAATTAAGGCAGTCCATACTTTTTCGCCTTCAACTATGCACATTTTTTCAAAGTCTATTGCTCCTGATTCTCTTATTCCCCTGTCAACGACTCTTGCGAATTCAATTGATTCAGGTGAAGGTGGGCCTGAGTAATAAAGGGGTGATGCGATTGGAACTAATTCTGAGTTTGTAACCATGTTTCCTTCTTTTTCATGATCTGGATATGGTGTTCCAATGTCCATTTTTACTCCTACAAGCACTTGGGTTTCCCCTAGTTTGACTAAAGCGCTTCCTTCTGCTTTCGGAACATAACCTTCTATTATTTCAATTTTTCTGTATTCGTCGAATTTTCTTCCATCTTCTCTTTCGCCTTGTTTTAACATTCTGGTAATTGAATCTTTTTTAAGTTTTAAGATAATATTTTCATCCATTTCAAATCTCTCCTTTTTCTATTTTTTTTCACTGCATTTCTTCTGCTATTTCTTTTTGTTCTTTTTCATATTTTTCTTTAAGAGCCTGCCTTTGTTTTTCGTAAATAACAGGCACTGCTTTTTTAATCAAGTCCATTGCCTTGTCAAATTCTTCTTTTGAAAAATCGCCGTCCATTTGCATTAGGACAACTTCTCCTGTTGACGGCACTATTCCCATTGGCATGTCTGCTTGCCCGAAGTTGTCTTCTTCTTTTCCTAGGTCAAGTATGACTTGGTCTCCTGCTTTTCCAGCAGCTACTCCTACTATTAAGTCTTTCATTGGCACTCCTGCGTCTGCTACTGCAACTGAAGCTGCTGTTAATGCAGCGCATCTTGTGCCTGCGTCTGCTTGCAGTATTTCTACAAAAATGTCTATTGATGCTTTTGGGAAGTAGTTTGTAAAGATGACTTTTTCAAATGCTTCTTGTGATATTTTTGATATTTCAGTTGACCTTCTGTCTGGTCCTGGTCTTTTCCTGTCTTCAACTGAGAATGGAGCCATGTTGTACCTGTATCTGATTCTTGCTTTTAATGGGTCTTGTTCGTGCCTTGGGAGGCATTCTCTTGGCCCGTAAACAGCTGCTAGGACTTTGTTCTTGCCCCATTCAAGCAAGCATGAACCATCTGCTCTTTTAAGCACTCCTGCTGTTATTTTCAAGTCTCTTAATTCGTCAAATTTTCTTCCGTCTATTCTTTTTCCGTTTTTAAATAATTCAATTTCTTTGCTTCCGCTCATTTTTCATTCACCTTTTAGTTTTTGTTTTTCAATTCTTCATCTAGGAATTTAGTTATTTTGTCAGTTAATCCTGAAGTGTGTGCTTCTTTTTCTATTTTGTAAATTGCTTTCTTCAGAATGTTTGAGTTTTCTCCTTTGATCCATATTCTTCCGTTTCTGCCTATGAATAGGTTGCATCCTGTCTTATTTTTCAAAAGTTCTATCATGGAATTCTTTTTTCCAATGACTCTTGGTATTCTAACAGGGGAGATTTCTACAATTTCTCCTTCATATAATTGTCTTTCGTCTCCGAGTTTTGTGGATTTTACTTCATCAACTTCGAAGATTTTAGCAAAAACCACGTCTCCTTTTTTGTATTCTCTTCTTGTAGGTAGGAAAGCAGTGTAGGGGGAGTTGATGTCAACAACTGCTCCTCCGAATTTTGCTTCTTCAATGACTCCTACTACAAGGTCTCCTTCTGAGGGAATGTATTTTCCGCTTAATGGGATTATTTTTTCCCTTCCTTCGTTTTCAGTAAGGACTCCGTAAACGCTTGAATAAAAATCGTTTCCTTTTCTGTAGGAATACATTCCTCTTGCATTTACTTTGTCTCCTGGTAAAACAATTCTTTTTTCGCTCATTTCAAATCACTCTCTTTCAAAACTTTTTTTTAAAAAAAATTTGTTTATTTTCTTTCAATTACCTTAAATTCTGCTTCTCCGTGTGTTATTTTGTTTATTTTGTCTTCAAAATCAGATTTCATTCCAGCTGGGATTTCAATTACGCAGTAGTAACTTCCATCATTCATCCATTGTTCTTTGGTTCTTTTCAAAGTTTTTAGGTAACCTACTGCTTTTCCTGAGTAAGTAGCAGGGACTCTGACAACTATTTCATCAACTTCCATTTTGATAGGAAGAACTTTTTTCATTTTAGCAAGGACGCTTTCAACTTGTGATTCGGCTGACTTGAAAATGTCAACAGGGCATTTTGCTTCTTCAAAAGCTTTTTCCAATCTTTTAAGTGTATGTGGCACGTGTGTTCTTGGGTCAACAGCGCTTATTGAAATCAAATGAAGCACTTGTTTTTTCTTCTCTTCCATCATTCTGTGCCTTTGTTCAGTTGTAAGTTGAATTTCTCCTTTTTTAATAATCACTGGAACAATTTGCTTGTAGTCAGTTGTTCCAAAAACTTTAATTAAATCCTCTTCAGATGCTTTTTTAGCTTTTGATGAATCAGAGTAAATGTCAGAAGCAGCTATTAAGTCATCAACTTCAATTTCCTTGCCTTGTTTGAAGTCCCTTGAAAGTTCAGGGTCAACAAGAGCTTCAAAATGCATTTCTCCTTTTTTGTATCTTGCAATTACTGCTTTATCCAAACTAATCATTTTCACAAACCCTCTTTAAATAAAAATAAAAGCAAAGGAAGAGAAGCAAAACAAAAATTTGTTTGCTTTACTTCACTTTAGATATGTACTTCTGAAGAACATCTTTTTCCAATTTAGTGTATTTCCTGGTTTTTTTAGGAATGTAATAAACGTCAACAGTTTCCTTGCTTATTTTCTTATCACCTACTTTTTTAAGAGTCTTTAAAGCAAGCATTACTGCTTCTTCAAAAGACGCTGCTTCTTTATACTCTTTTTGAAGAAAAGCCTCTGCTTCAGCTTTTCCTCCTCCAATTGCAGCTGCATACAGTTCATTGAACGCGCCTGAAGGATCTGTTTCAAACAATCTGGCGCCAGTGTCATCAACGCCTGTTATTAAAAGAGATGCTCCGAAAGGACGAGCTCCTCCAAATTGAGTATATGCCTGCTTCAAATCACAAACATCTTGAGTGAGAGTTTGAATATCAATTGGTTTTCCGTAAATTAATTTTTCTTCTTGCGCAACTATCCTTGCATGGTCAACAAGCCTCCTGGCATCTGCAACCAAGCCAGAAGTAGCAACTCCAACATGCTCATCTATTTGGAATATTTTTTCAATAGACTCTCCTCTAAGCAGTTTTGAATTAATATTTTTGTCAACAGCTAATAAAACGCCATCTTTGTAAATCATTCCAAGAGCAGTTGTTCCTCTTTTAACAGCTTCTCTTGCATATTCTACTTGAAACAGCCTTCCATCTGGGCTGAAAACAGTTATTGCGCGGTCATAAGCCGACGGCGACGCTGGATACATAAACAATTACCTCCGTTTTTTCAAAAAAGGCAAAAGGCAAAACATTTTTTTAAAGCAAGTTAAAAATGAATCTTCTGGTAAGAAAAAATTCAAATTGCCTTTTTTTCCTAAAAAAGATAAACACTTTTTATTTATAAATTAGTTTTCCAAGGACTCTATACCTCAGCCAATTACCTCACTAATTTTTAAATTTTTTCACAACTGAGTTTAACATATGAAATAAATCCTTTTTATAACTTACTTTTCACTGACGTTGGATAGAAAAAATTATTTTTTAATAAAAGAATCTGCTTTTTTAACAGTTCCTGTTACCCTTATTATTTTAACAACAATTTTTTCATTTTCAATTTTTTCAAAAAAACCAAGAGCAAACAAAACCAGATTTAAATAATCATTATTGACTCTTATAATCCCTGCTTTCTGCTTTTCATAATACTTAACAAGCCAAAAACCTGAATTTGAAAATCCAAACAAGCCAAGCGCTTTAAAAATAACATTATTAATTTCTTTCTCAACTTGCTTTTTTGAAAAAACCTTGCTTGAAGCGATTTCAAAAGCAACATACCTTCTTCTATCTCTTAAAGTAGGGGGAAGTGGTTTCATCAGCAATTCAACCTCTTTCAAACTTCTTTTTTTCAACTCCTATTAAAATTAAATGAATTCAAATCAATGAACATAAGGTTCATATGCTTGGTTTAAACTCCATTTCGCCTGAGGCTTGCTCATGCCTAAAAACATGCCGAAACCAATAAGCACATTAGCATCTTTTAACCTGCTTTCATCTCGTGCATTTGAACAAATAAGAATATTATTCTTCTGCTTCAAGCAAATCTTAACAGCTTCTTTCAAATTCCTTAAATAAAGCACTTGGCTTACTCCTTTTAGGTTCAAAACAGAGTTTAAAGAAAAAGCAATTGAAACATTGTTATCTTTGGCTATTTGAGCTACTGCAGTGTCAAACTCTTTTGTAAAAGAAACAGGGTCAAGGAGAACCTGAACTCCTTTTGTCCTGACAATCTTTCTATTAAGCTCAAGGCTTCCTCCTTGCTTGATTTTAACATCTTTTTCAGACAAGTACTTTTTAAAACCCATTTCACTGGCTTTGCTTTTCAACTCATCTGAAACCAAATCGTACAACGGTTAACACCTTAGTACTTTTTCCTCTGCTTGTTCTTGCTTCCTTTGGCTTTTGTCTTTGGCTTGGATTTCTTACCAGCGCTTGTCTTGTTCCTATGCACTCTTCTTGTCTCGCTGCAAATCCAATTCAAATCCTTGTCCTTCTTAATGGCAGGATGAGTAGGGTCAACCATTATAACTTCAAACCACTTATACTGCCCATCCTCCATAACCAAATAAGAATTTAAAACCTCCAAGTTAGGGAACTTTCTTGCAATCCTCTCTTCAGCAATCAACTGAATAGACTTCTGCCTTTTAATTTTCCTAACACCCATTTTAGAGTGTCTTCTTCCAGCCCTCACTCTCTTATGAACACCGCTTCCTCTCCTAACTCTTATCCTGGCAACAACAACACCTTGCTTTGCCTTATAACCAAGTTCTCTTGCTCTTGGAATATTTGTCGGCTTACCTAGCCTGACAACAACAGGCTCTCTCCTTAACTCAAGAAGCCTTCCTTTATGCATTTCCTTAGCTCCAGGCTCTTTGCCTTTCCATTCTTTTTGAAACAATTCCTTTATTCTCTTAATTGCACTCATTTCTCAACACTCCTTTAATTCATCGTTCTCCCTTTAAAGGGAACATTCGATACTGCTTAAAAAAACAGTGAATTAATTATTGCATTAATTTATTTTTAAAGCTTTGGAACAACACAACTTTTTAAATGAAAAGGTTTAAAAACAAAACCATTAATAAATAATAAACACTCCTTCGACTACTTGCTTAACAAGACGTCCACAGGAGAAAAAAATAAAAAAAGATTCAATTAAAAAAAATGAATCTAATTTTAAAAAAAAAGAAATTTTAATTAAAACTTAAGGACAGGTGGAAAACAAAATGGCTTCTTTGAAACCAGCAAAAACACAAAGAGAACCAAGAAGAGCTTGGACAAGAACAGCTAAAAGAAAAGTAAAAAAAGCATTCGTACGCGGAGTACCTGACTCTCGTTTAAGAAGCTTTGACATGGGCTTTGCAAAACCAAAAGACTGCGAAATAGAACTAGACTTAGTGTCAAGCGAACATTTTCAAATGAGAGACAACTCACTTGAATCAGCAAGAGTCATGGCAAACAAAATATTTGAAAAAAAAATAGGAAGAGACTTCTACTACTTCAAAGTAAGAGTATTCCCACACCAATGCTTAAGAGAACATTCCATGCTAACAGGAGCAGGAGCAGACCGTTTATCATCTGGAATGAGAAAGCCATTCGGACGCCCAATAGGAAGAGCAGCTGTCGTGAAAAAAGGCCAGAAAATATTCACAGTATACACAATGAAACAATTTGAAAACCACGCAAAAGAAGGCTTGAAAAGAGCGGCAATGAAACTAAGCGGAAGCCCAAAAATCGTGATAAAAGACATTAGCAAAAACAAGCCTGAAAAACTAATGCCAGGAAAAAAGAAGAAAAAAAGAGACTTCAAAAAATAAAACAACAAAGCAACTTTTCTCATTTTTTTACTTTTTCTTATTTTATTCAATTAACAATTAGACTTAACTCTAAAAAAAGCTTTATTAATTCAAAAAAAGACAACTTAAAGTAATAGGTAAAACAAATTCTTAAAAAAAAGGCAATTGAGGTTAATTAAAATGAACAGTAGGCAAATACAAGAGATGGTAAAAAGAGAACTTGAAAAAAGAAAAGGTAACATGACAAGCGCAGCAAGCAATGCAGAAAAATCAAAGAAATCAGAACTGCTTCGTAGGAGAGCAGAATTAAAAGCATCATTGCTTAGAACAAACGCTGTTTCTGATAAAATAAATAAGAAATTAGTGGAAGGATTGATTAAAAAAAGCTTAAAAGAGCAGATAAAATACAACAGGGAAAGAGGATTGCCTACTGAACAACTGGAATGGGATTTAAGGAGAACAAAGGAGATTGCTAATGAAATTTATGACAACCCTGAAGTGCAGAGGGCTTTGAATGAACAGAGGAGAGCAATAAGAACAAGCAGCAAAAAACAGCAGAGCAACACAATCATAGACAGTTTGCTTGGAGCAGGAGCTTTAGTAGTGGGATCCCCTGTAAATTTTTTACTTGCAATGGGTTTAATAGGTAAAAAAACAGGCGAGCATGCCATAAAAAGAAAAAAACTAAAACCACTCCAAGAAGATATAAGAAAAAGGTTAAAAGAAAACAAAGAAAAATTGAAAGAAAGTTAAATAATCCTTTTTTTACTTACTTATTTTTTTAAAAGCAAACGTTTTAATGACTTGTTTTTTTGCCGTTAGGCAAAAAACCTTTTCAAACTTCAAAGAAGTTTGAACTTGGCTATTGAGGCGTAAGCCGAAAATAGCCTTATTGATGCAAACTTTTAAAGTTTGCTATGGACTCGGCGGGAGTTGAACCCGCGGCCTCTCCCACGCCAAGGGAGCAATCTGTAGCGAAAACAATCCGTTTGGGGAAGTGGGTTTGTTTTTACCACTGATCTACGAGCCCGGTTGTAAAGAAAGGTTTTTTGCTGGTTAAATTTAGTTTTTTGGTTATTTTTAATTGTTTTTGAAGAATAAGGATTTGATTTAAATTAAGGAGAAGGGAAGGTGGGGGCTTCCTTTCTTTTGAAGGGTTTTTTGCTGTTTAAGGTGAAACGTATAGTATGTTGTCTCCTCTTACTATTACTGTGCCTATTTTTGATTTCAGTTGCTCGTTTTCAAGTTCTTCTGCTTCGTCAAGCACTAGGTTCATGTGTTGGTCAAATGCTTTTAGTTTTCCTCTTAGTTGCTTGTTGCCTTTTAGTCTTACTAGTACTTGTTGGTTCATTTCTTTGTTCAGCAAGTCAAATGGTCTTGTTATTGATTCCATGTTTTTAATTCACCTCTTTTTTAAAAATTTAAATAAACTTGAAAACAAGCTTTTTTTTGCTTGTTTTTTTGTATAGGGGATTCCTGTGATTTCAGATGCTGTTTTTATTATTTCTTGGATGGATTCGTTTGATTCGTTTGTTTTAATGAGTGGTTTTCCTTTTAAAACGCTTTTTTTAAGTTCTTCATCTACTTTTATTCTAGCTAGGATTGGGACGTTTAAGAGGGATGTGATGTCTTTTTCGCTTAATTCTCCTTTGGTTTTTTTAATCATGTTTAGGATGACTCCTTTGACTTCTGAGCCCATTTTTTCAGCTGTTAGGTAAGTTTTGTAGCCGTCTGTGGCGCTCATTGGCTCTAGGGTCATTACGAGGATTGTTTCGCTGCATGCTGCAAAGCAGGCGATTGTGTCTCTGCCTATTCCTGCTGGGCAGTCAACTAAGACGTAGTCTGCTTTTTTTTTGAATTCTTTGATGATTGTGATTAGTTTGTCTGGGTCTATTCTTTTGAATTGCTGTGGTGAGATTCCTGCTGGCACGAACCAGGCGTTTTTGTCAACTTCGTAGAGTACGTCGTTTATTTCAGCTTCTCCGCTTATTACTTCTTTTAAGGTGATTGGTCTGCCTTCCATTCCGAGAACTAGTTCAAGGTTAGCCATGTCTAAGTCAGCGTCGACCATTATTACTTTTTTTCCTAGTTTAGATAAAGCTAGTCCTAAGTTTGCTGTGATTGTTGTTTTGCCTACTCCTCCTTTTCCAGAGGCTATTGCAATTGCTTTGCTCATTTTTTTTCTCTCCTCTTAATAACTTGCTGTTGGAATTTTTTTCACTTCAAGTTGAAATTTTGGATTCCTTTGTTTATTTTTTTGACAATTTGTCTTGTTTCAATTGCTGAAATGTCACCTGATGTTCTGAATATGTATGTTAAGTCATCTTCTGTATATAAAACATTATAATGTTCTTTGTCTTTCACTATTAAGAGGTTTGCGTTTGGAAATTCTGTTTTAATGAATTCCTGTAAGGAAGTTGATTTTATTGCTTTTTCAAATGCTTGTTCTTTTTCAGTTGACATTAAAACGCTGCCGTCTTTTTTTGAAACAATTACTGAGTCAAGCGCGTAGTCTTCAACTACATTTTTAACATAGCCATCTGGTTCTTTTGCTTCTTCTCTTTTTTTCTGTTCAATTAATTCAAGGAGGATTTGGATTCTTTTTTCAAGTTTTTCTTCTTTGGTTTTCTTGTTTAAAATTTTATAAGCTATTTTTTTAAAAAAACTCATTTTCAAGCGTCACCTTTTTTTTAGTTGATTTCTAGTTACTCAGAAGTAGTTAATTAACATTTCATCTTTTTTTCAGAAGCTTAGCTAGTTTTGAAAACCTGTCGCTTGCATCTTCTTTTTTTGTCTTCTCCTGTTTTTCTTGGTTTTTTGAAAGTGTTTTTTTAATTTCATCATTTTCTGATTTTGCCTTGTTTAAAAGCTGAGCCATTGAAGAATCTTTTGCAATTGTTTTAGTTAACCCGAATTTTTTAAACAAGTCTTCTTTTTGAATGCCTTCTCCTGATTCTTCAGCAAGCTGTTTTTCATAATCTTCTTTGAAGTAATTCAGTATTTTTAAATTTTCTTTGTCTACTGCTTGTTTCAGGTTGTTCTCTTCATTTAAAGTGAGAATCAACTGCACTTGATAAGAATTGAGTGAAAACAAGTCAATCACACCTATTTTTGCATTCAAGGCATTCAAGCTTCTTTCAAGAGCTTCTTCTGCTAAAAAGCTTTTGTTAAACTTGTAATAATCATAGTTAGAGGAGACAATTTTGCCGTTGCTGAATACGACTATTCCTTCTTCTAAACCTTGTTTTCCATGAATGGTTATGCAGAAATACCCGTTGAAGCTTTCATCCATTAATTTTTTCACGTACTGCGCAGGCACAATGCTTGCCAATTCTTTTCCTGTTTCAACAGGGCTTCCAGCAGACAATTTCATTTTAAAAAAAACAACTCCCTTAAATTTTCTTTTAATTTACTTCAATTTAGTGATTGTTTTCTTGTTGAACACGAGGATGTGGTCAGCTGTGTTTTTCAAAGCAGCTGCAATCGGCTCGCTTCCAACGACAATTGTTTCCTTACCATGCTCCTTTGCCTTGGACACAACAGGATGAAAGTCAGAATCGCGTGTCATCAAGGCAATCACATCAATGTGTTCATTGAAAACATACTCCATTGCCTCAGCAGCCATAGGTGCATCCACGTCATCACTAGTGACTATTACAGGCTCAAAACCTTGATTGACAACAGCTTCAATTAACTTATCAGGCGCAAACTGGTTTAAGAAAATTTTAGATACTGTCAAGTTGCCGAATTTCTCCAGCTCGTTCCTAATAATGTTTAAGTCAACGTCAAACTCTTTCCTAAGCATGTTAGGACCGTCAACGAAAAAAGCAATTTTCTTAACTTCATTTTTTCTTTTTCCAAAACCAAACATTTCAAAAACCAAACTCCTTCTTGCTTAAATTTTCAAATCAAATGCCTTGACTGTATTTTTTTCAGTTGCCTTGCTTGCTTCTTCAAAAGTTATTCCCAGTTCAGATGCAATTAAAGCAATTAATTCGCTTACATTAACAGGCTCGTTCCTCTCCTTTCTGTTGAAAGGGTTCAAGTAAGGCGAATCAGTTTCAGTAAGCAAGTAATCTAACTCAATTTCCTTAATTAAATCTTTGGTTTTTCTTGAATACAACGCTTTCGTAGTTACACCTATGAAAAACCCGTTGTCAACAGCTCTTTTAATCAAATCGCTTGAAGCTTCAAATGAATGCATTATCACTTGCGTAGCTGCCCCCCTTTCAGCCATTTTCAAAGCATCTTCCTCTGCATTTCTAGAATGAATTACAAGGGGCTTGTTCAAATCATTAGCCAATTCAATGAACTTCGTGAAATTTTCTTTTTGCCTGCCATGATTTTCCTTGTCCCAGTAATAATCCAGCCCAACTTCTCCGACAGCAACCATCTTTTCATGATTCTCTTCAATGAAAGAAATCACTTGACTTAACTTGCTTTCTCTCAAAGTAGTAATAGGTCCTAAGCCGAAGCAGGGAAATACAAAACCAAGGAACTCTTCGCTTATTCTTAAATTCTTTTCATTTGAAGCAAGAGAATCAGACAAGGTAATTACTGCCGAGAGTTTCTGCTTGGCTCTCTCAATAACTTCAATTAAGTCACTGTTGAAACTTGAGTCATCTAAATGTGAATGCGAGTCAATCATTAATTTAAATTAAAACAGTTTAAGTATTTATAAAGGATTTAAGAGTAATTGATTAACTATGAATATTAAAAAACTTACAATCACAAGCTTGCTGATAGGAGTGCTTGCTTATGCCTTGATTGGATTTGGCGTGGGCTTACCTGAAGTCATAAAAGCGCTTAAGAACGTCAAGTACGAGTACCTATTCTTAGCAGTGTTTGCTTATGCTTTCAGCTTGCTTATGATTACTCTCAGATGGAAGGAAATTACAAACAATGCTGGAATTAAAATAAGCACCTGGAAGCTTTACTTAATGACTTTAGCTGGAGTGACTTTCAGCAACATTACACCAAGCTCCAGAATGGGAGGAGAGCCAATTAAAGCTTACTTTTTAAACAAGCATTCAGGAACTAAAATGAAAACAAGCTTTGCAACAATAGTAAGCGCCAGAATATTCGACGCAATAATCTTCATGCTTGTATCAATAATCGTTCTAAGCTACTCAGTAATAAACTTGACTCTTCCAAAATACGTCAGCATACTGCTAATAATTTCCCTTGCAATATCAGTTGGAATAATATGGTTCATTGTATACGTGTCAGTTCAGCCAAAAGCAGCTGAGTCAATAGCAATATGGTTCATCAGAAAATTCAAAAGATTTTCAAAAACACTAAGGACAGAAGGATTTGAAAACAAGATAAAGAAAGAAATAAAAGAATACTCAGAGAACATGAACAAATTCCTTAAAACAAAAAAACTTTGGATAACCTGCTCAACTTACACTATCCTAATGTGGTTTTTTGACGTGCTTAGAATGTACTTGATTTTCTTCGGATTAGGATTGAACACCAACCCAATGATGCTTTTAATGGTCCTTGTACTATCCGGACTGGTTGGAGGAATACCTGTTTTCCCAGGAGGCATAGCAGTTACTGAATCAACAATGATAGTGGCATACAACGCCTTTCAAATACCATTAGCAGTAGCAGGAATAGCAACAATACTAGACAGAATGGTTTACTTCTGGCTTTATACTTTCCTCGGACTCATCGCAGCTTACAAACTCGGAATAAAAAAATACGAAAAAGAACAATCAAAAAACAAAGAGTTTTAAATAATCAAAACAATTATAAAAAAAGACCAAGTTAATAAAAAACAAGGAAACATCAAAAAAAAATTAAAAACAGCAATCGGAGGATGTTTAAATGTCAGTTACAGTTGGACAAGTAAAAGACTTGAAAGAAGGAAGGTACGTCGTAATAGATGGAGAACCATGCAAAATAACTTCTATTCAAAAATCAAAGCCAGGTAAACACGGCTCAGCAAAAGCAAGAGTCGAAGGAGTATCCTTATTCAGCGGAAGCAAAAAAACACTTTTGAAAAGCGTTGACTCCTCATGCGAAATACCAGAACTCCTAAGAAAAAAAGCACAAGTAATAGCAAACCTTGGGGGAAACAGGCTTCAATTAATGGACTTGGAAACCTACGAAACATACGAAATTGACGTGGACCCAGAATACGCTGACTTGCAATCAGGCAGAGAAGTAGAAGTCCAAGAAATCATGGGAAGAAGATTCTTGACTCATGCCAAAAAGGAATAATAGCTCTTCAAAATTATTTTTTCTTTTAGGGCGTGTTTTTCTTTTCCACAGGGTACACAGAAAAAGAAAAAGCGCGACGGAGGTTCCTAACACACGCAAAGAAAGAATAAGACTTTCTTCAAACTTACTTTTTTCTTATTTTTTCAAAACCAGCTCCTTTTTTACTTGAACAAACACCCTATTAGCTTTATTCGTGTATTCAGGGCTTTTGACACCCCCTTACTTCCAGTATTCGGCGCTGAGAGATTTTTTCAGGAAATAAAAGCTTCTCCGGGCTTTTCGCTTCAAAAAAAGCTGGTAAAACAGGTTTTTTGATTGAATTTTCCTTTTTCTAGCTTTGTTTAAACTGGTTTTAACTTGCTAGTGTTTGAAAATTATTAAATTAAAATAAAATTTCAACAAAACTAAAACAAGCAAGTTAGTTAACATTATAAGTTAACTTTATATAGTTTGGAACTTATAATATGAAAAAAATTGAATTAATAAAAGAACTTTCATTGCCTGAAAGTACAAGCAACAAAATAAAACTAAGAAAAAAGATATTTATTGAAAAATCAAAAGTGAAGCAGTTTGCTGTCCAACTTGAAATTGAACAAGATAATAAATTCAAGCCAATAATAAGATTTGACGCTTATCATGGCTTTGTTCACAAAGATGAATTTTTCAAAAACAGGCCTAAGAAAAAAACAAAAATTGCTATAGAAAATTTGAAGGAAGCAGTGGATTTGGCTGAAAAAGATTTGTTAGAAAATCTTGAAATGTATGTGAGGAGATTTGAATGAAAAAAGCGAAAGAAGAGATAAAGGATTTTTTCAAACTCGGCAGAAAAATAATAGAAAACCCTGAACTTGCTGAAACAATGCCAAGTGAAATTTTCATTCCCTCGGGAGTCAAAATTTCTGAAATACTCTCAGAGAAAAGAATAGAACTACTTAGTTTAATTGCCAAACAGCCAAACAAAACAATTAATGAACTTTCAAAAGCGACAAAAAGAAAAAAAGAAGCAATTAGCAGAGACATTAAATTTCTTAAAAAACACAACTTAGTTGAAACAAAAAAAAGAGGAAGGGAAAAACAAGTTAAAACAAGCATTAAATATGTATTAATTCCGATTTCAAACTAAAAAGAAATCAATTCCCCCCTTTTCTTTTCTTAAGCTTTGGAGTAACATAAGGCAATTTTTTCATTTGAAGGTTTTTCAGCACAAAAACAGTTGGTGCTTCTTCATCAAAACCGTATTTCTCAAACAATTTCCTTGCAGCTGGCGAAACAGAATTTAAAAAAACAGTTTCAACTCCTTTCTTTTTCAAGTCATCCAAAACCTTCACTAAATTAACTTCAGCTATTTTCTGTCCTCTGAATTCTTCTAGTGTTTCAACATTTTCCAAATAAGCAGTTTTCTGCTCCTTTGGATAAATGTAATACCTTAAAAAACCAGCTTCTTTCCTTCCTCCCTGCGTGTTAAGGTAAAGAGTCCTTTTCTTCTCCACATAACCATCTTTAGTTTTCCTTGATTTAACACTAAAACCAAACAACTTTCTCTTACGCATTGACTCACTAGCCATTACTTTCAATTAAGCAAAAGAAGTTATTTAAAACTAATTAAAACTCCTCAAAAAAAGCTTTTTACTGTTGCTTTTTCTTAACTCTTAAAACAAGAGGGATCTTCTTCTCCTGCAAGTTTTCAATAACCAAAGGGCCTCCTCTTTTTGATTTTCTTGTAAAGCCAAAATCTTCATACATTTTTTTAGCCATGTCAGTTGGATACAAAGCAACAAAATTAACCCCCTTAGCTTTCAAATCAACAAGAGTCTTATACAAATTAAAAGAAGCTACTTTCCTCCTCCTCTCGCTTGGAAAAGTATCCACGTGAATAATATAAGAAGTATTATCAGGATTAATAACATACTCAATCGAACCAATTACCCTACCATTTTCCTTAATCTGCCTTTTTTTAACAACAGAACCATCTTCAACTTCATACTTTCTAACACTCTGCCTAAACATCTTGCTTTTTCCAGCTTGTTTTGAATACTTAACAGCATCAGCAGCTGAATTCTTCCTAACCCTTCCAGGAACCTTTTTATTAACCATAATACTTTTTAATAAGCAAAAATAACTATTTAAAATTAATTAAAAAAAAGCATGCAGAGTTTGAAAAAAATGGCTGACGACATAAAATTCAACAAGAAAAAAAACAAAGACTTCTCAGAATGGTACTTTGAACTCTTAAAAGCAGCTGACGTCATAGACCAAAGATACCCAGCAAAAGGATTCATAGTCCACAAAGAAATAGCTGCAATAGCAGAAAGAGAAATGTACAAATTATTTGAAAAAGAACTAGACAAAACAGGACACAAAATGATGAGATTCCCAGCAGTCATACCAGAATCAGTATTTGCAAAAGAAGTGGAACACATTGAAGGATTCACACCAGAAGTGTTCTGGATAGAAAAAGGAGGCAACGACGAACTCCCTGAAAAAATGGGACTACGTCCAACCTCAGAAACAGCCATGTACACAATGTACTCAAAATGGATAAGAAGCTACAGAGACCTCCCACTCAAAGTTTACCAAGAAGCGCAAGTATGGAGATACGAAACCAAACACACCCGTCCTTTACTCAGAGACAGGGAATTCTACTGGATAGAAGCGCACAACGTCTTCGCTTCAAGAGAAGAAGCTGAAAAACAAGTAACAGAAGACATGAACATCACAGAAAAAGTGCTACATGAACAACTAGGCATACCCTTCCTATTCTTCAAGCGCCCTGAATGGGACAAATTCAACGGAGCAGAATACACTTACGGCGCAGACGTGCTAATGCCAAACGGCTTAGTAATACAACAGCCATCAACCCACTTCCTAGGGCAAAATTTCTCAAAAGCATATGACATAAAATTCCTAGATGAAGACGAAAAAGAAAAATACGCGTGGCAAACATGCTACGGCCCGGCAATATCAAGAATACTCTCATCAGTAATCGCACTGCACGGCGACGACAAAGGACTAATCTTCCCATGGAACATCGCGCCATACCAAGCAGTAATCATACCAATCTACAAAAAAGACACAGACAAAGAAGCAATAGAAAACAACTGCAAAGAACTGCAAAAACAATTGATTGAAAAAGGAGTTAGAGCAGAAATTGATTTAAGCGAAAAACGCCCAGGAGCAAAGTACTACTATTGGGAATTAAGAGGAGCATGCATAAGAATAGAAATCGGCGCAAGAGAAGTAGAAAACAAAGAACTTACAATCGCAAGAAGAGACACAGGAGAAAAAATAAAAATAAAACAAGAAGAACTAGACGCTTACCTTGAAAAACTCCCAAAAGAAATAATTAAAAATTTGAAAACAAAAAGAGACGAAGAATTCAAAAACGCGTTGCACGAAGCAAACTCACTTGAAGAATTGAAAAAAGAGTTGGACAAAGGAGGATTCGTTAAAATCAACATTTGTTCAAGAGACACTGACGGAGAACAATGCGCCGATGTCATAAAAGCAGAAACCAACGGCGGAGAAGTAAGAGGAACACTCCACGGCAAAGAAGAAAAGCCAACAGGAAACTGCATAATATGCGGCAAAAAAGCAAACGCAGTAGTATACGTAGCAAAATCATATTAGAAAAACCTTTAAAAACAATTAAAAGCATTAATTGAAAACAGAAGAGGGTTTTAACGCGACCATGCAACCAAAACAGCCTCTTTCTGAAAAAAACAAATATTGATTAGAGTTGATTATCAAATGGACTTTAAGTTAAAAGAAAAACGCTGGAACACGGCTTTTCTTTTAAAAAAAGAAAACACCGGGAAAAGAAAACTAACCACATTCGACTACGTCGAAGTGCTTAGAAAAAAAGAGTGGTGAAGAAATGGACTTTAAGTTAAAAGAAAAACGCTGGAATACTGATATTGAAAACGAGATAAACGAAAAATGGAAGCAGGAAAAATTATACAAATTCAACAAAAACACAGAAAAAGAGATAATTACAATTGACAACCCACCAGCATACCCAAGCGGACACTGGCACCCCGGCTCAGCAACAGGATACTCATACATAGACATGATAGCACGCTACGAAAGAATGAACGGAAAAGAAATCAACTTCCCATACTGCCTTGACAGAAACGGCTTGCCAATTGAAATGGCAGTTGAAAAAAAATACAAAAAAAGCGCACACGACTATGACAGGGAAAAATTCCTAAAACTCTGCGAACAAACAATCTCAGAATTCGGAGAAGAAATCAGAACCGGCTACGAAAAACTAGGAATATCAGTAGATTACGAAAACTACTACTACACAGACATGGAAGAATACAGAAAACTAACACAAGCAACTTTCATAGAACTATACAAAAAAGGTTTAATCTATGAAGACGACAGGCCAACAAACTGGTGCACTGGATGCAAAACAACAATAGCAGATTCAGAAATAGAATACAACGAAGGCACAATAAAACTAAACAAGTTAAAATTCAAAGTAAAAGAAACAGGAGAAGAAATAGAAATAGCAACAACCCGTCCTGAACTATTATGCGCTTGTGAAACCGTAATATACAATCCAAAAGATAGCAGGTACAAGCACTTGAACGGAAAACATGCAATCACTCCAATATACGAAAAAGAAGTTTTAATACAACCGCACCCAGCAGCTTCAATGGAATACGGCTCAGGCTTAGTAATGATATGCTCATACGGGGACTCAACAGACGTGCAGTTATTCATTGAACTCGGTTTAAAGCCAACAAAGGCAATTGACAAGCATAGGAAAATGACAGAAGCAGCTGGAAAATACGCGGGATTAACAGTGCCAGAAGCAAGGGAAAAAATAATCAAAGAACTGGAAGAAACAGGCGTGTTAATAGGACAAGAAGACACGCCGCACAGGTACCCAATATGCGAAAGATGCCACTCCCCAGTTGAAATCATAGCAATAAAAGAATTCTACTTAAAACAAATAGAGTTCCTAGACAAAGTAAAAGAGATGGCTGACAAGACAAAATTCTATCCAGCAAAACACAAGCAAATACTCTTCGACTGGATAGACAGCGTGAAAATCGACTGGCCAATAAGCAGAAGAAGGTACTACGCAACAGAGATACCATTATGGTACTGTGAAAAATGCGGAGAACTCCTCCTCCCAGAACCAGGAGAATATTACCAGCCATGGAAAAATAACCCGCCTGAAGGAAGCAAGTGTTCAAAATGCGGAGGAACAGAATTCAAAGGAGAAACAAGAGTATTCGACACTTGGATGGACTCCTCAATATCAAACTTATACGTAAGCGGATACAAAAGAGACGAAGAATTATTTAACAAAACATTTGGAAAAATCATACGCCCACAGGGAAGAGACATTGTAAGAACATGGCTCTATTACACAATGCTAAGAAATTACCAGTTGCTTGAACAGCCTGCTTTTGAAAAAGTAATGATACACGGCATGGGCTTAGACGAGCATGGTAAGAAGATGAGCAAAAGCAAAGGCAACTTTATCTCACCAGAAGAAATGCTTTCAAAATACGGAGCAGACGCTTGGAGATTATGGGCAGCTTCAGAAACAAACATGGGAGAAGATTTCAGGATATCAGAAGAAAGAATAAAAGGAGCGTCAAAATTCCTGACAAAACTATGGAACCTAAGCAGGTTCATCTCCACATTTGAAATAAAAGAAACAGGAGAATTAAAAAACACGGACCACTGGATACTCGCAGAATTAAACCAATTAATAAAACAAAGTAAAGAAGGATACGAAGAATACAACTTCTACATCCCAGCTACAAGAATCAAAGAATTTATTTGGAACACTTTCTCATCAAACTATGTTGAAATGGTAAAACCAAGAGCATATGAAGGGGACACAGGAGCACTATACACCCTGCACACCTGTTTAAAGACAATTTTGAAATTATTAGCTCCAATCACTCCGTTCATAACAGACAAGGTATATAGAGAAGTATATGGAAAAACAGTACACTTAGAGGCATTCCCAGAGGAGAATGAGAATTGGAACAGCAACTTCAAGGAGTTAACAGAAAAAATAATTGAATTCAATTCAATGGTATGGAAGACAAAAAAAGAACAAGGATTATCACTAAACAGCGAAATAGAAGGAATAAAAATACCAAGCGAATTAAAACCATTTGAAGACGACTTAATCAAAATGCACAAGTTGAAATAAAAAAAATGAGCACTAAGCGAAGCGCATGTGGTCAGCAGGGGGATCAGGATATCCCTAAAACTGAGGGGGACGGCAAGTCCCCCGCGGTTTGGATTGGAAAAAATGCACAAGTTAAAATGAAAAAAGTGAAAACCAAAAGTGGTGAATAGATAAAATGTATGACTTTAAAAAAGTAGAAGAGGAAATGCTGAAGCACTGGGAGGAAAACAAAATCTTCCAAAAGTTAATGGAACAAAACAAGGGAAAAGAAAAATACAGGTTCATAGACGGGCCAATCACTGCAAACAATCCAATGGGAGTTCACCACGCTTACTCAAGGACATTAAAAGACGCTTATCAAAGGCTAAAAGCAATGCAAGGATACAATCAAAGATTTCAAAACGGATTCGACTGCCACGGCTTGCCAGTGGAAGTGGTGGTAGAAAAAGATTTAGGCATAAGCACAAAAAAAGAATTAGAACAATATGGCATTGAAAAATTCATTGAGAAATGCAAGCAAAGAGTAGCAAAAATGAGCGAAATACAAAAACAGCAATCAATACGCTTAGGGCAATGGATGGACTGGGACAACAGTTATTACACAATGAGTGATGAGAACATTGAAACAATATGGGCTTTCCTTAAAAAAACACATGAAAAAAACATGCTTTACAAGGGGCACAAGGTAGTTCCGTGGTGCTGGAGATGCGGAACATCCCTTTCACAACACGAGTTAGCAGACGGCTACAAAGAACTGACACACGACACTGTTTACCTGCAATTCAAAATCAAAGGAAGAGACAATGAATACTTGTTAGTTTGGACTACAACGCCATGGACTCTTTCTTCAAACGTAGCCTGCGCAGTCGGCTTAGATATTGTTTACTTGAAAGCAAAAAAAGACGGCAAAATTTACTATGTTTCTAAAAAAGTAGCTGAAGAAGTTTTAGGAAGTGATTATGAAGAACTTGGAGAAGTAAGCGGAGCGCAGTTGATTGGCTTGGAATACGAGGGGCCATACGACAACTTGCCTGCTCAAAAAGGAGTTGTTCACAAAGTAGTTGACTGGGAAGAAGTAGGAGAAGAAGATGGAACAGGAATAGTTCACATTGCGCCAGGCTGCGGAGCAGAGGACTTCGAACTAGGAAAAGAAAGAAACCTACCAGCAATAGCCCCAATAGATGAAAACGGCGAATATGTAGAGGGCTTCGGGTGGCTGACAGGAAAACACGTCAAAGAAGTCAAGCCATTAATCATCAAAGACCTGGAAGAAAGAGGAATCTTGTTCAAAGTTGGAAAAATCACGCACAGGTACCCAACTTGCTGGAGATGCAAAGAAGAACTCGTGTTCAGAAAAACAGATTCATGGTTCATAAAAGCAGATGAAGTAAGGGACAAAATGAAAGAATTAAACGAAAAAATTTACTGGTACCCTGACTTCGGCGGAAAAATAATGAACAACTGGCTAGACAACTTGAAGGACTGGAATTTTTCAAGAAAAAGATACTGGGGAGCGCCTCTTCCATTCTGGGTATGTGAAAAATGCGGACACCTCCACGTAATAGGCTCGAGAAAAGAACTAGAAGAAAAAGCAATTAAGGGAATTGAGCAATTGAATGATCTTCACCGCCCTAACATTGACAAGGTTGTAATTAAATGCGAAGAATGTGGAGCAGATGCAAAAAGAGTTGAGGAAGTCGCAGATGCCTGGCTTGACTCAGGAGTCGTGCCATACTCCACTTTGCATTACTTAAAAGACAAGAACTACTGGGAAGAATGGTTCCCAAGCGAATTCATTTCAGAAATGAGAGAACAGATACGCCTATGGTTCTATTCAATGCTGTTCATAAGCACGGTAATGGAAGAAAAAACTCCATTCGAGAAAGCGCTTATTTTTGAAAAAGTATACGATGAAAAAGGAAGAGAAATGCACAAGTCAGGTAAAAACGTCATATGGTTCGATGAAGGCATTGAAAAAATAGGAGCAGATGTAATGAGATGGATGTACGTCAAGACAAACCCGACTCAAAACGTGCTATTCGGATACACCATAGGAAGAGAAGTGAACAACAAACTAAGTTACTTAGTAAACATAGGAAACTACTTGGAAAAATTCCTTGAAGAAAAACCAGAGGAAGTGAAAGCAGTTAAGCCAGAAGACAAGTGGCTGTTGTCAAGGCTTGAGAAGACAAAAAAAGAAGCCACGCAACACCTTGAAAAACTTGAAATACATTTGGCAACTAGAAAAATAGAAGACTTCCTTGAAAACACCCTGTCAAAAGAATACATCAAATACACAAGAAACAGGATGAAAACAGAGAAAAAAGAAGTAACAGGTTTGATTTACAAAGCACTCTTAGATACAGCTAAAATGATGGCTCCATTCACGCCATTCATAACAGACTACATTTACCAAAAGCACTTCAAGAAATACGAAGAAAAAGAAAGCATTCATTTGATGCAATGGCCTTCATACAACGAGCATTTAATTGATGAAAATCTTGAAGAAGAAATGAATGAAGTCAAAAAAACAATAGAAGAAGGACTAGCTAAAAGAAACGAGCTAAAAATTAATTTAAGGCAGCCTCTTCAAAAAATGACAATAACAGCAAAAAAACTAGACAAGTGGTTTGACTTAATAAAAGAACAAGTAAACGTAAAAGAAATAGAAGAAGGAGAAGAGATAGGATTAGACACGAATATTACCCCTGAACTTGCAAAAGAGGGACTAACAAGAGAGATAACCAGAAGAATACAACAAATGAGAAAAGAATTGAAACTAATAGAATCAGATGAAATACTATTAAATATCAACCCAAAGCCAGACATCAACTACGAAGAACTTCAAAAAACAACAAACGCAGAAAAAGCAGGAGAATTAAGCGAAGCTGACTTGACTAAAAAATTCAAAGTAAAAGAAACTGAATATGAAATTAAGCTGAAAAAAAAGAAAAATTAATTAAAACATACTCAGACAAAAAAGTATTTATAAAAAGACAATTACAATAATAAGCACCTGTTTTTAACTAAACAATAATAAAGGATAAAACAAGTGAGATATAGAATTTTTGTTTCAAATTTTTCAGAAAACGGAGGGATGGAGAAATGACTCAATTATCAGGACAACCTGTAATAGTGCTTCCAGAAGGAAGCAACAGAATACTCGGAAGAGACGCTCAAAAGACAAACATCATGGTGGCAAAAGCAGTTGCAAACGCAATACGCTCAACACTAGGGCCAAAAGGAATGGACAAAATGCTCGTAGACGACTTAGGCGACATTACAATAACAAACGACGGAGCGACAATACTAAGTGAAATGAACATAGAGCACCCAGCTGGAAAAATGCTGGTGGAAGTAGCTAAAACGCAAGACAATGAAACAGGAGATGGAACAACAACAGCAGTAGTCCTATCAGGAGAACTGTTGAAAAAAGCAGACGGGTTGCTTGACCAGGAAATCCACCCTTCAGTAATAATCAAAGGATATAAAGTAGCAGAAGAAAAAGCAATTGAATTGCTTGAACAAAGCTCTGAAAAAATAACAGTAGACGACGCTGAAAAGCTAATCAAAGTATGCAACACCACAATGAGTTCAAAAGGCTCAGTTGGAAAATCAAAAGGCAAGCTTTCAAAAATGATAGTTGAAGCAGTCAAGCAAGTAGCTGAACAAACAGAAGAAGGAACATACATTAACAAAGACTACATAAAAGTCGAGAAAAAAGAAGGAGGAGACGTCGACGAATCAGAGCTCATAAAAGGAGTTGTAATAGACAAGGAAAGAGTCCACGCTTCAATGCCAAGGCAAGTGGACAACGCAAAAATAGCATTAATTGACTCTGCAATTGAAATAAAAGAAACAGAAACAAACGCTGAAATCAGAATAACATCACCAGACCAACTGCAAGCATTCATTGAACAAGAAGAACAAATGCTCAAGGAAATGGTTGAAAGAATCAAGAACTCAGGAGCAAACGTCGTATTCTGCCAGAAAGGAATCGACGACATGGCACAACACTACTTGTCAAAAGAAGGAATCTTCGCAGTAAGAAGAGTCAAAAAAAGCGACATGGAAAAACTATCCAGGGCAACGGGAGGCAAGATAGTATCCAACTTAAAAGAGTTAACAGAAAAAGACCTCGGATACGCTGACAAAGTCACTGAAAAGAAAGTAAGCGGAGAAGCGATGACCTTCGTAGAAGGATGCAAAGAACCAAAAGCAGTGACAATGCTCATAAGAGGAGGAACAGAACACGTCGTCAACGAAGCAGAAAGAGCAGTTGAAGACGGCATAGGAGCAGTAACCTCAGCAATTGAAATGGGCAAAGTAGTGACAGGAGGAGGAGCAATAGAAACAGAAATAGCAGTCAAGTTAAGAGACTACGCTCCAACAATCGGCGGAAGAGAACAACTTGCAATAGAAGCATTCGCAGACGCGCTTGAAATCATTCCAAGAACACTAGCAGAATCAGCTGGGATGGACCCAATAGACACACTAGTAAAACTAAGAACAGAGCATAAAAACGGAAACAAAAACGCAGGAGTGCATGTTTACAAGGCACAAATAGAAAACATGGAAAACGAAGACGTCATAGAACCAACAAAAGTCAAAAGACAAGCACTCGCAAGCGCAGCAGAAGCAGCTGAAATGATTTTAAAAATAGATGACATCATAGCAGCTGGCAAGCCAAAAGCACCTGAAATGCCTCCAGGAGGAGGCATGGGCGGCGGTGGAATGCCTCCTATGATGTAAGCGCAAACTTTTGAAAAGTTTGCATCAAACAAGGCACCTGCACTTCGTTTGGTGCCTTAGTTCAAAAACCAAAGGTTTTTGAAAATGTTTGCCTCTAACGAGGCAAAAAAAGTAAATTGCAATTCAGTTGCTCAAACATTTTCTTTTTTTATTTTTTCTCTTGTTCATCACGTTTTTTCAGCTTGCGTTTAACTTCATCAATAAGCATTTTATTAATTCTCTCTTCTAATTCTGCTGAACCTCCTTTAATTCCAGCTTTTTTCAATTTTTCTTCAAATTCAGGATCAGATTCAGCAAGCAAAGTATTCCCATAAAAGAAAGAGTTGCTGTTTTTTTCAACAGGCTCATTTGCTTTTCCTTCAGGTTCTTTTTTTGCTTTTTTTGTTTTATTAGCAATCGCTTTTGCAACTTGCTCAACTTGACTTATTGTCAAGTCTTCAAATCCCTTGACATTGCTTTTCTGTTCTTTTTCAGAAATAGTTTCAGTTGCTTTCATCGTTTTTTTAACATTTTTATTCTTCTTTTCTTCTTCTAAATCTCCTTCATTAAACTCATTAGAATCAATAGGTATTGAATTAATCAAACTATCCAGCCTGTCATCAATGCGACGTTCTTCACCCTCCTCTTCAATTGAATCTTCTAAAATTTCATCAATTAAATCATCAAGCTCGTCTTTTTCAATTGAATCTTCTAAAAATTCATCAATCCAAGCATCAGAATCCTCCTCTTTCTCTCCTTCTTCAGCTCCTTCACTTACTCCTTTATCATATTCATCAATTTCATCTTCTAATTTTTCATCCCAATCAAAACCCCTATCTTCTTCCTTGTGCTCAGTTTCTTCACTTTCTCCAAAAATTTCATGATTCAGATTTTCAATATCCTCAAGACTATAATCTTCAGCTTCCACCTCTTTTTCTTCTTTGACACCAACTGCCTCCTTCTTTGGTTCTTCACTTTCTGTCTTTTTTTTCTCTTCTCCTTTTTCAGCTTCTTCATTTATTATATCCTCATAATTACCAAACTCTTCTTCTTGTTCAACTTCTTCCTTTTCTTCTTTTAAAATTATCCCTTTTCTTGCTGCTACATCATCAAAAACAGAATTCACAGCTTGGGACAATTCCCTTGCTTCTTCTTCTGTCAACAAAGGCGCTTTCTCTTTTAGATAACTTTTCATACTCTCCTTAGATATTGTACCATCTGCTACTTCCCTAATAAAAGCTAAAGGAAGAAAACACCTATAAATAGTCTCATCCATCTCCTTTTGAGAAATTTTCCCATTTAAACGCTTTGAAATTTTTATAAGATGAGGAACTACTTTACTAATCTCTGCAGATGAAAAAACAACACCTGACATTCCCTCACTAAACTGTAAAACACCCTTAATTATCTCTTTATAAGCTTCTTTGCCAATTTTATCTGAAGCAGAAGAAATCTTATCAAAAATCTTAACAAAACCTCTTATTTCATCAGCATCTTTTTCCCTCAAAACCTTCTGCATTTTCCAAAAAACATAGTCAACATCCTTTAATTCAAAACCCATGCTAGTTAGTTTGCTAACTGGCTTAAGAACACTCATAACCTCTTTTTTTGACAAATTCTTCTCACTTAAATCAATTGAAAAACCAGAAACCTGCTTAATAAAAGATTCAGTTTCCTCAGCAGAAGCGCCTGACTTAACCAAAGACTTATCCAACTTCTGTAAAAACTTCAAATAATCCCTCTGCAACAAAAAAGAACCTTCTTCACCAGCACTCACCTCAGGAACTTTGCTTAACACCCTCTCCTTAACTTCCTGCAACTTTCTTGAAACCCTTTTACCAAGCTTAGGTTTTTCTTCAATTTCTTCAGTTCGTTTCTTAAAAATTGAAAACCTCTTTTCATTTTGTTGTTGCCTTCCTCCCCCTTCCTGCTCTATCAAATCTTCTGCTACAGGTAATAAACCCTGCTCTTCTTCTTCATTTAATAACCTTTCTTCTTGTTCAATCTCTTCATTAACTTCATTTTCAACTTCTCTTGCTTCAAGCTCATTCATCTGTTCATCTAACCAAGCATTACCTAACTTCTCTTCCTCTTTTCCCTCCTCTGCTCTTTCTTCTTGAATCCTTACCTTCTCTTCTCTTGCTTCGCGATCAAGCCACCTGCGCTTCTCAGGCACTTCCCTAACAGGCTCTGCTTGTTCCTGTTCAAACTGCTCCCTTTCTCTTCTCTCTTGCTCTTCCCTTACCTGCTCTGCTTTTCTTTCAGCAACTTTTTCTCCCGTTAAACGAGCCAGCCTCTCCCTAAGCTCCCTTAACTTCTTTTCTTTACCAAAAACAAAACCCCTATTCTCTAATCTTTTTATCTCCTTTTCCAAAGATTCAATTAAATATCCTTTCCTTATATCTTCTCTTGATTTTTCTAATTCTCTTTCATCAGCTTTCCTGCCTAACTGCCTTGCTCTCTCTGCATCACTTACTTGACTTATTCCTACTCGTGGAGCTTCTATCCTTCCAATTTCAGGACCTTCCCTCCTTCTCTTGGAAACTCTTCTTTCTTCCCTTTGAACAGGAACCTGCTGTTTTTCCCTATACTCTCTTACAAATTCATCAACAGCCTCTTGACTCCCTCCAAATAACTTAAACAATTCATTATAAGCAGCATTAAGAACATCACCCTTAGTTTCAGTTTCCAACACTCTTATTAAATTCTCTGCTTGTTTCCTTGTTTTCTCATCTAAAACTTGCTTAGCTCTAATTCCCTGTTCACGAGCAGTTCTTGAACCGCGTTTTATCAAAGGCCTAGCATCCACTCTCCTACCTTCAACTACCCTCGCATTTCTAAGGTTTTCAATAACCTTCTTTTTCATTTCAATGCTAGCCTGCTGATTAGATTTAGAAACAGTTCCAGAAGTAGAACTAGCACCCCATTTACGAGGATGCTTACCTCCTCTTCCTCTTAATTGCCTTGCAGCTCTGCTAACCACACAAACACCTTGTAACTACTAATAAGTAGTTATATGTTTTATTGTTTAAATATTTAACTAGACAGTAGAAAGAGAACTAAATTTAAAAAACTTCTCATCTTCTCTGTTTCAAAAGACGCTTGTTAATTATCTTCAACTGCTTTTCTTTTTCTTTAATATCTTTAACTAATTTTTTTCTTTGCTTTTCAGGAACATGATTCAACAGAGAATACATTAAATCAACTTCTTCAATTAACTCGCTTCTCATCTGCTCAAGATCCTCATAAACTTTTTGTTTCAAGCTTCTTTTAGTTATTTTATGCTGTTCAGATAAATTCCCTTTTATCAAGAATTCATCTAAGGCACTTGATTCTCGTTTTTCAGAAGAAACAGTCTTATCTTCTTTTTTTATCTTCCTAGTTTCAGATTCAACTGACTTTGAATTAGTTTCAGAAAGCAAGACAAGGTCAAAGCCTTTAAAAAGGTTGTAATTTTTTTCAAAAAAAAGCCTTTCTTCTGGTGAAAGCTTTTCCCCTTTCTTAAGTTTTTTTGAAATAATCTTAACTGCTTTATCTGCTCTTTTCAAACCAGAGGAAGTGAGTAAAAACTGGGTTTCACTTGGCTTTCGCTTTTTTCTTTTCAAAAAATTAATCATTAAAATAGAGTAAAGCAGTGAAAATTAATAAAACAATAGCTTAAGCAAGGCGAAAAAACCTCTTATTTTTTATTGTTGTTTTCCTTTTACTTTTAACATATGATTATAGGAGTAATTGAAGAAACAACTGACAGGAACTTAAGCGACTTCCTGGAAAGATTCGTGCACAGCAGAGTAGAACAGACAGTATTTAAGAAATTCAAAGCAGTTGACGAATTCGACGCCCTTGCCCTGCTGAACAAAACAAAAGAAATGCACCAACGCATACTGATTGCTGAACTTGACAGGGAAGAGCCTGAAAAAGAAACTGCTTTCTACGAAGCACTTGCAAACTGGGAAGCGCAAACAGGCTTGACTGTATTCAAAGCAATTTTTTACAACGACGAAGAATCAGAACCAATAGTAAAAGAAACAGCAGTGAAATTCATTGAAAAAGTTTACAAAATAAAAATAAAAGAAGAAAAACCAGAACAAGACGACGAAGAAGTAGAAGGATTCGAACTACCAGGAGCTTAAGGGAGGAGATTTAAGTTTCCAAAAGGTTCTGGATAAAACCCTTCTTCTTTAGTTTTAGATGATAAATGTCCTCCCAATACCTGTCTTTAATTTCTTTGAAATTTTTCTCAAAATCCTCAACTCCCTGAGTAGTTACAAGTTTAGCAACTTCCTTTTTAGGTATAACTCCAGCAGCGCTTAACAAACCAATGGCTTTAATATCCTGTAATCTTTCAGAATTTTCTTTTTCTTCAAACAAGTCATTCAATTCACTTCTCAAATAAACCCTTTTCGTTTCATCCTTTATTTCTTTCAAAACATCTGGTAGTATATACGTTTCTGCCAACTTAGCTTGCAATTCCCTCTGCTCTTTAGTCAACAAAGTTTTAGTTTTAGTCTTCTTTCTTAAAAAATTATTAACTTCTTCATCCCTCTTATCTGCTATTTCATTTCTTTTTTCAATTAATTTACTTATTTTTCTTGGATTAACCTCTTTTTGCCTTAATTTATAAATTTTCATATCCACTTTTTGAATTTCTTCATCATATTTTTTTCTAATTGAATTAACTTCTCTTTGCAAATTAACATTTAAATTTCTTTCAAGTTTGTTTCTAATCCTCTCTTGAGCTTCATGAGTCTTCTCATGGACAAAAACACTAAGAGTCCCCCTAGAACTTTCACCAAAAACATTTGGATAAGGTTCAACAGTAACTTTTTGAACAGGGGCATACTTAGACATTTGAGCTAAAGTTCTATTACTATGAAACTCAGCAATTTTAGGCCCTTCAAAACCCCTTTCAGCTAGTTCTTCATAAGTGCTTCTTTGCATTTCGCCACGGGCAACCATTTCATCAGCAGTTTTTTTAATTAAATTTTTATCCCAAGCACGAGGATCCCTTGGATTAACCCCTGCTTTATTAACCATTGATCTAATTTCATTCAAAGAACGCGAATAATCCCTCTCAGGCATCAAACCCACAGTAACTGTCAAATCAGGATGAACACGAGAAGCTTCACTTGGAATAAAATGCTTTCCAGGAGTCAATTTAACTTCTTGCCCCGACTCCTTAAACAAATCTTCCAATTTCCTAGTAAAAACAGGACCCATCTCACTCAAAAGCCTCTGTCCCTTAATTTCAGCTCGTCTAGTTTCATCTTCAACTCTGCGATCAATCTCTGACTGCATTTTTTCTAAAAAACCACTAACCCTTTCTCTCTTCTCAGCTAAAGAAATTCCATCCCTTCTCCTCTCCTCTATAGCTCTTTTATTATTAACACTAGGAGCAGAAGCATTAGCTGCAACCTTCGGGGGCTGCTGAGGCTTCGTTTTTCTCTTTCCAAAAAAAGGCATAATAGATATATAAATAAAGGAATATAAAAGTATACAGGAAATTAATCAACCTTTACCTAAATTATTCAAATCCCCTTCATTTTCTTTAAAAACAGATAGATTGAAAAAATTAAAGAAATAACCTTCAATTCTTACAATATGAAGTAAAAAAAACTACTTCTCCTTGATTTTCAAAACAGTATAATCAAAAACAATTTCTTCGTGCTTTAACTGCAACTGCTTCTTGTTCTTGTAAACTTGCTCCCAATCAAAATATTCTAACACCCCTTTACACCCCATTAAAAATCACTTAAACTGCTTTGCTTCTTCTCTTTCTTCAAACGACGCGCGGTTTCCCACGAGTATCTAATGAAAGGCAGTTCCTTGTTCACGTTTTCAATCATGAACTTTTTCGTCTTAGGGTCAGCTGGATAACCACTTCCTAAATCACCGTAAGTTTGTTTTAATTTTTCAATTTCCCTATCCCTAATCACCTTAGCAATAATGGAAGCACTTGAAACAGCTGGGTACTTCGCATCAGCCTTATGCTCAGCCCTCACTTCTGCTTTGATGTCAACGTACTTTGAAATCCTCCTGATAAAACCATAACCAGTTGGGTCAGGCAAGTCAATCAAAATCAAATCAGGTTCAGTCTTAAACTTCTTAATCAACTCAGCTATTTTCAAAGCTTCCAGTTCATTCAAGCTCATTTTCTTGCGTTGCCTGTCAATCTCAGAAGCTGAAATTTTAACATAATGAGTTTCAACTGCAAACTCCTTAACCTTGTCAAACAAAAACTCTCTTCTCTTAGGAGAAATAAGCTTAGAATCGCGGATGTTCAATTCCTTAGCTATTGCTTCCTCTTCTTCACGCATCAAAACGCCTGCTAAAACCATCGGCCCGATTACTGGACCTCTGCCCGCCTCATCTATGCCTAAAACCAACATTCAAAACAAACCTTTATTAAATTCAACAATAACTTTAATAAACGCGCAGGAATAAAAACAATAAGGTAAGAGCAAAACACTAAAAGGAGGAGAAAAAACATGCAGGGAATAATAGTAAGTTTCAGAAGAGGAAGAAGAACAGTGCAGCCAAACCATGCTTTAATAGAAGCCAAGGAAGTGAAAACAAGAGTAGATGTCACTAAATTAATTGGAAAAAAAGTAGAGCTTCCAATCAAAAACGGTAAAATCACTGGAAAAATCGCTTCAGCTCACGGCAATAAAGGAGTAATGAGAGCAGTTTTCAAAAAAGCAATTACAAACGACATGATTGGAAAAAAAGTCACAATAAGCGAGTGAGTGAGTTTAATTGCTTAAAACCAAAACAATCAAAGAAGGTGAAATTGAATTAATTGTTCCAGAGCTTGGTGAAAACCAAGTGCCGGAACAAGGACTAGTTTTTTACAACCCAAAAATGGGATTTAACAGGACAAACTCAGTTGAAGTTCTAAACACTTATTTTAAAAAACCAGGCGAAGAAGTGAAAGTATTGGATTTGCTAAGCGCTACTGGAGCAAGGGCAGTTCGCTACGCAAAAGAAGCAAAAGTGCCTGTGAAAGTGTTTGCTAATGACGTGCAACCATCAGCAGTAAAATTAATTAAAAAAAATGCTGAATTAAACAAGGTTAAAATTAACATAAGCAACTTGGAAGGCAACAAGTTTTTAATTGACAACAAGCTGGAGTACTTTGATTTCATTGACATTGACCCTTTCGGCAGTCCAATTAATTTCATTTCAAATGCGCTGCAGGCAATCAAAGCCAAAGGAGGCTTGGTTGGCTTAACTGCAACTGACACTGGGACTCTTGCTGGAATTTATGAAAAAGCCTGCTTTAAGAGATACGGAATCATAAGCAGGAGAAGCAGTTTCAAGCACGAGCTTGGATTAAGGAACTTGATTGCTAGTTTTGTTAAAATCGCTTACCAGCATGACTTAACTGCACGCCCTTATTTTTCTTATCACTCAATTCACTACAACCGCGTGTTTATGGAAACTCTCGGAGGAGGGAAAGAAATGCGCAGGCAATTGAAAAACCTTGGCTTCATCAAGTACTGTCCTAAATGCGAGAGAAGAGAATTGATTCCTTATAATAAAGAATTTGAAAGGAAATGCGAATGCGGAGATAATGCCTTGATTTTTGGAATTACTTGGATCGGCAAATTAGCTGAACAGCCTTTCTTTTTAGAAAAAGAAGAAATTGAAATCAAACAACCTTATTACAACATAAGCGCTTTGACTAAGATTTACAAGAAGCAAAGCAATAAGAAAAAAAGCATAATTGAATCTTTGCAGGAAATTGGTTACAAGGCAAGCTCAACTCATTTTGAAGGGCATGGTTTGAAAACCAACGCGCCTTATGAAAAACTAGTTGAAAAGATAATCAAATAATTAATTTGATTTTCAGTCAAACAAAGAGTAAACTGCTGCAATCAAAGCAAAGAACAAAAGCAATATAAGCAATGCTTTGATTAAATCTTCTTCATTTAATGTTTTGAAAGGAGAAGAATTTGACTTGCGTGTTTTTGAATAATTGGATTTTAGCTTTTTTTCAATGAATTTTTTAATTTCTTCAGGAGCAGCTCCTTCTGCTCTGAGTTCTTCAATTTTTTCAATAATTTCATCTATTTTTTTCAAGGAAGTCAAACGCTTTACTTTCATTTCCACCCCATACTGATTCAAGTAAGCTTCAAGCGTGATTCTCTTTTCAGTTTTACCTAGCCTTTCAGCAAAGCGTCTTCTATTCAATATCTCTTCTTGTTCTGCTTTTGAAGCAGGATTATTACTTACCTCTTCTTTTATTTTTTTAAGAGTTTTTTTCCTTGCTGTAATTGGAATTCTTTTTGTTAAACTAAGATTTTGCTTCAATTCTGCTCTTAATTTCCCTTTTTCAGTTAAAGTTGATAATTTTTTTAATGCTCTTTTAGTTCTCTCTAATGCCATTATAATTCATAATTAAACAAAGTAATGTTTATAAATCATTAGCATTACAATAAAAAAGCAGCTGCTACTCTCTTTTTTAAAAAAAAAGCAACTGCAGAAAAGGGCCGCTAGCTTAGTCTGGTTGGAGCATTCGACTGATAATCGAAAGGTCGGGAGTTCAAATCTCCTGCGGCCCACTTAACAAAACCAAAAAAAACAAAAACAAATTTTTTCTTTTAGGGCGTGTTTTTCTCTTTATCAAAAAAAGACAGCTAAGCGAAGCGCATGCTGTCTGCAGGGGAATCAGGAAGAACTTGAAACTGAAGGGGGCAGCCAGCCCCCTGCGGTTAAGTGAGGATCTCCTGCGGCCCACTTAACAAAACCAAAAAAAAACAAAAACAAATTTTTTCTTTAGGGAGAATTAAAAAAAAGGATTAAAT
>CAZXTN010000004.1:0-40576 GCA_964643685.1 Microcaldota archaeon
CGAAACTCCCGTCGGGCCCGCTAGGAATTTGTTGAACAAATTCAATCGCAGTTAAACTGCTCAAACCTTTGCTTTAAAAAAGCAAAGTCCATTAAACAGACTGCATGCGCTTACGTTTAGCAGTCTTGTTCAAAAACCAAAGGTTTTTGAAAATGTTTTGCCTCTAACGAGGCAAAAGTTGTGATTACGTTACTCTTTTTATCTTTGCTTTCATCAATTGCTTTTTTAAATGAAAAAAGCCATAAAACAAAATACTCTAAAATGGGAAGGTAGCTCAGCCCGGGAGTATGCAACCCTGCTTCAAAAAGCAGATGCAAACCGAAAGCGCCAGGCTGAAGAGAAAACCATTTTACTTTAAGTGGTTTTTCAGCGAAGAAAAAGCTTCGCAGAAACCTGGGTGTCGCGGATTCAAATTCCGCCCTTCCCACTTCAACAACAAAAAAATGCACTCGTTGCCTAGCTCCCCTTTTCTTTTAAAAAAAGAAAAGGGTAAGTTTCCCAAAAGAAAAAATACTGAGAAGAGAATATAATTATAAAAAAGAAAGTGGTGGTCGCCTAGCTCCCTCCCTTTTCTTTTTAGAAAAAAGAAAGTGGTAAGTGTTGCAATTAACGAAGTTAATTGAACCGTCAAACAATCAAAGATTGTTTGCACGTTTCCAAAAGAAAAACTTAAATTTGAAGTAATGTAATAGTTATATTGAATTTAATGCGCTCGTTGTCTAGTGGTTATGATGGTAGATTGCCAATCTATCGGCCCGGGTTCAATTTTGCGCTAAAGTTCTTTCAACGAACTTTTCGCAAGCGAAAATCCCGGCGAGCGCATTTAAAACAAGATGAAGGCAATTAAGAATTATAAGATGAAAAATGAGCACTTCAGCAAAGCTGAATGTGGTCACATTAAATGCAATTTTTGTTAAAAATTGCCGATGATCCCGGCGAGCGCATTCTGTTTCTAATTTTCTGTTAATTTAGTTTCAGCTTTCTAAACATTATATAAACCAAAAAAGACACAACATTAATCAGTGAAAGCAAAATGATTGACATAAAAATAGTCAGGGAAAAACCAGAAGAAGTTAAAAAAATGCTTGAAAAAAGACACTCCAATTACCCCCTAGACAAGTTAATAAAAGCAGACAAAAAATGGAGGGAATTAAAAACAAAACTTGAAAACAAAAAGCATGAAAAAAACAAAGTAAGTCAAGAAATAGCTGAAACGAAGTCACAAGAACAAATACAGCAAATGAAAAAACTAAAAGAAGAAATCAAGCAAACAGAACAAGAAATAGATGCAGTGAAAAAAGAATTAGACAAGCTTATTTTAGCATGCCCAGCAATGCTTGATGAAACAGTGCCAGAAGGAAAAGATGAACAAGACAATGTAGAAATAAGAAAATGGGGAGAGCCGAAACAATTCAACTTTGAATTAAAAAACCATGCTGAATTAATAGAAGAACTGAACATTGGAAACTTTGAAAAAGCAGCTCAAGCAAGTGGAAGAGGATTCAACTACTTATTCAATGACTTGGCTTTACTTGACTTAGCTCTTCAAAAATTCGCAATTGACTTCCTCATGAAAAAAGGGCACAGTTTAGTCACTCCTCCTCTAATGCTTAACAAAAAAGCATACGAAGGAATCGTTGACATGGAAGACTTTGAAAACGTCATGTACAAAATACAAGACGAAAACAATTACTTAATAGCAACAGCAGAACACCCATTAATAGCATTGTTCGCAAATGAAGTAATCCCAGAAGAACAACTCCCAATAAAACTTGTTGGAGTAAGCCCTGCTTTCAGAAAAGAAATAGGGGCACATGGAGTAGACACAAGAGGACTGTTCAGAATGCATCAATTCAACAAAGTAGAACAAATCATCCTAAGCAAGCCAGAAGACTCAAAAAAATACTTAGAAGAACTGCACGCAAACGCAGAAGAACTATACAAAGCACTTGAAATTCCATTCAGAACAATTGAAATCTGCGCAGGAGACTTGTCAATAAAAAATGCAAAACAATATGACATAGAAGCATGGTTCCCAAGGCAAAAGCAATACAAAGAAGTTGGAAGCAGTTCAAACTGCGTGGACTTCCAATCAAGAGCACTTAACATAAAATATGGCAAAAGAGGAGGAAACAAAGAATATGTCCATACGCTCAACGCAACTGGAATCGCAACAAGCAGAGCACTCGTAGCGATACTTGAAAACAACCAGCAAGAAGACTGTTCAATAATAATACCAAAAGTGTTGGTTCCTTACATGAATGGCAAAACAAAAATACTTAAAAACAAAGAAATACTATAAAACAACGCAACAACAACACGGGCCCGTAGCTCAGTCAAAGCTCCACTTCTTATTGATTAAAAAAATGAGGAAGAGCTTCTGAAATGGTCAGAGCGTCGGACTCTTAATCCGAGTGCCGGGGGTTCGAATCCCCTCGGGCCCGTTTACACAAAAAAGACCACTAAACGAAGCGCACGTGATCGATTGATACAAACTTTTAACTGATTTTTATGGCTGATGAAAAAAAAGCACTGCATTGGGCAGACAAGTATGCGGAGCAAATCATTGCACGCAATCCTGAAAAAAAAGAATACATAGTGGAAAGTGGAATCACTCCTTCTGGAACAGTGCATGCTGGAAACTTCAGAGAAACAATGACGCAAGAACTCGTCTACAAAGCGCTTTTAGACAAAGGAGTAAAAGCAAGGTACATTTATTATTGGGACGATTACGACAGGTTCAGGAAAGTGCCTAAAGGAGTTCCAAAAGAATGGGAGCAGTATATAGGGATGCCTTTGTTTAAAGTTCCTGACCCACATGGTTGTCATGATAATTATGCAGAACACCACGAAGCGCCAGTGCAACAAGAAAACGAAGCAGTAGGCATACACGTAGAGTACTTGCATTCTTCAAAAGAGTATCCGAAAGGAATCTATGCTGACTACTTAAAAACAGCGTTAGAGAATAATGATAAAATAAGAGAAATTTTAAACAAGTTCAGAAAAGAACCTTTGCCTGAAAACTGGCTGTGCGTGGAGGTTTACTGTGAAAAATGCTGGAGGGATAAGACAACAGCTAAGTATGAGGGCGGTTATGAAGTTAGTTATAAATGCAATTACTGTGGGCATGAAGGAAGAATAAATTTTCAAAAAGGAGGAAGGGTTAAGCTTAGATGGAGAAGCGACTGGCCAATGAGATGGGCTTATTACGGAGTTGATTTTGAGTCATCTGGAAAAGAGCATAAAGCAGCAGGAGGAAGCTGGGATACTGGAATTAGGATAATGAAAGAAGTTTTCAAAAAAGAGCCACCAATAGGCCCAATGTATGAATTTATTTATTTCAAGGGACAGAAAGAAAAAATGAGTTCCTCAACAGGAAATGTCATAAAAGTAAGGCAGTTGTTAGAAGTTTATGAACCAGAAGTAGTCAGGTACTTGTATACTGCAAAAATAAACAAGTCATTTGAAATTTCATTTGATGCTGACCTATTAAATGATTATAACTACTTTGACAAAGCAAAAAAAATGTACTACGGCAAAATAGAAGAAAAAGATGAAAATGAAATAAGAAAATATGAATTAGCTAAACTTACAGATGAGTACGTTGACTTGCCTCAATTTTCAGTATGCGTCAACGCAATACAAATAGCACTCGGAGACATTGAAAAGGCGAGGGAGATTTTGAAAAAAACAGGGCACCCTTACGAGCATGCAGATAAGAGGTTACAGTTAGCTTGGAACTGGGTTCAGAAATACGCTCCTGAACAATTCAAGTTCACAGTTAAACAGAATTTGAAAGAAATAGCAGAAGACATAAGATTGAATACGTGGAGCGATGAAATGAAAGAACTGCTGAAAGAAACAGCTGATGAAATTGAAAAAGGAGCAACAGGAGAGGAACTTCAGCAGTTTATTTTCAACACTGCAAAAGCAAAAGAGATACCTGTAAAAATTGCTTTCATGACATTTTATCAATTGTTACTTGGAAAAAGCAGGGGGCCGAAACTAGGTCCTTTCCTAGCTTCTCTTGACAAGGATTTTGCAGTGAAAAGATTAAGGTTAGAAGCATGACTTTTAAGCAATTAGAAAAGCAAGTGAAGGAAAAATTTGAGAAGGAAAAAAGAGGTTCAGCGCATGACTTCATGCACATTCAAAGAGTCATGAAAAACGCTGAGTTAATTGGAAGAGAAGAAAAAGCAAATTTGAAAATTTTAAAATACTCTGCTTTACTGCATGATTATGTGAGAGAAACAGCGCATGAATTGAAAGGAAACCATGCTCTTGAATCAAGCAAAAAAGCACGCAAACTACTTCTAAAAGAAAAATTGACAAAAAAAGAAATTAATGAAATCTGCCACGCAATAGAAGCACACAGCAGGCGTTCAGAAGTAAAACCAGAGACACTTGAAGCAAAAGTTTTATTTGACGCTGACAAGCTTGATGCAGCTGGTTACTATGGTTTTTTAAGATGGATAGCTCAAGCAAGCGAATTAAACTGGAGCATAGACAAAGCAATTCAATTTTACTTGAAAGAAGCTGAAAAAACAATTAAAAAAGGATTCTATACTAAAACAGGAACAAAACTAATTAAAAAAAGGTCAACTGAAGCAATAAAATTAGCCAAGCAGATTCAAAAACAATTGAAAAAAGAACAGTAAGCAAAAGCAATACAAACAAAAAACAAAAAAATAATCGACTTGTGACGTGGAAAAGGTTAAATAAAGTCTAAATTATAATTTTTTTAACTATTTTAAAAAATTCAGGATGTGATTGTTAAATGAATGCAATTGAAAAATTGAAACAGCACAAGCAAGAAGTTGACAAAAGACTAAGCAAGTATTTTCATGAAAAGCTAGAGCATGCAGTAATGGAATCAGAAGCAATTGAATATATAAAAGAGTTATCAGAGCATATTAATGAATATAACTTAAGAGGAGGAAAGAGAATACGCCCTGCATTCGTAGTTGAAGGATACAGAGCAGTAGGGGGAAAAGACATCGATTCTATTTATGATGCTGCCCTTGCAGTTGAAACAATGGAAGGTTATTTGTTAATACATGATGATGTGATGGACAGGGATGATTTAAGAAGAGGAGGAAAAACAGTACACAGGATATACAAAGAGTGGTTTGAAGAGAAACTTAAAGGAATGCCAGAAGAAGCAGAACATTTTGGTAATTCAATAGCAATAGATGCAGGGGACATAGTTGAAACATTCGGACCTGAATTAATAGCCTTGTCAAACTTTCCAGCTGAAAGAAAAATTGAAGCAATAAAAAAATATTCAAAAATAGCAAGGTACACTGGTTATGGACAAGCACTTGATTTAATAGTTGAAAAACTTCCAGTTGAACAGGTAACAGAAAAGCATGTGCTGACAGTTCATAAATTCAAAACAAGCCTTTACACAATAACAGGCCCTCTGCAAATAGGAGTAATACTAGCAGGAGGCACAAAAGAACAACAGGAGCTAATGGAACAATATGGAGAAAATGTAGGCATAGCATTCCAAATACAAGATGATATACTTGGAATTTATGCTGATGAAAAAAAATTAGGAAAACCAGTTGGAAGCGACTTAAAAGAAGGAAAAAGAACACTTCTAATACTAAAAGCTCTTGAAAAAGGAACACCAGAACAAAATGAAAAATTAAAATCATTCCTAGGAAAGCAAGACATAACACCAGAAGACGTCAAAGAAGCGCAGAAAATAATTGAAGAAACAGGCTCTCTAGAATACTCGAAAAATCTTGCAATAGAATATGCTAAAAAAGGAATTTCTGCAATTGAAAACGCTGAATTAGAACAAGAAGGAAAAGAATACCTGCTTGGAATAGCAGATTACCTGATAAATAGAGAATTTTAAAAGAGGCAAAAGGATCAAATGAAAAGTTTAAAAATACTTAAGATAGGCGGCAGCATAATCACTGATAGGAAAAGCAGCACACCTAAAGTGAATTATAAAGCACTTAAAAGAATTGCGAGAGAAGTAAGCAGTTATAAAGGCGATTTAATTTTGATTCATGGAGCAGGGAGCTACGGGCACCAGATAGTGAAAAAAACAGGAATACACAAGGGCATTAAAAACAAAAAGCAAGTGCTGGCTTTTGCTGAAACTCAAAAACTTCAAAATGAGCTAAATGCAATAGTATGCAATGAATTAATAAAAGCAGGAGTTCCCGCCATTCCAGTGCAAGCATCTGCAAGCGCGATCATGAGCAAAGGAAAAATGAAAAAAATGAACCATGAAATTGTGAAAAAAATGCTTGAAATTGGGCTTGTTCCTGTGCTTTATGGCGTGCCAGCTTATGATGAGAGCCAAAAATGTTCCATTTTATCAGGAGATGAAATTGCACCTTACCTTGCATTAAAACTAGGTGCTGAGAAAGTGATACATGCAACAGATGTTGATGGGGTTTTCACAGCAGATCCTAAAAAAGATAAAAATGCAAAACTTATTCCTCTAATAACTGAAAAAAATTTGAAAGAAGTGAAAAAAGCAATAACAGGCTCGACTAATATAGATGTAACTGGGGGCATGATGAAAAAAATAAACGAGCTTATGAAATTAAGAAAAAAAGGAGTGGAAACAATTTTAATTAATGCCAATGAAAAAGGCAGGGTAAGAAAGGCATTAGCAAACAAAAAAGTAATTGGCACCATTGTGAAATAAATAGTCGGTTGGAAAAATGGCAAATGAAAAAACGCTTACAAGAAAAGAAGAGCATTTAAGAATATGCTTAGAAGAAAAAGTTGAAACAAGTTCAACATTATTTGAAAGCGTGGTTCTTAAACATGAAGCTTTGCCTGAATTTGATTATTATAAAATTGACACTTCTGTTTCTTTCTTAGGCAAAAAATTCAAGTTCCCTTTGATGATAGCTGCGTGCACAGGAGGAATACCAAAAGCAGAGGAGATAAACAGGGCTTTTGCAGAAGCAGCGCAGGAAAAAGGAATTGGAATGGGTTTCGGTTCACAGAGGGCAATGATTGAAAACCCTGAGAAAATAAATTCATATAAAGCAAGGGACATAGCTCCAGACATCTTCTTAGCTGGAAACATTGGAATAAGCCAGATAAAGCAGTTTAAAACAACCCAGATTCAAGAAGCAATGGATGCAATAGAAGCAGATGCCCTGTGCGTGCACTTGAATCCTGCACAGGAATTCTTTCAAAAAGATGATGAAAGAGATGTTGACTTTTCAAACACATACGAAGCACTCGCAAACTTATGCGACACGCTAAGCATACCAGTTATTGCAAAAGAAGTTGGTAATGGCATATCCAAGGAGACTAGCTTGAAGCTTAAGCAAGCTGGAGTAAAAGCAATTGATGTCGGAGGCGCAGGTGGGACGAGCTGGGTTGTTGTAGACAGCCTGCGTTCAGGCAAAAACGCAGACGAGTTTAAAAATTGGGGTATTCCAACAGCAGCTTCAATACTAGAAGCAAAAGAAGCTGAACTGCCTTTAATTGCAACAGGAGGAGTGAGAACAGGACTTGATATTGCAAAATCAATAGCATTAGGGGCAGATTTGACAGGAATCGCTCTTCCTTTCTTGAAAAAATACCATGATAATGGTGTTAAGGGGTTAGTTGAGTATATGGATCAGTTAGAAGATGAATTGAAAGCAGCAATGTTTTTCACAGGTTCTGAAAAGGTAAGGGAATTGAAAAAAGCAAATTATGTCCTGTTAGGGAAATTAAGAGATTGGCAGATGCAGATTTGATGCTAAAACAATAAACACAATTATCGCTTTTTGTCGTGACAAGGTTTTTAAATAAACGTTTTAATAATTTATGTTACTTTTAAGGAGGTAAATGTAAATGGGTGTTGGACTTTTTGACGAGTCTCCTTTGACAGATCCAGATGAATAAAAAGGGAGAGGGAGACATGAAAATTTTTAAAGGAGAGACAGCGTGCCCTGGTTTTGTCAGGGCGCGTCTTGTCCATAGTTTAGATGAAGAGGGAATTATTGTTTTGGACAAGCTTGATGCTAATGTTTTTAATTTAAACAAAATTAAAGGACTAGTTATTCGTAACGGAGGAGTTTTGAGTCACGGAGCTGTTTTGGCTCGTGAATTTAATATCCCTTGTGTTGTTGGTGTTGACGCGCCTAGTTTGGAAAAAGAGGTAATGGTTGAATTAAATGCGGACAAAGGAGAAGTTAGGTTTTTTGAAAAAGGAGAAGAGGGACACTTCAATTAAGGCAATTGTTCAAAATTACTTCATTTTAACTTCTTTCAAGGCGTTGGAAAAAAAATTTAATTTTAAGAATAGCTTTTTTCCTTCTGCTGTTTCTCCTGATTACTTCTTTTTTTCTGAAAACAGTTACTCTTTTTTTAATGAGTTTAAGGAAGAAGTTGTGTTGAAAAAAGCTTACAGAAAAAATGGGTTTAAGAAATTAATTGATGAAAGCGTTAATGCATTCAAGTCTTTTGATAGGGATTATGAGGAGTATGCTGATTTTCTTAAAGCGCTTGAGCAGAAGGAAATTGCTTTGAGTGTACTTCATCTGATTGACAGGGGCGTGATGGAAATTGACAAGTTTGTTCCTTTCATTGATTTTTTGAAGTTAACTACTCCTGCAATTAGTTTAAATAATGAAGAGAAGCTGAGGCTTTATGAAGAAGTTGAGGAATTGTCTGATTATGAACTTGGGGTGAATTATGGCTGGCTTTTTTATGATGAGTTGAAAGTCAGGGGTTATGAAAAAACAGGAGCTGTTATTAGAAAAAAAGCAAAGGAAATTGACGTTCAGAGAATTGTTGAAAACAAGAAGAGGAATGAGGAGTTTATTGAAAATTATCATTATCCTTCAGTGAAAGCAAGGAACTTGGTTGACAATTTTCGTCTTGTTAGGTATTGGGATTGCGGTTATTACAAGTTTATTTTCAATGGGATTTATAAGGGAGCGAAAGCGAGGATAAGGGAAGAGAAAAAGCTTGGGCTTGAGTCAAGGGACTTGTTTTATTTAATGGGTTATGAAGAGGTAAATAAGAAAAAGATAGATCAGAGGAAAAAAGCAAAGAGTTATTTTATTTTTAATGAAGGTAATGGGATTGAATTAGTTTTAGAGGATTGATTCTGGTCTTTTTATTACTATTCCTTTTGAAGTTATGTGCATTGGCATTATGCTTTCTTCGTGTCTTGTTGCTCTCATTTTTTCAATTGAAAGCGTCCTGTTCATTGTTGTTTCAGCTTGCTCGTAAGTTAAGAGAATTACTCCGTCTGCCATGAATTCAGATACGTGGTCAGCTGAAAGCCATTTTGATTCTTTTGGGATCTCACTGATTACAATTGAAGTCACTGGCATTTTTTTCAAAACCATTATAAGCCTGTGCACTTGGAACCTTGTCATAAGCTCTTGTGGTATTGTAGGCATGAAACTTGAAATGTCAGAAACTAAACCGTAACTCATTAACTCGTCAGGTGCAATTGGGATGTTAGCAAGGGGAGAGAGGGAGTCAACAACTACTCTTGAAGGGTTGAATGTTTGAATTTCTCTCTTGATTAAGTCAATGTGTGTTTCTCCTTCAGCTAATTGCCTTTGTGAAATGTCAATGAAAATGAACTTAACTAATCCTTTTGCTTCTAGTTTACGGAAATCCATTCCAAACTGTTCAGCTTGATTATACAAGTCTTCAATGTTTTGTTCAAAGCTTATGTATAATCCTTTCTGTCCGTATTCTGTTGCTCCTGTGTGTAGGAAATGCATTGAGAAAATGCTTTTTCCTGTTCCAGGTGCTCCTGTTATCAGCACGCTGTTTCCTTTTGGGAAGCCTCCTTCAATAAGCTTGTCAAATCCTTCAATTCCAACAGGTTCTCTTTCCATGCTTTAAAACAATGCATTGAAGGTATAAAAATGTTAAACATGGTTGAAAATTGTTTTCAAGCAGCTGCAACTGAAAGCTGTTTGCTTATTACCTTTAATGCTTTTTTTGCTTCTTTTCTTAACTGAGTCAAGTCCTGTTTTTTTCTTTCAATAAGAGAATTGAAAATTTCATCAACTCCTATGCTGAAGTATTTCTTAGGTCTTTCCAAGTTTGCTCTTATAAAACCCATGTATTCCAAGGACTGAAGCACTGAATAAACTTTTGTAATTGGAATCCCTCCTTTTTCAGAAACAATTTCAGCTGAACAGCCTTCGTTTTCTAAAATAATGCTCAAAGCACTGCTCTGATACTGGGTTAAACCAAGTTTCATTAATCCATTTGAAACTTCATTCATTTCAAAACCACCTCTTTTTAACAAGTTATTAAAGAACAGTTGAAACTCAAATCAAACGCATTCCAACCATTCCAAGTATTCTTTTAACCAAACCCTTTAAAAAACCAGCAACAGTTGAAACAATAACTAGTTGTTTACTGAAACAAACCAAACTTAACGCAAAACAAAACATTTATAAATTTAACTATTTCAATATAGTGTTACTATTAGTGAGTTACAAAGCATAGGGTTTTTTAAAGGAGGAAAATTAATTAAATTAAACAGTGATTTGTTAAAATGAAATTAAATTTTAGCAAAACAATTTTTTTCATCACAGCAGTGATTCTCTTATCTTCCTCTATCCAAGCCCTTGACAACTTCAACTACAGAGTGCCTTTCAACTTAACTTCTTCTTCATCAACTTTAACTGATTTTCAAGTAATGATTGTGCTAAATAATTCCAACATTAACTATTCTCATACTAATGAGGATGGCTCAGATTTAAGATTCACTTGGTTAAATCAAACAAGTGGAGAAGAACAAGAAATACCTTATTGGATTGATGAAGATATAAATAAGGGGTGGGATAAGTTAGGGAATTCTTATGTTTGGGTAAAAGTACCAGTAATTGATAAGAATGGACAAATATTCTATTTTTATTATGGAAATAAAAGCAATATAAATTCTAAAAGTAATGCTTCAGAAGTTTTTATTTACCATAACCTTTTTGATAATTTGGATGGATTAATTGATGTTGGTGCTGGTTTTTCAACTTATAAAATTAATGAAGGAGAGTTGTACTATGAAACAAATCATATGAGTACAGATGAAGGGAATGGTAAAAGGACAATAAATTCTTTTGATTATACCAATTTAACATTGTATGCTAAAATTAAAGGGACAGCTGATTATGATCATGTATCTTTGATTGCATTAGAAGAAACACCTTCAAAACTTATTGGTTTGGAGCATTATACATGGTTATATGATTCAACAAGAACAATTATTGGTTTGAATAATGGCAAGACAGCCTATTCTTTATCTACAACTACCCAAAATGAAACTTCTACACAAGATTTAGATTGGTTAATTTTTAAAATAAATCTTATAAATGCGAATAAAGCCAAGTTTGAAACAATGGATCTAAGTTATAGTAAAAGATTTAGTTACTCCACTAATCTCTCTTATTCCATAAAAAATCCACACATCATTATCCTAAATTGGAATGGTGGAGCAACAGGGATAAATAAAGCTTATATAGACATGATATTGCTAACAAAGTCCTCTCTTGATAATATTACCCAATCTTTTGGAAAAGAGGAGGGAGCAAACGTTATTTCAATTTCTTTTAATCAGCAGTATAAATTAACTGAGCCTTTTATTGTATCTGTGAAAAATGAGGGAAATGAGAATTTAACTAATGTTTCTGTTTCAACGAGTTTTGGTGTATTGAATGAGTCTTTTTTTAATTTGCTTCAGCCAAATGAGGAGAAAAAGATTCAATTGACTTATGATAACTCACAACCTCAAATAAGCTTAGTGAGGATAAAAGTTGAGTCAGATCAAAAAAATAAAACTGACGAGAAAGTTGTTGTTTTTTATGATGAAGTTTTGAATAATTTGACAGCTGAAGTCAATAAAACAGATGCGCAGGAACTTGAAAACGTTTATCATAATTTTACTCTTGAATTTAAGAATCAAAATGCTGAGGACCATTCTCTTATTGAAAATTTCAAGTATTACTCTTCAAACCCTTCTTCAGTTTGCTATGAAAATGGAAACCCTCTGCAGACAATTGATTATGCTAATTACTTTGTAATAAATAAGACATTAGCAGGTGCTTCAAATGCTTCAATCAACTGCGTTTTAACTTCCCATGAAAACATTTTCAAAGAACAAGCAGAAGAACAAGATGTTGAAAAGCAAAGCAATTCAACTTTTGCTTATACTAGAGTTCCTCTTGTTTTCAACAATCCATTTAACAGTCAAATGGTAATTGAATGGCATTTTAATAAAATTGAATATGAAAATAGAACGCGGTCAAATACAAGCGGAGAATTTGTTCTACAATCAGGTGAAACAAGAAAAGTTTACTTGGAGATGAACAGAAGCGTAAACATTACTTTGCTTGGTATTTTGAATTACAGCGGAGGAGAAGTGGAACCTTCATTAAGTTATTTTAAAACTTATGCTTTAATGAACATAAGCAACAATGACTCAATCAATTACACTAACATTGTTTATTACTATGAAAATGAGTCTTATTATGAATCAGTTGAATACATCAACGCGTCAGCTGGAAACAATACAAACAAAATATTGGTTAAAATTAATTTAACTGCAACTGAAAAAGAAATAAGTTCTAATCCTTTGTTTGAATACTCCAAAAACAAGGAAATTAAAATGAGCCACTCAGGCGATTTTCATGTCAATGGGCTTGTTTTCAAATACAAGAAAGGAGACTGGAAGTCATATGTTTTATACAAATGTGTTTATGACAATTACTCAAAATGCAATTACTCAGATAACTCAAGCTGGGTAAAACAAGGAGCAATCGAAGAAAACGGTTTTATTAAAACCTCTGATAACAATAACAGCATGAGCGATTTAACTTATGTAATTAGTTATGAAAACAATCCACCTTCTTCTTCCCCTTCCCCTAGTTCAAGTGGCGGAGGAGGCGGAGGAGGTGCAGGAGGTTATACCCCCTTTAATTTCACTTCAATTAACACAAGCCAAGAAGGCAGCTTGTTTACAGTGAACATTGTTTTAAACAGAAGAGGAGTTTGCAATTACTCCATTAACAATGCTTCTGCTGTTGAAATGCAAGGAAAAGATTTTAATTGGACTGCAAGTATTCCTTTAATTAAAGGAAGTAATTTAATCAACGTCACTTGCTTTTATTCCCTCCAAAAAGTTACAAAAACATTCAACATTTCTTTTGAGCCAACACAAGCTCCTTTGCAACAAAAGCAAGTTAAAAAACAGCAAGAGGACAACCTTGAAGAAGACAAGCCAATAGAAACTTCTTCTTCAACAGGCTTCATTATAGGTTCAGGCAACTTTAATTTAGGGTTAATCGTGCTTCTGCTTGCATTGTTTTCATATTACGCTTACTCTAAAAAAGAGGCTTTAACAAGCTTTAAACTTCCGAAAATAAAAACACCATCCAGTTTCATTAAAAAGAAAACCAAGAAACCAAAAAAAGAAATTACTGAAAAACAAGATAGAAAGGTTCTCCCAAAAGAATCTTCTTATGCCCTTCCACCTATCGCAAAAGTTGAAATTAAAAGAAAAGACATTGAAGCAAATGTTAACCAAAACAAGCCTCTTGCAGTTCAAAGAATATGCAAGTTCATTAAAGAAGATGGTAAAAAAATAAATTACACAGTAAGCGATTTAGCAAATGCCTTAAATCTCAGCTTGATTTCAACAAGGCAAGCAATCAACAGAGGACTTGCACTTGGAATCTTTGAAAAATACGAAAACGGAAAATTCAAAGCATACCGTCTTGGAAAATACGGAAGAATAATAGCAGACTTAGAAGTTGAAATAAAAACCTACTCAGAACTAGAAACAGTAGTCAGGCTGCTTAAAAAAAGAGAACAAGAAAACTAACTTTTTTAAAGCACGTCTTCTGGTCTTTTTACTACGAATCCTTTTGAAGTGAATTCAATTGGCAGAATCTGTTCAGAGTGGCTTGTGCCTCTCATTTTTTTAATGAAAAGAGTCCTGTTTGCCCCTTGCCCTGAATTTCCCAAGTAACTTAAGAGAATAACTCCGTCTGCTACGTATTCTTCAACGCCGTACTTGGAGTACTTGTTTGTTCCTGATTCATCTATTTCAGAAGTGATTATAGTCGTAGCACCGTTTTTCATAAGCATGTAATTGATTTTAAGAATTGCTCTTCTGACTTCGTTTTGGTTTGACAAGTGAAAACCAAGACCAGCAAGAGAGTCAATCACTACTCTTTTTGCTCCTATTTGGTCAATAACCTGCATTATTCTAAGCAGTAGCCTGTCAACATCCACTCCCATTGCAGGCAAAGCGTATTTCTCATCGCTTTGATAACCAGCTTTAGCTGAAGAAGCGTCAATCAAGGCAAACACTCCTTTCTTCTCTGCTTTTTCAATGTCAAACCCGAATCTTTTCATATCCTCTCTTAGCATTTTAGGACGTTCATCAAGGGTTACGTAAACAGCTGGCTCGCCGTATTCCATTGCACCACGGTAAGCGTATTGCATTGCAAAAATAGTCTTACCTGTACCTGCTTCTCCTGTGACAAGAATCGTCCTGCCTTCAGGAAAGCCGCCTTCAATCAATTCATCTAACCCGTAAATTCCTGTTTTTACTCTGCCATCCATTAATACGAAATAAAACAAAAAGAGTATATAAACTTTTTACCTTCTTTCTGTCTTGAACAGGCAAGCATTTAAAACAATTAAGTTATTAAATAACAAACACAACAACTTTTCAATAAACAATTAAGCAAAGGAAGTGATGAAGAAAATGGTTGAAGTTAAAGGATTAAGGTATCATAAAAACGCTGACAAAGTCACAGGCACAAAATTAACTTTTCCAAACAACGTTACTCAAAGCGGTTTATGCTCAACATGTATAAAATGCGGAGAATGTGAAATAGGCAAAAAAGCAAAGACAGGGCAAACCCTGTTCCCACAGCCATTCGGCGCAGCTCAATTCGGAGCAGAAAAAAGAACACCAAACCTAGAGGACTTGCAGATACTTCCAGAATTATACGGCGAAGAAGTAGTGTTCAGAAAAGTAAAAACAGAAACAACAATCGGAAAATTCAAAGTAAAAGCACCGCTAGCAATAGCAGCAATGGGCTCAACAATAGTCGCGCATTCGCTTGGAAAAGAATTAGCTGAAGGAGCAGCCCGCGCTGGAATTTTAATGAGCATAGGTGAAAACGTCATAGCAACTTACGGCAAAGAAGGGTTAAAAAACAGGATACAGCCTTTCCTAGATAATTACAATGGCTATGGAGCAGTAATAGTGCAGGGAAACGGACATGACATCAAAATGGGAGCATACGAGTTGGCCAAGGAATACGGAGCGCATGCAATTGAAGTCAAGTTCGGGCAAGGAGCCAAGCAGGGACTCGGTGGAGAAATAAAAGTGCAAACAAAAGAAGAAGCTGAAAAATACAGGCAATACGGTTACCACATTGAAGAAAACCCAGACGGCACTTTCCAAAGGCACTCAATGCCAGGAGCGCTAACACCAGAAAAACTAAAAGAAAACATGCTGAAATACGCGGAACTAGACATGCCGATATTTACAAAAACAGGAAACGGAAAAGGAATAATCAGGTTAATAAAAGCGCTTGATGAATTGAAAAAAGAAAACGGCGTGCCAATTCAATCCCTGACAATAGATGGTTTCGGAGGAGGAACAGGAATGAGCCCATGGCTTATCATGAATGAAATGAACATCGACTCAGCAAGCGTATTCAACGCCTTGGATGAAAAACCAAGCTTTGATATCCTATTAGCAGGGGGGCATAACACAGGCTTTGACGTGGCAAAAGGAATGATGCTTGGCTCCAAAGGAAGCGCAATGGGACGCCCGTTCCTAATAGCAGCTAATGCAGACAAAGAACAAGGAGTTGAAAACTTTGTTTCAGCTTTAATAGAAGAGCTTCAAATGATAACAGCTACTCTTCACTTAACAAGCGTCGATGAATTAGTTGACAGGAAGCAAAATTTAATTGCTTTAAACAACGAAGCTTCAACAATGTTCGGCGTGCCTCAAAACCCAAAAGCGCTTTTATAAAGCGCTTTATTCATAATTAAAAATGAAAAAAAATTAAAGGAGTTGAGAGTAAAAATGGTTAGTGTTGACAAGGAAAAATGCATTGGATGTGGAGCATGCGTTGCTTTATGCGGAGCAGTTTTTGAAATGGGAAGCGACGGCAAGTCACAAGTAAAACAAGGAGCAGACACTGAAGCACCTTGCGTGGAACAAGCAATAAGCACATGCCCAGTTCAAGCAATAAGCAAAGATTAATTTTTTCTTTAAACTGAAGCTTTTGCTTCTTCAAATATTTTTTCAAACTCTTTTTCATACTCAGAAGCAATTTCTTCACTGTAAATGATAATCAAGTTTTCATTGTTTCTTTCAGTAGCTTGCCTGCTCCAATTATAACTTCCAGTAAGCACTATTTTGCCGTCAATAACTGCAAACTTGTCATGCATAAAAGCTGAATTAGAGTCATTAAAAACTTCAATTCCTTCATTCAATAACTTCCAATATTCAGAGTACTGTGATACTTGCTGCTTTTCAGTCACGACCCTTACCTTCACTCCTCTTTTTTTGGCTCTTATAACAGCATCGCCTATTGAATCCAAAGTAAAGGAGTAAACTGCAATGTCAATTGATTCATTTGCAGAGTCAATTAATTGAATTACTTTCAAGTCGCAGTTGTCTTCAGGTGAAAAAAACACTTGAGTTGAATCAGGTTGAATTGACTGAGTTTGGTTTTGAAAAGGAATTAAGTTGAAGAAGTAAGCAAAGCTGAATATTATTACTAGGGTTAGAATTGATGTCAAGTGAATTGATTTTTTTCTGCGCGCCATTGAATAAAAAATAAAGAAAAAGGAGTATAAAAAACAAGAGAAAAAAGTTGAAGGAGTAACCTTCAGTCTGTTATTCCTTTTGAGGTTACTCTGAATACTGCTTCTCCGTCTGGCATGCTTGGTGAGTCAACTAACCTTGCTATTCTCTTGTCATCTTTTCCTTTGCGAAGGTAAATCCTGTAAGTTGATTGGTGTCCTACTATGTGTCCTCCTATTGGAGTTGTCGGGTCACCGAACAATAAACCTGGGTTAGCCATTACTTGGTTAGTGACAAAAACAGGGATGTTGTACAAGTCAGCCCATTTTTTCAAAGCATGCATGTGCTGGTTTAGTTTCTGTTGCCTGCCTGCAAGAGTTCCTCTTCCCATGAAATCGCTTCTGAATCTTGAAGTAAGTGAATCCACTATAATTAGTTTAATGTTGTTGGCTTCAATGATTTCATTTGCTTTTTCAGCTAATAGCATCTGATGGTCAGCGTTGAATGCTTTTGCCACGAAAATATTTTTTAAAACTTCATCGACATCCATTTCGTTTGCTTCTGCTATTTGCTGTATTCTTTCAGGGCGGAAAGTTGATTCAGTGTCAATGAACAAGCATGCTCCTCCAAGCCCTCCTTCTGATTCAGGTTTCTGCACGTTAACAGCTAGTTGAAATGCAAGTTGTGATTTTCCGCTTCCGAATCTGCCGTAAACTTCTGTGATTGACTGTGTTTCAATCCCCCCTCCTAATAAGCTGTCTAGTTCTTCGCTTCCTGTTGAAAGTTTTGCAATTTGTTTTCTTCTTTCAAGAATCTTGTCAGCTGACTCGAATCCTATTTCAAGAGCGTCTCTTGCAGCGTTTATTATTTTGATTGAAGTTGCTTCTCCTAATCCAGCTGCGTCCATTAATTCTCCTGGCGCTGCTACTGAAATTGACTCCAGTGTTGTGAAGCCAGCGTCTCTTAGTTTTTCAGCTGTTGTTGTGCCTACTCCTGGAAGGTCTTCAATTTCTTCGATTACTTTTTTAGCCATTTTACATCATCTCCTCGTTCAGTTTCTTTTAGTTTCAAATTCTCGTCCAAGCTTGTTGTGGAAAAAGTTTAGTCAATGTTTAGCTTGTTGAAATTTTTTATTATTATTTCACGTCTGTTGTATTCAGGAACTTCTCTTACTTTTCCGAATACGATGTATTCTTCTCCAAGAAGCTGCTTTTTTTTCAATTCAAACAATGAACTGTCTGCTTTGTATTCAGTTGCTTTGAATCCAAGGAATTTTTCAGCAGCGTCCCTGTAAAAAGTTCCTCTTATCACTCCTGTGCCGTCGTCAAGTTCAGCGTTTACTATAAGGGAAGGGATCATTTCAGTTGAACCGCATTTAGGGCATACCCCTTCTCTTGTCATTGTTTTGCATTTAGCGCATAAGTTGATTACAGTAGGCTCGTAAATTTCAACCACGTCTGCTTTTACTTCAGCTTCTTCGCCATTTGAAAGCTGGTTTATCACTGTTCTTTTTCTTTTAATTTCAGGAATTTGTTCACTTGTTTCAGGGTTTAAAACAATTCTTCCTCTCCAGCCTAAATGAATTTCAAGCTCATCATTGTTTGTTCTCGTATAAGCTCCTTCTACTTTTATCAAGTCATTAGGTTTAAGGGTCTCCACTAGTTTTGCATGGTCATCCCATAAGACAAGTCTTTTAGAAGAAGAACCGTCGTTTACTAAGACGCTTGCTACTTTTCCCTGCGAACCGTCTTTTTTTATGAATTCATAAACAGGATATGCTTTTTCAATTCTTGCATAAAAGCACACGTCGCTTAATCCAGAAGAAAGCTGGCTTAATTTCATCAGGTTTTCAACAGCAAAAGGAATTTCATCATCTTTTTCAACGAGTTCCACAGTTCCTTTAGAAGAAGAATGAATTTCTATCCTGTCCCTGTTTTTTTTCACATAGCCATTGATTATTTTAATAACTGAATTTCTTTCAATTTTCTCAGCTAATTCAACATTGTTCCACAACACGAACCTTGCTTCGCCTGTTTCGTCAAAAACGTCAAAGTTAGTTACATTCCCTGTCTTGCCGTTTTTTTCAAAAAAACGAGGGGCATAAGCGTTTTTAACCCTTGCTTTTAAAGTCACTGAATTCAAGCCCTCTTCCAAGTCGCTTATCTTCAAATCATTGAAAGTCTTTGTTTCTTTGCCAATGTCAACTCCTAAATCTTTTGACACTGCAAAAACAGCACCAGCTTCATTTAAAAGCCCTTCATATTCTTTTTTCTTCTGCTCTATTTTTTCATTTAACTCTTTTTCAGAAATAGTTGTTTTTTCAAGAATCTGTTTCTTGATGCCTTCTGCATCATTCAAAATTTCATTTACCATAGTTCCAACCTCCTAAGTTTTCAATTCTCGTCCAGCTAATTTTTAAAATTAAACCAGTAGCAGTCACTTAAAAAAATTAGTTGTTCCAGCTTCTTTAATCAAGTTCCAGCCACTAGTTTCAATTTAACTTTAAGAATAACTAGTATAAATTAATGTATGTTTTCAATGAAGTCTCTGAAGTTTTTTACAAATTTACTTGACAACCTGCCGTTTTCGCTTATTTCTCTCCTACCTTGCTGTATGAACCTTATCAACTCAAGCTTTTGTTCATGTGAAAGATTCTTCTCTTTCATTTCCTTAGTAACAGCTTCAGTCCACTTATTTGCCTTGCTAAACTTATCCCCTCTTATTTCCACTTCTTTCTTCTCTGCTTTCTCCTCTTTCTCTCTTAAAATTCTAAAGCCCATTAACTCTATTTATGAAAAAACAATTATTTAAAACAGTCAAACGCGTTAATAATTAAACAATGTTGAAAATAACAACTGTTCAAGGAAAGAACTATGGATGCAACTCTTATGTTGTTTTTGATAAAAAAATCTGCGTAATTGACCCTGGCTTCAACACCGAATTCGGAGTGGATTATGAAAAAGTTGATGTAGTAATCAACACCCATTGCCACTACGACCACGTCGCCAACAATCACCTGTTCACAAACGCTGTCTTCTACATGCATGAAAAAGAAATTCCCTACGCGAAAACAACATTAGGCACAGCTGAATTATTCAAAGCAAAATACAAGCCACAGGATTTCAAGCCAATCCCTGAAAAAATCAATTTAGGCGAAACTGTTTTTGAAGTCATCCACACTCCAGGACATACTCCAGGAAGCATCTGCTTATATGAAAAAGATTCAAAAACGCTTATCAGCGGAGACACTGTTTTTTCAGACGGCATAGGCAGAATCGATTTAGAGCAAGGCAATGCAAAACAGCTTAAAAAATCAATTGAAAAACTCAGCAACCTTGAAATAAAACACTTGCTTCCAGGACACGGGTTTCCAGGCGACTACTCTTCAATTAAATTAGCTCTTGAAATAATAAAGCAGATTTAACAGAGTTTTTTCAACAATTGACGTCAAGACACAAAAGGGTTTATATTCCCTTGTTTCAATTAATTAAAGTTAATGTTCAAATTCAAGAAAAAGCAAAGCATATTCAAGAAAATAGAACTGCCTAAAACTGTTTACCTAGGAGAAAAAACACTCCTTAAAGTAAAAGAAGCTGCTATTGACTACCAAAACCCCTTGATAGTCACAGGAAAAAAAACAGCTAAAATAGCGGGAAACAAAGTCAAGAAATTTACAGACGGAGACCTGCTTGTTGTGAAAAAAAGCGATGCTGAAAACATTGAAAAAGCAGTTTCTGAAATAAAACAAGGGTATGACACAGTGATAGGAGTAGGAGGAGGCAATGTAATGGACACTGCCAAGTACTCAGCGTACTTGACAGGAATTGATTACATAGCAGTTCCAACAAACTCATCAAATGACGGAATAGCATCCCCCATAGCCTCCTTGAAACTAAATGGAAAAAAGCAATCACTTAAAGCAAAACCACCTGTTGCAATAGTTGCTGACACGAGAATAATCAAAAAATCCCCTAAAATGTTCATAAGAGCAGGTTTCGGCGACGCCATAGCAAAATACACAGCAGTCAAAGACTGGAACCTTGGAAAAATAATAAAAAAAGAATACTACGGAGACTACGCTTCCTCCTTATCTGTAATGATTTCAAAAATAGTAATGGACAATTCAATAGAAATAGGAAAAGCAACAGACAGGGGAATAAGCATTTTAATGGAAGCGCTTATTTCATCAGGAGCAGCAATGGGAATAGCAGGCTCTTCCCGCCCAGCTTCAGGTTCAGAGCACAAGTTTTCACACGCGCTTGACGCCATTGCAGAAAAGCCGTCACTTCACGGCTTCCAAGTCGGAGTAGGGACAATAATAATGAGCTACTTACACGGAGCAAACTGGAGAAAAATAAAACAAGCTCTTGAATCAGCAAAATGCCCGACAACAGCAAAGCAATTAGGCATGGACTCAGATACAGTTCTGAAAGCGCTTATGAAAGCAAAAGAAATAAGACCAGAAAGATACACAATAATAGAGCACATAAATTTTGACAAAAGAATAGCAAGAAACGCGTTAGAAACAACAGGCGTGATTTGAAAAAATGAATTCAAAAATCAAGGCATGGTACGAGCTTCTTAATCCAGCACACGCTTTAATAGTCCTGCTTGGAATCGTCACAGGAATAAAAACAGCAGGAGGCTCTCTTGAATCAACACAGCTCTTTTTTTCAGCTGTTCTAAGCTTTTCAATAATAGCAGCTGCTTTCATTTTAAACGATTACTGGGACCTTGAAGCAGATAAGGAAAACAAAAGAAAAGACAAGCCGCTAGTGACAGGAGAAATAAGCAAAACCCATGCACTATTCTCTGCACTTGCTTTCTTAGCAATAGGCAATTACGCCTCTTACTTGCTTAATGAAAAAGTTTTCATCATCTCAATTATTTTCACAGCAATCCTGCTTGCATACAATTACTACTTGAAAAAAGTAGCATTTATTGGAAATGCAACAATAGGCTTGACAATGGCAATTCCCTTCATTTACGGAAATTACCTCTGCTGCAGCAACTTATCTTCATTTGTACTTATCCTATCTTCAATGGCTTTCTTAATGGGCACAGGCAGGGAATTAATAGCATCAATAAGAGACAAAAAAGGAGATGAAAAACAAGGCAGAAAAACACTTCCTTCAATAATAGGAGATGAAAAAACAGCATGGCTCTCTTCATTTTTCATACTAACAGCAGTTTTCCTCTCTCCCCTCCCTCTGGTTATGAAAGGCCCTTTCAACATGAATCCAGCTTACTTAATCTTCATAACAATCACAGATGTCCTTCTAATCCTTTCAATAAAAAACACTTTACTGCTGTCAAACTACAAGCAAACAAGAAAACTAACATTGCTTGCGCAATTGACAGGCGTGCTTGGGTTTCTGCTAGCAACACTTATTTAAACCAATAAAAACTAATAAAAAAAGAAGTAAGGAGAAGTGAATTTAAAATGAAAGTATATGACTATTTAAAAACTCAGTTGAAAAAAGACGGAGCAGTGCATTTAATACTAATAGACCCAGATGAACAAGAACCTGAAAAAGCAGGAGAAATAGCGAAACTCAGCGAAAAAGCAGGAGCAGACGGCATAATGGTTGGAGGCTCAGGAGGAGACAGGTCAATGCTTGACAACTGCATAAGGCACATAAAAGCAAACACCAAGTTACCTGTAATCCTGTTCCCTGGGAACGTGAATGACATTTCAAAATACGCCGACGCTGTTTATTTCATGAGCTTAATGAACTCCCGTTCAAGATACTGGCTTGCTCAAGCCCAAGCACTAGCTGCTTTTTCAGTAAAAGCAAGCGAACTTGAGCCAATTGGAATGGGTTACATGATAGTTGAGTCAGATGTCAGGACTTCAGTTGAATTCTTCGGAGACGCCAACCCAATACCAAGACAGAAGCCGAAAATAGCAGCTGCATATGCATTAGCAGCTGAGTACATGGGCATGAAGCTAGTTTACCTTGAAGGAGGAAGCGGCGCAAGCAAACCAGTGCCAAATGAAATGATATCAGTAACTAAAAAATTAATCAGCATCCCCTTAATTGTAGGAGGAGGCATAAGAGACGGCAAAACTGCTTATGAAAAAGTAAAAGCAGGAGCAGATATCATAGTTACAGGAACAGCTGTTGAAGAATCAAAAGACACCTACAGCACGCTTAAAGACCTTATTAAAGGAACTAAAAAAGCAGGCAAGGAGAAGCTAAATGAGTAACTTAATATTCTTTCAAGAGATTATACTCTCTTTTTTTGTAGGAGCCCTTCTTGGAATGGAAAGGCAGTACTCCAAGAAAAAAATAAGCTTAGGCATGCGCACTTTTTCACTCACTTCAATACTCGCCACTTTAACTGTAGTGATAGGTGCTCAGATGAATGGAGTGCAGTGGGTAAACTTAATTGGCTTGCTTACAATCACACTCTTTTCAATAGCCCTGTATATGGAAGATTTTAGAAAAAAGAGAAAAAGAGGGTTTACAACCAACATCTCTTTAATTATAAGTTACTTGCTTGGAACAATGATTGGATATAACTTGAGAGTAGAAGCTGTTTTCTTAAGCGTTGTAGTGGTAGTCATACTTTTTTCAAAAGAAAAACTCCATGAACTCACAGTGCATTTAACTGAAAAAGAAATAGGAGACCTGCTTGAATTCCTTATTCTCTTTGGGATTATTTACCCTCTTCTTCCAAAAGAAATGCAGTTCCTTGGAGTAACTGTTCCACTTGTTGAAATGTGGGCTCTTATTCTTTTGATTTCAGCAATAAACTTCGCAGCTTTCATCATGTCAAGAAAACTAAGCTCAAGAAAAGAAGTCGAGCTCCTTAGTTTCTTAGGGGGCTTGATTTCAGCAGTAGCAACAATAACCACTCTTGTTAACTTGTTCAAAAACAAAGGCAAGAAAGGGCAAGAAGCTATTGCAGGGGGTTTCTTGATAATGGCAGCTTCCTCGACAATAAGAAATTTCATAGTAATCCTTGCAATAATTCCAAAATCCCTGCTTGTAGTTGGCATTCCCTTCTCATTCTTAATTCTCCTTCTAGCCACAACAGGAGTTGAAAAAATAAAACAACTTAAGACACCTTCAATTAGGATAGAATCTCCTTTTAATGTGCTTGAAGGAATAAAACTTGTTTTGATTATCTTCATCATTTACATCATATTAAGTTCCATCGGAGTTAAAGCAGGCGCAAGCGTGTTATTCCTTTTTGCTTTAATAAGCGGGCTGATTAACACGACAGCAGCTTCTATTTCACTAGCTTCAATGGCTGTCACTGGAATAATAACCCTGCCTGAAATGGCAATAGCAGTTACAATTGCACAAATAGGAGGTTATCTAGCTCAAACAGCAATGCTGTCAATCTTCAACCAAGCAAAAGTCATAAAAAAAGTATACAAGCAAGTGATACTTGCCACAACAGTTGCTTTCCTTTCCCTGCTTATCCTAATATACCTATGACTGTGAATTAAACAAGCACACTTTTACTCCTTAACCTGTTTTTTAAAATTAGTTTATCTTGTCAATTAGGAAAATAAGCAATTATCTTCTTCTTCCTCTGTTGTTTCTTCTTTCTTCAATTTTTCTCCTATGGGCTCTTATTGCTTCAGCTTGCCTGGCATTTCTCTCTGATATGTCTTTTGCAAGAGCATATGCTTTTTCATAACCTTCTATTTTGTAAATTCTTTGAAGAAGTTCATATTCTTGTTCTTCGCCTACTTTTTTTTCATTCACTACCCTCTGCAGTTCTCTTTTTTCATTTTGAAGCAAGTTCATTGCTTCATCCATGCTTTTAGGAGTCAATAAAGTTATCTTGAAATTTTTGCTTTTCTCGTTGAACCTCTGCACTTTATCAATGACTTTTTCAGGAACATCTGAGTAGGATACAATAACCAAGTGCTTTGCTTTCTTGTTCTCATAACTTGTATACCTGTATTTTGCAACCAAGTCATCTATCTTTTTAGTGACATTCATGCTGCTTTTGACTTCTACAATAACAGGCCTTTTTTCTTTTTCTATTATTGCAAAATCAGGTTCTTTCTTTTTCTTGCCTGTTGAAACAGGGTGCTTTATAATCCTTGTTTTTTCACCAAGAGGCTTCAGGGGGCCAATTGGATGAGTAATTAAGTGAATCATCTCCTCAAAAGCTCCTTCTTGCTCGCCTGCTTTAAGCTGATTCAAACTCTTGTTATTCCTATTAGTGCTTCTTTTATCCTGTTCAATCATTTACACTCCCGCCATCATCAAGTAAATAATAAAGTTACCTATTACCAAGTTTATAATCAATGAAATTAATATGAATGGCCCGAATTGAGGCAAGTAATCATAAACTTTTATTTCCTTTATCCCAAGCTTTCTTGCTTTTGCTTTTATCTTCTTCAATTCAGGAGAAGTGAAAGTCTTTCTCCACAGCCCCAGTTTTTTCTTTTTTGCTTCTGAAATGAATTCAAGAGCAAGCACGTCATCGTCATCCAAGTCCTTGATTCTTTTCTTTTTCATTGAAAAATGCTTCAGCACATCGTTTTTGAAAGGAAGTATCAAAAGGCTTGTGATTATTGGAATGAAAATGAAAGCAAATCCAGGTGAAAACAAGCAGAAGTAATGAATGAAAGGAAGCGAAAGCAAAGCCATCGCAACTGCTTTGAACAGCTTTTTTTCATAATCCTCAACTTTCTTCCTTACTTTATAGAGCTTGTAAAAATACCAAGCAGAAATGAAGAACATCGGGCCTATCAACCCAGCTAACAAGAAGACATTGAAAATAAATGGAATAGGAGAGGAAGAAACAGGATTTATTCCAATTGATTCAATGAAGGGAATTAAAACTTTAGGATAGCTTGGCAGAAGCAAAGCAAGAGCAGTGAATAACTTAACATCTCCTCCTCCAATCTGGCCAAATAGGTACATTAAAAAAAGTACTGCAAAAGTAACAACTGCAATTACCAAGCCATGTGCTTTGTTTGGGTTGAACAGCACAAGCCAAGCTAACCCAATTAACAGCATTGAATGAGTGTACTTGTCAGGCATGTATGTCGTCTTGTAATCAGTGTAAGCAAGCAAAGCAGTTCCAGCAACTGCTGTTATAACTGGTATCAATTCAATCAAAGTATTCAAGTCACTCATTTTTCAATTCATCTCCTTCTGCCGGCTTTTTGTCAATTATCTCAAGCACATTCAATTCCTTGCAAATGCAAGGCACTCCAAGCACTTCAGCAAAACTCGGTTTTGTCCTGTTAAAGTCGCCTGAAATCAATTCTTTAATGTAAGTGCCTGACTCTGCTTTTATCAACGCTTTGAAATGAGTGTCGTCAATCTTTTCTGTTTTCACTGAATAAACTTTTCTTTTCCTTACCTTGTCTTTTCTCCTGTGAGCCACTCTTGTCGGAGTCCTCTGCTTCAATTCCTTGTCTTTAAAGAACTCCTCAAGTTTTTCAAGGCTTTCAAACGGCTTTTCTGTTTCAACCACTGCTTCATACAACTTGTCATGAAGCGCTTTCTTCAGCTCAATCACCTCTTCTTTTGATGATTTCCTCAGGGAATTTACTTTTACCTTTCCTTCACAGTAAGCATTTATTTCTTCTTCTAGTTTTTTGTAGTCAAGGTTTCTTTTTTTCGGCTCTTTTAATTCCAGCACGAACGGGCGCCCGTTTCCAAGCATTAAAGCATCCCTGTCTTCTCTTCCGCTGCCATGGAAGCTTTCTCCGCTTGCCTGCGCTGCTTCAACTGCTTTAGGCGCAATTAACTCCTCCACTGTTTCTTGAAACTGTTTTCCAGTTCCATGGCAGTTAGGGCATTCTTCTCCTTTGTATACTCCTGTGCCTTTGCATAACCTGCATGGCCACTTTGTTTGAGGCAATCCTCTTTTCAGCTTGTTGTACCTGCCGTAAATATACAAGTCATTTATCTGAGGCTCAACTTCCCCTGACTCGTAGTTTATTATAAACACTACCTCTGGTTTTTTGAAATCTGTCTTCTTGTTTTTAAGCTGCTTTGCCAGGAATTCTCCGAATAGCTTGTTCAATTCCCTTTTAATTGGCTCGCAGTACTCGCATCCTGTTTCTGCCCATAGCTTGTCCTGGTTTTCAAGAACCTGCTGTGGCAGCACGTTGCCGACTAAGAAGGAATCAAATTCCAATTCTCTTGCTTTTTGCATCAATTTTTTTTCAAATTCTTTTGTTCTTATGAAAACATCTCCACATAATTCGCAATTACTCAATTCAATTACAGGCAATTGTTTTTCCAGCAGCTTTTCTATTTCCTTAAATGACTCTGCTTTTCTAACAGCTGCTCCTACTTGTGCTTCTTTTTTTCCTTTGAATAATTGTATGAACTGCCTTCCTATGCAGTGGTCGCATAAGTTTTTTTCAGTTAAAATTTTTTTAAGTTCTTTGAATTTTTCTTCGTCCATTTTTCAATCAACCGTCCAAATAAATGTTTAAGAAAGCTATGCAGTGGCTTGCTATGTATGATTTTGAGCCTATGTTTGCTTTTTTTACGCTTTCAGGCAAGGAATAATCTCCGTATCCCTTGTCATCTCCTATTATGAAAACAGGGTTTTCAGGCAGTTTCATTTCAGTTATTTTTTCTCCGCTTGCATCTAAGAAAATTTTATCCTCTTCTTTGAATTGGCTAAGAATGTCCTGAAACCCTTGCTCTAATAATCTTATTCCTGGAAACTTTCTGCCTGCGAGAGTGTGTTTGATAAATGAAGCTACGTTTCTCTCATCAATGTTCATGTTTCTGAAAGGAGGCTTGTAATGAAGCACTTTGTTGTTATTGAAGCACAGGTAAAGCTGTGCATCTTCTCTTATTTCATGGTCAATCCAGAACACAGTGCTGATTATTCTCGCAACCATGTCTATCCTGTTTTGAGTCAAGTTGTTCAGTTCAAAATCTTCTAAAGGATGATTGATTTTTAGAATGAATGTCCTCATAACTTAAATCCACCTGCTTGGAATTTTTTCATCAACTGATTCATGTTCCTTAACTTGCCTTTCTTGAATTTTTTAATCATCTTCTTTCCTGCTTCAAACTGTTTCAGTAATTCTTTAACTTCTTTTTCAGTAGTGCCTGAACCCCTTGCTATTCTCTTTACTCTTGATGACTTGATTTCATTTGGGTTCTCTTTTTCATATTTAGTCATTGAATCCATGATTACTTTGAATTTTTTCATCTTCTCCTCGCTTTGCTCTGCCAAGCCCACTGTCGCTGCGCCACCTAGCCCCATCATTTCAAGTATTTTCTTCATTGAACCCATTTTCTTAGTTGCTTCCAGCTGCTTATAGAAAGCGTTCAAGTCATAATCGCCGCTCATTAAGTCCTCTGGATTGAAGTCAGTTTCTTCAACTGCTTCTTTCATCTTCTCAACTAAGGAGCCTATGTCAGGAACTCCTAGCAAGCGCCCTATGAATTTTTCAGCATTGAATACTTCAAAGTCATCTACTTTTTCCCCTGTTCCAATGAATGCAACTGGCACTTTTGCAACATGGCATGCTGAAAGAGCACCTCCTGCTTTTCCACTTGCATCTGCTTTAGTGGCAATGACTCCTGTCAAGCCAACTGCTTCATTAAATTCGGTTGCCTGCTTCACTGCTGTCTGTCCAATGTCAGAGGAAATAACTAAGAACACTTCATCTGGCTTCAATTCTTGCTTTATTCTTCTTATTTCGTCAATCAATTCTTCATTTAAAGAATCCCTTCCAGCAGAGTCAACTATTATCAAGTTTGCATTTTTTGCTTTTTCTAACCCTTGTTTTAAAATTTTCAAAGCATCTTTTTCCTCCGGATTCCCGTATGCAGGCACGTTAATTTGACTGCCTATCTGCTTCAATTGCTCGTATGCAGCTGGACGCCAAGTGTCAGTTGTTATCATTGCCGGCTTCAAGCCTCTTTTTGAATAGAACTTTGCCAACTTACCTGCTGTTGTTGTTTTACCGCTTCCATACAACCCAACTAGGAGTATCTTATGCGGTTCTATTCTTGGAACATACTGCTGTTCACCAAGTATTTCAACTAACGCGTCGTATACTGTTTTTGTCAAATGCTCTTTCCTGGATATTCCAGGAGGAAGCTCTTGGCTTAATGCTTCTTTTTTTATCTTGTTTGAAATTTCCTGCACTAACTTTATATTTACATCTGAAGAAATAAGGACTCTTTGAAGTTCCTTGATTATTTCTTTGACTGCTTTTTCGTCTATTACTGAAGCCCCTGTTATTTTTCCAAACACTTCTTTTATTTTACCGAACATTTTAGTTTTCACTCTTCTTCGAATAGTTTTTTCATGAACCATTTCTTGTTGAATTTTGTCAAGTCGCTTAATTCCTGCCCTGTGCCCATGAACAGAATTGGCTTTTTGGTTTCATATGAAATTGACAAGATGCTTCCTCCTTTCACGTCAGCATCTGTTTTAGTCATTATTATGCCGTCAATGTCAATGATTTCATTGAATCTTTTTGCTTCTTCAACTGCAGCGTTTCCAGCAAGAGCTTCGCCTACATAAATTTTCAAGTCAGGCTTAGCAACTCGCACTATTTTTTTCAGCTGCTCCATTAAGTTGGTATTCAACTCGCTTCTGCCAGCAGTGTCTATTAACACGACGTCTATTTGCTTTGCCTGCGCGTGCTTTACTGCGTCGAAGCATACTGCTGCTGGGTCTGCTCCGTACTGGTGTTTTATAACTTTTGTTTCTAGTTTCTCTCCCCATTTTTCAAGCTGTTCAATTGAAGCTGCTCTGAAAGTGTCAGCTGCTGCTAAGACAGTTGAAAAATTGCTCTGCTTCAAGTAATAAGTGAGTTTTGCTATGCTTGTTGTTTTCCCATGCCCGTTCGGGCCTACAAACATTATTACAAAAGGCCTTTCTTGCTTTGATTTTATTTTTTCAATCAATTCAAATGAAGGTTGTATTAAGATGTTTTCAACTGATTCTTTCAATGCGTTTAGGGTTAGTTGTCTTACATCCTGCGATGAAGTGATTTCTTTCCCAACTAGTTTTTCCTTTATTTCTTGCGTGATTTTTTCAGCTACGTTGACTGATACGTCTGCTTCAAGCAGTTCAAGGTAAAAATCCCATAAAAGGGATTCAACATCTTCTTCTTTTATGACTGCTTTTCTGAGAATTGCTTTTTTCAATTTAGTGGATAAAGTTAGTTTTGGAGCGAGTTTTTTCTTTGGCTCTTCTTTTTTTTGTTGCTTGTTCTTTTCCTTTTTTTCTTTATGCTCTTCTTTTTTTTCAGGTTCTTGTTTTTCTTGCTGTTCTTTTTTTACTTCTTCAGTTATTTCAAGAAGAGCTTTGCTTTCGCTTCTTTGAATTGCCTCTTCTGCTGCTTCTTTTTCCTCTGTTGTTGGCTGCGTCTCTTTTTTTATTTCTTGTAGGGCTTCAGTTGAGCTTGTTTCTTGCTGCACTTGTTCTGATTGCTGTAATTTTTTTTCTATTTTCTCTTCTTCTTTTTGGAAGAAGTTGTTTAACTTTTTTTTGAGAAAATCAAAGATAATTAATCACCTTTAATTTGTTTGCCTGTATTCCTGCACTTTTTTAGCCAGCTCGTAGTAGTCTTTTTCCATTTGTTCTATTGTTTGCGTAAGCTTTTCAATGTTTTCTTGTATGTCTTTTTCTCTTGCTTCAAGTGTTTGCATTATTTCTTTAATGGGCTTTTCAACTATTACTCCTTCTCCTACTTCTATTAACGCGTTTTCCTGCTTGTTTATCTTTGTAGTTATGAACACTCCTGAGCCTATTGGTGTTTTTGTCTGCGTTTCTTTTTCAAGCTTTGATGTTTCTTTTAGTGTGTTTATTGCTGTTGCTGTTTCTATGAGTATCTTGTTTAGTGATTGTATGTTTTGCTGTATTGCTGGAAGTTGCTGTTCTATTGCCCTTATTTTAATAACTGCTTCTTGTATTTCTTTTTCTTTGCTCATTTTTTTAACACCTCTTCCTTTTTTTTAATCGTATATGAATATGTCGTCTATTCTGTTTAGTTCAGGTCCTGTTGTCTGCGTGCTGACTATCAATCCTTTTTTGTTTCCAATTATTGCTGATTTTACGAAAGGGTCTCCCATGTTTACTGTTCCTATTCCTCCAGGCACTTTGAAAATTTTTTCAAGTTTTTTGATTTCGTTTTCTTCAGCGTCTCTGTGGGCTATGAATGCAATGTTGTTGACATAGACAGCGCTTCCTATCAAGTCAGTTCCTGCTATTTTCAGGCCTTCTTTTTTCAATTCTTCTGAAAGGGCTGTTGAAATTGCCATTCCCCTGTCATTCATTGCTATTAGGTTTCCAACTGCTGTGCTTTTTTTGCTTATTACAATGACTTCTGAGAAAAAATCTTCTATTCTTTTTTTCTCTTCTTTTTCTATTATTGAAGGGAGTATTGCTTTTTTGTTGTTTGCAGCCATTAAGACTCCTATGAGTCCTGACTGGGCGATTGTTGTTTTTATCACGTCAACTTCTAGTTTTTCTTTTATTTCTTTTTCTAATTTTTTTGAAATTGATGGTGAAACAAAAGCGTGATTGTCATTCACTAGGCAAAATACTCCTATATGAGGGGAACCATTGTAATCTGCTCTTGTTATCATATTTTATCAGCACCTTTTGTTTAGAATTAGGTTTTTAATTAAATTAAAACTCTTTGGTTTTAAAAGAAGCTTCTTGCTTCCTCTTTAAAAAAAGCAAGGGAAAAAAGCGAGGCGAACCCTATTCCTGTAGGCATTAGTTCTTGACAGGGTAAGCTGTTGCTTTTGTCTCTGTTATTTTTACTTTTATTTTCACTTTCCTAGGTGGGTTTCTTGCGCTGTTTTTCCACATTTCCTGGTTCATTGTTTCATGCAGTTTTGGCTCTTTTTTAGTGTGTCTTTTTATTAAGCTCTTTAGCACTTTGACAGCTGTTCTTGTTCTTTTCTGTCTTGGCGCTTTCCATGCTTCTTTTAAGTTGAAAGTGTAAATTTTTTCTTCGATTACTTTTTCTTCTTTTTTCTGCTTTTGCTTCTTCTCCTGTTTTTCCACTTCTTTCTTAGTGTCCTCTGCTTTCTTTTCAGCAGGGGTTTTTGCTTCTTCTGCTTTTTTTTTCTCAGCTTCTTTCTGTTCTTTCATTATTGCTTTTGCTTCTTTTGTTACTTCTGCATCTTTTGCCATTTTTTAATCACCTTTGAATGAAGAATTAGTACTTCTTTTTTTTGGTTTTTACTTTTGGCTTGCGTAGCGGTTTTGTTGACTTCACGTATTTTTCTGACATTTTTTGCTTTTTCTTTATTTTCTTGCCTAACTTTCCGCTTCTCCAGTGCCTTGTTCTGCCTTGTATCCAGTCTCTTGTCTTGGTTTTTAAATAAACCCAGACCGGTGCTCTTTCGTTCTTGTTAATTTCTCTTGATAAGTATTTCTTTTTTTCACTTGTTTTGTTTTTAGCCATTGTTTACAACTCCTTACTCTTTTTTGTTTTTTTTGATTTCAAGAACTGTTTTGTGTATTAATGACTGTCCTTTTGAAGTTATGCTTCTTCCTGTCTTGTCTTTTTTAACTAATCCTGCTGATTCAAGCTGCTGCAATGCTTTTCTTATGATGTTTGTTGAAGCGTCTGCATGATGTTCTGGTTTTGAGCCTCTGTTTTTTCTACCACCATACCATGTTGCTAGTTTGCCTACTCCTACTTTTCCTTCTATGTAAACTTTTCTTAGCACTGAAGCTGTTCTTGTGTACCACCAGTCTTTTTGAGATGGCTTTCTTTCAACATGAGCTCCTGTTTTCACATGCTCGCTCCATTGAGGTGGATTTATCTTTTCATTTTGCTTCAGCTTCTCAGCTAGTTTTTTAATAAGCGTTTGTGCTGGAACATCTTGTGCTGATACCATTTGCTTAATCCTCCTTTTTCTTGGCTAAAATAAATGTTAATCCTTTTTTTTCAATTAACTTTGAATTTGTTTCTTTAAGAATTTGATTAAGTGTCTGTTCAAATTCGTCGCGTATGATTTTTAGAATTTTAACCTTTATATACCCTTTTGTTTTAAGCTGCGCTTTCACTTCTTTAATTAAAGCCTGAGTTGTTTTGTTTTTACCAACCCAAATGCTTGGCTTCAGCTCATTCAACTCTTTTTTTGTAATCTCATTGCTTTTTTTCATTTTCTTTCCTTCTTTTTTTCACCTGCTCCTATCACTGTTTGGTTTCCGCAATGCAAGCAAGTTATTTTAAACAAGGGTTTTTTCGGAATCTTCCTTATTTTCATGTTCTCTGAAGTGAAGTAAGTGAAGCAGTTCCTGCAGAACCTGTGCTTGTGCTTGCCTAGCCTTACTTTGTATTTCCTGCTTATTTTAAAAGCTAGTTCAGAGTACCTTCTGCTTCTTTCAGGATGGCTTAGCTTGTTTTCTTCAGCCAAGCTCATTAACTCATCTATTCTTTCTTGGGCGTATTTTTTCACCCAGTTTGGTTTTTTCTTTTTTTTAGCCATAAAAATCAAGAAGAAGCAAATAAAGTGCGCCGACGGGGACCTTCAGCAAACTTTGAAAAAAGTCAATCGCAATCTGCGATTGCTCAAACCTTTGCTAACGCAAAGTTTGCATCAAACCCAACGGCATAAAGCCGTAAACCCTCAACGCGAATAAAGTGCGCCGACGGGGATTCGAACCCCGGCCATTGGCTTTTTTCACGCAACAGCGAACAAACCGAAGCGCTTGGAAGGCCAAGATCATACCACTAGACTATCGGCGCATTTTAAATTTTACCTGAACCTTTTTAATTTCTTTGCTTTTTCTTCCTCTTCTTTTTTTCTTTCAAGGTAATTAATAGTTGTTATTATTGTATCTGCTGTTTGGAAAGGAGCTTCTCTTGCATCCCTCTCGCTTACTCTTATTACCTCAGCTCCTCTTTTTTCTATCTCTTCTCTTCTTTTTTTATCATACTCTTGTCTTGAATCATGGCTTCTTCCTTCTACTTCTATAACATATGTCCTTCCATTTTTGGTTATGACAATATCAGTTACATAAGGACCTACATTTACCTGCTTGTAATGTTTTATCCCTTTTTTTTCAAGTGCTTTTGATAACCTCTTTTCTCCTTCTGTAACTATTGCTTTTCCTCTTTTTTCTGCATTAATCCTTCTTCTCTTTTCTTCTTCTCTTCTTCTCCATTCATCTTCTTTCTGTTGTTTTTTCCTAAGCCATGCTGGTTTTGACATTTTTTCACTTCTTTTAAATTTTAATCAAAGTGGGTCTGCCCAGATCTTCACCGAACCGCGGGGGACTTGGCTGTCCCCCTCAGTTTTAGGGAATTCCGGATCCCCCTGCTGACCACATGCGCTTTGCTTAGTGGTCATTTTTTTGAGTGGGTCTGCCCAGATTTTCTCTTGCAAGAGAAAAGCTCAAACGAGCTTAACTCATTTGCAGATTTGAACTGGGGATCTTCGCCTTTCCCACAGCTTTTGCAGCTGTTGTAAGGGCGACGTCCTAACCACTAGACCACAGACCCAATTAAAAAAGCCCATAGGGCTTTGGTTTTTTAACGCGTGTAAATCTTCAATCCTTTGCTGTCTATCTTGCTTTGTTTTATGCCTACAATTGTTTTTATACCTGCTTTTTCAGCTGTGTCAACAATTTTCTGCGTTATTATGCCGTCAAAGACAAGAGTCTCTGCTTTTTTAGCTTTTTCCATTTCTTTTATTAAATCTTTTACTCCTGTTTTTATTAAAACTTTTTTGTCCTTGTCTAATAAAATTCCTTCAAGAGTTCCTTCAAGTTCTTTAAGCTCGTTTAAGAAAGGATTCAGTTCTGCCTGCGGTTTCTCGTAACTTTTTCTCTCATAACTTCTTCCTGAATTTCTTGAAGTTCTTGTGCTTTGACTGTTGTATCTGCTGTGGCTGTTTCTGCCGTTTCCCCTGTATTCATGATTGTTGTGGTTGTTTGAGTGGTTGTTTGTTGAGCTGTGTTCTTTTGGAGTGTATCCTTTGAATGTTTTGCTCATGAACTGCTCGAAAGGCAGCTTGTTTCTAAGCGCTTTCAGTATCTCTTTTTTTGTAAGTTCTTCAACTTCTTTTCCGTCAGGTGCTTTTGCTACATAATCAACTTCTGCGCAGTCTGCCAGTTGCTTTATTATGAGGTCTCCGCCTCTGTCTCCGTCTACGAATACTGTGACTGTCTTTTTCTTAGATAGTTCCTGCACTGTTTTTGGAATTACTTTTCCCTGCAAGCATATTACATTTCTTATGTCTGCTTTAAGCATTGTCAGCACGTCTGCTCTTCCTTCAACTACTATTATGTGGTCTGCTTCATCTATGTTCGGCCCTGCTGCTAGTTTTTCAGGCCCGTATTGCTGTACGTCTGCTAGTTTTACTTTGTCTCTGACTAGTTCTGATATTTCTTTTCTTTCTGGTAGCATGTCTGCCATGACTCCTTTTAGGAGCTGTTTTGCTCTGTCTACTACCTGGTTTCTTTTCATTGTTCTTGTGTCTTCTATTTTTTTGACTTTTATGTGGGCTTCGCATGGCCCTACTCTGTCTACTGTTTCAAGGGCTGCTGCTAGTATTGCTGTTTCTACCCTGTCGAGTGATGAAGGCAGAATTATTTCGCCTACTGATTTTCCGTGTTTTGTTTCTATGTTTGCTTCTATTCTGCCTATTCTTCCTGATTTTTGAAGTTCTCTTAGGTCCAGCTCGTCTCCTAGGAGTCCTTCTGTTTGTCCGAATATTGCTCCTACTACGTCTGGTTTTTCAACTATTCCGTCGATTGTAACGTCAGCGTAAACTACGTATTTGACTGTGTCTATGTATGTTTTTCCCATTTTGGGTTACACCTCTTTTTATTTTGTTTTTTCATATTGTTTTTTGATTTTGTTGTATCGAGGCACTAGTTCTTCAAAAATCCGAATTTTCATCAACTGCTTTATCTTTTTTCTGTAGTAGGTGTTTGTTTTTACACCTTGGTTGTGATAAAGTTCTTCTAGTCTTTTCAGGATTAATTCTCCTGTCCTGTCATAGTCAGTCAGGAGGATTACTTCTTTTTCTTTTGTTTCTTCAACTGTTTTTTGAAGTGATGAGTTTTGTATTAATCGGATATTTTGAATGTTTAGTGCTTCTAAATTTTGCTTGTCTTTTTTTCCTTCAACAAGTTTTGGGTTTTTGTCTTCTCTTAATTGTTTCAGGATTTTTTCAATTTCTTGTATTCTGTTCATTTTTTTGAATCATTTCAAGCAGTTTTTCTTCGTTTTCAATGAACAAGGTTTTTTCTTTGCTTGTTTTTCCTTTGATTATTTCAACCTTGCTTTTGAGTATTTTTTTAAGCATTGAAGTGATTTCTTTGTTTGCTTTTCCTTCTGTTGCTGGTGATTTTGTTTCTATTACCAGCTTGTTTTTTGACATGCTTGTGATTTTGAATTGTTTTTTGTTTGGCTTTACTTCTATTTTTATTTGCATTTTGAAAGCCTTTTTTTGAGTGTTAGGTGCAGTGTTGTAAGCACTTCATGCTTTTCAGTGCTTTTCACCCCTGCACCGTGATATTGTTTTTAATTAATTGCCTTTAAAAGCTTTTAGGTTATTATCATGGAATTGTCGTAATCTTTGTTTTGTTCTATCTCCTTTATTTCCAAGTATTTTTTCAAAGTAGTGTTTTTTGCTTTTTTATCCAAGCTTATTTTATCATCTGTAATTTCCTGTGCGTAGACTGGTGTTCTTTGGAAGGAGTAGGCGATTAAGGGAGTGGCTTTGTATTCTCTGGCTTGTTTTATTATTTCTTTTAATCCTGTTATGTATGTCTTGTCTTTTGTTGTTTTTTTGCATTGCACGAATAGGTTTTCGCCGTTTTTTGTAGCGTAGATGTCAGTGGGTGTTTTTGAAGCTGGGCTTCTGACTACGAACCATCCTTTTTCTTCCAGTATTTTTTTTGTCTTGTGTTCCAAGGCATAGCCTCTTTTGTAATTAGTGACCATTTTTCAAAAACCTTCTTTTTAGTCAACTAGTTTCAAGTCCCCTGTTATGTTGTCTAGTTCTTCTTCTTCCCATGGGCCTATTCCAAGGCAGGTTATTGTGCCTGGTTCTAAGTGTGTTTTGCCAGCGTCTATTATGAGCTTGTAGGGGATTTCGCTTGGTATTTTCTGCATTAATTCCAGCAGTTCTTTTTTGTTTTCAATGTAAAGCACGACTTTTTTTGCTCCTGTTTTTATCCACTGTTTTGTTTTGGTTGGGTATAAGTCGATTGCTTTCCTGTATGCTTCTAAGCTGGCGTGCGCTGCTTGCGCGCTCATTTTGCCTTTTGTGAGTTTTAAGTCTTTTCTGACAATTATTACTTGTTTGAGTTCCATTAATTTATTCAACTCTTTTGTTGTTAATTAATGTTTAGAGTTAGGTTTATAAATGAATTGATTTACAATTATTAACACTCATTTTAAAGGTGATTGTTTAAATGTTAACTCGTTTTGAAATGACAAGGATTGTTTCTGCAAGGGCGTTGCAGCTTTCTTTAGGGGCTCCTGCGCTTGTTAAAATTTCAAAAAATGTTTTAAGGGCAGAGGATGTTGCAAACATTGAGTTGGAGAAGAAGGTTCTTCCAATTTCTGTTATAAGGGAAATGCCTGATGGCTCTGTTAAGGTTTTTGATATAAACAAGGAATGAATTTTAAAGGAGATTGGTTGAATGGGTAAATTGTCTAACAAGGTTTTGAGAAGAAAAGCAGCTGAAATTTATGAATTGTATTCTGATAAGATTTCAACTGATTTTGAAAACAATAAGAGGTTTTTAGACAGTTTAGGTGTTTTTTCAAGCAAGACAAGCAGGAACGTAGTTGCAGGCTTGCTTGTTAAAATGGCTTCTGAAAAAATACTCTGAGCTTTTTTTTAATTTTCTGTGACAGGTTCTGTAATCACTTTTGTTTCTTCTTCTGTTTCTTTATTTCTTTCTAATTTGTAAATGTTTCTAGTTGCTGCTTTTTCAAGTCCTGTTTCATGGGTAATTAGGAAAATCTGCTCTACCAAGGAAGGCAAATGTTTTTTCAGGGTCTTTGCAAGTTCTTCAACTGCTTTTTTATCAAGGTTGTGTGTTGGTTCGTCAAGCACTAGCCATGATAAGTTTTTTGTCAACACTAATGAAAAAGCTATTCTTAAGGCAAGGGAAGCAGAGCTTCTTTCTCCACCGCTTGTTATGCCCTCTGCATTTACCCATTTGTTGTTCACTGTCCTTAATTTGAGCACGTAGTCTCCTGATTCGTCAACGTCTAATTTTAATTCAACATAGTCTCCGTAAGGGTAAATTCTTTCCCATATGTCAGTTAAGGCAGCGTTTGTTTCTTCAATGAACTCTTCTCTTAATTTTGTTTGCGTTGCATTCAGCACGTTTTGAAGAGATTGGAATGACTCTATCTGCTTTTTTAAGTATGCTGATTGCATGGCGTTTATTTCAGCTTCTTTTTCAAGCTTTTTTAAGTTTTCAAGCCTTGCTTTTTTTTCTTTTAGTATCTCTTCAATGCTTTTTATTTTCTGATGAGAAACTAGTATTTCAGATTCAAGGTTTTTTAATTCTTCAAATGCTTTTCTTTCCTCTTTTTCGCTGTAGTTGATTTTTTCTTTTTTTTCCTGGAGTGATTTGATTGAAGAGTTCAGTTCATCAATTTCTTTTTTCAGTTTGAAGTAATCTAACTGTTTTTTCAACGACTGCTCTTTTTCAACAAGTTCCTCAATGCTTTTTTCAATCTTAAGCTCCTTTAATTTCTCTTCAGCTTGTTTAAACCTGTTCTCTGAATCTTTAAGTGCTTCCTCTGCTTTTGTTTTCTCTTCTTCATACAACTTTTTCTCGTTTGCTTTTCTTTCTTCTTTTTCAATTTGCTCTATTTCATTGTTAAGTTCTTGGATTTCTTTTTTTATCTTCTCCTTTTTCTCCTGCAGTTTCTTTATCTCTCCTTCTATTGTTTTTATCCTCTCTTTTTTTACTGAGACAACTTCGTTCTTTTTTTTAGGAGTTAATTTGGCTTCGCATACAGGGCATTTGTCATTTTCACCGACTTGATGTATTGTTTCTTCAACTTCGCTTATGCTTGTTTTTTTAGATGAAATTTCCCCTTCTATCTTGTTTAGTTCTTCTTGGTAGTTTTTTACCGCTTGCTTTTTTTCTTCTTTTAATTTGCTGATGTTTTCAGGTAATAATATCTGGGCTATTTTTAAGGACAATTCTTCTATCCTTTTTTTATTCAAGTTGATTTCTGCTTCAGCCTGTTCCTTTTGCCTTTCAATTTTTTCTTTCTCTTCTTTTTTTGCTTTTACTTCGAGTTTTTCTTTTAGAACTTCGTCATATTCTTTTTTAATCTCTTCTTCTGTTTTCAAAGGAAGTTGTTTTTCTTTAAACTGTTTTTCAACATACTCTTTTTTTCCCAGCAATTGCTTCAGGGAGTCAGTGATTTTTTCATATTCTTCTTTTTTCTTTTTTTCTTCATCGTGCCTTTTTTCTGCTTCTTTTTTCACTTCTTCAAGTTGCTCCTGCTGCTTTTTTTCATTTTCATGTTCTTCTTTTTTTTCTGTTAGCTCTTTTTCAAGTTCAGGTATCTGCTTTGTTTCCTCTGATGCGGTTGTTCTCTTTTCTTTTTCTTTCACTCTTTCTTTCAGCCTGTTTGTTATCTGGCTTAAGGTTTTTTTTGCTTTTTCAAATTTTGAAATTTGCAGGAGCTCGTCTATTTTTTGCTTTCTTTCTGATTTTGTTATTTGCAGGAAGTAGTCTATGTTGTTTTGCTCTGCATAAACTGCTCTTGAATATAATTCGTAGTTTACTTGAAGTATTCTTGTCACTTCTTCTGTTACTCTTTGGCTCTGCGGCCCGGCAATTATTAACCCGTTTTTTCTAAGTTCTGCTGTAGCTGTTTTTCCAAGCTCTATTTCTCTTTTAATTTCATAGTTTTCACCATTGATGTCAAAGAAAAGAGTTACTTTTGCTTTTTTTTCCTGAACTGGCTTGTTTTTAATCACTTCATCTAATTTGACTTTTCTTGCTTTAAGTGAAGGGAAGGTGCCGTAGAAAGCGAAGCAGATTGCGTCCATTAAGCTTGTTTTACCTGAGCCCATTTGCCCGATGATGACGTTTGTTCCTTTAGTGAATTCAATTTCACTGCGTTTATGCGAACGCCAGTTTTCAAGAATTAGTTTTTGAATCATGGTTTTATTTTATGTGTGTTGTATTATAAAAAAACAAGAGGAGGGGTTTTTATGAAATGAGTGTAACTCCTTCAGATTCCATTTCTTTTATTCCAGGTGTTTTTCTTATTTCTTTTTCTATTTCTTCTGGATTGTCTTTTTTGTCGTCCATTACTACTCCTATTTTGATTACTTCTAATCCAAAGGCAATTGGTTCTTTTTTAATTGATTTTATTCTTTCGTTTTTCTGAAGCTCTTCCATTAATTCATTTATGTCTTTGCCTTCTTCTGGGTAGATCTTGTATACTGCCATTGCCATTCCCATTGAGCATAACCTCCGATTTGTTTCAAGGACCTGTGAATCCGCATTCTTCACAAGTGTAAGGTAATACATTTTCTCTGCATTTTTTGCATCTGACTATTGTTGTTTTTCCGCATGAAGGGCATTTGAATTCGACGTAGTCGTCAGTTACTTCCCTTTTGCATGATGAGCATATTTTCATTTTGCATTCACTCCTTTTATTGTCTAAAGCCTAAAAGTATTATATTTTAGTAAAAATAACCCTATATATACCTTGTGATGTATTTTTTTTAAGATGCCCCTGTAGTTTAGTCTGGATAGAATGTGGGCTTGCGGAGCCTAAGACCGGAGTTCAAATTTGCGTTAAAAAGTTCTTCAATTGAACTTTTTCGCAAGCGAAATTCTCCGCAGGGGCGT
>CAZXTN010000004.1:40676-75999 GCA_964643685.1 Microcaldota archaeon
GTTAAAAAGTTCTTCAATTGAACTTTTTCGCAAGCGAAATTCTCCGCAGGGGCGTTTTGTTTATGAGAAGTAAAATTTCAGCAGTTCTTTTTCTTTAGTGACTTTTTTGTCTTTTCTTATCTTGCTTTTTTTAGCTTCTTTTTTTAAGTAAGATGGAACTGCAGGCGATTTTTTCAAGTAATCTTCTATTAACTCAACTGCTTTTGTATATTGTCTTTTTTTCCAGCAGTATACGAAGCTTCTGTGCACCCAGCAGTCTTTGTTTTTTTCCAGGAATTTTTCAGTGTTTTCCTTGTCCCATATTTCAGGGCCTTTTGCTTTTTTGTATAATGGAAGTTCGTATTCTTTCATTTCAAGCACGATTCCGCATTTCTTTTTTTCATCAGTCCAGTAGCCTGTCTTGTAGACGTCAAATTCGTTTTGATAGAGGAAGTCTTTCAAGTTTTTAGTTAGCTTCTCAAGCTGAGACCAGAGTATTTCTGGTATTATGTCTGGTGCTTTGAAGCTGATTGTTATCATGTTTCTTCCTTTTGTTTTTTCCTTCAAGTTGATTTTGATTTTCTTTTCTTTGAACATTTCAGGGCTTTTGTTTTTTTCATATTCTCTTGCTTTGAGTATGAACCTGCTTAGTGTTGTTTTTGAAACAGCTGCTGCTGCGTTTCTTTCCTTGTCAACTGGGTCTATGACTACGAGTGGGTCTTTGAATTTAGAGTAATCATTTCTTAGTTTTTCAATGTCTATTTCAATTCTTTTGTTCCATTTGTTTGCAGCTGCTTCCATTAGTTTTTCAAGGGAGCCATAGTAAATGATGAGGAGTTCGCATAAGTATCCTGAAAATCCTTTTACTTTCTGGTCAGCGCCGTATAACTTGTTTGCTTTTAGGAACTTTTTAAGAAGGATTATGTCTTGCCTTTCCTTGTCTGTTATTTTTTCAAGCACGTACTTGTTGTGCAGAGGCGTCCTGTCAACAGCTGATTTTATCTTGCCTTTTCCTTTGTACTCGTAGCATGGCACGATTTCTACATAGAATCCTTTTACTTTTGCTCTTACATAAGGGTGTTCTGCGTAGTGTGTTGTTGGCTTGTATCTTTTAAGTATTTTTTTTCCTAGTTGTATTCCTTTTTTTTCAAGCTCTTCCCTTGTTGTTTTTTCAGGGAAGAATACGAAGATGTCTATGTCGTTTTCTCCTGATACGAATGTGCCCCTTGCTGCTGAGCCGACTAGCATTGCCTTGTATCCTTCTTTGTTTATTTGCTTTATTATGCTGTCTGCTATGCTTGTCACTTTTTTTATCTCTTCTTTTCCTGGCATTATTTTTTCAATCAGCTTTTTCATTTCCTGCGTTTCCCCTTTTTCTTTTTTTTTAACCTTATTGTATTTATATAAAAAGCTTTTAATTAATAGTTATGGGTGAAAAGATTGAGAGGAAGAACGCGACTATTTTTGAAGGCAGCGTGTGGAATGATTACTTCCTGAAGAAAGAGGTTTTGCCTAAGAAGGATGAGGAGTTTGTTTCTCTTGTTTACAAGACTGCTTTGCATGAGTACTCGACTGAAGAGCTTCAGTCTCTTTTTTTGAAAAACAAGAAGCAGGAGAAGTTCATAGAAGAAACTAAGGAATTTTATAAGAAGATAACTCCTTTTATCAACTCTTTTTTAGATGAAGAAAATGAAGCCAAGGTTATTGCTTTGACGAGCAATTACTTGAAAAAAATAGCACCTAATTTGAAGAACAGGAAAGTGATTATTAAGGAGATTGTTAAGCGTCTTTTTGGTTTTGGCGTGTTGACTCCTTTGCTTGAAGATGATGAGCTTGAGGAGATAATGGTTAATGGAGCTAAGAAGCCTATTTTTGTTTTTGACAGGACTCTTGGCTTGTGCAGGACTGACGTGCAGTTTGAATCTGAAAAGGATATTCGTGCTTTGATTAAGAGGATAGGCTCTTTTGTTGGAAAAGAAGTTGATGAAAAAATGCCTCTGCTTGATGCTCGTTTGCCTGACGGTTCAAGAGTCAATGCAACTCTTTCTTTAATTTCTCCTAAGGGCTCTACTATTACTATAAGGAAGTTCAGAAGAAGGCCTATTACAATTACTGAAATGATTTCAAACGGAACTTTAACTTCTGAACTTGCTGCTTTTTTATGGATGTGTGTTGATGGAATGATGGTTTCTCCTATGAATTTGATTATTGCAGGAGGAACTGGAAGTGGTAAGACAACTACTTTGAATGCTTTAAGCGTGTTTATTCCAACTAGAGAGAGGATTGTTACTATTGAAGATACTCTTGAGTTGAATTTGTATGACAGGGAAAATTGGATTCAATTGGAAGCGCGGATGGGCATTAAAGAAGAAGATGAAATTAGTCTTGATGACTTGTTGAAAAATGCTATTAGAATGCGTCCTGACAGGGTGATTGTAGGAGAAGTCAGGGGCAAGGAAGCTTTGTCAATGTTCACTGCAATGGATATTGGGCATCAGGGTGTGATGAGTACTTTGCATGCTAATTCAGCAAAAGAAACTTTGCTAAGGCTCCAGTCAGAGCCGATGAGCGTTCCTGTTTCAATGTTCTCTTTGCTTGATTTGATTATAATGCAGCATAGGATTTACTGGCCAAGGGTAGGCTTGATTAGGAGGATAATGCAGGTTTCAGAAGTAAGGGTCATGGGAGACCATGTTCTTCTTAATGACGTTTTTTCTTTCAACAGAGAAAAAGACAAGGCTTATAGAACCAACTTGCCTTCTGAAATTTTTGAAAAGCTTTCTTTCTTAACAGGGTTTAATAAAAAAGATTTGAAAGACGAGCTTACTTTAAGGTCCTCTGTGCTTCAAGCAATGGTTGACAAGAAAATTTTTGACTCAATTAAAATTAAAAAAATTGTTGAAAACTATTGGCAGGACCCAGCTAAAGTTGCTAGAAAATTCAGCCTCATCTAACTCCTTTTTTTAAATAAGCAGGTAAATTATTAAAATTAATGCGCTTATGCTTATCACTGCAACTGCTATTTTTTGCTTCAAACTGAATTTCACAGCGTTCTTTTTTTCTAAGACAGCTGATTCCCCAGTTCTTCTAATGAATCTATTGTCTATTAAATAAGCAATTGCGAATGAAACAAGTTCCTTGGAGTAATGGAACTTGTCAGCTATCTTTTCTAAATTAACTTCGCCATTGCTTTTTTTTATTTCACTGAAAATTTCATTTATGAACTCTTGTTCAGTTTTTTCCTCTTTAAGTATTTCATATTTTCCATTCAAATCCTGTTTTTCAATACCAGGAGTTTCTATTCTTTTTTCAATTGCTTTTGATTTCAAGTTTATGAACAAAGTTACTGCTGCTCCTGTTACTAGAAGAAAAATGAGGTAGGATAAAAAATTGTTTTCTTGTGTTTTTTTAAGCCATACTGTTGACAAGTAAATGTTCCTGTTCAATGGCTTGTTTGAATAAGTATGCAGTTCTAACTCAGGTTCTGTGAAAACAATCCTGTAACCAACTGGCTTTTTTTCAACTGCCTTGAACGCGTCAATGTCCACCCATTTTCCCAAGTAAGCAGAAACCCAAGCATACTTAAAATTTCCTTTCTTGCCTATCACTAACTTAACAGGCACTCCCTCTAGCGCCAATTTCTTCTTAGCATAAATGCTGTAATCCAAACTGTCAGATAATGAATTTAAATTGACATCATGCTCGTTTACAAACTCTCCTGTTCCACTTCTGCTTGTTTCACTTAATTCATCTAAAACCTGCTTCAGCTTGTCATCAACTGAACCAAATTCTTCCACTGCCCCGCTTGTCTTAACAAAACTGTTTTCTAAAAAACAAGAATAAGCCAAAGGAAAACTTGTTTTTCTCTTAAGCTGCAAATTGAAAGGGTAGTACACTACTTTAATTGAAAAAGACTGCCCTTTCTTCAATTCCCTTTCTTCAGATTTAACGCTGTAATCGCTTGTGTTCAAAGTGATTTGACGCTGGTTTTTTAAGTCTATTGGCTGCGAAAAACTCACACCTAATGAGCTCCCTTCAAAATCAGTGTCAGTAACCACTAAGTATCTGCTGTTGTTCTTGTAGTTATCTGCTAAGAAAATAATCTTCTTGTCTTCAAAAACCAAAGGCAAGTAAATAGAAACCCTTGCTTCTTTTTCTCTTTTGCTTTTGAAAGTGACTTCAGAGACTATCTTTTTTCCTTCTATTCTTACTTTTTCTTCAATCTGCATGCCCTCTTTTTCAGTGCTTACTTTGAAGCTGTAACTGCTTTTTGAACCTGAAACCATGCCCTGCTGGATAGAAGGGGCAATTGTAAATGATTTTCCGTCAATGCTTACTGAGGGAATTAAGTTGATTTCATAGCCGTTGTTTACAACTGCCCTGTCAGCCAAATTCTGAGGAAGCTTCAGGACATAACTATCTGCTCTTATTAAAAACTTGTCTCCGTAAGCGCCGAAATTTTCAACTGAAAAAACAACTGCATTAAGAAGTATTATCAACAATGCTAATTTGAGCAATTTCATTTTACAGAAACACCTTTGTTAATTTAAGCAAATTCTTTATTATTAACCTGTCTTTTCCTGCTTTATTAATTGATCCCAATATTTAAACAAGTTTTTTAAAATATTCAGAGAAAAAGAGGAAACTGCTTTTGCAGTTTCCTTTGGCTGGGTGAAAAAATTCATTGAAGCATAATGTTTCATTCATTAATAGGAAGTTTTGAATAAGCCTTGATTTCTTTTCCATCAACATTCAAAGTGAGTACAAACAACATGTGAACACCTTTCAAAACCTTTTGAAAATAGTTAAGTTAGTTAACACTTATTTTCTATAATAACAAACAGGTTGTTTTTTCTAACTAAAACGTCTTCAAAAATAAGAAATCCTTAGATTTTGTAATTTTTTTGCTGTTCACTTCGTAGAATGCCCCTGCTTCATATAATGGCTGTAAGCTTGAGTATGCTTCTTCTTTTTCTTCTTCATTGCTTCCATTTAACACAAGTCCTGAGGATAAGTCCATGTTTATGCCAAGAGCTTTGTTTGCAGCTAAGAACCTTGTCAGGGTGTCAGAATCATGTGACTCACCTAGTTTTAAGTTCAAGCTGTCTTTTTTGTTCAGTTCTCTTAATTTTTTTCCGCAGAACCTGCTTATGCTTATTGCTTGTTTCAACTGCTCTTTTTTGAAGTCAGGGGAGTTGGAGAGTATGAGAACTGATTGAGGAAGGCCTGTTAAGAGGATATTGTTCTGCATGTTATCTATTTTCAAGTAACTGCTCTTTGAAAGGAATGAGTAAGTTTCTGTCTGCATTATGTCCTGCATCTGTGCTTTTTTTATTAAGATTACTTTTTCAGCTAAGTTTATCATTGATTCCAGTTGATTGTAGAAATCCCCTTCATTTTTCGATAGTTTTGCAATTTTAGGCAAGTTAATTGAAACTGATTGCATTACTCCCGAGGCTTCAATTTTGTTCTGAATAACGCTGTTATACACCAGGGACTTGTTCCCTGTATCTTGTTTAATCAAGTAAGCTCCTCTTGGGATTTTCATTTTTGCATTTATCCTCTTGTATTTTATAGCTATGTTCGGCCATTTGAATCTTGTGTTAGCGTAATCTCCTTTTTCCATGACTTCAAGTAAGACTTTCATAAATTTCCCGGCTTCTTCTTCATAATCTTCATATGCTCCTTTGAATTCCCCTCCTACTGACACTGCTTTTGTTTTTTTCAAAAATTTAGGAATTTCTTCTTGTAAGTTTATTGTAAAAGAATTATCAGCGTAATACTTCCTGTTTATTTCATACAAGAAAGTCTGCGCAGTTTGCTTAACTTCCTTCAAGCTCTTGTTTTTCAAATAAGGAGCTATTAGTATGTTAAAGTGGTCAAAGCCAACTCCTTTTGAAGCATAGTCTCTTGAAGTTAAAAGAGCTCTTGCTGCATGCAAAACTGCTACTGTTGGTTTCCTGGCAGGGCCTGTTGTAATCACTCCATTTAATGAAAAACCATTTTTTAGAAAATGCATTAAGTTGTTTTGAATTGACTCAGGTTTTGTAATGAAGTCACTTAAGGAATGGATGTAAATGTCTGAATTCAAGTGAGCTTCTTTAATCTTCTTAGGCATTACTTTGGTTAAAGTATACTCTTCCATTACCTTGTTTCCAAAAAGATAATTCATCAGAGAGGGGTTCCTTTCCCTTCTATTCTCAGTTATTTTTTTAATATCATAGACAGGAAGCCCTATCCTAGAGTAATTCATTTTTGCATTGAACAGCTTTTTCTGCAAAAGAGTAGCATTCACAACTTCTCTTATAAGAGAAGATGAAATGTCTTTCAGCTGAAACCTTCTTATATCCCTTTCAACATCACTTGCAATATCCTCTGCAACTGCTTTTGGTATCTTAGTTTCTCTTACAAGAGACTCAGCTATTTTTTTCTTATCAAAATGCTCTATCACATTTTTTGAAGTCCTTACCTTAATTGAGTGATAGTCTTTAAACTGATTCGCTTGCTCTTCATCAATCTCTTCTAAAACCTTTGTTATCTTTTTAACCAACTGCTTTTCATTCAATCCATCAAGCTCATTTTTCAGCTTAACAGCTGCTTCAGAAGCAGCCCAGAAACTAACTCCAGCTTGCTTGCATTTTTTAATCACAATATTAGGCGAAACAGTCATGTTTTTTATTTAACCACAACTTAAATAAAAGAAGTATGGAATTAAATGAAACAGATCTTAAAATAATCTCATTTCTCAAGAAAGACTCACGAATCTCTTACACTGACTTGGGAAAAAAACTTGACTTGTCAGACGTAGCAGTTAAAAAAAGAATAGACAAGCTAGTGTCACAGGGAGTCATTAAAAACTTTTCAATAAACATTGACAACGAAAAAATAGGCAAGAAAATAAATGCAGTTCTTCTTGTAAACTGCGTGCCTGAAGACATAAGCAAAGTAATTCAAAAATTTGAAAAAATACAACAAGTTGAAAAAATAAACAAAGCAATCGGAGAATATGACTTAATCATAGAACTCTTATGTAAGGACATTAATGAACTGAAAGAGATAGTTGAAGAAAAATTCACTTCACTTAAAGGAGTAAACTCAATAAACACTCTAATCAAAACAAGCTAATTCCTCTCCTCTAATCTTTTCTTTTCAGATATATAATTAGTTTTATAAATGCATTATGGTTTCTTATTAAACAAAACTTGCAGTATAAAGCAGTTTTTTACAAGAATCTTAAAAAAGTTAAAGGTGATTACAAGACATGAAAAAAGCAATTTTAATCTTGATAATGCTTTCAATAAGCGTTTTCTCTTATTCAATAACAACTTTCAATGACTCAACAACTTCAAAAACATTCAATTTTACTGAAGCAGGAAGCAATGCTTCAATGTGGATAACACTACCTAAAAACGCTTCAGTGCAGTATGCTTATTTTGACTTAGAAGCGCAGCCAGTTGCAAACTGGACTAACTCAACTTTCGGAAACCAATCAGAAACAATGTATGACATAATGATTTACAACACTTCACTTGCTTATTCTGTTGGAAACCCTCCTGGAACAGGAGGAAGTGGAAGCTCTAACCCTTCCACTTTTTTCAAATGGAACGGCTCAGCATGGGCTTTTGTACAGAACTTTGATGCGACAAGAATGATGTTATACAACTTGACTTATGGATTTGCAGTAGATTACCTTGATTCTCCTAACTTAATCTCCTTCTTCAATGGCACAGCATGGAGTGACAATAAAACCCTTGATTCCTCAATAACCCTTTATGGCGTGGATATAGACCCTTTTAATTCAAGCCATGCTTTTGCAGTAGGAGCTAACAACATAGGACAAGCTAAAATTTTTGAATTCAATGGCACTGATTGGAATGAAGACACCATCCCCTCTGTTTCCACAACCCTCTACAGCGTAGCTTTCTCAACAACCAATCCTTCAGAATTGGCAATTGCAGTGGGAAGTGGAGGGCACATACTTGAATGGAATACAACAAATTGGACAGAAGCAACTTCTCCAACAACTCAACATTTGTTAGATGTTTCAACAAACAGTGATTATGCCTATGCAGTAGGGGATGATGGCACAATAATAAAAAGGTCAGGGGATACAGATACATGGAGTAGCATAACAAGTCCTGTATCTGGAGTCGCTTTATATAGCATTGATTTTTATTATGAAAAACCCTCTGTTTCAAGAGATGGAGCAATAGCAGTAGGAGAACAAGGAACAATAATTGAAACAAAATCAACAAATAATCAAATATGGGAAAACGTTTCCTCACCAACCACAAAAACATTGTGGACAGTTGATCATTATTCAGACACTCTCTCATTTGCAGTTGGAGACAACATGACATTCATAAGATACTACGGTTATCCAAACTGGGTTTCACTTGGCTTCGAAGATGAAAAAAACTGGAACAATTCAAAGGCAGAATTAAGAACAGCAACAGCCAACTTAACACAAACCATCCAAGACGTTTTTACAACAGACACCAACCTTCAATTAAACCTCTCAACAGGAACACCTGCTTACATAACCCTCTCAAACATAAACATAAGCTACGGTACTCAGTTGACTGGCGTGGCTTCAGGGTTATCTTTTAAGTTGAGTGATGGTACTGATGTGTCAACTACGCCTGTTTATGAGAATTCGAATGTTTCTGTTTATAATGGTTCGACGTTGGTTGCTGTTATTCCTATTGATTTTTCTGTTCAGCCTAATTATAGTGGTTGGGTTGCTGAGGCTGGTGTTAATGATAGTGATGACAGGGCTTATGTTTTGACTAGTCCTTTGAGTGATGCTAACAACTCTCAAGCTAGTTCGAAGACTCTCTATCTAAAATATAGCAATACTACTGCAACTAAGGTGTGTGTGGCTGATTCTTCAACTGTTACTGCTGCTGATTTGAAGGCAATTGTGACTGAAAGTGATTGTACTGGAGCTGGTTATTCTTTGGTTTCTGCTAATACTACTGAGGTTGGAGGTGTGACTTATTTTGCTTTGACTGGTTTGAGTAATTCTGGTGCTGTGCAGGTTGTGAATTCTTCTGCTGGGTCTAATCCCCCTATTTTGACTGATGCGAGTGTCTCTCCTTCGTCTGGTAATTCTGACACTTCTTTTAATTTTAGTGTTACTGTTACTGATTTGGATAATGATTCTCAGAGTGTTTCAGTGTCTATTGACGGCGTGGTTTATACCATGAGTGAAGTTGACTCAAGCGATACGACGACGAGTGATGGGAAGGCTTATTATTATGTTACTCAGTTGTCTCAGGGGACTCATACTTATTATTTCAGTTCAAATGATGGTTCTAATACTGCTTATACTACTTCTTATTCTTTGACTGTTGGTGCTGGTACTCCTATTATTGTTTCTGCTCCTGGTTTTAATTACCTTGCTGTTTTAGTTTTGTTCCTAGCGGTTTCACTCATCTACTACAAACTAAACTAATAAATACGCTTTAAGCCTTAATAATTAACTATATGGGAAAAAAAATCATCCTAACACTGCTATTGCTCGTATCAATTTCAATGGCAGAAGTAACCATCTTACACCCAATAGAAAAAACCTTCAATGACAGCCTATACCTTGGAAAAATTTCACCAGGCCAAGAACTCAAACTAGTTTTCAGCAGAGAAACAGGGCCAAACGGAAACAAAAAAACGATATTTTGGGAAAAAGCAGTAATCCCACAACAATTTCTAATCAATGAAACAATAGAAGGAAACCAAATAACAACATGGATTAAAATACCGGAACAACATCCAACAGGAATGCTTTCCTTTAACGTGACTCTTCAAAACAACATTTTATACATCATGCCCGAACAAAGACAGATAACAATGAACGTTTCAAAAAACTTATATTCCTTCTCCTACCCTGACTCATTCTCTTCAAAAGCAGGAGAAAAAATTGAAATTCCAGTTGAAATAATAAGTGAATCAATTGCAGAAGAAAAAATAAGAATAACAGATTCAATAAACTTCCCTCTAAAATGGACACACATGCCTGAAATAAAATTCAATGGAAAAGGCAAGAAAACAGCAATGCTAACAGTAAACCCAAGCGAAGAAGGAGATTACAACATTGCACTTAAACTTGAAACAAGCACAGGAGAAGAAGCAGGAATAATCAAAATACACCTAAGAACAACCCCCACAATCTCTTCAAAACTAAAAGCATTTGAAGAAGGCTTCTCAGTCACGCCAATAATCATGCAACCCTTTTACTCCTTTTTATCACTCCTCAGTTACCTTTAAATTCAATTTTTTTCAATCAGGACATTCAAAAACAATGAAAATAAGCAAAAAAAGGTAATTTAAAATGTACTCTGAAAAAATAAAAAAAGCACTGCAGGGAATAAGCATAGGAAATGAAATAAAAATTTCATTAAAAAGCAAGAGCTATGAAGGCAAGCTCATGCCTTCAACAGAACTCAACAACCCAAACATGATAATCCTGAAATTGAAAAATGGATACAATATAGGAATAAAATACTCTGATGAAATGAAGATACAAAAACTAAATTCAACCAAGCAGCAGGAAAAACAAAAAATTCACTCTAAAACAAAAAATAAAACAAGCTCACTTAAGCCAAAAGTTTCAATAATAACAACAGGAGGGACAATCACTTCAAAAATAGACTATGAAACAGGAGGAGTCACTTCACTAATCACTCCAGAGGAATTAATCTCATCAGTTCCTGAATTAAATGACACCATAGAAATAACAGACATAATACAACCTTTCAACAGAATGAGCGAAAGCATGTCATTCAAGGACTACATAGAACTGGCAAAAACAATTGAAAAAGAACTTCAAAAAACAGATGCAGTTATCATAACCCACGGCACAGACACAATGCATTACACAGCAGCAGCACTCTCCTTCATGTTCCATGAAACAAGAAAACCAATCATTTTAACAGGGGCACAGAGAAGCGCAGACAGGCCTTCATCAGATGCCTTCCTCAACTTGATATTCTCAGCAAAAATAGCAGCTTCAGACATAGGAGAAGTTGGAATCTGCATGCACTCAAGCTCATCAGACGACAAAGGAATATTCATAAGAGGAACGAAAGCAAGGAAAATGCACACAAGCAAAAGAAACGCATTCCGTCCCATAAACGATTACCCAATAGCAGAAGTAACTCAAGAAGGCGTAAAGCCACTTCAAGAATATAAAAAATCAGACAAGAAATCAAAGCCAAAAGCATTAATAGGAATGGAAGAAAAAGTTGCCTTAATCAAAGCGCATCCAAACTCAGACCCTGAAATAATTGACTTTTACATGGAAAAAGGGTATAATGGGTTGATAATAGAAGCAACAGGACTCGGGCAAATCCCCCTCGAAACAAAAGAGCAAAGCAAAAACTGGATGCCTTATGTGAAAAAAGCAATTGAAAAAGGAATGATAATCTGCTTCGCGCCTCAAACAATATACGGAAGACTCAACCCCTATGTTTATTCCCAAGCAAGGGAATACAAGCAAGCAGGAGTAATCTTCTTAGAAGACATGCTTCCAGAAACAGCTTTAATCAAGTTATCCTGGCTGCTTGGCACGAACCAAAAAAATGTTAAAGAAAAAATGCTTGAAAACTATGCAGGGGAAATAACAGAAAAAACAAAAACAGGAACTTTCTTGTACTAAAGGAGTTGTAAATATGATAATTGGATTAACAGGGCTTGCTAGAAGTGGAAAAGACACAGTAGCAAATTATCTAGAAAAAAAATACGGCTTCAAGCACCTTGATTTTGCAAGAGATGCCTTGTTCGCAGAAGCAGAGAAGAGAGGAATAGAAAAAGACAAAATTTCCCTCTCAATACTAGGAGACGAGTTAAGACAAGAGCAAGGAAGAGCAGTGCTTGCAAAAATAATAAATTCAAAAATAAAAGAAAACGAAGATTATGTAATTACGGGATTCAGAAGCCCAGAAGAAGTTGATATGATAAGAAACGAGCACCTCAACTTTGTTTTAATTGAAATCAATGCAAGCCCTGCCACGAGGTTCAAAAGAAGAAATGAAAAAGACCCTGACAATGAAGAATTATTCAATGCCAGAGACAAGAGAGACATACACAACAAGGGATTAGGGGACGTGCTGAAAATGGCTGACTACAAAATGCAAAACCAAGGCACTCTCGAAGAACTGTATGAACTAATTGATGCATTAATGGAAAAAATAAAAAAAGAATTCTGAAAAACCAGCAAAAGGGAAAATAAAAATGACTGACTACAAAAAACTCGGGTTAAAAACAGGGCTTGAATTCCACCAAAGATTGGATACTCACAAGCTTTTCTGCAATTGCGAGTCAGTGCAAGAAGAAAAACCAACATTAGAAACACTCAGAAAACTAAGGCCAGTAACAGGGGAACTTGGAGAAATAGATGAAACAACAAAACTTGAATTCTTGAAAAACAAGACATTCAAATATAACTCCTACGACAAGTCAACATGCCTAGTTGAATTAGACGAAGAACCCCCTCATGAAATAAATCAAGAAGCGCTTGACACTGCAATTGAAATTGCTCTTCTTCTAGAAGCAGATTTAGTTGACGAGCTTCAAGTAATGCGAAAAATAGTCATAGATGGCTCGAACACCTCAGGGTTTCAGAGGACAGCAATGCTAAGTGGCAACGGTAAACTTGAAAGCAAATTCGGAGAAATTCCAATAACAGGGATATTCATAGAAGAAGAGTCAGCTGGCATAATAAAAGAAGACAAAGGAATCAAAAACTACAGGCTGGATCGTCTTGGCATCCCTCTTGTTGAAATAGCAACAGGGATAATGGAATTAAACCCAAATGAAGTGCAGGAAGTTGCGCTTGAACTTGGAAAACTGTTGAGGGTAACTGGAAAAGTGCAAAGAGGACTTGGCACAATAAGACAGGATGTTAACATTTCAATAAAACAAGGAGCAAGAATAGAAGCAAAAGGACTTCAGGACTTGAAACTGCTTTCGAAAGTAATTGAATTAGAAGTTCAGAGGCAAATTAACTTGCTGAAACTAAAAGAAAAATTCACTGAAAGAAACATACAAAAAAGAAGTTATGAAGTGCAGTCATTCACTTCAATATTTAAAGATACTAAAAACAAGATGATAAAAAACGCTTTACGCAAACAAGAAAAAGTTTATGGCTTAGTGCTTCCTAACTTCAAAGGAGTCCTTGGATTCGAGTTGTGCGACAATTACAGGTTTGGCACAGAATTAGCGGGCATTGCAAAAACATTTGGCTTGAAAGGAATCATTCACAGCGATGAAGACATGAAAAAATACGAGTTAGAAAAAGAAATGAAAAAAATATACGACGAGCATAACTTGAAACAAGAAGATGCAGTCATATTAATAACAGGCAAGCCTTCTCAGATTACAAATGCTTTGATCAAAATAAATGAGAGGATTAACATGGTGTTTGATGGCGTACCTGAAGAGACAAGAAAAGTAATGCCAGATGGCACAACAAGGTTCATGAGATTCATTTCAGGAGAACATAGAATGTACCCAGAAACAGATGTGCCTCCAGTGGTTATAACAAGGGAGAGGATTGAAAAAATCAAAAACCAGATTTCAAAAAAGCCAGAAGAGTTGAAGCAAGAGCTTGTTCAAAAAGGATTGAAAGAAGATTATGCTGAAAAAGTAGTTACTTCAAAAAACCTAAAGCTTCTTCTGCCATTGATTGAAAAATATGAAAAAGCGAAAATAGCGACGCCTAACTTAATAGTTTCTGTTGTTGAAGAAACGTTGAAGGAATTGAAAAGAGAAGGAGCAGATGTTTCAAAAATAACAGAAGAAAAACTAATTAACTTGTTTGACTTTGTTGAAAAAGGACTGCCAAAAGAAGCAATCAAAGAAAAGCTTACTTACTTGACTGAAAATGAAAGACTAAAAGAAGAAAACCTGGAAGTAGCTACAGAAAAAGAACTAAAGCAATATCTTGAAAATACAATCAAGGAACAATCAATTGACTTGTCAGACAAAAGAAAAGCATTCAATATTATAATGGGCGAGATGATGAAGAAATACAGAGGAAAAGCAAGCGGTTCCCTTATTGCGAAAATAGTCAAAGAAAAAATAAATTAATAACTTTATTTTGTCTCTTTTATGAACTCGCAGACTTTGCATACTTCTCCTGCAGTGACTTCCCCGCACACTTTGCACTTTTTCAGCTTCTGTTCTTTTCCAAAATTTTCTTTCAAAAAAGGAAGCATTTTATCAAAACTATGAAGCAATCCAATTTTAATTCCAGGGTGCTTGTTTTCCAAAAAATTAAGAGACTCTCTTACATCAGCTCTCAGAGAATTCGTCACATAAGGGCATTCCATGTCATCATACTCCAATCCTTTCAGCAAGGCATAAACAACATTCTCTTTTTCACTTATTTCCCTCAATGGCTTGACTCTAGGCACGAACAAATCGCTTTTAGTGACTCCAGTCACTGCACCGCTTCTAGCCATCCTATCTAATTCAGAGTGGAAAAAATTCATCATGATAGTCTGCGCTTCGTCATCCAAATTATGCCCCACAGCCAAGTAATTGCATCCAAGCTCACGCGCAGCCTTGTTAAGCAAGTGCCTTCTGAACACTCCGCAGTAACTGCAAGCATGCCTCTTCTTTTTTTTCACAATCTCATCAAGTGTTTTTCCAATTTCTTCTTTAAAGGAGTAGATATGCAGAGGCACATCAATTTCTTTGCACAGCTTTTTTACAAAAGGAATTGTCTCATTCCTGTAACCTTTAATACCTTCATCTATTGTAATTGCAACTACATTGTAGCCAAGCTTGTTCAGCACATAAAGCAAGTCAATGCTGTCCTTGCCTCCGCTTACTCCAACTCCAATTAAATCTTTCTTAGTAAACATCTTGTGTTTAGCAATTGTTCTTTTCACTCTTTTTTCATAATACTTTACAAAACAAGAATGGCAGAAGGCCTTTGAAGCATAAGGAATGTAAACAACTGCTTTTTTGCCGCATTTCACGCACTTCATTTAAAAATCAACCACCGCTTACAACAGGATAAAGCTTAACCTTATCTCCTTCCTTTAATTTTTCATCCTCTAAAACTATTTTTCCATTCACGCTTACAACATACTCACCCGGATTCAGCTTCAATTTTTCAAAAAGAGAAGCGACGTCTTTCACACCTCTTACTCTCTTTTTCTTTCCCCTGTTTTCAACTTCAATCATTTCTCAATCACTTCTTTTGCTTTTTTCAAATCATCAACTTGAAAACCAAGAGTAACTTCCCCTCTTTCTCTTGTAATCAAGTAAACCCAGTTGACATTAACTCCGTAATGCGCGAATTTTCTAGTTATTTTAGCAAGCTCCCCTGGCTTATCCTGTATCTTAACAGTTAAAACTTCACTTGTTTCAGGTGAATAACCCTCAAGTTCAAATGCCTTCACTGCGCTTCGTTCATCTTCAGTAATCAAATGAACAAAACCCTTGTTATCAACTCCCCCTCCAAGCATTGTAATAATATTTATGCCTTTTTTTCCAAGAGTCTCGCATATCCTATTTAACTCTCCTTTCTCGTTTTTTATCTTTAAAGTAACTTGTTTCATTTTCCTACCTCCTTTTTGAAATTACCCATTTAATTTATATACTTCAAAAGATAAAAAGAGAACTACTAAATTTTAAGTTTGAATTAAGGTGCTAAGTAATGAGAATCCTTGATCATACAAAATCTCTTTGCCCAAGTTGCGTTGCTGAAAAAAAATTTGATAAAATGTTAGTAGATGCCATCATCTATGAAGACAAAGGCAAGGTTTGGATTAAAAAAACTTGCCCTGAACATGGTGAAACAATTGATGTTTACTGGGAAGATTATGAAATGTATGAGAAGGCAAAGAAGTATGCTGACATGAAAGGAGTTGAGTTAGAAAACCCCCAGATTAAAAAACCAAAGGAACAAATAAACTGCCCGCTTGATTGCGGTTTATGCTCTCTTCACAAATCCCATTCTGCCCTTGCTAATGTTGTCATGACTAACAGATGCGACTTATCCTGCTGGTACTGCTTTTTTTACCAAAGGCAGAATCAGCCTGTTTACGAGCCTTCAATTGAGCAGATTAGGGAAATGTTTGAGAATCTTAAAAACCAAAAACCAATTCCGAATAATGCAATACAATTGACAGGCGGAGAACCAACCATGAGAAAAGACCTGCCTGACATAATAAGAATGGCTAAACAAATGGGATTTGACCATGTTCAGGTAAACACTAACTGTATTAACATTTCAAGAAAAGAAAATCTTGCAAAAGAATTAGTTGAAGCAGGAGCCAATGTTTTTTACACCAGCTTTGATGGAATGACCCCTGAATCCAATCCTAAGAATTATTGGGAGTTTCCGAAAGCTCTTGAAAACTTCAGAAAAGCAAATGCAGGAATTGTGCTCGTGCCAACTGTCATAAGAGGAGTAAATGACGATCAATTGGGGGACATACTTAGGTTTGCAGCTGGAAATATTGATACTGTAAGAGGAGTTGTTTACCAACCTGTTTCTCTCGTTGGCATGATGCCTTCATCTGAAAGAGAAAAACAAAGAATAACAATACCAGGGGTTGTTAAAAGAATAGAAGAGCAAACAGAAGGACAAGTTGGAAAGGAGGACTTTTACACTATTCCCTGCGCTTCTAAAATAACTGATTTTATTGAAACACTAAAAGGAGGAAAAAGATACAGGCTGTCCTCTCATTTTGCGTGTGGTTTAGGGACTTACATTTTCAGAAAAGAAGATGGAGGTTTACTTCCAATAACAAGGTTCATTGATGTTGACGGCTTCTTTGAATACTTGGACAAAGCAAGGGAGGAAATTCAATCAAATAAGAACAAGCTTCTTGTTCAAGCCAAGCTTCTTAAATCACTTGGAAAATTCGTAGATAAAGAAAAAAAGCCAAAGCAATTAAAAGTTACAAAAATGCTGCTAAGTGCGCTTACAGGAGGCAATTATGACTCTTTAAGAGAGTTTCATCACAACTCCTTGTTTGTTGGCATGATGCACTTCATGGATCCTTACAACTATGACGTGGAAAGAGTCAAGAGATGCGTGATTCACTACGCGATGCCAGATGGAAGAATTGTTCCTTTCTGCGCTTTCAATGTCCTACCTGAATTATACCGCGACAAAGTACAGAGAGAGTACAGCATTCCAGCAGAAGAATGGGAAAAATTGAATAAGAAAAAATTAATTGAAGACAAGTACCATAGAATAATCCCACAAGGAGAAGAAGCTGAAAAAATACACTCTTTCTACTCTAAATTTAAAAAAAATTAAATTTCAGCTAACCTTACTTTCAAATTCTTTAACTTAAAAATTTCCTCATTCCTCTTATCAGCACTTGCTTTATTCAAAGCATCAATGATTCTCTTGTTGAACAAAATCTGCTTTTTCAACTGTATTTTGGCAGTGTTCAAGTCAATAAAATCATTTTCAAGATTAAGCAAAGCATTCCCAAGCAATTTTCTCCTCTGAGGAGTCAATACAAACACTCCGTATTTTGAAAGAGCTTGCATTGCCTCATGCTCGCTGAATTCCCTCCACATACTCTTTTATTAAGAACTTCAAAGAATAAATTAATTTAGCAAGAGGTAATACCCAATGAGATTCTTAAGCGTGCACTCTGACTTCCTTGAATTCGAGCCGAAAAAAAAGGCATTCAAAGGAGCAGAGGAAGTAACAGAGAAAGAAAAAAAGAGAGTAGAAGAATGTCTTGTTGTTTTCACAAGCGTTGAAAAAGGAGACGACGAGTCAATAATTCCAAAATACTTAGACGAAATTGAAAAAATAGCAAGCCAAGTAAATACCAAAAAAATAATCCTTTATCCATGGGTTCACTTGTCTTCAAACCCAAGCAAGCCAGAGGCAGCTCTTGAAATTCTTAAAAAAGCAGAAGAAGAATTGAAGAAAAAAGCATACGAAGTAACAAGAGCTCCATTTGGATGGTACAAGGCATTCACTGTTTCATGCAAAGGACATCCTTTATCTGAACTAAGCAGGCAAATTTCAACTGAAAAAAAACAAGAAGCAGTTGAGTCATACGACCCTGAAAAGCTTTTGAAAACAATTTCAAAAGCAACTCTCAGCAAGGAAAAACTCAAGCCAAACGATCATAGGATAATTGGGCAGAACCTTGACTTGTTCAGCTTCTACAACGTAGCTCCTGGAATGGTATTCTGGCACCCGAAAGGGCTTGTAATAAGAAACAAGTTAATTGAATTTTGGAGAAAAAAGCATGTTGAAGCAGGATACCAGGAAATACTCACCCCCCAAGTAATGAGCGACATTCTATGGAAAACCTCTGGACACTGGGAGCATTACAAGGATAACATTTTCACTACAAAATATGAGGATAGAAACTTTGCAGTGAAGCCAATGAATTGTCCGGGAGGAATACTTGTCTATAAAAGCAGAAGCAGAAGCTACAAAGAGCTTCCACTTAGGATGTCTGAACTGGGGGTAGTTCATAGGGTTGAATTGTCAGGTGTTTTATCCGGATTATTCAGGGTAATCCAATTCACTCAAGACGACGCTCACATTTACTGCACTGAAGAGCAGTTGCAAGATGAAATACGAAAAGTGATTAATTTAGTTGAAGAAATTTATGCAGTATTCGGCTTTGACTACACAATGGAATTGTCAACAAAGCCTAAAAAAGCAATGGGTAGCGACGAGATTTGGGACAAGGCAGAAAACGCTTTGAAAAGAGCTCTTGAAAAAACAGGCAAGCAATATAAGATAAATGAAGGAGACGGCGCTTTTTACGGGCCGAAAATCGACTTTCATATCAAGGATTCTCTTGGACGAGAATGGCAGTTAGCTACTATTCAGCTTGACTTCCAAATGCCACAAAGATTCAAGCTAGAGTACATTGGAAAAGATGGCGAAAAGCATGTTCCAATAATGCTTCACAGGACAATACTTGGTTCTCTTGAAAGGTTCATTGGAATCTTGCTAGAGCACACTAATGGCAACTTGCCTTTCTGGCTTGCGCCTGTTCAAGTGAAAGTGATTTCATTCAACGAGTCAAACAAGGAATCAGTTGAAAGGTTCACTAAGCAAATGCTTGCAGAAGGCTACAGAGCTGAAACTGACACTGAGCCAGGCACAGTGCAATCGAGAATAAGGGAAGCTGAGCTTCAGAAAGTGCCTTACATTGTAGTGATTGGAAGCAAGGAAGAAGAAAAAGGAACAATTGCAGTAAGAGAACATGGCAGTAAAAAAATAAGGTATGATGTTAAGCCAAGTGATTTTTTCAAGGAACTTGCTGAGAAAAACAACCCAGCAAAACAATGAGAAACTTATTTAAACTAATCTTGCTTTTTCTTTTTTTAATGAGTTACTTAGATGAATTGATTGAAAGCTCTAAGAAAAAAAAAGAGGGGTTAATTGACAAAATACAGGAGAAATACTCTGAACAAGAAAGCAAAAAAGAAGAATTTTTAAGAAAAAGAGAAGCAGGAGAACTTGAAATCAAAGGAAAAAAAGAGCTTGTCACTTCTTATGGCGAAGTTAAAGTTTACAAAGTCAAAGGAGAACAGTTATTGTATTACTCTGTTCCTGTTATCAAAGCAAAAGGCCCTGAAAAAATAATAATAAACACTATAAAAGAAGCAGCAACAAGGCTTATTACAATTTCACCTGAAGAAATACGTGAACCAGTTAAGAGAAGAAACTTTTACTTCAAGAAAGTAAAGGAGATAATTGAAAAAAGCCCTGAACTCGGGGTCCCTAAGTCAAAAATCAATTTTTACGCTGACATGGTTGTCAGGGAAATGATAGGATACGGCATATTAGACATACTGACTCAAGATGACAAGCTTGAAGAAATAATGGTAATAGGGCCTAATAAGCCTGTTTACGTCTTTCACAGGCAGTATGATATGATGAAAACCAACATCATGTTCGGCAATGACGAAGAAATAAGAAACGTGATTGACAAAATAGCAAGGCAAGTAAGCAGGAGGGTAGACACTCAGTCTCCTTTGCTTGATGCTCGTTTGCCTGACGGTTCAAGAGTCAACGCAACTATAAAGCCAATTTCACTTGGAGGAAGCACTATCACAATACGTAAATTCAGAACAGATCCTTTTTCTGTTGTTGACTTGGTTTCGAAAGGGACAATTGACTCTGAAACAGCTGCATTCTTGTGGCTTGCTGTTGATGGTTTAGGAGCAAAACCAGCTAACATTCTAGTGTCAGGTGGAACTGGAAGCGGAAAAACAACAACACTCAACGTGCTTGCTTCATTTATTCCCGAAAGAGAAAGGATAATTACAATTGAGGATACAGCTGAACTTAACTTGCCTATTGAACATTGGATAAGGTTTGAAACCCGTCCACCTGGCTTGGAAGGCACAGGAGAAGTTACAATGGACATTCTTGTAAAAAATTCTCTTAGAATGCGTCCTGACAGGATTGTTGTAGGTGAAATCAGGCACGCTGAAGCCTTTACTTTGTTCACTGCAATGAACACTGGACATGACGGTTCTCTTGGAACAGTTCACGCTAACTCAGCAAAAGAAACAGTAGTAAGGCTCCTTAACCCTCCTATGAACGTGCCTCCTTTAATGGTTGATGCTTTGAATTTAATTGTAGTGCAGGCAAGAATTCATGATAGAAGAAAAGGCACAATCAGGAGAGTAACGGAAATAGCGGAAGTCACTGGAGTGGTTGACGACAAGCCAGAAGTGCAGTTGTTGTTTGAATGGGATCCTGTTGTGGACAAGCTGAAACCAACAGGCGTTCCTTCAAAATATGAAAATCTTCTTTTAAGATACACTGGCTTGTCAAAATCAGATTTTAATGAAGAGATTAAGAAAAGGAAGAAGCTTATTGAAGAACTTGTTTCAAAAAACATAAGGGAAATGCCTAAAGTTGTTGAAGCATTTAAAAAATACAGGGCTGAGAATAATGGGTAATTTTAACAAGCTTAAAAACATGCTGAAAAAGCAGGAGAAAAAATCAACCAAAGCTTCTGCTGGTTCTGAACAGAAAAAAATTCTTGAAGAATCAGTGCAGGAGGATTATGACAGGGAAACAATTTCAAAAATAGTCAACAGGATGAAGCAAAAGTACATTCAAGAAGGAGTTCTTAAAGAAGAGGACGAGACAGACTCTGAATTAAGAAAAATTATCTCAGGACATAAAGAACTTCAATTAAAAGGAGGTTCTGTCTCTGAACTTCAATTATATGACAATGCCTTTGTAAGAATGTTTGGAAAATTCTACCTTCTCCTGCAGTCTCCTCTTTCTAAAATAAGCGACTTATTCTATGAAAAAATGGGCAAGAAACTTGAAGATGACTTGCTTGCATCAGGCATGCCTTACTCGGTCGAGCAATACTTGTCTTTATCCTTATCTGCCACTGTTTTTTTGTCAGCAATTTCCCTGTTCCTACTTATCATCTTTGCTTTAGCTGGAAAAATAAGCCTGCTGACAGTTGTTTTAACAGGAATTTTTGTACCTGTTTTTATCTTAGCAATTGCTTTTTTAATCCCTAACAGCAAAGCCAAAAAAATAGCCCAGCAGATAGACAAAGAACTTCCATTTGCATTGAGGCACATGAGCATTGAAATAAGAGCAGGAGTTGGAATTTACAAGACAATGGAGTCAATTGCTTCCTCTGGTTACGGTCCTTTAAGCGACGGCTTCAGATGGGTGCTTCATCAAGTTGAAAAAGGAGTGCCAACAGAAGAGGCTCTTGCAGCATGGGCTAACAGGACAAAATCAGAGTCATTAAGCAGAGTAACTTCACACATCATAAGAGCACTTAGAACAGGAGGCAACTTATCTGAAATAATGGTTACAATAGCAGAAGATGTTTCATTTGAAAGAAAAATGAAAATAGCTGACTTCGCTGAAAAACTAAACCTCCTTGCATTATTCTTAATGTTTGCAACAGTCATCGGGCCAGTTATGCTAACTATCCTCACTACAATTGCTTCAAGCCCAACAATAAGCCAGTACTTAGGCATGTTTTCATTTTTCACAATTGAATTCCTAATGCTGACTTACTTCCTGCTTGTTCCAGCAGCAGTGGGCTTGTTCCTTTACTTTATTAAAAGCTCTGATCCAGGGTAAAAAAAGGTTTGATTTAAAATGAGTAAAAGTTTGTATCAAAAATACGCGGATGCAGTTGAATTTTCAGGAATGAAAATAAAACCTCAATTCCTGTTAGTTTTAACTTTAATAGGCGTGTTTGCTTCAATCCTAATCTCTTTCTTCATCCCCTTCATTGATTTTACAGTGTCAATACTTGCAATTCTTTTAATAATTGACATCGGCTTAGGGCTGCCTTTTTACTTGAAAGACAAAAAAATAGCTGAAATAGAATCAAAACTGCCAGACGTTCTCCGCCACATTGCAATCACAATCAAGACAGGAGGAACAATTGAAACAGCTTTAAAAGAAGCATCAAGAGTAGACTACGGACCAATCACACCAGGATTGAAAAAAATGCTACTGCAGATAAACGAAGGCAAAACATTTGAAGAAGCATTCACAAACTTCGCATTAGAATCACACTCCAACTTGCTTGAAAAAGCGGCAATAATAATAGTAGCAGCTAGAAAAGCAGGAGGAGGGCTTCTTGAAACCCTTACTTCAATGGCAGAGGATTTCAGAGCATTATACAGGCTGCAGAGAGAAAGGCAAAGCAAAACATTCCTTCAATTCCTATTCATACTCGTTGCAGGCGTTTTCATAGCTCCATTTGTATTTGGAATCGTCAAGTCAGTTCTTCAAATACTCGTGCAAGTAGGAGGAGAACCAACAGCATCAACAGATGCTCTTGTATCGAAATTCAACACTTTGTTCAAAGTTTACTTAATCCTGCAAGCAGCTTTGTCTTCAATCGGAGCTTTCCAAGTAAGAGAAGGAAAAATATCCAAAGCAATTACATTCATTCCAATAGCAGCAATAATTTCTTATGCCATTTACATTGTTGTTTCAACTCAATTCATAGCTCTTCTAAGCGCAGGTTAAAGGTTTTTAAATCAAAAAAGATTAGTTTAAACTTAAATTAAAAACAACAATCAACAAAAGTTGATTATAATTAAAAAAAATGAAAAGTAAATTTCGGAGGTACGTACCATGAGAAAAGAAAAAGGACAAGGTTCCCTGGAATACTTGATTATTATAGCAGCAGTGCTAGCAATCGCAGCTATAGTAGTGTTATTCCTAACAGGAGCCTTTAAACAAACAGGAAAAGATGTTGCAGCATGTAAACAAGCAGCAGGAAGCTGTGCATCAAGCTTAGTAGGAGCACCAGATGGAACACAATGTGGAGAGACAGTATGTGCTGACTGTATTGGAATAAATGCAACTGTTTCAACAGCAGGAACATGTGCGACAGCATGTAATGGCTCTGAATGTGATAATGTAACAGAAGCATGTAGATATGGAGCACCACAATGTATTATTACAGGATAAAACCAACTCAACAGCTTCAGAACGAAGCTGTTTTTTAATTCTTTTTTTTCAAAAAGCAATTTGCTTTAAATAATTCTATTTCTTTAAAACAAAAACAATGATTGACTTTCAAAACATTTACTTCGCAACAGCCCTAGCAGGTTTTCTCGCAGCTTCATACACAGACATAAAAACACATGAAATAAATCCAATCATACCAAAACTGTTAATAGCACTCGGCTTAATCCTACATTCAACAGAAGCATACTTAACACAATCCCTCTCCCCCCTTACCCTGTCTGTTGGGACAATGATGCTCGCTTTCGCATTCTCCTACTTCCTTTACTTAATAGGGGGCTGGGCAGGAGGAGACGTAAAAATATTCACTGCGCTTGGAGCAATACTTCCAGCATACGGCAAATTCAACTTCTTCCCATTCTACGCTTTAGCAGCTTCTTTACTTGCAATCTTCCCCTTCATTCTTTTATACGTCTCTTATCACCTGCTTTTTGTAAAGGGCATTTACAAGAAATCAAAAAAAATAATCATAAAAGCAATCAAGCAAAGCATAGCAACCCCTTTCATCCTCCTTGCAGGGTATGTTATTGCCTCTTCCATAGGCTACCCACTCCTCTCATTTCTAACAATCCCCTTGCTTTACTTCCTTAAAAAACCAGGATTAATTCTGTCACTAGCACTGACAATTTACTCCTTCAATGCAAACTTCTACTCTTCCTTAATTCAATTCTCATTATTCTTCTGGATGTCTTTTTTGACAATTGTTTTCTTCTCTTTCTTTGAAATAGCTAAAAAGCACATATTAAGGGAAACAAAAAAAATAAGCGAGTTGAAAGAAGGAGACATTCTTGCAAAAAACTTAGTGAAGCAAAAAAACAGGCACGTGTTTAAAGAAAATTCAATTTTCAAAAATCAAGAAAACGTAGTAATATTTGCAGGCGCTTCTGGGCTTGAAAAAAAAGACATTGCTTTTTTGAAAAAATTAGGGTTTAAAAAAATTGAATTGAAAAAATCAATTCCCTTTGTTCCAATTTTTACACTCGGCTTAATTATTTTATGGCTTATCCAAACTCTTTTATACTAATTTTCAGTAATTAATTTCAATGAAAAAAATAGGCAACAGGGCGCAAGTAAGCGTGGAGTATCTCATCTTATTAGCATTAGGCGCAGTTGTTTCAGTTGTAATAACAATGCTTGCTTTCAACATAATGGGAATGAAAGATAACATCAAGCAGCTGATAATTGAGTACAGGAAAAGCGCACTTGGCTTGAAGTGATTCTAAAATGAAAAATTTGAAATTAAATAACAAAGCACAGGTGTCCATGGAGTACCTAATCATCCTAGCAATCTTATCTGTATTGACAGTAGTTGCAACTGCTCTTGCTTTCAACGTCATGAAAATGAAAGATTCAACAAAACTTAAAAACGAGCTGTACAAAAAAGCTTTGCTTAAAATGAATTAAAAGGAAGTGAAACTTGAAAAATGCTGGAAAAAAAAGAAAAAGCGCAAATTACAATAGAATACCTCATCATCCTCTCAGTGATGATTCTATTGTTTTCAGCTGTTTCAATGGATTTGATTTCATCTTCTTTGACAAACACAATGCAAATTCAAACAAGCGAGTTGATAAGACAAGCAAACTCTTCCTTTCAGCACGCCATCACAGAACTTTCAACCCAGGCAAGCGGTTCATCTGAAACAATAAAACTAAGAAGCTCAGCTGACTGCGATTTTATTGTCATGCCTTCTTACTTGCTTGTAAACTGCTCGCCTTCATCAGCTTCTTTTAATGAATTCAACAATACTAAAATAGCAGAAGCACCGTCAGGAATTTCATACAACTGCTTGACTTGCACAGGGGGAGTCGTTACAAATGAAGAAAGGCAAATCATTCAAATTTCAAAGCAGTGAAAAAGCGCAAGTTTCATTTGAAATGATTCTTGTCCTTGCAGTTGTCACCCTTCTTGTTTCAGCAATTTTCATAGACTTTTCAACACAAGCAAACGACACCTTCATACTTTCAAATTTAAAATCAATAGCAGAAAACAATCTGAATAAAATAAGCATTCAGAACAACTTAAACTGCTATTTAAAATCCATGTCTTTAAATGGGAAACAAGTGACTCTTGACATAGAAGGAGGTTCGCAGTGCCTTCTTTCAGCAGAGTCCCTGGCAAATGAAATGGAACTAAGATACTGCAAAGTGCCTGCAAACAATGACGAAATAATCAACTGCGGGGAAGAGTATTCATTAAAAATTATTTAAATTAAAATCAAAGAGGCTGTTAAAATGAAAAAAGGAGTCACGACTTTGGATGCAATAACTGCTTTCCTCATATTGCTATTCATAGCTATTTTTATTCAAAAAACAGCAACTGTCTCGCTTTCAAATTCAGATGACTACGGTTTGCTTGTTCAATCAAAACTCTCCTCTTCTCACATGAGCTCCATCATCAATACTTTTTACTCAACAAATCCAGGGGAAAACGACAAAGTAAAACTAGCAAGTGATGAATTCTCAGCAATTTTTTTTGGAGACGAAACAGCATCATTAGAAATAACCAAGTTCCCTGAAAGCAATGAAACAAGAACAATAACCTCTGCTGTTGGAAAAACATTTTCATCTTCATCGCCAGCTGTCAAAGGAATAACCTTGAACCAGCAGGACAAGGAGGTAAGAAAAAATTGAAACAATTACTGAAAAATAAAATGGAAAAAAAAGCATGCGGAAAATCAAAAGGCCAAATTTTTACTTTAGATGCTTTCCTATCTTTCCTTCTTGTCACAGTAGCTGTCGGCCTTATTGCAACGCAAACAAGCCAAATTTTAAACATGCCTTCAAATGAAATCCAGCAGTTATCAAGCGACTTCGCGCAAATAGCAGTTAAAAGAACCCTTGCAGTAAACGAGCCGAACAATCTGTCCTCTTCAAAAATGCCTGAGCTTGGAAATTTAATGAACAGCATTTTCCAAGGCACTGCTTATGAATACGAAGCAGAATTATACAACAGCACAGACACTCTGGTAATTAAAAAAAATCAAGGATGCTCTTCATTCAAAAAGGTGGCTGTGACTCAAAAACCAGCAATTGTAGACAATCAAGAAGGCTATTTTAAAATGAAAATATGCAAGGAGTAATGAAAAATGAGCAAAGGATTTTTCATGACAATGGATGCGGCAATAGGCCTGCTTGTAGTAATCTTAATAATCTCGACAGCAGTGACGTTGACAGAGTCGTCAGTGCAACATGACTTGAAAGAACTATCCAGGCAGGCAAGAGATGCATATGATTACAATTACCTAGGAGGATTAAACAGCTTGCCTTACATTAATAACTGCCAGAACTCAGAAGTCAAAGCAGTTGTAAACTCTTTCAGATACAATTTCACAACCCATTCAATTCAAAAAGTCACTACAACAGCGTGCTTGAAAACAAGCTCACGAAAGCAAGGAGATGCTTATGAATAAAAAACAAAAAAATTCAAAAGGTTTTATCTTGACAGGAATCCTATTCGGACTTGCGTTAATCCTCCTCATTTACTCAAATTACCTTGCTTTTACATCAGTTAAATGGGATGACAGCACAGTGCTTCAAATAGACGCAGTCAACAATAGAAAAACAGATGTCAGAAGGATAATAAAAGACGCAATATCAGACGGGCATTGCAGTGACTTAGAAGACATTCTTAACAACCCTCTTCTTGACTCAGATGGAGTTGAAGTTACAATAAATAACATTGACTTAACCAACTGCCCTTCTCCTTCAATCAATGTTTCAATTTCATCTGAAAAAGTATATGAAGAATACACCTTCCCTTGAATTCAAACAAGTTAAAACCAACTGACTTCAGAAATTTTTTAAATAAGACAAGAATCATTTCCTTAAACAATGGACTTTGAAGAAACTGTTCTGCTGTTCTTTACAATGACAGGCCTTGTGCTGATTACATTATTCCACCCTCTTAATTTTTACTCAAAAAAAACAATAAAGCAAGTGAAACAAGACTGCAGCGGCTTGGTTGAAATAAAAGCAGATCTTGTGAAATTCTTTTTCTCAAAAAAAGGAACAAAAATAGGGGTCTTAAAACAAGAAAATGATTCAATACTCATTGTCCTTAAAACACTCCGCTTCCCGCAGAAAAACGTCACTTTCTTTGCCTCAGCAAGCCAAGACAACGGAACCTGCTGGCTGTTTGAACAAAAAACCTAACAAGCAAAAGTGAAAAGCCAATGATAACACAACTAATAACAGGAACTTTAATAGGCGCTTTAATAGGCTTAATTCCAGGAATGCACATAAACACTTTCCTCCCCTTCATTTCATTTTCAAAAGGAACAAACCAATCCCTTTTGATTATTTCTTCTTCAATTTCTTTCCTTTTCTTCTCAGTTTTCCCTTCAACTCTTTTCGGAGTGCCTTCTTCAAGCGAAATATACCTGCTTCCCACGCACAAGCTTGTAAAAAAAGGAAAAGCAATAGAAGCAATTTCAACAAGTTTGGATTCAATGCTCCTTTCAGCTGTCTTCACCTTCCCTTTCATTGCATTGATTTACTTGATTTCAATTTCTGTAAAAACACTTTCTCAACTAACTCCTTTTATCCTAGTGATTGTCCTCTTGTCTTTTATCTTGAAAAGCAGAAAATCAGCTTTAATAACTTTTTTAAGCAGCGTGCTTGGAATGCTCACTTTTCACTACAACCTCCTCTTTCCTCTCCTGACAGGATTTTTCGCAGTCCCTAACTTGATACACTCCCTCAATTCCCCAAAGCCAGTTTTTCAAAAAACAAGCACACCTCAATTTGAAAAAAAGATTATAAGAACTTCAATACTAGCTTCTTTCCTCTCCTCCTTCTTTTCATTAATACCAGCAGTTTCCTCTTCAATTGTTTCAACAATAGGTGAAAAATTTGGAAAATTAGATGAACACGAATTCATTTCATTCATCTCAGCTTCTAACTTTTCCTACATGGCTTTCAGCTTTTACTTTGTCTCATTAACTCAAATTGCAAGAAGCGGCTCAAGTGCAGTGATAAAACAAGTAAACGCAAACCCCTTGTTTTATGCAGGAGCTGTTCTCTTTTCAACTGGAATCAGCTTCTTCTTAAGCAAAAAAATAGCAGCACAAGCTGTTAAAACATACCAAAAAGCAAACCAGCGCCTGCTTTCCTCAGCAGCCCTCACTCTCCTTATTTTTATTAATTTGCTGTCACAAGGCTTCAGCTTCCTTGTTTTCTTAACAAGCTCATCCATAGGACTTCTTGCAATTAAGCTGAAAGTCTCAAGAATGACCTGCATGTCTAGTTTAATAACACCAACAGTGTTCTTATTACTATGAAAATCAATCGCGACTGCGTCGCTCAAGCTTTTCATTTTGCGTGTGTGGAGTGTGAAGTAAAATGAAAATCAAAAAAGAATTGGTTGAAAAAATTTTAGTGCTCTCAAAAGAAGCTTACCCAAACGAAGTAGCAGGCATTCTCTTAAATGACCCTGCTGATGATTTTGTAATAATGCCAGCTGAATTTTCAACTTACCAAGTGCATGTTAAAATGAACCTGATTCCAATCTACCCTAACTTGCTTGGGACATTCCACTCCCACCCAACACCAAACAACTCCCCTTCAAAAGCAGATTTGAAATTCTTCACTTCACTTGGAAAAGAGCATTTAATCATAGGCTACCCCTATGATTTAAATTCAATAGCTGCTTACAAGAGTAACGGAGAAAAAACAGAGATAGTGATACTATGACTAAAAAAATTCTAATGGTTGTCCTAGACGGGTTAAGTGGCTACCCCGGAGAATCAGCCTTAAAAAAAGCAAAAAAACCCTCTTTAAACTCACTTGTTAAAAAATCAAAATCAGGCATAATGGAAACAGTGCCAGGAGCAGCTCCTGAAAGCGATTCAGCAGTTTTATCCCTTCTTGGCTACGATCCCTTCAAATACTACACTGGAAGAGGGCCTCTTGAAGCAGCAGGAGTAGGAGTTGAAGTAAAAAAAGGAGAACTAAGCGTAAGATGCAATTTTGCCACTACAAGCGACGGCAAAAAAATAATAGACAGAAGAGTCGCACGCTCCCTTACCTCAGCTGAGTCAAAAATGCTTGAAAGAATAATCAACGCCAAAGTAAAGCTAACTGATGCTGAATTCATATTCAAAGCAACTTCACAGCACCGCGGAGTTCTTATAATCAAATCAAAGAAAAAATTATCACCTGAAATCACCAACACTGACCCTGCTTACAAGAAAGGAAAAAATGGAGTATCAGTCGCCCTACCTAAATTCAAAATGGAAGTGCAAAAAGCAGTTCCTTTAAAAAAAGACAAAGCAAGCGAATTCACAGCAAAACTAATCAACGAGTTCACTAAAAAAGCTTACGAGGCATTAAATAACTCCACTGTAAACAAGCATAGGAAAGCAAACAAGAAACTGCCAGCTAATTTAATCTTATGCAGAGATTATGGAATTAAAAAACCAGAGTTGTTCAACATTTCAAAAAAATACAAAATGAAATGGGCTGTGCTTGCAGACATGCCTCTTGAAAAAGGAATAGGAAAACTTGCAGGCATGGACGTAATAGAATTAAGCGAGCCCACTTTTGGAAAAAAGGATTACAAGGAGAGACTAAGAAAGGTCATGAAAGCTCTTCAAGAGTATGATTCTCTATACATACACATTAAAGGGCCTGACTTGTTTGGGCATGACGGCGACTTTACTGGAAAAAAGAAGTCAATAGAAGACATTGACTCCAACTTTATCAAGCCGTTAATTGAAAAACTTGACTTCAAAGAAGTAGTGCTTGCAGTGACAGCAGACCACTCCACGCCGTGCCAGTTGAAAGCGCATTCAAAAGACCCAGTGCCCCTGCTGATTTACACTGAGGGAATCAAGCCAGACAAAGTTGAAAAATTTGACGTTGAATCCTTGAAAAAAGGAAGCTTGAAACTCAAAGGCAAACAACTGGTTCCTAAACTAGTTAAAATAGCGCAAGGAAAATAAAGAACTCTTCTTTTACATTGTGTAGTAATATTCTCCTTTTTGTTTTTGCTCTGAGTCTTTTTGCGAGTCAGGCTTGTTCATTCTAGGTCGTCCTGAATCAGGTTCTCTTCTGAAAGTAATTCCCATTTTTTTCAAAAACAAGTTCATGCCTTCATGCACGCTTGTAGGGGAGTAAGCTTTTCCTTCAACAGCAGGTGTTCCTTCAAAAACCATTATTCTGTTTGAAACCAAATCCTGGAATAAAATGTCATGGTCAATGACTAAACAAGTTGCATTTGTTTTTTCAGTTATTCTTTTAATCAACTGGCTTAGCAAGAACCTCTGTTCAATATCCAGGAAAGCGCTTGGCTCGTCTAATAAAATTGCATCAGCTTCTTTTGACAAAGCAACTGCGATTGCTACTCTCTGAGCTTCTCCTCCTGACAGCTTGTTCATCTTCTTATCCATCAAGTCGCTTACAACTCTTTTAAATTCAGAGTTGAACAACCCGAAATTAATGTCCTGTGTCTTGATGAATTCATCAACAGTCAAGTCTATTTTTTCATAATCTAAGTATTGCGGCTTGTAGCTGATTTTCAAGTCAAGTTTGATTTCTCCTTCATTTGCTTCATCTTCGCCTGCAAGTATTTTCATGTAAGTTGTTTTTCCAATTCCATTAGCTCCTAAAATTCCAACCACTTCTCCGCTTCTTAAAGTTCCTGCTTCTGCTTCTAGCTTGAATTTTTCAAAACTCTTTGTAAAGGAAGGGTAGTTAACTTCTTTTTTTGAATCCCATTCACTTGAAGGTGGCTTAACTTCGAATTTGATTTCATAATCCCTTATTCTAATGTTTTCTTCTTTCAAATAGCCTCTTAGGAACTCGTTTATTCCTGAACGCGCGTTTTTCAAAGTTGAAATAACTCCGTATACCCCTGGTTTTCCATACAAAATGTGCACGTAGTCAGCTAAGTAATCCAAGACACCTAAGTCGTGTTCTACTACGAAGACGCTTTTTTCTTCTCCTAGTTTTTTTATTACTCTTGCTATTTTCAGCCTTTGCTTTACGTCTAAGTAAGAAGAAGGTTCGTCGAAAAAATAAAAGTCAGCTTTTTTTGACAAGGCAATGTAAATTGCAACTCTTTGAAGCTCCCCTCCGCTTATCTTAGATACTTCCTGTTCTAAGATTTTTTCAATTTCAAGTTCTTCAATTAATTCTTTTTTGTATTCTCCTGTTTCTTCAATTAATTCCTTAACTGTTCCATTAAAAACTAATGGTATTTTTGACACGTCCTGTGGCTTGTAAGACAATTTTGCTTCTTTGTTGGCTATTTTTTTCAAGTAACTTTGCAGCTCAGTTCCCTTGTATTTTTCAATTGTCTTCTCCCAAGTTGCTTTTTCTTCAAAATTTCCTTGGTTTGGAATGAGACTTCCTGTTAGTATTTTTATTATTGTTGTTTTCCCAATTCCATTTGGCCCAACTAAGCCGACAACTCCTTTCATTGGCATTGGGAAGCCGTATAACCTGAAAGTGTTTTTGCCGTACTGGTGAGTTGGTTCATCCAATTCCCCTGGCAAGTTGACTATTTGGATTGCCTGGTAAGGGCATCGCTTGACGCATATTCCGCATCCAGTGCATAAATTCTCGTCAATTACAGCTATCTTGTCAAGTCCACCTACTACTTTTTTCCTGTCTCCTAAAATTATGCATTCTGCTCCGCTTCTGTTAATAGGGCAGGAGTTGATGCATTCCTGCGAGCATTTTAAGTAATTGCATTTTTCAGGGTCAACTACTGCTATTCTTCTTTTGCTTTGCTTTTCCATTTTAACTTCAATCCTTTTTTGTTAATTGGTTTATAGAAACAGGCTCATTAAAACAAGCATGAACATGAATAAAGCAAAAAGCAGCAGCCCCCCGCTGAGCATTGCAGTCAAAGCAGGAATCCATTGCCAGTGAAAGTAAAAATGCATTGTTCCCACTAATAAGAATAATCCAATAAGCAAAGTCGTGTATGTAAAACAAGTTGGCTTGTTCATAATTCAATCACTTGTATTTTTGCCGGATATATCTCCAGTGCTTTCTATCTAATTTTTTTCCATGCATCCCTAAAAATGTGTTTGCATCTCCTCTTGCAAGAATTAACAAATCTCTTAATGGAACTCCTCTTTCCATTAATTCAATTCCAATTATACAGTCTAATCCCATTCTCTCAATTTCTCTTCTAGCTTCCTCTTTTTCTCTATCTGATTTAAACACGCTTTTTCTTTTGCTTTCTCTTTGCTCTTGTATCTGTCTTCCTCTTTGCTCTTGTATCTGTCTTCCTCTTTGCCATGGTTTTAGTTTATAACCTTTTTTTTTTAGGGTTGAGTCTTTTATTCCCTCTCTCTCTCTTCTGGTTGGCATGGTATTATATTACTTTTTTTCTTATTTAAAACCATGCTGACTGTTTCAAGGTTTGAGAACAAAATCAAGCTGAAGCCGCAGATTGAAGAGGACTTGTGGCATTTGGAGAAGATAATCAAGCCAGGTGATTTTGTAAGCGCAAGCACTCACCGAAAATTTGTCTCTCCTTCTGGAAAGCAGGAGAGGAAAAGGGTGTTCATTAAGATTAAAGTTGAAAAAGCAGAATTTCATAAGGGTTTTGGAAAATTGAGGATACTTGGTGTTATTGTTGAAGGAAAGCCAGAGGAGTATGTGCAAGTAGGAGAGCACCATTCCATTGACATTGGCTTGAATGATGAAGTAAAGATTGAAAAAGAAAAATGGCTGAAATACGACTTGGATAGGATTAAAGAAGCAGAAGCAAGCGCTGAAAAGCCAAAAATAACTGCTTTGGTAATGGATGAAAGGGAAGCTGAGTTATTTGCAGTCAAGGAGTATGGCATTTCTTCACTTGGAAAGATTAATTTAAGAGGAGCTGGGAAGTATTCAAGTGACAAAAACGCAAAAGAAAAAGAGTATGACGAGATAATAAAACTTTTGGAAAAAGCAGAGACAGATAAAATTGTTTTAGCTGGAAGCGGTTTTGAAAAAAATAATTTTTACGATTATTTGAAAGACAAGGATGCAAAATTAGCAAAGAAGATTCTAGTTGCTGACATTTCAAACACTGGAAAGAAGGGTGTTTATGAACTTGTTGAAAAAGACGTGTTTTCAAAAATAGTCAGGCAAAGCAGGTTTGCTGAGGAGACAAAGCTGATGGAAGAGTTAGTCAAAGCAATAGTTAATGAAAAAGCAACTTATGGATTGAAAGAAGTTGAAGAAGCAGTTGATTACGGCGCAGTTGACAAGCTGCTGATTCTTGACTCCTTGTTGTTTGAAAATAAGGAAGAAATTGAAAATTTGATTTCAAAAGCTGAGAAAACAGGGGCTGAAGTTAAGGTTATTTCACATGAAAATGAAGCAAGTGAAAAGCTGAAAGCATTTACAGGAGTAGCTGCTTTGCTGAGGTTCAGTGTTTGATTTTATTTTTTTAATGAGGTTATGTTTAGGTTCATGTCTCCTTTATGATTCAACGGCTTCTTTTTTATTCTTTTTCTTCTTTATTTTTTTTAAATGGATTCTAAAAATGTTTTTAAAGGAATTTCTTTAAATGTTCTCTTGCTTGGGGTAGTCAGTTTATTGACTGATATGGGAAGTCAGATTGTTTTTCCCTTAATCCCCTTGTTTCTTTCAACTGAATTAAAAGCAAGTGCATTGATAATTGGTTTGATTGAGGGCTCAGCTATTGCTACTGCTAGTTTTTTTAAAGTTTTTTCAGGGTATTTTTCAGATAAAAGGCATAGAAGAAAACCATTTATTCTGTCTGGTTATCTCTTGTCCTCTTTAATGAAACCTTTATTTGCTTTTGCTTATTCATGGAATTTTGTGTTATTTATAAGGATTTTTGAAAGGGTTGGGAAAGGGATAAGAGATGCTCCGAGAGATGCGCTTGTTGCAGAATCAACTTCTAGAGAATTTAGGGGTAAAGCGTTTGGCTTTCAAAGAGCATTAGATGGCATTGGTTCAGTTTTAGGGGCAATGATTGCTTTTATAATCCTTCCTTTGTTTGGTTTTAGGTTATCTTTTTTAAGTGCTCTTATTCCCTCTATTCTAGCTGTTTTTTTAATCATGTTCATTAAAGAAAAAAGGGTTAAAAAAAACAAAGTGGCTGGCTTAAAAGTAAGTTTTTCAAAATTAAGTTCTAAACTTAAGTTTTTTATTTTAATTGTAGTTATTTTTAGCTTAGGTAACTTCGGTTACTCTTTTTTATTGCTGAAAGTTCTTTCAACTGGGTTAAAATCACAAGAAGCCATCTTATTTTACATTTTATTCTATTTTACTTATTCTCTGCTAGTCATTCCTTTCAGTTCAATTTCTGATAGAATTGGGAGGAAAAAAGTTTTATTTACAGGTTACTTAACCTTTAGTTTAACTGCTTTACTTCTTGCTTTTTCTTCGTCTGTTTTTCAATTAATTTCAATGTTTGTTTTATTCGGTTTATTTTTTGCTTTGACTGATGGCGTTGAAAGGGCTTTTGTAGTTGACTTGTCTCCTAAGCATCTAAAAGCAACTGCTCTTGGCACTTTTTACACTGTAAAAGGTTTTACAGCTATTCCAGCTGGTTTGATAGCTGGTTTTCTTTGGGATAAAAGCCCTCATTTTACTTTCTTGTTTGGATTTGCTTTTTCTTTAATTGCTTTAGTTCTTCTTTATTTTTTCAAACAAGACAAGTTATCAAAAGTTTGAAGAATTTGCATCTCTTGCCTGTGAGAACCAGGTAAGCTATTAGTAATTCAACTCCTTTCTTTTTAAAACATGCAATTAATCAAAGATTAATAGATGCCCCAGAAACAAAGTTTCTGAGGAAAAGAAAGTAGTTGGCAGTCAAAGAAAAATTTTATTTTTTGCTTGTTAGTACTAGATAAGCTATTAGTGATTCTAATTGTATCC
>CAZXTN010000005.1:0-27159 GCA_964643685.1 Microcaldota archaeon
TTCAAGTCAGTGCCGTCGCAAAGTTCTCCTTGTTGAATTATGTTGTCACCGCAGTGAGTGCAGAAAGTATAATCATAGTCGCTGCAGTCGCTTTTGCATCCGAGAGTTCCTCCTGTGAAGCCAAGTGACTCGCATGTATTGCCGCTTAAATTAGCTCCGTCGCAAACTTCGCTTCCTTCAATCACTCCATTGCCGCATCCAATCTGCTTATGCAAGTAAATCTCACTTACATTACCTTGTTTGCATAATTCAACAGCTGAAAAACCAGTTCCTTCAAGAATATCCTTGCCATTCACAGTGCAAGCTTTTTCACAAAAATTGCACGGGTCATGCGCGTTCACTAAATGATTAGTTCTGCATTGATTAGCAGCTGTCTTGCATTGCTCAAAGTTAATACTTGAAACAGAATTACCTGCACTGCCTGAAACAACGTAAACAACTATGCCTGCAACAAGCAAAACAACTGCAATAATAACCAAGTACTCTAAGCTACCCTGCGCTTTCCTCATTAAGTAAGAAGTAATACAGAAAAAGAATAAAAAGCTTAGTGTTTAGTGTATCATTTTAATAAAAAACATAAATTTATATATTATAACTCTTATATTTATCTTATGAAAAAAATAAAAGAAGTAAATAATAGTTATAAAAACACTTTGTGGCTTAAAAAGGAGTATACTGGCATTTCTGCATTGGAACAGCAGTTGATTTCTTTAATAAAAGGTTATAACCTAATTACTTTCAATGTTATAGAGGTAAGGAGGTTATCAAATTTCAGTTTAAACCAAATTCACAATCTTCTTTTTTCCCTGAAGAAAAAAGGGGTATTAATTCAAGTTAAAAAAGGACATTATGTGTTGAAAGAAGGGGTAAAAGGAAGGGAATTTGAAATAGCAACGAATTTGGTTAATCCTTCTTATGTTAGTTTTTGGACTGCAATGTCTTATTACGGCTTTACTGAACAGCAAGTTAAGACAATTCAATTAGTGTCAAATAAGCAGGTTAAAAGTTTTGAATTCATGGGACACAGAGTTGAAATTGCCTCCTTCTCTCCTAATAAGTTTTTTGGGTATAAGAGAGTGGATGGCTTTAACATAGCTGAAAAGGAGAAAGCACTTGTCGATTCTCTTTCAAATTTGGAAAAAGCAGGGGGAGTGGAGGAGTTTGCAAAATGCCTCAAAAACGCTTGGGATGAGATTAACAAAAAGAAATTCATTGACTACTTAATTAAATTCAATAACAATTCAATGATTTCAAGGGCAGGTTTTTTAATAGAAAAGCAGGGGCTCAAACTCAGCAAGAAGCAGACAAAAAGATTGATTAATAGAAAATCAAGCTGTTTTGTGAAATTAGCTCCTTCCCAACAAAAGTCAAAAACTTATGACAAGAAATGGATGATTAATGTAAATGTTGAAATTAAAGGAGAGGAAGTAATATGATTTCAAAAGAAGCATTGAAAAAAGAAGCTGAAAAAAGCAATTTAACATTATATCAACAGGAGAAAGATTACCTGCTTAAATTATTCTTGTTTAATTATTACCAAGATTCAGAAGAAGCAGTGTTCAAAGGAGGGACATGCTTAAAGTATTTATTCGGGTTAAACCGCTTCTCAGAAGACTTGGATTTTAATTTAAAAACAAGCCCTAATAAATTTCAAAAACAAGTGGCTTCAACTTTAAAAAAAATCAACAAACTTGGAATTAAAAGTAGTTTTAAAAAACAAGAATTGTTCAAAAATACATTTACTTGCGAAATAAGATTCAAAGGACCCTTGTACAACGGCGAAAGTAATTCCCTAAACAAAATAAGAATAGATGCAGGAAAAAGAACAGGCATTAAGCTAAAGCCAAAATGGCAATTAATAGAATCAGAATACCCTGAAACACCTAAAAGTTTCTTGGTTCTAGCTCTTGATGAAAGGGAAATTTTAGCTGAAAAAATAAGCGCCTTGCTTTCAAGAAATAAAGGCAGAGATTTATATGATGTCTGGTTCCTCTTAAAAAAAGGAGTGGAATTAAATGCAAAACTAGTTAATCAAAAAGCAATTGAAAAAAAACTGAAATTTCCTTCAAAAAAAGAGTACGAGAGGGACATGAAAAAATTAACTCGCAAAACAATACCTTATGATCAAGCAATAAGCGAAGTTAAAAAAAGACTAAAAAAGGTTATAGAAGAATAAAAAGAAAAAAAGCATTGAAAAAAGGCACATTACCTGATATAACTCAAATGCCCTTGATCCAATGGCTTTGGCTGAATAGACTGCTGCGCTTGCTGCTGCTTCTGAATGTTCTGCAATTTCTGAATCATTTCCTCTGTTTCCTTAGCTTTCTTATCCAATCCTTTTAAGTTAACTTTCAAACCAAGGTAATCCAATACAATTTTTAATACATTCTTAGATGCTTTAGGGTCAATGAAATTGCCATGAGTCTCGCCCATCAAACAAATGCCAGGCACTTTATACAAGCCAGCAATGCCAATCATCAAACCAGCCGCACCTACAATAGCTCCGCCTACTTTTCCGAACAACACGTTCATTTTTTCAAACTTTTTAACCAGCTTCTTGTCATTCACTGCTCCAAACACTTTAGGGTTCTTAGCCAAGTGATTCAAGCCATAACCGCCAAGAGTAAACACAAAACTGATTTTAAAATTCTTCTTAAACTCTTTAACTATCAATTCTGAAATCGCGTACTGCGACTGCACAGTAAGCCCCTGGTCATCTCCAATTAAAACAATAAAATCTTTTTCAGTTTTCTTCTTTGCCTTGTAAAAATAAAACTCAATTTTCCTCATCTTGCCTGTGCCGTCTTTTTGAATGTCAAACTGAGGCGGAAAATCAGGAGAATACAATTCAGCAAACTTTTCAAGCTTCAATTCATTAACTAAGTGCTCAGCTGCAATCCTGCCAACCAAACCCAAGCCAGGCAAACCCTCAATCAAAACAGGTTTACTTAACTTCGGTTTTTTCAAATACACAATCCTAGTTTCAAACACCATTTTTTAACAACACCCTTTATTCAAACTCCATAAAGCATTTTTCTTCTCTCTTCACCGTACTTGTCTGTCAATGAAAACTTAGGTGGTTCAGGGTTAAAAGTCTTCTCACTGCAAACAGGACAAATTTCATCCATGGAATAATGCCCGTTTCTGCATTTTCTAAGCAAAGACATGAAATCATCAATTTTTTATTCTTTCAAAACTGAATTCAAGTTTTTTCTTCTTAGCTTCTTTTTCCATTGCTGAAATTAATTTTTTCAAATTTTTTTCAGCTGACTGGTAATCAATTGCTTCAACTTTGATTGAGTACCTTGGAGCTGACACGTATTCAATTGACACTCCTTCTTCTTTCATGAACTTTGTTAAGAATTTTTTAATAACTTCAATCCCATTTTCTGCGTAACTTGTAATATTCAAAAATCCTTTAATGACAACTTTTTGCACTGTAATGTTTTTTTCAGCAAATTCAATTATAGCCTTTTTCCATTTAGCTGGAATCTTAAGCCCTTTGAACGCTTCTTCGCCGTAAATTGAAGCGCTTTCAAAAGCTGAGAACAAGTCACCGAACTCATCTTCTAAAACAAAGCCAACTTCTTCATATGCTTTCTTGAAAGGAACTTTCAAATCCTTGCATAATTTTTCAAAAATCTTATCAGCTTTCTTTTCCCTTTTCCAATCTTCATTTTTCCTCTTCTCCTGCTGAGAAGAAACGTCCCTGAAAGACACGTCAATCGTGCCTTTCCTTTCATCAACATAAATTACCTTACCTACTTTCAACTGCCCCTCTGACAAAAAGCTCCTGATATTCTTAACCCATGAAGTTGAAATTTTAGAGCGGTGAGTAAAACATTCTTTTCCACCATACTCCTCCAAGCTGCCAATGGCTCCGTAATCCATTATCCTCTTAATTTTCACTATTACCAAGTCGCCTCTTGAAGGCCAGTCTCTTCTTTTCAAAAACAAATCACCTTAAACAAATTTTTCAGTAAAAGAAATTATAAAAGAACAAGAATAAAAAGGCAATGCCTGAATAAAAAATTTTTATTCAAGCACTTTCAAGATACTTGCAGTTACCTTTGCTTTTTTCGCAGAAGGCTTAACTAAAACGTTTTCGCATACAAGGCATTTAACTTCAGTCGCAGCTGAACCAAAAACAACCTGCTCATTTCCACATTTAGGGCACTTAACTAACAAAAACTTGCTCCTTTCCTTCATCATTTCTTAACACCTTCCATTTATTGCCTTTTAATTTCAACTGCCTTCTTGCCATCAGTAATTGGCCTCTGAACCTTCTTATGGCAAACACTGCACTCTAAAACAGCAACTGACTTGTGCCTCTGCTTGATTACTTTTTTCTTACCTGCTAACTGTGAAGTGTAACCCTTGGTTTTTTCAATGTGCTTTTTCTGACCCCAAGCAACACTCCTTGCTTTTGCAGGTGACTTCTTATACACTATTTTTTTCACAATGTGCTTCGTGTGCTTGTGGCACTTGTCGCAATAAGTATTGATTTCCTTAGGTATTTTCATTTCCAAATCCTCTCCTTTAAATGCAAAGAACCTTCTTGTTTTTACTTCAATAAAAAAGTTGCGGCTTTCAAACAATCTCCGCAAACCCTTTTTCAACAAGAAGACTCGCTTCATTTGAAGGCAGCCTTACAACTTCGCTGCTTTCAAAAGGCCCTAAATTCTCCCCGCTTGAAGAAACAAAAGCAGGGACGTTTTGTAATATTCTCACTACAACCATATTTAAATCTTCTGCTTCTCTTTTTTCATCACTTAAAGCAGGTATTTTTTCATCTAAAACAGTTTCAGCAGATGAAACTGAAGAAAACTCTCCAACAAGAGCTTTATCAAACTCTCTTCTGAAATCCTTTATTACTTTAACTGCTTCATTAAAAAAACTTTTTTCAATTTCAACAACCCTCTCTTCTTTAAAGCCATTACGAGCTGACTTCAATGCTTTTGTCAAGATTTTCATTTCCCTTCTTTCAAAAATATCAACAGCAATCTTCTGAATATTATCCAAAACCTTAGCATCTTCAACAGAACCAGTTTCAGCATACCTCCTCTTATACCCTTTGATCAAATCACTTAACTCAGAGTAAAAATTAGAACTCAGCTCAGCTAAACTAGAGGAATTCCTCTCCATTCTCTGAAACCTTCTCAAATCCTCGTAATTCATGAAACTAAAGCCTCCGCACAAAAAAAGAAAATACCAATTCATAATTGTAAGCAAACAACTATTTAAGACAAACCCAACTTAAAAAAGTTAAAAGTTTTCAATTGCCTTTTTCTTAGCTATTAAAAACAAGGCAGCAAACTCAGGCAAGGCAATTTCCTGTTCTTTTTTCAAAGGCCCGAATGACTGCTCCTTTAACACGAATTCCTCCACGTCTTCAAGCACCTTTACTTTAACTTCCTCGCTTCCGAAAACCACCGCATCCCTGAAAGGATTGTAACTCTCAAGCTTGGTTAAATCAACGTAATCACACAGCAAAGACGAACCGCCGTGAATAGTTGAAGGCATTCTAATCAAACGAGACACATCAAGAGTAACCCCCTGGTCAATCTGAGAAGTAATATTAGCTTTCATTTTCTCCAATTGCTTCTGAATATCACTTTCAAAACCACGCACCACGTCATAATTGCCTTTCATTATTTGATCAATTGCATACTGCTTGTCCTCATCTGTCTTAAACGCTTTCCTATTAGAATTTTTAACATATTCAATTGCAGCGTCTCTGAACCTTCTTCCCCATCCAACAGGATCAACTTCTTTCTTGGAAATGAACCTCTTGACATCCAAGCCAATGCCCATCACATACTCACTAACTTCCCTTCTGCCAAGAGAATTCAGTTTCTTAACTTCATCATTGCGCACGTAAATATGATAACCCCTGTTACCAGAAAAAGCAACTTCAACCTCGCTTTTGCTTATGCCAAAGTCTTTCATTAAAAACTCTTCAATCAAATAAAAAGAGTCCCTCTTCGCCTTCTCCAACGCCTCCTCGTCAGTCAATTTCTGCACGTCTGAATCAAACTCGAAAATCAAGTCAGCACCCTTCCACATTTTCTTAGGCATTGGACGCGCTCCTGGAAACTCATAATAAGCAACTGAAAAACTAGCATACAAAGGAGCATTTGACACGAAGTAATTCTGCAAATCCCTTGAATTCTTAAAACTAAAGTGCCTGTAATCAATTTTCTTCTCATTGCCGAATCCAAATTCCCTTTCCTGAAACCTGTACGGAGGGCGTACAGGGTGCTTCAAGTAAAACTCCTCTAACTTCTTCTTTAAAAAACCACTAACCATAAACGCATCACTTTTTTCTTCCTCTCATGTTCTTGTAATAAGACACTGGATGATTCCAGTGGCAAGACTCGTCCTTGAAGCACAAGCCGTAGCTGACCATTTTAGCGCATGAAGGAGCAGAGTATTTAGTCCCTCCTTTTTTTCCGTAAGAATGTTCCAAGTAATACCTTGTTTTTTTCTCGTCAAAGTTCTCCTGCGTCCTGAAATACTCAACTGCCTTGTCAATCGGCATGTTGATACTGGCAAAAAAAGTTGACAAGACAAAACGAGGCAAATGCCCTACTTTATTATCTGTTCTCAAGTCGCTTACTATTTTTTTCATGCAAGGAGGAAACGCCTGCACATCAAGCTCGCCTGAAATTATCTCCTCCTGCAGCTTTTTTTCACTGTTAAGCAACTGCGAGTATTCAGCAAAAATTGCAGGGACTATTTTTTCATCAACTTTCATGTTAAGAATCGACTGGTAAACGCTTTCAGCAACAAGCTTAGCTAAGACATTTTTTTCTATTTTCACAAGCCCTTTGTCAAGAGGCATGTTCACAAGCTTGTATTCGCTGCCTTTAGGCAAGTGATTCACGTATTCAACAAAAGGAATGAGAAAGTTTTCATCTTCTTTTGTCAAATTAAAATCTTCAGCTAATTTTTCAACCTGCTCTTGCCCTTCTCTTTGCAGGAAGTAATACACGTTATCAGCTACTGCCCGTGCATACTTTTTTTTAATGAAAAAATCGCCGTTAAGAGACACTAAAACATTTGAGACAGGATAAGTAAAAAGCAAGTCCTTCAAGTACTCCATCATTTTAGTTGATTCAATTGACTTGTAATTTTCAATAGGGTTGTTGTTTCTGATCATTTTTTTTATTCTTTCAACAGCTGACTCTAAAAATTCAGGAGTAATTTTGTCAAAAGTGAAGTTGTAAAATTCTATGAATTGCTTAGCTTCTTTTGAAAAAGGGTACTTAGCGTAAAATTTCAAGTCTTCAAACTCGCTCATTAAATAAAGTTAGTGAAAAAACAAGAATAAAAAACGCTCACATGCTTCTCAAGCGCTTGATTCTCTCTTCAATTGGAGGATGAGTTGAAAACAATTTGCCAAACCTTCCTTTCAAATTATGAGGAGTCACTATGTAAAGAGGCTCAGTTCCCCTGTTAGCAACTTCCAAGTCATCCTTGTCTTTTGAAATTTTCTCCAAAGCGCTTGCAAGTCCCTCAGGATAACGAGTTAACAAGGCAGCGTTAGCGTCAGCTAAAAATTCCCTTTTTCTAGAAAGAGAAAATTGAAGCAAATAAGCAAACAAAGGGGACAAGACAGCTAAAATCAAAGCAAGTACCAGCAACAGTACCCCTCCTCCCCTATCATCTCTTGAATCAGCTCCGTAAACAAAGCTCCTTATCATTACATCTGAAATCAGAACAACAACACCCACTAAGACACTGGCAAGCATCATCAACCTGATGTCGTAATTTTTAATATGACTCATTTCATGAGCTATAACTCCTTCTAACTCCAACCTGTTTAATTTTTTCAGCAAACCTGAAGTAACTGCAATGCTCGCATGCTGAGGATCCCTGCCTGTGGCAAACGCGTTAGGAGCAGAGTCATCAATAATGTAAATTTTAGGAGTCGGCACTCCAGCTGCAATTGCAATTTCCTCAACAACATTTATGAGATAAGCATTTTCTTTTTTAGTTGGCTGGCGCGCCCTACTTATTTTCAAAATCAGCTTGTCTCCATTGTAATAATTAACTACAACTAAAATTATTGAAATCAGCACAGCAATAAACAAGCCAATATTACCATAACCTATCAACAGCCAGCCGAAAACCCAGCCGAGAACAGAAATAAGCGCAATGAATGCAATTATAAGAAGAATTGACTTTCTCTTGTTTGCTGTTATTTCTTCATACATCATTTTTCAAAAAACACCTCTTAAAAAAAGAAAAGAAAAAAAAGCAAGCTTTTTCAGAAGCTTACTTTTACGTTTTTCCTAGCTGCTTCTTCTATTTCAAAGTAATCCTGTTCCTTGAACCCGAACAACCCTGCTATGATGTTAGCTGGAAACATTTGAATCTTGTTGTTGAAAGCCAGGACAGAGTCGTTGTAAAACTGCCTAGCATAAGCAATCTTGTTTTCAATTCCAGACAATTCCTCCTGCAATTGCATGAAGTTTTGGCTTGCTTTCAAATTAGGGTAATTTTCAGCAACAGCAAACAAGGATTTTAAAGCGCCTGTAAGCATGTTCTCTGCTTTTGCTTTTGACTTCACGTCACCTGCTTTCATTATAGCTGCCCTTGCTTTGGTTATTTCAGTGAAAACGCTTTTCTCGTGCTTTGCATAGCCCTTGACTGTCTCAACCAAGTTAGGCACTAAGTCATATCTTTTCTTAGTCTGAACGTCAATCTGCGCCCATGCATTCTTAATCCTGTTTCTCAAAACAATTAAAGAGTTGTAAACAATTATGACGTACAGAACAATTGCCGCTACAATAATTCCAAGTATTAGCAAAAAATCCATTTCATAAAACCTCCTTAAAGAATAATTAATGAATAATAACAATATCTTCATTTAAAAGGATTTGTTGCAAACAAAGGTTTAAAAATGCGTTTCTTATTCTAAAATAATTAACAATGTTTAATTTTATAAAAAAATTAGGCATAAGGAGGTAATGAAAAATGTGCATGGAGGAATACAAGAACATGTTCAACGTGTTAATACATCCAACAGCTGAGTTGAAAAAGTTAAAGAAAACAAATTTAGTTGAGGGAATAAAATACACAACATTAGGAACATTAATTCCGGGAATCCTTGCTCTGCTGTTTTTAACTTTCGGAATGGGAACAATAGCAGCGTTATTCAAAGCAGGAGGAGTAGGAACAGCAGTAGGATTTGTAAATGGATTAATAGCATTAATAACCCTAGTAATAACAAACATAATTGCTTTACTGATTGGCGGAGCAATCCTATGGGTAATAGCAAAAATCTTCGGATTGAAGAAAGACATCCAAAACTTCATAGGAGTGTACGGAATAATACTAGGGATATCTGTCGCTCTAACATGGATACCAGTAGTAGGATGGCTGATTGGAATTTATTCCCTTTACTTGCTTTATGTAATGCTAAAAGAAGCAATGGGAATGGAAAGCAATAAGGCAATCTTAACAATAATAGTGCCAATAATCCTAGTTGCAATAATAATAGCAATAGTAATAGCAACATTAGGAACAGCAGCATTTACAACAGCAGCGGCATACATGACAACGATGCCATCAATGTAAGAAAAAACACAAAAACCCCTCTTTCTTTTCTTTTTTTTTATTTCATTGCACAAGGATTGAAACATCAGTTTATTAAATACTTCTAAATTACCCCGCCACTACTAGGAGGAGGATTGATACTAACAGGACAATCATCATCAGGAACATCAACACACTCCCCCCATAAACCATCAGCACCGCATGTCTGAGTACCTGGGCAATCCTTTTCAGTTGTGCAGTTTTGAGTCTGCCCCACGCAGCAGTCATAAGGAGAAGTGCAGTTCTCTTCATAATAAGGAACGCATTTTCTCCAAAAACCGTCATCGCCACATTTATGCATACCCATGTAACCATTGAAAATATCTATGCAATTTTCCTCTTCTCCAGGTGAACAAGGAGTCTCTGAACAAGAATAGTTAACTTTAACATAATCTGGAGACTCATCTCCTTCAATGAAATCCATACCTAAAAAGAGAGGTTTAAAGTAACCGAATGCTGTCAAATTTAAACTTGAAAAACTATAATATTTGCTTAGTCCGAACGTATAAGTAAATCCAGAGTTATTGGTTAAAGTAAAATAAAAATCAAAATAAGAGTCATTAAAAGGAGTTGTCTCTTCACTTGCATTATCAAAGGTTAAAATCATATTATCGCAGTCAACTAGCTTTGCATTTACTTTTTTTGAAAGTTCAAACTCTTCATTTTCAGGAACATTAATTAAGGAAATTCCGGAGGTATTCGAGTCAAGGCAGTCGCTCCAATGATTGTCAGAGCATTTCATTTCACCAACACTTCCATCATTTAACAAGCAAGCTCTTGCTTCATCGCCCTCGCAATACCAACTGCAGTCAGGGTCGTTAATGTCAAACAAGCCATCGCAGTCATTGTCAAGCTTGTCAGTGCAGTTCAACTCCTTGTCCCCTGTCTTATTGCAGCAATAATCAACAAACCCAAAATAACTCATCCTAATTAAGCCATCATCGCACCTGTCAAAAGGAACATACTCTTTTGAAAACTCGCATTTACTCAAAGTACCATTAACGCATCTCCTAACACCCATATTCGTACTGTTAACCCAGCAGCCAACTGTTTCATTGCCAACACAAGGAGAGGCACAATCACTGTCCATCAAGTCAACTAATCCATCACAGTCATTATCCAAGCCATCATTGCAGATGCTTTCATTATCACTTGTCTTGTTGCAACAATACTTCAAATTATTAGAGGAATTAACAAACACCAAACCTTCATTACATTCATTCACAAACCTGCATTCATTATCTTCACATATGCTTTTTACCTCTCCTCCTTTAATGGAGTAAGTCGGAGCAGGGCAAGTTTTAATGTTCACAACCCACTGCCCATTAAAGCAAATAGCATACTCTAATTTAGAATCATCAACGCATTTGATACTAACCTCTTCTTTTTCATTACTACAAGGCCCTGAAGGAACTTTGACTTCAGTTTTACCTGACGGGTTCTTATGTTCTGCCTGCGATTCATTTAAGAAGTAATCAGGCACATCTGCCCCTATTTTTTCACCTAATCTCCTAAGTTCAAAAACAGGATAACCCTTATTCATTGAAACAAAGGCAACTTCAACATCAGCAAAAGAATCAAAATCCAAGTCAACTTTTCTCTTCTCCCCTTGCTTCATTACAAAAACCATTGGCTGTGAAGAAAAAACAACATAAACAGCATCATCAACTATTTTCTGAATAGAAAAAGAATGCGAAGAGCCGTCTGCATCAAAAACAACAGTGCCACCTGCTTCAAAAACAATCTTCTTGTAAGAAAAAGAGCCTATTGAAAAATCAGCATTGGATGAAACAACAATAGTAGACGGCTCATTGGAAAAAGAAGAAAGATAAGCAACAGAAACAAGGACAATGCCAACTGCAATTGAAAAACCAAGCAAGCTGAATAGCAATTTTTTCCTGTTTTTTTCAGCAATTTTCTTCAGGAAAGAAGGAATTGAAGAACTTTCTCCACTTGCTCTTGCTTTTGCTTTTGTTAAAATGTGATCGATGTCATAAAGAGAGTAACCTGCATTTGACAAGTACTCCGCTAACTGCTTTTCAGATACCCCTTCTTTCAACTTGGCTTCCATCAAGCTGACAATCTTATCATCACTCATTAAAAATAAAAAAAGAAGAAAGAGTTTAAAATAGTTATTAATGATAGTCAGGTGTCTTGTACTCTGGCTTTTTCACGTAATAATAAGCATTCGTGCCTGCAATTGCTCCTTCTCCAACTGCAACTGCAACTTGAGCCAATCCCCCTGTCACATCTCCAGCTGCAAACACTCCTGGAACATTTGTTTCCATTTCTTCATTAGTTACAATGTAACCTTTCTCATCAAGATTAACTCCAGCTGCCTGCGCCAAGCTAGTTGAAGGCACGCTTCCAATTTCAATAAAGCAACCCTGCACTTCCAATTCCCTCAATTCTCCTGTTTTCTTGTTCTTGATTACTATTTTTTCAAGCATAGGGTCTCCTACAAACTCTTCTAAAACAGAGTCAAAAACAAATTCAATGTTGTCCTTTTCTTCTGCTTGTTTTACATTGGCTTCCTCTGCCCTAAAAGAACTTCTCCTGTGTATCACGTAAACTTTTTCAGCCAAGTCAGCCAAGTAAACAGCAGACGTCAAAGCAGAGTCACCGCCACCTACAACAGCTACTTTTTTTCCCCTGAACATAGGGCCGTCACAAGTAGCGCAGTAAGAAACTCCTCTACCTGTCAGCTTGTCTTCTCCTTTGACTCCAAGAGTCCTATGCATCGCGCCAGTGGCAAGGATGACAGAAGCTGCTTCAAAAACCCCCTTGTATTCAGTGGTTATTTTTTTAACTTCTCCTTGCAAATCCATTTTAATCAGGTTGTCAGTGACAAACTCAACTCCAAATTTCTCGCACTGCTTTTTCATAGTATCAGTCAATTCAATTCCAGAAATTTTCTCAATGCCAGGGTAGTTTTCAATTTCAGTAGCTAAATTAATCTGTCCACCAATATCCTTTGAAATAATCAAAGTCTTTAAGTTCCTCCTGCTTGCATAAATTCCAGCGCTTAAGCCAGCTGGACCAGCTCCGCAGATAATTACATCATACATCAAAAACCACCCTTCATAAAACAAGTTTCTCACAAGTCAAGCAATAGGTCTATTCTTGGCTTGTCAAAACCAACAATAATCACGCCATCAATGTCAAGAACAGGCACTCCCATTTGACCTGACTTCTGAATCATTTCCTGAGCTTTCTCCTGATTCACTGAAACATCATAGTCAATGAAAGGAATGTTATGCTCTTTCAAGTACTGCTTTGCCCTTGCGCACCAAGGACAGTTAGGTGTTGAATAAACAATAACCTCATGTTCCATTTTTTCTCAAACCTCCATTTTGTTGAATTTTTTTTAAAAATAAAATAAGCAAAAAACTTTAAATTGCTTTATAGTTCAAAAACTGTTTAAACAAAGTTTATGAGGACAATTTAATATAAAGCTTTTGTTGTCAAAAAAAGTCAATGCAAGGAATAATGCCCTCCTTGAATGCGGATAGCTTTTCCTTCAACAAGAGCTGAAGCTATTTTTTCACGAGCAGAGGAGAGGATTCTATTAAAAGTTGGCTGGGAAACCCCCATTTTTTCAGCGCATTGGCTCTGGTTCATTTTTTCAAAATCACTTAACCGAAGGGCTTCGAATTCATCTACTTCAAGCACAACTTCCTCCAAGTCGCGCATTGCCACTCCAGCTGGCTTGAAAAAAACAATACCAGGCTCAAAACCAACTCTCCTTATCCTTCTCATTCTAGGCATTTTTCAATCACCTTATTAACTTAACTAAGAACATTATAATAATACCTGAAAAAAAGAACGCGAAATTAATTAAAGTCTTATTAACAGAATGCTCTTCTCTTATTTCAGGAACCAAGTCAGAAGCTGAAATATACAGGAAACCGCCTGCTGCAAAAGGCATTAGGAAAGGGACTATGAAGTTGAAAGAAGAAGACAGGAAGTAACCGACAAGTCCTCCGAGCATTGCAGTCAAGGCAACTATGAAATTGTAAAACAAGGCTTTTTTTCTAGTCAAGCCAGCGTAAATTAGCACGCCAAAGTCTCCTATTTCCTGAGGAATTTCATGCAAAGCAATTGCAAAAACAGTTATTAACCCTATTGCAGGGCTTGTTAAAAAACCAGCTGCCATAATCAAGCCGTCTGTGAAATTATGAACAGCGTCGCCAATCAAATTCATGTAAGCAAGGCTATGCACTTTACACCTGTTTTCCCTGCAATGATGCCAATGCAGGAATTTTTCCATTGCAAAAAACAGCACAAAACCAATTAATACATAAATGAGGATAGGGGCAGTTGAAAATTGCTCAAGGGCTTCAGGAAGCAAGTGAATGAAAACAGCTCCAAGCAAGCCGCCTGCTGAAAGGGAAACCAAGTAAATTGTTATCCTTTTCAGTTTCTCCTCGTCCATGGATAAAGTGAAAACTCCAACTAGTGAAATCAAGCTGACTAGAAAAGTTGAAACAATAATGGAGTCAAAGGCATTCATGTTTCACATTACCTCTTTCAAAGCGTCTTTTACTTTTAAAGAAGAGCTTAACTGCTTCATTTTAATCCCTTTCTCCTCCAAGCTGTTTTTCAAAACAGGTCCGAACTTGCCTCCTGAAACAAACAACTGCACTCCTTTTTCATCCATTAAATGAGCCGCGCTGTAACCAGCTCCTCCGCCGACAACAAAGGGGTTTTTAATTGATTCAATCAACTCTCCATTTTCAAAAATTAAGAAATAAGGAGCTCTTGCACTTACTTCGCTTAAAAAACTTTCTTCATCTGCTCCCTTGCTTGCTATGCATATTTTCATTTTATTTCACCTCCTTCATACATAAATGAAAAGTTTGAGCGACGCAGTCGCGATTGATTTTCATTTTACTTCATCACCTTCATAAAATTTTTTCATCTTCCAAGTAATTTATCAACAGCCCTTGAATAACTGAAAACACAATCATTACAATTGTAAGTATTGCTAGCAAATTAAAGTCAAAGTAAATTAAAAACAAAGGCATTAAAGGCAGCTTAATAGCCCTGTTGTACAAGAAAGTTGCAATGAAACCTTGCTTCACTCCCCTCTTTTTCAAATCAGCCAAGAGAGGGTACCACATGTAAATAGGTCCAGATGAAAGAATGCCTCCTACAACCATTATAAGCCATCCTCTCAAACCACTTCCTTTGTGAAAATGCCTGATAACTGTTTTCGGAGAAATAAAGTAATTCACAAGAAGCATTAAAACAAAGACTAAGAAAAAAACAGGCAACACTTTAACAATGATTCCAGCAAAAGAATTGATTAGAATCATGAACTTTGAAAAATCAGTTAAAGCAACAGCTAAGTAAATCAAGAGCATTGCAATGAAAAAAGCTCTTGTGAAAGTCAGTTTTTCTTTCAACTCTTCAATCTTCATAGTATCATCCAAATTGAAACTGTTATTAAAGCGACTATTATTGAAAAAATGAATGAAAGAAAGTTTCTTGCAGTGGCGAATTTTTTTCCAATAAGAAGGGATTCAGCTGGGAACTGCACAAGCCCCACTGTAACCCAGGCAACTATGAATGAAACAACTGCAATCAAAGACACTCCTTGATGCAGAAGTTCTCCGCCTATGATGTAGCTTGTTATTGGATTGCCTGCTAAGATGCTTCCTACAACTGCTCCTATGAGAGAATCAATCAGAGGAAATCCAGTGAAAACTTTGGAGTAAAAGGATTTAGGAAGGAAAGAGTTAAGCAAAGCTATGAGCATTACGACACTTAGCAGTATTAATGAGCTGTTCCAAATTGACTTGAATGCTTTCATTGCTGATTGCTTGAACTTAAGTTTATCCATTTCCTATAACCTCTTTTTTATTGGCTCTTAATTTTTTCATTGTCCAACTAATCTGATATTACATTTAGGACAAACGTAGTAACTGCAAGGTGTTCCTGGCTGATGCTCCTGCTCATACCCGCATTGCGGGCAAACGCATTTGCGCACTGGCCCAAGCCCTTGCCTTCTTCCTCCTTTGCCTAAACCCTCTCCTCTTGTCATGTATTAACTCACTCCTCAAGTTCTTTTAATCTTTTCTCAATTGCTTTTTTTTCATTTTCCAGCCATTCTTTTTCGTCAGCTGGGGAAAAAGCAGGGGCTCTGCCTAATCCTCTTCCTCTTCCCCTGCCATAACCTGCTCCTCTGCCGCGTCCAAAGCCGCGTCCTGGTCCTCTGCCGTATCCCATTCCTCTTGGTGCTGCGTCAGCTGTGTATCCAGGTGCGTTTCTGTCAGAGCAGTATCCAAGTCCTCTTCCTGTCCTTGGTCCTTTTCCTTCAGGTCCTGTTCTATCTCCGTAAGGCATTTTTGCTTCACCTCCATTTTAATTTTTTTATTTTTTGCCGTAAGGCAAAAAGCTGTTTTTATAACATATCAGCGTTGGAAACAAACTGAATGCAGGCTGAGGTTGAAAACCGAACGCCTGCTCCGAAGTTTTTCCCAAGTTTTTGCCGCAAGGCAAAAAGCTGTATTGAATTATTATTCAATATGTTATATGAATTATTATTCATTTAAGTATTTAAACCTTTCGGTAGCAGATTATAGCCTTGAAAATAGCCTTAAAAAAGGGCAAATAAAGAATAAATACTCTTTCTTCTTTTGTTTAATTAATGGATTTTAATAAAATTTTTTTAGATGCCAAGTTAGTGTTAATTGAACCAAGCAAGTTTTTTAAGAAATTGAAGAGGCAGAAAGGCTTGAAAGAGGCTTTCGTTTATTACTCAGTAATTTCTCTTATTGGGACAATTATCGGGATAATCTGCTATTATTTGTTTTTTCCTTTTTACATTGCATTATCTAGTTTCTTTTTGTTCTCTAGCGTGAAGGAGATGGTTAAAGCAAGTGTGTTAATTCCCTTGTCTTTTCTTGGATGGATATTTGTAATTTTCTGGAGTTTTGTTTCAGCTGGTTTTCTTCATGTTTACTTGCTGATTTTCGGAGCCAAGGGCAAGTATGAGGACACTTATAAAATTTATGCTTATTCTTCAACGCCTTATGTTCTTTTCAAAGGCCTGCCTTTAATTGGTTTTATTGGCACTTTTTACAAATTGTTTTTGTTGATTATTGGAACTCATGAAATTCATAAAATGAGTAAGAAAAAAGCAGCTTTAATTTATTTAATTCCAATTGCAGTTGTGATTATTTTAATTATTATCATTCTGTATTTTGGTTTTTCTCTTATCCAAAGCCATCCTGAATTATTGAAACAAGCAGCTTAATTTCTTTTTAACCAAATAATTGCTCAAGCAGTCCTTTCCTCTTTTTTTTAGGAACTTCTTTTTTAACTGCTTCTTCAACTGCTTTTTCAGATTCAAATGAAATTATGTCCTTAATAGCCTGCTCGTCTAATCCTTTTCTCATTTCCTTTTCTGTGAATTTTTTATAAAATTCTCTTTCAAGAGCAGGATGCATATATTCTTCATACTCTTTTTCTGTCATAAAATTCCTCTGCGGACTGTTGTCATATCTTCTCTTGCCATACTTTAATTCTTTCTCTGCTTCTTGTTTTGCTCTTCTCATAATTTGCTCTTTGTCAGGTGATATAATTTTCATCAACCTAGGGTCAAGCTTACCCACTGGTTTGCCTGTTTTCTTATCAACTAAAATGTATGATTTTGTCCTGCCTGTTATTTCTGGATCAAAAGCAAGACCTATCCCTTCTTTTGCAAGCTCTTTTATATTAGCCATTATTAAAGAAGGTTTATAATCACTCATTTGCTTTTCTGGAAGTCCTTTTCTTCTCCTCTCCCTATTTATTCTATCTAACTTTTCTTCAGGGTACTTCATTGCTTGCTTTGCAGGGGTTTTTGTTGTCTTAACCTGCGGAATACCCTTTTCAAACTCTTCTGAAAAAACCTTTCCCTTATAGATATATTCATCTGGAACTTTTCCAAAAACATAAATAGCAGCATTTTCCTTCGGATTGTAGCCTTTTTTCTTTTCATACTCTTTTATGCCTCTTGCTTCCAAACCCTTTTCTCTTATTTGCTGCGCTTCTTTAGGCAAAGCACCGTGATAAACATAAGTTTCAGGTTTAACTCTTCTTAATTTTAATTTTCCAGAAAGAATTGCATCCTCAACTTCTTTTAATTTTCCTCTTTTCTTAGCTTCTTTAAGCAAACCAGCATACTGCGGGTTTTCACGAGCTATTCTTTCAGCTAAATCAATTCTTCCTCTTCTTATTTTTTGATTTATTTCTCTGCTTAAATCTCCTTTTTTTATAAGAACAGGTTTTACAACTCTTGATTTTTTATTAAACAAGTTCATTTCAATTAATTATTAGGAATAAACAAGTTTAAAAAAAGGAAGCAAAAGGAGAAACAAGAGAAAAAAGAAAATAAGGCATTTGGTTTGATTTGTTTGAATTCTAGGTTTCCGCGCATGCTCACTCTGTTTCGATGCGAGGTTCCCCGTAATCGATTGAATTAGTCTGTCTCAATTCTAGGTGCGAGGAAGTAAGTTAGTGTCGCTGCTCCTACTTCGTATTGCAGTTTCAATGGCTTGTCTGTGCCGAGGTTTATTTCAACTATTGATGAGGCGTCAGCTGATTTCAGCAAGTCGTTCAAGTATTCAAGTGGGAACATTGCTTTTGCTTCTGCGTTTACAGTGTGTTCTAGGAGGATGTCTTGTTCTTTAAGCGCTTCTATCACCACGTCTCCTTTGTCGCCGTGTGCTGTTATGTCAAATCCTTTTTCAGTTGCTTTTAATATGACGTGTGATGAGACAAGAGAAGCGTCTTTCAATCCTTCTTTGATGACGTTTCCGTTTAATTTTATTTTAGCGTCGAATTCAATTGAAGGTGTTTTTGGGCTTGTGTTTCCAATGTCTAAAAGAGGCAGGTTGAATTTTCTTGTTGTCTTGCCTTTGAATACAAGCTCTAGTCTTGAAGCAGTGTCGTCGAGTTTTAAGGTGAGGTTTTCACCTGGCCTTACTCTGCTCATTATCCTAGCTAAGTCATCTAAGTTAAGTCCTATTTTAGTTTGTTCAGGAACATTGAATGTTTCAAATGAAGATTTAGGGAGTTTGAAGTCAACCATTGCTATTTGCGATGGGTCCATTGCTCTTAAAAACATTCCATCTTGGTTGATGTCAAATTCGCTTTCGTCAATAAGAGTAGCTATTGCGTCGACAGAGTCTTTGAATGACTTTGCATCATCTATTTTCAGTTCAAACATAAAAAGTTTCAACTCCATTTACTTTTAATTTTTTTGCTTTGCATGTGATTTTAAGTCTTTCATAATTTATAAAACTTTGATTTTTCAGCAGCTTAACTTGTAAACGTGATTCGTGCCTACATTTGAATGCCCTTCGCAGAAAGGCATGACGTCGCAGAAGAATAGTTTCACATGCCCAAGCAAGGGGATTCTGAAAAGAATTTTCTTGCCTACAATCATGTTTTCGTCAACAAGAGTTGAGATGCAGTTGCCTGGGTTTTCTGTAAGGCAGTTTTGTTGTTTGTCAAAAGCATTGAATCCAAGCTGGTCAGGCACGAGATTAGCGTCTCCTTTTGTTATAATGTAATACTTGTTGCCTTTTTTTATTTTAGCAAAAGCCCTGTGAATAACTTGCCCGATGAATGGCTTTGTATTGTAAACAATTATGTCGTTTGACTTGTTAAGTGAAACAGTCTGCGAGCCAATAAGCAGTTTTTTAACTTCATATCCTTCTTCAAAATCCCTGTAAGTGTAAGGAGAGCCAGAGTCATTTAAAGCAATGAAGTTAAGATTGCTTGATTGTATTGCAGGCGCTTTAACGTCTTTTGCTGAAACTCCTTGAATGACAAGAATGTCTCCAATGTCAAGGAATCCTTTTTCACTGCATGAAGAAACAACTACAAGCGGGCTTGTAGTGTGGAGAAAAATAGGGAGTATGAGGAAGTAAACAACAGCTGCTACTAGGAAAGAGACAGCCCAGTCTCTTGCTTCTTCTTTCAAGCCGTAGTCCTGTTTTTCAGCTTGTTTTGTTTTTTGCTTTGAAGCTTTTTTCATGATTTTTTTCAAACTTTTTTTAAAATTCATTTTAAAAACCAGCATTTGATTAAAAAGCAGGCATTGTTGTTTTTTTGCTTTTGCACTGCTTTTAAGCAAGAGAGCTTAAATCCTTTTTAAGAGATTTAAGGACTTTTTTAAGAACTTCTTTTGGCTTTCCTTTTTTTGTTTTCAGATAGAATTCAGGGTTGCCAACTAAGGGGTGGGGGATTGTGTAAGTGGCTTGTTCAACATCCTTATCTTCTGAAAGAGCAGATACAAGAAGCCCTGAAAAAGAATGGTCTTCTCCTTGAAGTTCAAAAACCATTTCATTGTCTTTTTCTGATTTTTTCACAAATTTCATTTTTGCTTTCCTCCTTTTTTGAATTTTAAGAAAAATGCTTTTAAATGATTCCGCCGTATTCTGATGAGAGTTTTCTTGTTTCAACCCATCCGCAGTCAACGCATTTGACTTTAAAAGAGTCTATTTTTTGCATTTCTCCTCTGCATTTTGAACAGTAAGCTTGCACGACTCCAAGTTCTTTTTCATTTATTGTCAAGTCAACTCCTGTTTTTGAAACGTTTGTTATTTTAACTTTCAGGATGTCTCCTATTCTTAACTCGTTTTTCACTGATTTTACAAATCCTCTTCTTATGTTCTCTACTCTTAAAACAGCTGTTTCTCCTGGTGGAATTAGCCTGAATTTAGGGGAGTCGACAGTTGCTAGTTCAATCATTGCTTTGTTGTCATTAGCGCTTGAAACAACGCCGTAAGTGTAAGTTCCTCTTGCTTGTATTTTTGGTATTTTTGTCAAAATATCCATTTTAACAATTCTCTCTTGCTTAACAAGTTCAGGAACTCCTATTGAAGAGGAGCGTATGTTGTCTTCATCTGAATAAGTGCCAAAAGAAGGCAGGTATTCTAAAGCGCTTGCAATAACATCACCTGGCAATGCAATTTTTTTATTTTCACTCATTTGAAAAACCTCTCTTTTAAAGTTTTAAATTCTTTTCCTAGTTCATAATAAGTTAAGTCTTAGAAAATGTTTTTTTAAAAAAACAAGGCTGTTAATATTTTAAAAACAGTTGTTTATAAGCATTATGCAATTAAAAACAAACACAATTTATAAAGAAAATATGAGTAACTTATTTATTATATGATAGAGTCTTTGATTAAGCCTGAGACAGCTGAAAAAAAACCAACTGACACTTTCATAGCAGCTTTTCTATTCACTATCTTAGCATGCATACTTACAATGCAGATACAGGAAGTTGGAAGAGGCTCAGGTTTTCTAGTGGTTTCTTTCATAAGCATTGCATCAGCTCCTTTTTTAGTCAGGCTTTTTAAAATAGAAGAAAAAAAGACAAGAGGAAACTTGTTTCAAAGGCACTCTGCTCTTATAAAAATATTTGTTTTCTTTTTCATTGGAATAATCTTTGCAAGTTCGCTTTTCTTTGTCTTGACTCAGAATAACAGGATATTCTCTGACCAGCTTAATGACTTATGTTCAAAAGGAGTTGTTAAAGACCCAGTATGCATAGAAACGCAGATGACTGGACAAAGCGTAGGCAGTTTTTCAATGACAGCAAAAGCAATAAACGGACTCTCTTTTCAAACGATCCTTCTCAATAACCTGAAAGTTCTTGGGCTTGCGTTTTTGTTTTCATTCATACTAGGAGCAGGTGCAATTTTCTTAATATCCTGGAACGCGACAATAATAGGAGTCCTAATTGGAAAAATAGCCCAAGATCCTCTCACTTTCGGCTCAATTTCCATAGGCAACAACATTTTCCTCAATTACTTAATTGCCTTGCCTTACACCCTCCTTCGCTTGCTTCCTCATGGAATGTTTGAATTCGGAGCTTATTTCTTCGGAGCAATAGCAGGAGGAATACTTTCAGTTGCTATAATAAAAAAACAAGAAGAAGGAATGCAAGCTTTTCTGTTTGCGTTCAAGGATTCTTTAGAATACCTAGTGATTTCAGTTGTTTTAATAACAATAGGCGCGGCAATTGAAATAATGATCTAAAGAGGTTGAAAGAAATTAGTTTTTGCCTTTTTTCTTTTTTTTCTTTGGCTTGGTGTTGATTTCAACACCGTATTGTTTTGCAAGTTGCTTGATTAACTCAGATGAATCTACTTTTGACAAGTCCGCTTTTTTCAAAAGCTTTTCATAATCGCTCATTACCTTGTCCTGCGCTTTTTCATAACCACCGAATTTGCTTGCAATGCCTGAAGCGAGGTTTGACAATTCAAGAGGAAAAATGAGTTTGCTTGACTTGCCTTCAGCTATTTTCTGAAGAGACTGCAGGTAAAGGTACTGCAAGCTTGATGGAGTTAGTTTTCCTGCGCTTTCTTGAATGGCGTTAATGCTTATTTTTTTGCCTTCTGCAATTTCCTTAGCAGCTAGTTTTTTCTGCTCAGCTTCTTTAAGCCTGTGCATTGACTCCTGCAAGCCTTTTGGCAATTCAATTGCCTGGATTTCAATGCCTTCAATGCTAACTCCCCAGTCATTGCTTACTTCTTCAGCTCCTTTTTTCAATTCTTTTGTTATTTTAGGAACGTTTCCAATCACGTCCCTTAATGAAAGGTTTCCGACAACTGCTCTTAAAGTAGCTTGGATGTTGCTTACAGCCGCTTTCTTGTAATCCTCTACATTCAACACAGCTTTCTTGGCGTCAATTACTTTCAAGTAAAGCACTGCGTCGAATTTCAACTTCACATTGTCTCCTGTCACAACCTCCTGCGAGGGAATGTCATAAGTCTTGGTTCTTAAGTCAACAATTTTATAACTTTCAATAAAAGGCATGAAAAAAACCCAGCCAGGCCCAGCTACTTCTTTGAATCTTCCTTTTCTGAAAACAACTGCTCTTTCATACTCTGCAACCTGCGCAAAGAAATGATTATACTGAGAGTAAACAACAAGCAATATTATTAAAATGATTAAAAGGATAAAAACAGGCTTGAACAAGTTAAAAATGAAAAGAGCAGCAAGGGAGAGGAAAATAAAAACAACTAATGTGAAGAAAATTGCAACTTGTTTTTCAGATTCATTAGAAGACATAAAAAATCACTTGATTAAATTATGTTATAATAAGTTTTTAAAGGTTAGGAGAATAAAAAATAAATGAAAAAAGAACAGCAAAAGCAAAAAAAAGGTAGAGTTGAATGAGCAGGAGAATTTTAATCCTCAGCATAGACAGGGACGATGACATAGGCAGGAAAATAAACAAGAAAGGCCCTTTCATCGGAGAAGAGAAAAATTTAGAAATAGCAAGGGAATTGATAGAAACAGATCCTGAAGAAAGCGACGCTAACGCAATATTCGCTGCAATCAAGACATACAGGGAACTTAAAAAAACAGATGCTGTTGACGTGGTTACTTTAACAGGGCACGTGAGCAGAGGATATAAGGCAGATAAGAAGATACTCAGCCAGCTTGATGAAGTGCTTAGGAAATACAAGAAAATAGATGGGGTTTACTTGATTACAGATGGTTCAGATGACGACCAAGTAATTCCCTTAATTTTATCAAGGACAAAGATACTTTCCAAAAAAACAGTTATAATAAAGCAGGCAAAAGAGCTTGAAAAGTCATATTATGTAATTAAGCAGCTTCTTCAAGAGCCTACTTTTGCAAGAATCATATTTGGATTGCCTGGAATAATAATACTTACAGTAGCTTTCCTGCAACAACTAGGAGTGCAGATAATACTGTTCCTAATAGGACTCTACTTAATATTGAAAGGATTTGGATTAGAAGAGCAGATAATAAACTTTTTCAGAAACTTTAAAGAAACAACAAGCATTGAAAGAGCTTCATTTCCATTATACATCGGCTCAATACTTCTCCTGCTGCTTTCATTATGGAGCGGTTATGAGCAGATAAATTCAGCAACTGAAATGACAGTACTAAAGCAGTTGGCTGGATTCACATCAGGATTCATAGGCTTATTTATAATAGCTGTTATCTTCTTCTTTATAGGAAGAATAGGAGACATGCATTACAGGAAAGAGAATTACAAGATAAAAAAATACTTAATGAGCACAGTGACACTGCTTGCCCTATGGCTCGTGCTTAAAAAAGCAAGCGAGTTAGTAATAGGAAAGATACCAATAGACGAATTCCTTTACTGGATGATAGTGACATTCATCTTGTCAATAATAGGTTTAAACTTTGTTAAAAAAATGTACTTGAAAAGATACATAATAGGCATGCTGAAAAAAGACATGGAAGTTTACAATGCAGAAGGAAAGTACATAGGAAAAATAACAGAAGTAAGTAAGAAAAACCAGGCAGTGACAATTGAAACAGAAAACAAAAAAAGGATAAGAACCCCTTTTACAAGAATCGTTTTAGTACAACAAAATGAATTTGCAATAGCAAGAATTTAAAAAATAAGAATGGCTCTAAATTATCATACTTTATCATACTCCTTACTAGCTTTTTTAAAAAAATGAGTAAGTAGAGTATTTTTTGCATAATAGGAGATATACTTCTTATAACCCCAAGCCCTCAGCCTTCTTGCAGAAACGTAATTGATCGCATTCTTATCAAACACGAATTTTCCTTCTTTTTCAACCTCATAAGCAAGAAAAACATCTTCACTTGTCACAGTGTTCACATCAAAACCCCTGATTTTCTTAAACACATTCTTTCGCACGGCCATATTAGAACCAGGAGGAGAAGGATGCTTCAGCTTAACCATCAACTCAGAATAGACAGGAAAAAATTTTTCACAGAAGACTTTTTCAAATTTTTTCCCATCATAAGGCACAATCAAACCATGTGCACCGGCAACTTCAGAATCATCAAAATTCGAAACAAGCTGAGACAGCCAGTTGCGAGGGGCAATTACATCAGCATCAGTGAAAACAAGAATACCCCCCTCCGCAACCTCTGCTCCAACCTGCCTACCAAAAGCAATAGTATACCTCTTGCTTAAAACAACCTTGTCAGCATACTTCTCAGCAATCTCCAAAGTTCCATCTTCACTGTAACTGTCAGAAACAATAATTTCATAAGTGCCTTTAAAATCCTGATTCCTTAAAGACTTCAAACAATTTTCAATATACTCAGCTTCATTAAAAGTAGGGACAATTATACTTACATCCAAAAAAATAACCCCCTTTCTTTAATTAATTACATTTTTGATATTATCAATTAACTTCTTTTTCTTAGCTCCTTCTTTCAAAGCAACTTTCAAAACATCAACTAAATCCCTAGCAGTTACAATCTTAATTTTAGAAGATTTCTTCTTATCCAAAACAACATCGCCTTTGTTAGCCTCAGGAATAACCACAACCTTAGCACCTGACTCAATAGCAGCTTCAATCTTAGCTGACACTCCCCCAACAGGAAGCACCTCCCCCTTAACACTCAAACTGCCTGTCATAGCAACCTCCTGCTTCACAGGAACTTTCTCCAAAGCACTTATAACAGCAGTTGCAATACTCACGCTTGCAGAATCACCCTCCACTCCTTCATAAGTCTGCAGAAACTGCACATGCACATCATAACTAGAAATCCCCCTGCCCTTATACTTCTTAATAATAGCAAACACGTTCTGCACAGCTTCCCTTGCAATCTCACCAAGCTTACCAGTAGCAATAGTCTTACCTGCTTTCAAACTCTGAGCAGGGGCAGTGACAGCCTCAATAGGCAACAGCAATCCACCATAACCTTCCCTGCCACCCATAACAGCCAAGCCATTTACTCTTCCAACAGCAAAACCTGTTGTCTTAATCACTTCATATTCCTTTTTCACATCAATAACCTTGTCAGCCATCTGCTGCTCCAAAGTTCTAGCCAGCTTCTTAGCTTCAACAACATCAGCACGAGTAACCAATTTATGCCCCTTGGTTTTAGCAATGTCACCAGCAGCCCTAATCAAACCACCCAAGTCACGGAAATGCAAAGTCAACTTGTTCTTACTGCTTGCCCTTCTCCTTGCTTCAAAAATAATTTCCTCAACAGCCTCCATTTTAAAATGAGGAATCTTACCATCCTTCCTAACCTCCTGCGCGACAAACTGCACAATCTTCTCACGGTTTTCAGGAGTGTCCTCAATCTTGTCATTCAAGTAGACTTCATAGCCATAACCACGAATCCTTGAACGCAAAGCAGGATGCATCTTCTGCAAATCCATCAAGTTTCCAGAAGCAATCAATAAAAAATCACATGGCACTGGCTGGGTATGAACCATTGCACCTGAAGACATTTCACTCTGTCCAGTAATAGAATACTTCCTATCCTGCATAGCAGTCAATAATTCCTGCTGAGATTTAGGAGACAAAGTAGCAACTTCATCAATGTACAATACCCCTTTGTTTGCCTTATGAATCATTCCAGCTTCAACCCTCAAATGAGGAGGAGTGCCTAAACCACCTGATTGATACGGGTCATGCTTAACATCACCAAGCAAAGCGCCAGCCCTAGCTCCAGTCGCGTCAACAAAAGGAGCATGCTTTTTTCCAAAATTATTAACCAATAACTTAGGCACGACAATCTTAGGCTTCATGCCAGGCAATTTCATACCCTTAAAACTCGCAGCAAGCACGACGCCCATTACAAGAAAACCTAAAAACAACCCACCTACTATAATAAAAGAAGCAAGTAGAATATCACTGAACAACTTAAAGTAAACAGCAGCTCCTATTCCAAGAGCATAAAGCAAAGAAGCAATAAGCATTGGGGACATTGAAACATTCAAGTCACTGCCCTGTTCCATAAACTGCTTCTTCTTAGCTTCCTCTACAATTTTCTTGCCTTGACCAGCTAAAGTAACAACTACTTTCGGATTGTTCTCATCATCCTCATTAGGGTAAACAAGAACATCCTGCAGCATTTCAACAGGAAGCAATTCAGCCATTGCCTGAGCAAGCATCGACTTACCAGTGCCAGGGTCCCCTATAAGCAAGACATTCCTCCTCTGCGCAGCTGCCTTCTTAATCAATTCAACAGCCTTATCCTGCCCAATAACCTGGTCAATCAATTTCTTAGGCACAGGCACTTCAGAAGTATCCTTAATCTTTTTCATAAAAACAATCACCAAATTAAAACAAAAACAATAAGCAAGTAAAAATTACTACAAACAAGTATATTAAACATTTGCTTCAAACATAAACAAAAAAGTAATTCAAAAAAAGAAGAGATAAAGAAGAAGAGCAAACAAGATTTTGAAAACGATTTTTCAACAACAGTAAAGAAATTTTGAAAAAACAAAAAGCAATTCAAAACAAGAAAGTTATAGAAACGTTTTTAAACAAAACATGATTATTTTTTAATTGATTATTATGGTTTTGAAAAAAATTAAAAAAGCTTTGAAAAAAAAGACAACAAAAAAGAAAACAACAAAGAAAAAAACAACTGCAAAGAAAAAAACAGTCAAAAAAGTTGTAAAAAAGAAAACAGCAGTTAAGAAAAAAACAACCGCTAAAAAGAAAACAGCAAAAAAAACAACTAAAAAGAAAGCAGTTAAAAAAGTTGTGAAGAAAAAAACAACTGCAAAGAAAAAAACAGTCAAAAAAGTTGTAAAAAAGAAAA
>CAZXTN010000005.1:27259-62708 GCA_964643685.1 Microcaldota archaeon
AAGAAAAAAACAACTGCAAAGAAAAAAACAGTCAAAAAAGTTGTAAAAAAGAAAACAGCAGCAAAAAAGAAAACAACAAAGAAAAAAGTGGTTAGAAAAAAAGTAACTGCAAAGAAAAAAACAGTCAAGAAAAAGGCAACAACAAAAAAGAAAACAACAAAGAAAAAAAGCGGTTGCAAGAAAAAGAAGACAACAAAAAAGAAATAAAAAACCTTAAAGCATTGAAAAAGACGCTAAAGAAATCAATGCCCTTCTCTTTTTATTTTTTTAAGAAAAGCAATAAATATACTCCTTGTTTTTTAAATTTAATTGAAGGTGAGGTTGAAAATGGTTTCAAAAAAATATGAAAAGTTATTTCTTAAGAAGAAAAGTTTCTGGGAAGAAGCAAACGCAAGAGAGGTAAAAAAGGCATTTGAATTTGCAGAAGAATACAAGGAATTTTTAAGCAAAGCAAAAGTTGAAAGAGAAGCAGTCAAAGAAATTGAAAAAACCGCTAAGAAAAGCAAGCTGAAAAATTACATAAACAACAGCAAGTCGATAGTTATTGTTAAAAAAGGAAAAGAAAAATTGTCAAAAGGAATTAAAATCATTGCCTCGCATATTGACTCTCCTCGACTTGACTTAAAACCGCATCCCTTATACGAAGACAACAGCTTAGCGCTGCTGAAAACGCACTACTACGGAGGCATTAAAAAATACCAATGGGTAAACCATCTCCTTGCCTTGCATGGAGTTGTAATCCTAAAAGGAGGAAAAAAAGTAGAAATAGCAATAGGTGAAAAGGAAAACGAGCCTGTTTTCACAGTGCCTGATTTGCTGCCTCACCTGGCTGACAAAAAACAAGGAGAAAGGAAGCTGCTTAAAGGAGTAACAGGGGAAGAAATGAACATTTTATGCGGTTCAATCCCAGTGAAAGAAAAAAAAGTAAAAGAAAAAGTAAAAACAGCTGTCCTTGAAAAACTAAACAAAGAATACGGGCTAACTGAAATTGATTTTGTTTCAGCTGAACTGCAAGCAGTGCCAGCTGGAAAACCAAGGGACTTGGGCTTTGACAAGTCAATGATAGCAGGCTACGGGCAAGATGACAAGGCATGCGCTTTTGCTTCATTAAAAGCAATTGAAAAAGCAAAAAACAAAAAAACAGTCATTGCCGTGTTTTATGACAAAGAGGAAATAGGAAGCACTGGTATAACAGGAGCTCAATCAAGGTTTGTTGAACACGTAATTGAAGAACTCATAAAAGAAACAAAAGAAAAAACAACAGTGCTGGAAGTCATGAGCAACTCGGAAGCAATTTCAGCTGACGTAACAGCAGGAGTAAACCCAACTTATAAGGACGTGATGGATTCAAAAAATTCAGTATTAATAGGATACGGAATAGGGTTGGAAAAAACAACAGGGTATGGAGGAAAATATGATGGAAGCGAAGCACCAGCTGAATACATGCGCAGACTAATTGATTTGCTTGATAAAAACAAGATAAAATGGCAGACAGGAGAACTTGGAAAAGTCGATGAAGGAGGAGGAGGCACAATAGCAAAATACCTCGCTCACTACGGAGTTAAAGTGATAGATGCAGGCCCACCAGTACTAAGCATGCACTCGCCACTTGAAATAACAAGTAAGGCAGATTTATATGAGACGTACAAGGCATACAAAACCTTTTTAGAAAACTAAAAAAAAGCAAAGTAAAGGAGAGGAGGAAAAGGAAAAGAACAGACCTAACCGTTGAATTGGTTCCCTCTCCTCCTCTTTCTTTAAAAAAACAAAGTTAAATTCACTCCATTTTCAAAGTTCTGAAATTAATTTCAGGCCTGTTTGTATCTGTTTTTTTATAAGATTCAATAAGCTTGCGTGAAGCATCGCGCAAAGCATCTGAAACATTAGAGTAATAGCCGTCAAGAACCAATTGCTTAAGCTGCTGTTCCAACCTCTTAGGGACACGAGTGTGTATCACAATCGTCTTCTTTTCATCACTCATAATATTACAAAAGTATACTTTATTTATAAAATTAACTAAAGATAAGAAAAACAGCAAAGTAAGGTATACAAGAGTATACAAGAGTATACTAATTATTTATATAATTTAGTTGATTTAAAGAAAGAAAATGGGAATTTTGTCAAAATTAGCTGCATTTAAAAAAAGAAAAGGAGAGAACAAGAATAAATGGAAGGCATTTAAAACTGTTCCTCCAAGCAAAGAGATAGAGGATATAATGAAGAATCCTAAAATGTTTGAATTGAAGATAAAAGAAGCTGCTGATGAAGCAGAAAAACATAACTATTTATTAAGTTTGGGGGACCCTGAAGTGGAAGTTTATAGGTCAGTTGGAGTTGCAACAAAAGTTTTCAATACAAAAAAGTTAGGAGATAAGATTGCTTTTAATCTTATGAGGAAGGGGGTTAATCCAAGAATTGCAACAGAAGAAATGCTTAAATTCAACAGGTTTATGGGTTTAAGAGTCATTGCAGAGAGAGTTGAAAAAGAAGGGCTTGAAGCTGACAAAGAATCAAAAGAGTTAATAGATAAACTGCTCAAACTACAGATTGAAAAAATGCATGAATTAGCAAAAATGAGTGAAAAACAAGGGAAAATAAATGAGAAGGAAATTGAGAAGATAAGGGGATTGGAAGAAAAACAGCTGGAATTAATGCAACAAGGAATGGAAGAAGCTGCAAAAATAGATGAGTCAATTGAAAAAGAATTAAAAAGGATACAACAAGAGGAAAAGCAGAAAGAAAAAGACAAATTCAGTTCAATGTATGTTTAATTAATAAAAAAATGCTGACAAAAGGCTTTAATAACTCACTTATTCTAAAACTTAATTAATGGAAATCACTTTTTTAGGCACAAGCGCAGGCATACCAACCAAAGACAGAAACACAACAGCGATTCACTTGAAATTCCTAGGCAACAGCTTGCTATTCGACTGCGGAGAAGGCACTCAAAGGCAAATGATGAAAGCAGGGCTTTCAATTCAAAAAATAAGCCACATCTTCATATCCCACATTCACGCAGACCACTTGCTCGGCTTAGCTGGATTAATACAAACAATGGGATTCAACAGCAGAACAAAAGAACTGCACATATACGCTCCAAAAGAAGCAAGAAAATACGTGAACTTCTTCAAAAAATGGGATTACTTAAACTTAGGATATGAAATAAAATTCCATTCATTAAAACAAGGAACAATTCTTGAAACACAAGAATTCAAAATAAAAGCAGTGGAATTAAAACATGGAATACCCTGCTACGGTTTTGTTTTTGAAGAAAAAGTGGAAGTGAACCTTGACAAGAAAAAGCTGAAAAAATACGGGTTGAAAGAAAGCCCTCTTTTAAAAGAACTGAAGAAAAAAGGCAAAATCAAATTCAAAGGAAAAACAGTTTACTTGAAAGACGTTTCAACACAAAGAAGAAAACCCAAGAAGATATCAATAATAATGGACACAAAGCCTTTTGAAAAACTAGCTGAAGAAGTTAAAGAAAGCGATGTGTTCATATGCGAAGCAACTCACATGGATGAATTGAAACAAAAAAGCCATGAATACGGGCACATGACAGCAAAAGACGCTGCAACAACAGCAAAAAAAGCAGGAGTCAAAAAACTCATAATAACCCACTTCAGTTCAAGATACAAAGACGCGAAAGAACTGCAAAAAGAAGCTAAAAAAATCTTTAAAGAAACAGAAGCAGCTGAAGACTTTTACACAATACAATTATAACTTGAATTTTTTCTTCAAATCAGCTTCGTAAACTTTCAAGCAAGGAAAGCCAATTGAAGAAGCATAAGTATTGAACTCAACAACACTCTCTCCTCTTTTCCTAATCTTTTCCTGCATTGCCTTAAGCTTCATTCCAAAAATAGAGTAACTTGGAGCATAGCCAGGCATTTCCTGAAACAAGAAAATCTGATTATACACTGTCTTAGGAGCCATTCCTGTTTCCCTGCTAGCCCATTCAACAAACTTGTAAAGCGACTGCTTGTCCATGTTTATCCTAACATCCCCAATTGCTCTGAGGAACCTTATTATGCGCCACTTGTAAATCATGAACTCCTCAACAAGAAGAAAAGTATCCAAGTCAGAATACTTCTTAATCAATTTAATAAGCTTCTGCTCCTGCTTTGTCTTCTTTTTCTTCGCAAACAATTTCTTGAAATAAAGAAGAACTTCATACTCCCTGTTAAAAGAAATGCCTTCTGTTATCGGAAGCTCGAAACCAGCACCGTGCTTCTCAACAAAACTTAATTTCCTGACAAACTCAGTTGCAGTGTTTGAAAAATTCACGCAATGCCCGTACTCCTCATGAGACAATGTGTTGATTAAATCGCTTATATCGCTCACAGGAGAGCCTTTCGTGTCAGTAGTTACGAAAAAAATGTTAAAAGGCTTTTTAGTGAAAGAATCAAAGGAATTCATAGCAGCAGTAGGCAAAAACACAGTCAAGTAATCAGGGGTTTCAATCAACTTAGTGTCATACTTCTTGTTAATTCTAACAAATTCTTTTTCAGCAATAGGCTGCAGAATTTTTCTCACTTCCCTATTCACCCTTAGCAAGTCTTTCGGATTTATTTTACCTCTTCTCTTTATCTCCTCTTCAACTTTTTCAGCTGTCGGCTTGCACTTGTAAACCTTCGCAAGTTCAACTACTGATTTTTTAAAAACAGGAAGCTCGTTGTAAAACCACTTCAATGCCTTTTTTTCAATTTCAGAAGCTGATTCAGGATAACCATAAACAATCTTCAACAACTTAGAGTAAATCCTATTCCTACCAAGCTTGCCTCCTTTCTTTTTCAAAAGAGGATAAACCTCTGAAAAATCACCTTTTTTCAAGCCCCTTACTTCAAAAGCTTTCTTATACTCATTTACTTTGTCAATCAGTCTCTTAATTTTTAACTTAAGAATCTCAGCTGAAACATTTGATTCAATCATTTCAAGCAATTCAATCAAGCCAATGCACTCAGCATTAACCATTACCTTTATCTCAAAAGCAGTTTTCTTTTTTAAAAACTTTTTCAAATACAAGTCAAGCAATTCAACAGAATAATCAACAAGAGAAGACAAATGCTGTTCATTGAAACCTTCTTTTACAATATGAGCAAAAAACACTCCATTAATTTCAGAAGGAGCATGATGAGGCTCGTCAACAGCTTCTTCCTTCAGCAAAAACTCCTTTGACTTCAAATAACAAATCACTTTCTTATCCCTTGTCCTGCTTCTTATTTTCTTCAAATTCAAAAGAGCCTTTTTCTTATTCTCTTTAGTTGGAAGAAAAAGCTTGCCAGCGCATTCATTAAAGCCATCTGTAAAAGCAGAACCAGGCTCAAACTCCTTGTAATACTCCAAAAGCAAAGAATCAACACTTTTCATTAAATAAACAAAAAGAAAAACAAGTTAAAAAAACTATGCAATGAAAAAGGAAACAAAATGTTTATAACCCACTTTCTTTTTAATAAAACAAGTATGAAAAAAGCATTTCTAATCATTTTACTAATAAGCATAATGGCAACAGGAACGCTTGCAAAAACCCTGCTTAACCACGACATAATAATAGATGTTTCAAAAAAAGGAGCAGCAAGCGTTACCGAAAGATTCGTGTTCGGACTAGAAGGAGATGAGATAAAGCAATTTGAAGACATATCAGCAACAAGAACCAATGACCTAAACTCATGGCATGAATTCGACACCAGAATAAACAAGTACGTCGTCGGAAACTCCTCAGCTGTAAAAATAAGCACTACAAAAATAAGCCAAGGGCAATTTGGCTATGAAATAAAACTCGAGTACACAGTCAGCGAATTTGCAAAGGAAGTGAAAACACAGGGAAGATATGAAATTTATGAAATCAACAGCTCCTCATTCCTTCTTTACCACAATGGCATATTCAGCTTACCTAAAAACACGGACTTGACAATTTCACTCGACCCCTCAGTAACCCCAAAAGACATACTGGAGATAACACCAACACCCTGGACAACAATAAACAAACAAAGCTTCAAATGGATAAGCGGAACATACACCAACATCTTCGTAATAAGGTATCAAATTGAAACAAGCATAAGCGAGGGGCTTACCTTAAGCAACATACTCAATTTCTTCATAAAAAAACCAGAATACGGCGTTTCACTCCTAGTCATCATACTCCTTACAATCACTTACAGGAGACAAATAAGCGAATTAATTTCAGAATCATTTACAGGAGAAGAGACAATAGTACTGCCTAAAAGAAAAAAAGACTAGAAAAACTTCTTCTTCTTAATTTCTCCTCTCAACACTCCTTCATAAGGCAGCCCAATATGAGCACATAAATTCTGAACAGTAAAATCATCACTAACTACCTTGGCATTCAACTGAACAGCAAGAGCAACAACCTTCAAATCAGCTTCAGACAAATGCTCCAAACTGCCAACCTCATCAGCAATATTCTCAACAATTTTCAAAGAAACAGGGTTAACAAAACTAATTTTAAGCTTGCCAGAAGCAACAGCAGCTTCAGCCAACTGCTTTGACTTAAAATCCTTCAATTCATCAATAACCTCCTGCACAGTAAAGCAATCCTCATCCCTGCTGAAAACAGAGTCGTTAATAAAAGCAGCTGAATCAAGAACCAAAGTCATCACCTTTTTTAATACACTTCAACATAAATAAAAGTAAAGGATAAGCAAATAAGTGAAAAAAAATGAACTTGAATAACCAAGAAAAAAAAATGCTAATAGCACTTAAAAAACAGCCACAGCAAACAACAAAAGAACTCCTGAAAAACACTGGAATGAAAGAGGGAGGAGTGAACAAAGCAATAGCATGGCTGAAAGAGAAGGGATTAATTGAAACAACAGAATCAATCAATGAAAAATATGAACTAGACAAAGAAGGAAAACAATACTTAAAAGAAGGGCTTCCTGAAAGAAGAATACTTGAAAAAATAAAAAACAAGCCAATGAAAATAAAAGAACTCATAAAAGAGCTAGGAGCAAACACAGTAAAAATAGGAAGCACATGGCTGAGAAAACTAAATGCAGGAATGATAATACAAGGAGAAATACAAATAACCCCCACTGGAAAAAAATACCTTGAAGAAAAAATGCCCCTTGAAAAAGCGCTTGAAAAAATAAGCAAAGGAGAAAAACCAGCACAAGAGGAAATAAGCCAGCTGAAAAAAAGAGGAAAAACAATCAAAGTAATAGAAGAAAAAACAACAACAATTGAACTCACAAAAAAAGGAACACAAGTAGCGTCAACTGACTTAAAAGTAACAGAAGAAATTTCAAAGATAACCCCTGAGATAATAAAAACAAAGCAATGGAAAAACAAAAAAATAAGAAAATACGACGTATCAGCCCCTGCTCCGACAATTTATCCTGGAAAAAAGCAGATTTACTTCGATTACTTGGATGAAGTCCGCGAAAAAATGATAGCAATGGGCTTCAAAGAAATGAAAGGAAACATAGTGCAAACAGAATTCTGGAACTTCGACGTCTTATTCCAACCCCAGAGCCACCCAACAAGAACAACAAGAGACACTTACTACCTAAAAGCACCAAAGCAAGGGGAGATCTTTGAAAAAGAAGTTCTTGAAAAAGTCAAACAAGCTCATGAAAAAGGAATAGACGGAAGCGCAGGCAGAAGAGAAGAATGGAGCGAAACAAAAGCAAAAAACCTCATACTCAGAAGCCACACAACCTGCCTTTCCATGAAAACACTTTACGAAAATAAAGAATACCCATTAAGATATTTCAGCATCGGAAGAAACTTCAGACGCGATGTAATAGACGCGTCCCACCTGCCTGAATTCAATCAGCTTGAAGGAATAGTAGCAGATGAAAGTTTAACATTAAGGGACTTGCTTGGACTGCTTGAAACATTCGCGACAGAAGTAGCAGGAATCAGGAACAAGAAGGACATAAAATTCAAAGCAGCTTACTTCCCATACACAGAACCTTCAGTTGAAATATTCGCAAGGCACCCGACAATAGGATGGATGGAACTAGGAGGAAGCGGATTGTTCAGGCCAGAAGTGTTAAAACCAATAGGAGTAGAAGTACCTGTAATAGCCTGGGGACTAGGAGTAGGCAGGCTTGCAATGTTCGCCTTGGGACTAAAGCACATAAAAGACTTATACTCTCAGGATTTAAAATTGCTGCAGGAAAAAAATTACTTAAGGCAAATGTGATGACAAAATGGCTACAATAGAAGTAAACAAAAAAGACTTGGAAAAATTAGTTGGAAAAAAACTAGATGATAAAAAACTAGAAGACGAGTTATTCGACTTAAAGCTTGAGCTTGACAAGAAAGAAGAAGACACGCTATTCATTGAACTTGAATATGACAGGGCAGACCTGCTTACAACAGAAGGAATAGCAAGGCAAATGAGAGGGCACTACGGCATAGAAACAGGGTTACAGGAATATGATTTTGAACAATCAGATACAGTCGTAGAAATGAGCAAGGAACTTGAAAAATACAGGCCTTACGCAGAATACTTCATTGCCTTAAGCTATCCAATGAATGAAGATTCAGTGAAGCAACTGATGCAAGTGCAGGAAAAACTACATGAAGTATATGCAAGGGAAAGAACACTTGCTTCAATAGGGATATACGACCTTGACAAGACAAGCAAGCAATTCAAATACGAAGCAAGAAAGCCAAACGAAATAAAATTCATTCCGCTTGAGAAAACAAAAGAAATGACAGGAGAAGAGATACTTGAAAAGCATGAAAAAGGAAAAGAATACAAGCACTTGATAGAACACTTAGACAAGTACCCTCTCCTAATGGATTCAAACGGAAAAGTGCTCTCAATGCCCCCAATAATAAACTCAGAAAACACGAAAGTAGATGAAAAAACTGAAAACCTGTTCGTGGATGTCACAGGAACAAGCAAAAAAACAGTGTCAGAAATAACAATTCTACTTGCAACTTTCTTCGCTGAAAGAGGAGCGAAAATAAAGAAAGTAAAAGTGAAACAGGAAAGCAAAGAAAGAATCACTCCAAAAATAGAATACAAGGAAATGAATTTGAAACCAGATGAAGCAAGAAGAACACTTGGCTTGAACTTAGACAACCTTGAAATGATAAGGCTTTTGAAAAAGCAGAGATTCGGAGCAAGACAAGAAGAAGGATTCATAAAAACAACAATACCCCCTTACAGGATAGACATAATCCACCCAATCGACTTGATTGAAGAAATTTCATGCGCATACGGGTTGAACAACATGAAACCCTCGCTCCCTAACATTGCAACAATAGGAGAACTGCACAAGACAGAGAAAAAAACAAGAAAAGCAAGAGAAGCAATGATAGGACTAGGTTTTCAGGAGATAGCAAGCTTCATAACTTCAAACAAGGAGAGAATGTTTGAAAAGCCAATTGAACTGTTGAACCCAGTTACAGAGGAGCATAATTGCCTAAGAAACTCCTTAATGCCTAAGCTAATGGAGTTCTTCCAAGCAAACAAGCATTACGAACTCCCTCAAAAAATATTTGAAGCAGGGGAAGCTGTAACCCCCACAAACAAAGGAGAAGCAAAAACAAGAACCGAAACAAGAATAGCAGGGGCTGTAATTTCACGCGATGCAGGTTACACTGAAATCAAAAGCATATGCGAAGCTCTTTTAAAAACAATGAACAAAAAAGCAGAATTCAAAGAAATTGAAAAACACTACTTCATACCAGGAAGAGCAGCTGAAATTATAATCAAAAATAAAAAAATCGGTGAGTTAGGCGAAATTCATCCTGAGATTCTTGAAAAATTCCAGCTTGAAAACCCAGTTGCCTTGTTTGAAATAAACTTGGAGAAAATTGATTAAAAATGAACAAGAGCCTACAGAAGATAATAAGCGTGAAGAAAAAAAAGAAAGCCACTCCTCAGACAATAAAAGAAGCTAAAAAAACAGCAGAAGAAATGAAAAAAATAGAAGGAGTAAAAGAAGTTGCATTAATAGGCTCAATCGCAAAAGGAGTACCTTACTCAAACTTAAACTACCTCGTAGTAATTGACTCATACTCAAACAAAAACCTTGAAAAAATAAAGAAACAAGTAGGCAAGGGAAATTCAGCCATATTCATAACAGAAAAAGATTTAATGAAAAAAGCGAAAAAAACAAAAGCAGGGCCAGTAATAAAAGCAGTTGGAATAGCAGAGTACCTTCTTGACAAAAATTCAAAAACAGAAACAGGACTAAGGAAGATAATTGAAGAAAAGCTTCCGAGATTAAGAATAAAAACATCAGACCCCCGCTTGATACAAGTGCATATCCCACTTACAGAAGAGCAGGATATTCTGAGAAAAGCAAAAGAAAAGCAGGCAAGAAAAGGAATAAAAAACCCTATTTTTCAAGAAAAAGGGTTCATGAAAACAGTTGACGCTTACTTAAAAGGAGAATTGACAGAAAAGCAATTCAAAAGATACATCAGGGAAGAGCCAAAAGCAAGAGAATATTTATACAGGATAATAACTTATGAAAAAAATCCTGAAAGAAAAAAAGAACTTGAAAAAATCTTTGAAAAAATAAAAATAATCAAATGAAAGAAGACAAACCTCTTTCTCTATGATGATGAACTGAATTTTTTTCGCTGATTTTTTTCAGCTTCAATTCCTCAGCTTCCTTAATCACTTTCTTAGGGCTCTTAACACCCAAAAACTTCAACTCGCTTTCATCAAAACCAAACTGAGCAGTCAGCTTAACAGCTTCGATTTTGTCTTTCATTAATTCTTTAAACATCGGCAAGTAATAACTCACAGCCCTTTTTGAAGACAAATGAACCTGCTCACCTACTTTCAAACCAAATGACTTGAAAAAATTCCTAGTTGACTTAGTGGAAGACAGCTTCTTAATAAGAGAAGGATAAGCATACTTAGTCCAAGAAAGATACTTCTCTTTTTTAGCAAGCGCAACCCCTGCACTCATTAAAACACTCACATACCTCCACAAACCATAATCCATGCGCTTATAAACTCTTCCTAAAAAAACATCTGCTCTTGAAATCCTCTCAAATGCATTAAACAAATCCTCTTCCTTCTTATACTCATTTGGAATATTCTCCTCAATCCATTTTAAAATAAAATCAGGCTGTTCATTCACATCAATAATTGACTTCCTCGCCTCGTCAAAATCCATTGACTTAAAAATAGTCTGCACAGAATCATAAACACTGGCTTCCCTGTCCCTGCTTCCAATCAAACTCAAATCTGCTTCTGAAAAACCAGGCACAGCAGTAAGCAACTGCAAGTCATTAATAGCTGAACGCACATCACCTGCATTCAAAGCAATTTTCTTAGCCAATTCATAATCCAACTTAATGCCTTCCCTTGCAGCTATCTTCTGAAGCAGCTTAGCAACAGTTGCATAATGCACTTTCTTGAAGTGAATTTTTTCGCAGTAATTCCTGATTGAAGAAATCTTCTGGCTCCACACATCATTAGCAGTCAAAACAATAGGGCAAGGATTTTCTTTAAGTATCTTAACAACAGCTCCTGCCCCTCCCCTGTCAACCCTGTACAAACCATCAATTTCATCAAACAAAACAAGCCTCATCTTTCCAGAAAAAGTTCTTGAAACACTAGCAAGCCCAGCTATCCTTTCAATTTTCTTAGCATCCCTGTCATCGCTTGCATTCAACTCAAGCAATTCAAAATCATATTCATTAACCAAAACATTCACAATAGCTGTTTTTCCAACACCAGTCGCGCCATACAGCAACAAAGGCTTGCCTTTTTTTCCATCAAGCCAATTTTCAGCCCACTTTTTAATTTGTTCAACTGCAGTTGAATTGCCAATAAAATCCCCATACAATTCAGGCGCATACTTTTCAGTCCACAACTTACTCATAAGTAATACTTAGAAAATCAAAGAATAAAAAAACAGAGGGAAAAAACAGACTCAACAAACTAAGCAACATTAACCTTAAAAAATCTAAACACAACCTGAATAACTTGAACAATCAGAATCTTCACAATCAACACTCCCATCATTGTCATTGTCTCTTTCATCAGTACAATTTTCCATACACTCCTCAGAAGAACCATAACATTCTTTTAATTCAAAGGAAACAATTTCACAAACGCTTTCATCATAACCACTGCAGTCGCTTAAACAAGGCGCCTGCGTGCCAGATTCATAATCACCTAAAACACTACAATCAACGCTTCCGCCATCGCAAACTTCGCCCTCTTCCAATTCCCCATTGCCACATCCTGAAACTTTACGCTTGTAAATGCTTTCAGAATCCCCCTGTTTGCATAATTCAACAGCTGAAAAACCAGTTCCTTCAAGAATATCCTTGCCATTCACAGTGCATGCTTTTTCACAGAACAAGCAGGGGTCATTAGGAGCAAGCAAACGGCTTCCTTGACATTGATTAGCTGCTTTCTTGCATTCAGCAAAATTAGAGTCAGTGACAGACTTGCCACTTGAATTAGCTACGAAATAAACAACAATACCAGCAACAGCAAGAATAACTGCAACAACCATCAAATACTCTAAAGAACCCTGCGCTCTGCTTTTCTTAAAAAACATCAATTAAAACAAAAAGAAAAACAGGTATATAAACAATTCAGCAGAAGATGAAAATTAGCTGATTGGAGAATAAGGCCTGAACTTGGCAAACTTTAGCCCATGAGTAACATCATCATAATAAGAAAGATAAAGATAACCATCTGAACCTAATTTTAAACTAGCCCAACCATAAGCTCTTGAAGAGGGATCAATTGTCTTAGTCAACCACTCTGTTCCTTTTTTATACAAATAAGTTATATGATCCCCCTCTCCTCTATAAGCAATTGAAGGTTCATCATTATCTGTTTTATCAATTACATAATCAACAGACCAAGCACCATCTGCAAGGTATTCAGGAGAATTCCATGAATTACCCTTATAAACACGTCTTTTCAAATCGCCAGCACAAGAATAAACAATAGAAGGCTGATCATTTGAATCCAATTGAACTCTTGAATTATACCCACATGAAGAATCAATACCATCCAAAGTTGTGATAGACCATGAACCCCCAGAAGGTTTGTAAGCATAACGCAAAGAGCAATAATGATTATGATAAGTTCCAGGCCCAAATGGCTGGCTTAAATTAGCATAACTAGCATAAAGGTTATTGCTTTTATCAACTGCCAATCTAATATAATGCCCTACATTGTAACTAACATCATCAACTTTTTCAGAATACCATGAAGAGCCAATTTTCCAGAAATGAAATAAATGATATGCATTAATTGTATCCCCACTATCAGGGTCAGTATAAGTTCCGTCTTGCAATCCAATAACAAAATGAGGGTTATTATTAGAATCAAAAACAAGTGAAGGGTCATAACCAGCTGCATCCTTAACAATCTCCAAATTCCAGCCTGAAGCATCTTTCCAAGCATGCCTTATATACGCCTTAATAGAAGTAGTATAGTACATTCCAGTATAATCTTCAGTTAAGTCAGCAGAATAGAAAACAACATGAGGAAAACCTTGCTTGTCAAAAGCAAAATAAAAAGTGCCTACAACTTCAGAAGAGTTATCATAAACAACTTCGGAAACCCAACTATCACCTGACTTATAAGCATATCTTAAAATCCGATAACCTGTTGACTCATTCTCTCTATAAACAATATAAGGTTTATTATCTTTTAAATCAAGAACATTTAAACCCCCAACCAGGGCAGAAGAGGAAGAAGGTTCATCAACTACCTCAATCTGCAAGCAATTTGAATCAGCATAATCAGCCACTCCATTGCCATCATTATCCACGCCATCATAGCAATTAACTTCACCTAAAGGAGTGCATACAAGAGTATTGTAACCACTGCAGTCGCTTAAACAAGGCGCCTGCGTGCCAGATTCATAATCACCTAAAACACTACAATCAACGCTGTCACTGTCACAAACCTCATCACCCATTACAATCCCATCACCACACTTCTGCTCAATCTTATAAATAGATTCAGGTTCACCTTGCTTGCATAAACCACAAGCTCCATTAACATCACAACCCTCAGCAAGAGTCATAATGTCCTTTCCATTAACAACACAAGCAGATTCACAATCAATACAAGGATCATCAGGCGAAAAAATCAAATTGGTTTTACACTGCCCAGCTGCCTTCTTGCATTCAGCAAAATTAGCACTTGAAATGCTTTTGCCACTGCTACCTACAACAAAATAAACAACAATAGCTGAAATCATAAGCACAGCTGCTACAATAATCAAATACTCAAGACTCCCTTGAGCTTTAGTTTCTTTAAACATCAAATAAAACAAAAGAAAAACCAGTATATAAAAGTTAGCTGAAAACAAAAATAATTAAACAAAAGGAACACAAACCCCGTCAGTGCAAACACCAGGAGAGCCATTCAAATCACATGGAAGCCCTTCACACTCCTGCTCTTCACAGTCAATCAAGCCATCGCCGTCATCATCAACTCCATTATCACAATGAGATTCCATTAAAACACATTCTGCCATTTCATTACATGTTCCTTTCTTGCCATCAGACAAAACACATTCCCCCCATACATTCACATTATTAACGCACTTGCCTTCATCGCATAAGTTGAAAGTGCATTGATTGCCGTCATCGCAGTCAGAATCAACTCTGCATTCAACATGAACACCTGAACTATTATTAACAATAATATTTGAACTGATTCCACCAGAAACAGTTGGCAAGGAAGAATAATCAGACAAGACTACTTCTTTTCCGGAATTCAAAAAAACAAAAGCAACTGAAATCAAAATAACAAAAACTGCAACAAGCTTGAAATGAGACTTAATCAAACCAACTGCTTTATTCAATCCAATCATCAACTTAAATAAAGCAAAAAAAAGAATATAAACCTTGCACTACAAAAAGGAAAAAGGGTAAAAATGAAATCAATCGCATACGCTCAAACTTTTCATTTCACCTATAAGGAGTATGAAGTAAAATGAAAATCAATCACTCACCTTGCTCGCTCAAACTTTTCATTTCACCTATGAGGAGTATGAAGTAAAATGAAAATTGGATTAGTTGGAAAACCGTCAGCAGGAAAAAGCACGTTCTTCAAAGCAGCCACGTTAATAGACATAGACATAGCAGCATACCCATTCACAACCATAAAACCAAACAATGGCATGAGTTACATAAGAGTCGAATGCGTTGACAAGGAATTTGGAGTCCAATGCAACCCAAGGCAAGGATACTGCGAAAAAGGCACGAGATACGTGCCAGTGGAACTCGTTGACGTCGCAGGACTAGTTCCAGGCGCACATGAAGGAAAAGGACTCGGCAACCAATTCCTAAACGACTTGAACCAAGCAAATGTCTTAATACACGTAGTAGACGCGTCAGGCTCAGCAAACGAAAAAGGAGAAATAACTAAGCCAGGAACATACGACCCCTCAAACGACATAAAATTCCTAGAACACGAGTTGAACATGTGGTACTTAGGGGTGCTGAAAAAAGGAATTGAAAAATTCGCAAGGAAAATAAAACAAGATTCAAAAATAGAAAACTTAGTCGCAGAGCAGTTATCAGCTTTCAACGTAAAACCAGAAATGGTTGAAGAAGCTCTTAAAAAAGCAAATGCATTAGGCACAAATCCAAAAGAATGGAGTGAAGAACAATTAAAACAAATAGCAATAGATCTGAGGAAAAAAACAAAGCCAATACTAATTGCCTGCAATAAAATTGACTTGCCGCATGCCCATGAAAACTATGAAAAACTGAAAAAAGAATTTCCTGATTATTACTTCATGCCTTGTTCAGCTGCTTCTGAACTTGCCTTAAGAGAAGCAGCTAAAAAAGGAGTCATAAGATATCACCCGGGAGATTCTGATTTTGAGATACTGAAAAAAGATGAGCTTGATGAAAACCAGTTGAAAGGACTTGAGTTCATAAGAAAAAACGTGCTTGAGAAATACGGCTCCACTGGAATACAAAACATTCTTGACGCAGCTGTGTTTGATTTTTTAAAATACATTGCGGTATTTCCAGGTGGAGTGAACAAGCTAGAGGATAGCCAAGGGAGGGTGTTGCCTGACGTGTTCTTAATGCCTCCTGGCTCAACTGCACTTGACTTCGCAAACAAGATACACACTGACTTAGGAAAGCACTTTCTTTACGCCATTGACGTGCGGAAAAAAATGAAAATAAGAAGAGATTATGAACTAAAAAACAGGGACGTTATAGAGATAGTGTCAGCAGCAAAATAAAAAAAAGAGAAAAGGGGGTTTTAATCTCCGCTTAGGAAATCAAAAACGCCTGTTGAGTCTTCTTTTGGCTTCTCAAACTTGATTTGCTCCAAATCTTCTGTCAGATCCTCTTCTTCTTTTTCAACAGCTTCTTCAATTATATCAAGTTCTTTATCCTTATTTTTGAGCCTGCCAAGAGCATAAAAGTAAGCGTTCAAGATAGTGTCCAAGCCCATCTGCCTTTTATCCCCTCTTTGAGACACGTCCCTGAAATACAATTCAACCATTTTAAAAGCCATTTCCTCATCATCCATACAAATCACCTCATAAGCCAAACTCTTCAATTAAAGCAAGCTCTTCAATAGTTACTTTTTTTCCTTTCTTGAATTTTTCAAGAGCTTCAAGTGCTTTTTTCTTCAGTTTCTCCTTGTGCTTTTTATCTTTTTTCTTTTTATAATCACTCAACTCCTTTTTCGCCTGCATGCCTTCTTTTCTAATCTTAGCATACTCTTCATCAAGCTGAGATTTTATAGAATCAATTTCAGCATCCAATTCTTTCAGTTTTTCTTTTGCAGAATCCTTGCTTGAATACAACTTCAAAAGCTCTTTATGGTGTTTTTCGCTTTCATTTGCATGCTGCACCACAAGCTCATGGTAGTGGCTCGCTTCTTCTCTTGCTTTTTTTAACTGGCTTCTGATTTTTGAAAACTCCTTCCTTGCTTCTTTCACTTCTTTTGAAACAAGCATTCTCCTCTCTAATTCATCAAGTTCAGCGACAATTTTTTTCTCAACTCTAGGTGAAAAAACTTCTGTCTGGTACTTCCATTCAAGCTCTTCATACTGCTTTTTCAGCTTGAAATAATTAGAGTCATCTGATACGTTCAACTTGCTTTGAAAACTCCTTAATTTTTTTGAAAGAACAGAAACTTTTTTCAATGCCTCGCTCCTTTGTTTCTTATATTCCTTGACTTTTTCATTCTCCTTATCGCGCAGTACCCTTGCTTGTTTTATTTCCTCATTAAGCTTATTCAAAACTGCTTTGTACTTTTTCTTTTTTTCAAAAAGCTTTTTCAACTGGTTCTTTAATTCTTTCATGCTAAATCGTCATCCTTAACCAAGTCTTGGATAGTCGGCTCTTCATCTTCTTTTTGTTTTTTAAGAAAATCAATTCCTGCTTCAGCCATCTTGCTTGAGCCAATAGAATAGACTTTAAAGCCAATGTTTAAGGCTACAATGCCAGCTGCAAGAAGAATTAACAGGATAAAAATGCTGATTACAAGCCCTGTGTTCATTTCAGTTGATTCAAGAACAGCTGAAACAACTTTGCTTGATAAAAAAAGCCCCCCTGCAATAGAAGCAATGCCTCCAAGCATCAAAGCAGCTGACAGCATTCTCTGAGTTGAACCGCTTAATTTAAGCAAATCAATTGTCTTGTCAACAAGCTTAAGATGAGAATCAACTTCAAGTTTCATTGAAGAAAAATCAGATTTCAAGCCTTCAATTTCTTCAACAAGCTGCTGCTTCACGTCATCAACGTACTTTTTATTTTCAGCAACTTTCAAGTCAAACAACAAGCTGCTTTTCTTTTCCTTCTGTTCAGCCCATTCATCCATTTTTTCATCTACAAGCTTTTCAACTGCAGAAGCAAGCTTGTTTTCAATATACTCCTCAAATTCTTTTTTTGCTTTTGACAAAACCTGCTTTGCCTTCTGTTCATCCAATCCAAGCTGCTGCAAGTTAACTAAAATCTGCTTGTCAGGCACATTTTCAACAAGCATTTGATAAACAATGTCAGATAAATTCTTGCCTTCAACAGGAGGCTTCTTCTCAGCTTTTCCAAAAACAGCCATTGCTTAAACTAAACCACTCTGAATATTTAAAACTGATTGGATGAAAAAAACAAGCAAACCAGTTAAAACCAACAGCAGTTGCAAAATCTTTTTTTAAAAAAGCATGCAGAATAAAAGTGAAAAGGAGGCGATTTAAAAATGAATTTATTTGAAAAAAACGAAAACAAGGGACAAATTTCAGCTGAAATGCTGATGATACTAGCAGCTCTTGTAGGGCTTGGAATTTTTGTAATAAAAAACCTTGGAAAAACAGCTCAGAACACTGCAAGCAAACTAAGTGAAACAAGCTCTAAATTTAACGAAACAATAGATTACTTCCTTGAATAAAAGAAAAGGTGATAAGAAAATGAATTTAAAAAGCAATAAAGCACAGGTGTCAGCAGAGCTTCTTGTAGTAATGGCAGCAGTAATCGCAGCTGCGTTAATAATCGCAAACAGTTACTTAAAGTCAATGAAAAAAATAAACACAAGATACAACTCCAACGTAGCCAAAGCATTGAAAGCAGTGAAGTGAAAATGAAAGCACAGGCTTCAATTGAAACATTAATGACTCTCGCAGCCAGCATTGCAGTTCTTTCACTACTTCTCGGGCAAATAAGCATGATTGAAAAAACAGGAGAAAAAGTGCTGTCAAAAAAAGAAACAAAAGAAGCTGAAACATTAATCAATTCAATATGCAAGGTAACAGCTGCTTCTAATTCAAAACAAGAAGCAGTGATTTATTTTTTCAAAAACGCGTCAATTGAAGTTAGCAATGATTACTGTGAAAAGAAAAGCATTAATCTTTCAAAAGGAAAAAACAAGATAGTTTTTTACCCAAGCAAACCAGTTAAAATCATGTTAAAATTGCACTGACTTCAACATAACTCCTCTTAATAACAGGGTTCAAGCACTTTTCTTTTTTTGGATTAAATGAAATGCACGTGATTTTTATATGGGGATTGACTTCTTGAACTTGCTTAATGCATTGCTTTGAATAATCTTTTTTCAAAGAACATGATTCAACCACATCCTGTAATTGCATGAAAAGAAGCTCCTTGCTTAAACCAGGAGCTTGAGAATAATGAAAATTAAGGAACAAGTAAAACAAGGCAATGAGAACAAGCCCTGCTTCAACTGTAAACAAAAAACCCTTAGATTCTTGTAACTTTAATGACACACAAATCACTTCCGCATAAGGCAATTCTTGAAACACCATCCCCTTCAAAAAAACCACTGCTTTTCAATCCCATTACTTCAACTCCATACTTTTTTCCATCGAACATGAAAACTTTTTTCAAATTAAAATTCTCTTCTTTTACTTCATGATGCTTTACTTCATTATTCTCATACTTCACAAGCCCCTTATCTGAACTTGAAACCATTAGCTCTGAAACCCTTATCAAATCAGCTTGCGTTGAAAAAGAAGAATGACTTTTTTTCTGAATTGAAAGAGTGTTTGCAAAAAAAGCAAATGAAAAAGAAAGAATGAAGACAATGATTATGAAAGCAGTTATTGCATCCAAGCTAAAAAACAATCCCTTCATTTCAAAAACCACCTCCTTCTAGTCTTGACCGAACAGAGAAAAGAATTAACTTCTTCATTGAACACAGTTAAATTAAGCCCTTTAATGCATTTTCCTTCTTCACTTACCTGCCCCCCTGTCAAGTAATACAAATGCAAGGCAGATGAAAGCTCTTCCCTCTGCTGTTTTTCAGAAAATTTTACAGAAGTAGTATTAAAAGTTTTTGGGAAAGAAGACAACATAATAGAAACTGCAAGTAACATTGCTGCAAAACTAACCAGCATTTCAATGGACATCTGCGCTTTTTTCACAACTCCTCTCCTCCAAGAATCAATGCTTTTACTTCCTGACTTCCTATCTTTGACTTAACTGAAAAAGCCATGGGTTTTGAAAGCAGTTCACTTGCTTCGCTGAAATCAAAAGGCAAGTCTTTATTGAATCCAACTTCAACAACTCTCTTATTCTTGTTTGAGTTTAGAAAAGCAGCGCACAGCAAGACATTTGAAAGAGAAAGTTTTCCATTAGTTTCTTTTATTACCTCTGAGTTAATTGAATTAAACTGCTTTCCTCTACTAATTATTCTAGTAGTTGGCTTTTCTTCTGACAAATCAAAAGGACTCACAAGAACAGTGTTTGCTGAGTAATTGTTTTCAGCAGCCCATTCTTGTATTTTGTAGCACATGTAAACTTCATCCAAGTAATCTGCTTTATCTCCTGTTGCAAGAGTAATTGCTTCTCCTGCCACGTCAAGAACCTTGTTTTCAACATCCTTGTTTGCATCTTCAACTGTCTTTTTGAACCCATCTTGCATTGAGTAAATTCTTTCATTAGTTAACTGCATCAAATCAATACCCTGCTTTTGCAAAACCATTGAAGAATAAGCCCTGTAATCCAAACCAGCAATTAAAATAAACACTGACAAAATAACTGCAAAAACAAGAGTTGAAACAAAGCCTTTCATAATTAACTGAAATGAATTTTTTCATTTAAATGAAATTTGCAACAATGAAAAGTTTTAACTAGTTAAATTAATAAACAAGTAACAAGAAAAAAGAAAAGTAAGGTGAGCAAAGAAATGAAGTTCTGCAAAAACGAATTAAGAGATATACTAATTTCAGTTGTGACTATCACTCTTGCTTTTTACTTCTTGCTGGCTAAAATGGGAAATTACCATTCTTTCATAGCAGTTTTTTTAGGAGTAGGTTTAGGCTTTGTATTGCATGAACTTGGGCACAAGTTCACTGCAATGCATTATGGCTGCGTGGCTTGCTACCGCGCCTGGACTCAAGGACTTGTAATTGCATTGCTTTTCGCTGTTTTCACTAATTTTGTTTTTGCTGCTCCTGGAGCTGTTTACATTTATAAGCCGAACTTGACTAGAAGAGAAGACGGCATCATTTCGCTTGCAGGGCCTTTGACTAACTTGTTTATTGCTTTTTTCTTCATGTTTTTGTTCATGGGAACAAATTACATGAACTTGGCTTACTGGATTTTTAAAGTAAACGTGTTCCTTGGATTGTTTAACATGGTTCCATTCGGGCCACTTGACGGCTCGAAAGTATTCAGGTGGAACACAGGAGTCTGGGGAGTAGTTTTCCTATTCTTGCTTGGATTGAACTTCTTCTTCCCATACTAAGAAAAGAAAAAAAGAGGAAGCTTATCTGTATTCTGCTCCTTTGTAGCTTCCTTTGAAGTCCTCGTATCTTTTAGCCACTTCTCCTTTTAACGAGGGGCTGACTTCCTCCAAAGCTTTTTCAAAGTGCTTCCATTTCACTTCTTTTGCCTGCTTGTTTTCCCTCAAGGCGTTCATTGCAGCTTCTCTTACAACTGCTTGTATGTCTGCTCCTGAGTAGCCTTCTGTCTTCTCAGCTAGTTTTTCTATTTTCACGTCTTTTGCTATTGGCACTTTTTTCAAATGCACTTCAAAGATTTTCTTCCTCGTGTCCTTGTCAGGTGCAGTTACTTCAATTAGCCTGTCAAACCTTCCCGGACGGAGAAGAGCTGGGTCTATCATGTCAGGCCTGTTCGTAGCTGCAATTACTACCACGTCTTTTAATTCCTCCAAGCCATCCATTTCAGTTAGTATTTGATTCACTACTGTTTCAGTTACAGCAGAGCCCATGTGAGTTCCTCTTCTCGGAGCAATGGAGTCAATTTCATCAAAGAAGATTATGCATGGCGCTGCTTGCCTTGCTTTTCTGAATGTTTCTCTTATTCCTTTTTCTGACTCGCCAACCCATTTTGAAAGCAGTTCTGGTCCGCGCACGGCTATGAAATTTGACTCTGACTCTGTTGCAACTGCTTTTGCCAGTAAAGTCTTACCTGTACCAGGTGGGCCGTATAGGAGTATTCCTCTTGGTGGTTTTATGCCCATTCTCTTAAACATGTGAGGGTATTTCAAAGGCCATTCAATTGCTTCTTTTAATTCCTTCTTGACTTTATCAAGTCCTCCAATGTCGTTCCATTTCACATTAGGCGATTCAATTAAAACTTCTCTCATGGCGCTTGGCTGCACTTCCATGAACGCCTTGTTAAAGTCATCCCTAGTTACTTTCAGGCTTTCAATTATTTTCACTGGAATAGTTTCTTCATCTAAGTTCATTTTAGGAAGGAATCTTCTCAGAGTCTTCATTGCAGCTTCTCTTGCAAGAGCAGCTAAGTCAGCTCCAACATAACCATGAGTCTTAGCTGCAATTTCCTCCAAGTTTACATCCTTATCAAGAGGCATTCCTCTAGTATGTATTTTAAGAATTTCTAATCTGCCTTTTTTGTCAGGCACTCCTAATTCAATTTCCCTATCAAACCTTCCAGGACGCCTCAAAGCAGGGTCAATTGCGTTCTGCCTATTCGTAGCAGCTATAACAACCACTTTTCCCCTTGACTTCAAACCATCCATCAAAGTAAGCAACTGCGCAACTACCCTTTTCTCAACTTCACCTGTTACTTCCTCTCTCTTAGGAGCAATTGAGTCAATCTCGTCAATGAAAATGATTGACGGCGCGTTCTTAGACGCTTCTTCAAAAATACCTCTTAATTTTTGTTCAGCTTCACCTACGAATTTTGAAATAATTTCAGGCCCCTGGATGGAATAAAAATTAGCATCAGCTTCATTAGCCACTGCTTTCGCTAATAGTGTTTTTCCTGTTCCAGGAGGACCGTAAAGCAAGACTCCTTTAGGCGCTTCAATTCCAAGCTTGGTGAACAATTCAGGGTGCCTTAAAGGCAATTCAATCATTTCCCTGACTTTCTTCACTTGATCGCCAAGCCCTCCAATGTCGTCATAAGTAACTTGTGGAACTCCTTCAACTTCTTTAGCAGGCTCTTCGCGAATACTGACAACAGTTGATTCTGTAATCTGAGTCAAGACATTCTTAGGGTTGACATTAACTGCTTTCAAAATAAGAGGCTGTCCGAACACAGGCATTAAAATGCTGTCTCCTTGAAAAATAGGGCGTCCAATTAATCTTTTTTTCACGTACTCTTCAAAACCACTTGAGAACCTGACTGCTTGAGTAGGTGCAAAGATTATTTTCTTAGCAGGCTTCACTCTCTTCGGCTTGCTTACTTTAATAATATCCCCTGCTCCTACATTAGCATTTTGCCTAATTAAACCGTCGATTCTTGCAATGCCTTTTCCTTCATCCTGAGGATAAGCTTGCCACACAACAGCACCAGTCTTTCTCTTGCCTTCAATTTCAACAATATCCCCAGAAGTAACATCAAGTTTTCTTCTTGCAAGGGAATCCATTCTAATAATTCCCCTTCCAATGTCATCTTGCTGCGCTTCCTGAACCTTCAAATCAACCATCATAATCACCTTCTTTTACAATTCCTTCATTTTTTTAAATATTATCTTGTTCCACTCATTCATCAGCTTGTCATTCAATTTCTTCTGCCTTTCAATTTCCTTGAAAAACTCCTCCTCGTAATCAGCGATGAAGTCGAACATGCAGTGCAGCAGCTCAGCCTGAGTCATTCTCTTGTGATGCAAGTCCAAAAGCGACTGCAGCTGCTTCATTATGAGAGCGTCCCTCTTAAATACCCTCATAGTTGTTTCATCATCCATGTTGTATATTTGTATACGAGCATATTTATATACTTTTTGGAAAGGGTTTAAAAGGAAAAGGAGGATAAAAGGTAAATTATGAACAAGATTAACTTGCATTCACTTAAGCAAAAACTAAAATCAGACAGCAGTTTGCAACTTCTTGTAGCCACAAACTTGGTCATTATAACAATTGCCTTGGCTCAGCAATGGAATGCTGTCCAGGTGCTTTTTATTTATTGGGGACAGAGTGTTGCTTTAGGAGTAATAAACATTTTTAGAATTTTTACAATAAAAGTTGCAAGCAAAGAGAGGATAGGCAGAAGAGCAGGGATTTCTGCTTTTTTCATTTTTCATTACGGCTTATTCCATTTAGTTTACTTGAAATTCATTTTTTTAATTGCTGAAATCACAAAAGCAGATTTAGATTATCATCTTCTTTTTTATCCAATCCTATTACTTTTCATAAACCACTTATTTTCTTTCATTAAGAACAGAAAAAAAGACAACAAATTAAGAAAAAACCTGAAAGAAGTAATGATGTACCCTTACAAAAGAATCAAACCAATGCACATAACAATAGTTGTATTCCTTTTTATTCAGGTTTTCCTTCATAATTCAGGAGTGCTTGTCTTTTTCATGCTTTTAAAAACATACGCAGATGCAAAATCGCACATAATAGAACACAACCTAACTTAGAAGAGTTTGAAAAAGCTTATTAAAATAAAAAACAAGAAATAATTTAATGATTCCAATCGGCTGTTCTTCTATTGACAAGCTTCTCGGAGGAGGACTTCTTGAAGGAGTAATTACACAGGTTTACGGAAGCCCTGGAAGCGGAAAAACAAACATTGCGCTTTACACTTCTTATACTGCTTCTAAAATGAATAAAAAAATTGCTTTCATTGACACTGAAAACAGCTTTCATCATGAAAGAGTTAATCAGATTTTCATGGAAAATGAATTGCTGAATAACATTGACTTAATTAATGTTAAGAATTTCCAGGAGCAGGAGGAAGCAATTGAAGAAGTTGTTAATGAAAATTACGACTTGGTGATAATTGATTCAATGACTTCGCTTTACAGGGTTGAAAGAACAGATGATAACTACTATGACGTGAACAGGGTGCTTGGAAAACAAGCTTTGAAGTTGTTGAATTACGCGCGTGAAGAAAATATTCCTGTTTTAATCACTAACCAAGTTTATACTAATACTGACACTGGATTAATTGAACCTGTTGGTGGAAGCATTTTGAAGTATTACTCGAAAGTGATTCTTGAAGTTATGAAAACAGAGGAAGGAAGAAAAGTTGTGTTGAAAAAGCATTTGAGCAGGAAAGACGGTGAAGAAGCAGAGTTTAAAATAGTTGAAAATGGTATAATAAGTCATGGGTTATATTCATAAGAAGTTTAAAAGAGTAGTTGAAGATTTGAAAAAAAGATATGATAAGCCTAAAAATAAAATAAAAGCAGTTATAGGTTATGGTTCAATAGCTTATAAAAAAAACCCTAGAGACTTAGATTTAATTATTATAAGAGAAAAAGGAGGATTGCAATTAATAAAAGACACTAAAAGAGGGGAAGACATAGTAATTGCAAGTAATGAAAGCATTAAAGAAACAAAAGAGAAAGAAGCGCCAATTGCCGTAAAACCCCCATTAAGTTCAGCTACAACCCCAAATATCCTTTTATATGAAAAAAATAAGGGGGAATACAAAAAACTTAAAGAAGAAACAACAAGAGAGTTAGTTAAATCTGTGATTGAAAGGATAAGAATAGCTTTTCCAGAAGCAGACAAAGAAATAATGATAAACCCTAAGCAATTAGTTTTAATCAACAGAGTGCTGATAGAACCAAAAGTAAAAGAAGATGTAGGTTACTTGAATAAGTGGTTTGAATCAAAAAAAAGAGGAGAAGATCCTTTTGAAAAAATTGAAAATTTTCTAGATGAGAACATTATCAAGGGAATTTTAAAAGAACAAGGACTATTTATAAAAGAAGAAAGAATTCCAAAAACTAACGAAGTACTATTCAAAATAAGATTACCAAAACAAGTATCAGAAGAAAAAACAAGAGAACAAATAAAAAAAGGAAAAAAAAGATTAAAAAGATTAGTTGAAAAAAAAGATTAATAAACTTTACTTCCCCCGTTTGGCAGCAGTTCCTGCACCCAGTTTACATCAAATAACTTGTCTGGGTAAATTTCTTTCAATTTTTTGAAAATTAATTTAGCTGAGTTGCCTTTAGTTGACTTTAAATCAGGCTTTATTGCCACTCCTTTCCTTAAGACGCTTGGCGGGGCAATCATCAACTTGCCTTCTTCGTTGAAGCCTATTTTCAATTCAAGCACAGTGTTCCTGAACCATCTCCTCTTGCCTTCAATCACAAAACTGCCTGCAGCCAAGTACTCCCCTGCTTTCGCAGCTGTCTTAACCTGACTTTTTTCAACTGCATAAACATCAACTGCTCCTCTGCCTGCTTTCCAGGCGCGTGAAAAACTAGCTGCAAACTGCGCAACTTTCTCCAATTCCTCTTCTTTCATTTGCTTTCCTTTCTTGGCAATCACAACAGAAGCCCCTGTCACATCAGCATGGAAAAACAAGTCCTCTTCTTCAAAATAGTTCTTGACTAAGCGAGTGTTGCTTTTGGCATCGCGTCCTCCGATTACTAAGAAATTGCCCAGCTTCATCCAGTGGAAGCTTTCAAACCATTCTTTTTTCCTTTCTATTTTTTTCTCCAAGCCCCTCTGCTCTTCCTGTTTTTTCTCTTCTTTTGCAATAAGTTCTTCTGTTTTCTTAATTGCTTCTTCTATGCCTTTGAGTTTTCTTTTAAGTTTTTTAGCTTTGTCATAGTAAACAGTTGCGTTGTCCTGAACACTGAGTTTGGGGTCAAGTTCAATTTCAATTTTCATCAAAGTAAATTAAACAAAAAGAAGTTTATTAAAACAAGCGTTCAGCTTAATTTTTTGATTTGGTTGCTGATTTTGTTTTTGTTACTTTTGCCTTTTTCTTGCTTTCAGCTGCTGCTTTTTTCTCTGCTTTTGCTTTGCTTGCTTTTTTCCAAGCATCTTTTGTAGGACAATTCATATCAAGGCACATTTCAAAAGGACGCATCTTCGCCCTAATTACCCTGACTATTGGAGTGCCACATTTGTCGCACACCCTTCCAGTTGGAACAATCTTCGCTTTTTGAGGAAGAGGGTAACTGTTTGAACATCCTTTATTGTAATTAGAGCACCCTACAAACTGCTTCTTTGTTTTTCTCGAACGGAGTATTCGTAAATCTCCTCCGCATGACGGGCACTTGCCTACAATGTAATCGTCGCTGCTTGCTTGCCTTAAATCCTGTGAAACTTTTTCTCTGTTCTCCTGAAGTTTTTTCAGGACGCTGTGAAGCATTTTTCTAGAGTCATTCACTACCTCTTGTTTTGTCTTTTTGCCTTGCTCTACTTCATCCATTTCTTTTTCAATGTCCGCAGTCATCTTCGGCTTGGTAATGTCTTCGCCGTATTTTTCAAGAGCTTCGATTACAGCAAAAGCAATTTGAGAAGGAGTGAAATTCTGCTTTCCCTGTACATACCCTCTGTCAATTAGTTTTTGAAGAATTTCCGCTCTAGTCGCTTTTGTTCCTAAGTTGTTCTCATCCATTAACTTGATTAATCCTGAAGGAGTGTATCTTGGTTTTGGCTTTGTCTGTTTCTTTTCTTCTTTAACTTCAGATGCTTTGACTTTTTCTCCTTGCTCAAGTTTAGGAAGGAATTGTTCCTCCTGCTTTGAATAAGGATAAAATTCTTTCCATCCTCTTTCAATTATTGTCTTGCCTTTTGCTATGAAATCCTCTCCTTTGTAATCAAGAGTGGCTTTCACTGTCTTCAGCTTGGCTTCGTCTGCAAGAGTGGCAAAAAATCTCCTTACTATTAATTCATACACTTTCCATTCAGCTGGCTGCAGCTTCTTTTTGTTAGCAAGCTCGACTGGATGAATTGGAGGATGGTCTGTTGTTTTTTTCTTTCCCTTTGTTGGAACAAGTTTTTTCTTTTTCAATAACTTTGAAGCAAGTTCTCCGAATTCTTTTGTCTTTTCGAATTTTTTAAGAATATCCCTTAAATTCAATTCATCTGGGTAATGGGTGTTATCTGTCCTCGGGTAAGAAGTAAGCCCTTCCATGTAAAGTTTTTCAGCTATGCTCATTGCCCTTTTCGGCTGAAGCCCAATGCTTGAAGCTGCTCTTAAAAACTCAGTTGTGTTAAAAGGCACAGGCGGTTTCTGGTGAAGAACTCTTTCTTCTATTTTTTTAACTTCAGCTGTTTTAGAACTTAATTTTTTTATTTCATCTGCTTTTTTCTTGTCAAATAATTTTTCTTCTTTATAAACAGCTGTGAACTTGTCTTTGTTTTTTTCGCATTCAATTGACAAGACGTAATAGTTCTCTGGCTTGAATGCTCTTATTTCCTTTTCCCTGTCAACTACAAGCGCGAGAGTAGGGGTCTGCACTCTTCCAACTGACAAGAAATTTCTCCCTAATTTTCCTGAAGTAAGTGAAACATAACGAGTGAGAACAGCTCCCCATATTAAGTCAATTTCCCTGCGGGAATCAGCTGCATCAGCCAAGTTGTAGTTAAAATCAACAAGGTTCTCAAACGCTTTTTTAACTTCTGAAGGAACAAGTGAAGAGAATTTAGCTCTTTTGATTTTGATGTTTTTGTTCTTCTCTTTTATTATCTCAATTGCTTCTTTTCCAATTGACTCTCCTTCCCTGTCATAGTCAGTTGCTATTACCAACTCGTCTGCTGTTTTTGCAAAAGAATGAAGAGCCTTCTTAATTCCTCTCAGAGAGGGCTTGTATTCTATCCTGCCGTCAATCAAGTCATTTAATTCTGTCCTCTGCCAGTTGTTCAATTCTTTTGGAAAATCAACGTCAACAGCATGCCCTTTCAACGGAATAACCACATCGCCATTAAGCAGTTCAAAAACATCAATTGAACCAATTTTCCTATGCTTAGAAAGCCCTAGAATTGAAGCTATTCTCTTCGCTGCTATTGGCTTCTCTGCTATAATTAGTTTCATTTTAAAAATCCTTCTTGAAGTTAAATTCGTTGAAAAAAACTAATATAAGTAATGGTATAAAAAACAACTGGTTTTTGAATCAGAAGTTTTTTATAAAAAAATCACTTAGTTCTTGTTTAATGAGCAAAGTTAAAATTCTTGAAGAAGACGAACTTCATTACGTAATAAGAGACAAGAAGGGAAGAGTTTTTTATTTAATTAAAAAAGAAGATGAAGAGATAGAGGAAGTGGAGTAAGTAGTTGAAAAGATGCTGAAAAGGAGAGGAGTAATCAGCATAAAGAAAATGAAAGATGAGTATCCTGAGATAAAAAAAGAAATCAAAGAAGAATTTGCTAAGAAAAAAATTAAAAAAGACAGTCAGGCTCTTGTTCACGTGCTTTCAAAGATATGCGAGCCAATGGAATTAACACCTCTCATGCTTGATTACAACATTGAAGATATTCAAATAATGGGGTATGATAGGAACGTTGTTGTTTCTCACTCGCAATATGGTGTTTGCACTACAAACTTGATTTTCAGAAAAGAAAAGAAGAGGATAATGGCTATCCTTGACAGGATTCTTTTAGGAACCAACAGGCAGATAAGCCACTTGAATCCGATAATAGACGCGTCAATGACTGACGGTTCAAGAATAAACGCCACTTTACATTCAATCTCACCTGAAGGGCCTACAATAACTATAAGAAAATTCCTGCCAAAGCCAATAACAATAATAGATTTTGTAAGAAGAAAGCACATAACTCCTGAAGTAGCTGCCTTGCTGTGGCTTTACATGGATGGGTTTCAGACAATGCCTCTTAATTTCATAGTAGGGGGAGGAGTAGGAAGCGGAAAAACAACACTAGTAAATGCTTTAACTGCATTCATTCCACCTGAAGAAGTGATGCTGACAATAGAAGACACTAAAGAATTAATTCCATTAAATGAAAACGTGATAAGCTTGCTGTCAAAACCACCTGTAATAGAAGGCACAGGGGGGATAACACAAGATTTCCTGCTTAAAGCAAGCTTGAGAAAAAATCCAGACAGGATAATAATAGGGGAAATGAGAGGAGAAGAAGCTGCTTCTCTTTTCTCAGCAATGAACATTGGAAGAAAATGCTTGACAACAATACACGCTAACTCAGCTGAAGAAGCAATAGACAGGCTGACAAACCCACCTATGAACGTGCCTAAGGAGCTAACAAGCTTGATTGACGTTATAATAATGACAGCAAGGATAAACAAAGGAGAGAAGATAATTAGAAGAATTTTCCAAATAAGTGAAGTGATAAAAAAAGAAGGCTCAGATGAAGTTGAGATAAACCTTATTTATGAAAGAGACCCTGCAACAGATTCATTGAAAAAAGTAAATGAACTGAAAAAAGTAGAGGAGATTGCAAAAAATTCAGGCATGAGCGTTGAAGGAGTTTTGAAAGACCTTGAAAAAAGAAAAAAGATAATTGAGAAGCTTGCAGAGTCAAACGCTGACTTGATGAAAATAAAAGCAGTTATAGACAAGTATCACAGAGAAACAATCAAAAGCAGCTTAATGTAAAAAGAAAAGGTTAAAGGCGTGCAACAGCATACCTTCTTAAATACAATTCAGTTGCATACATTTGAATAAAAGGAAGAACAATAACAGACAAGAGAATGATTGAAACAATTTTATGCCCCCATACAAAATACTGCCCAAGCCAAGTTTCAATTAAAAGAAGGGCAAAAAGAAGAACAGTGCTTACAACAAAGTAATATAAGAAAGAAACAGGGTATTTTTTCACAAAATTAAAAGCATCTTTCATAGAATCAATCAAATTAAAGTCTTCTATTATTAGAATCTGCGGAGTAAAAATAAACAAGCTCCAGAAAACAAGCAGGACAAACTGAGTGAAAATGTCTGAAAAGCCAAGCAAGTCAAAAACAAGTCCTAATGCAACTGAAACCAACCCCATTATAAGAAGAAAGACAAAAGTTTTGAAGATATATTTGCCAAAAGTGCTTACAACCCTTGAAAAAGCAACATGATCAAGAGTTTCCTTCAACTTGACAACGCTTACCAAAGAAGCTATGAAAAAAGACAATAGTAAAATTGAAGCAATTGAAACAAGTAAAAAAATCACTGCTTGAAAAGCATTCAAATCATTAACAATTGAAGAAAACCTTATAAAACCAGCGCCTACATTAACATAAGTTGAAACAAGAGGCATCAGAACCAAAGAAAACAGTATGAACAAGCTGAACAAAGCAACTAAATTCAAAGTGCTTAAATAAACTCTTGCAGTCCTTTTTAAAACATTGAACATACTGTTATTACAACTCATTTCTCATTTAATAAGTTTCCTAATAAGTAACCAGGCTCTGCTTTTTCAATTTTCACTTCAACAAAGCCACTTGCTTCCTGCGGAAAAATTACCTGCCTGTAATTATAGCTGCGGGAATGCATTTTTCCATCAGCAAGAGCATCTGTAACAAGGCACTTCACTTTCTCTCCAAGCATTTTCCTGTTGCTTTCCAACCTTATCTCCTCACATAACATAGTTAATTTTCTCGTCCTCTGTTTTGAAATTTTTGTAGGTACTTTTTTCATAGAAGCTGCTTTAGTATGAGGGCGAGGGTAAAACATTGAAATGTTAGTAACATCAGGCTTGGTTTGCTCAATTAATTCAACAGTCTTTTCAAAATCCTCTTCTTCTTCACCTGGAAAACCAACAATAACATCAGTCATTACAGCCAAGCCAGGCACTTCTTTCCTCAAATAATCAACTAATTCAACATACTGCTCTGCTGTGCCAACTCTGTTCATCAGCTTCAGAACCTTGTTTGAACCTGACTGAATTGGGATATGAATAAATTTAAAAACTTCTTTTTTATTCAGCATTTTAGCCCATTCCTCTTTCCTGTCATAAACAAAATGAGGATTAGCCATGCCAACCCTGATCCAATAATCCCCTTTAACTTCTCCTGTTATTCTCTCAACAAGCTCGTAAATGCTTGTTCCAATATCATACCCATAACAACCATTATCCTGTGAAGATAAGAGAATTTCTTTCTTGCCAAGTGAAACCAAGTCCTTAACATAAGAGATAATATCCTCTAATGGATAACTTGTCAAATTTCCCCTTGCATTTTTTGTTCCGCAAAAAGCACAGTTTCCGAGACAACCTTCGCTTAATTCAACAACAGCAGTAACTGACTTATCCTGCAAATGAGGGCATTTGATTTTGTTAACATGCTCTTCTGAAAAGAATAACTTCTTTTCTTTTGATTCAACTGCTTCTTTAATTTTATCAAGCGAGTTAGTGTCAACAACTGAAACACCTAAGCTCAATGCTCTTTTTTTATTGACTCTCGGAAGGCAGCCTGCTAAAATCACTTTTTTGCCTTTATTCTTATATTTTTCAACAAGCGAAACCATCTTGTTCTCAGTTGTAAGCTTCACAGCGCATGAATTGATGATTATAACCTCAGCTTCTTCAGGCGTTTTTGAAAAAGAGTAGTTTTTAAGACGGGCTTTGATTATCATCGAATCTGCCTTGTTGACAGTGCAACCGAAAGTATGCAAGTAAATTTTCATAATTAGTTTTTGTTTATTTTGTCAAATATAAAACGAGCCAGTCCACCTACCAGTAAAGAAACTGAAAACCAGAAGTATATTGAACCATAAAACCCTCTTGTTTGCAAAACAAAATTTCCTGAAAAAATAAGAGGAAAGAAAAGAAAACTAACCATATACAAAAAAGGAAGAAGCAGAAAAGAGTAGTACTGCTTGAAGAATTTTTTCCCAAACCCGAATTCAAGCGCAAGGCTTTCAAAAATAAAAGAAAACAAAAAACCTGAAATAATTATCAAAGCAAAGGAAAAATCATTCATTTGAAAAACCTCATTTTTTCTTTTTTTTAACTTTCACTGCTGTGCCATAACAGCTTACTTCAACAGCTCCTGGCACCACTTGTGAAGGAGTTGAAAACCTAGCTCCTACAACTGCATTTGCTCCTAATGCTTTTGCATTCTTAAGTATTTTTGAAATCACTTCTCTTTTAGCTTTGTTTATCATGTCAGTGTATTCAGGAATTTCTCCACCTACAAAAATCCTAAGCACTGCAATGATGTCCTTGCCTATGAATTTAGAACGAACAGAAGTAGCCCATACAAAGCCTTTAACTTCTTCTATCTCATACCCTGCAATTGTTTCTGTCGTTACAAAATGCATTCCTTTCATTCGATTAACCTCACTTATATTACAAGCCAAGTGTATTTAAACCTTGTTTTATTCAATTAGCCATTCCGCTTATTGTAGGATGGACACAGTTCCAGTTTTTAATATTACAGACAACAGGAGAGGAATAAAATGAATTGCTTGTCGTAACATTCCATACTTGCTGATGAGTTGAAACATTCAAAGCATATAAAACCCCGTCATATGAACCAAAGTAAACAATTCCATTAACAACAACTGGCGAAGGATTGACATCCCCTCCTGTATGATAAGTCCACACTTCAGCACCAGTAGTTAAATTCAATACATGCAGGTAATCATCATCGCTTCCAACATACAACAAGCCTCCGCTATAAAAAGCAGATGAGGAAATGGCATCTCCGAAAGAAGATGAAGTCCAAATCACCCTGTTAGCATCATCGCTGCTGACATTCAAAGCATAAGTCTGATTAGTATTGTTTCCATCTTCTGACACAATCAAATAATCTCCAACAAGTAAAGGAGAAGATAAGACGTAACTATTCAATGACTTCTTCCATTTCACACTGCAATTGCTAGTGTAAAAAGCATAAGTATAATTGTAAGGAGAACCAACGCCAATGTAAGCAACATCATCTTTTACAAGAGCAGATGAAACATCATTACCTCCATCTTGAGCATAACTGCATACTTCAGAGCCATTATTGTTAATATCCAGCTTGTAAAAAGAACCGTTTCTAGTTTGTTCATAAGTACCTTCACCTACATACAAGTAGTCACCAACAATAACAGGGGAAGAGGAATAAGAATTAGCAGTGCTTAATTGAGGCTGTGAAATTGAATGATTCCATAACTGATTGCCATCAGATACATTCAAAGCATAGACATAGCCACCCATGGCAAAATAAACAGCATCTCCTTTGATAAAAGGCGAGGAGCCAAGATAATAAATCCCTGCATTGTAAGGAGTAAACGTCCATAAAATGCTCCCATTAGTTGCATTCAAACAGTATAACTTCCCAGCATCATTTCCAATAAATAACCTTCCATTGCTTATTCCAGGAGAAGATGTGATAGTATTAATGGATGAAAGAAGAGTAGACCAGTATTGAGTGCCATTTTCATAATAAGCGTAAACATTCCCATAATTCTTAGCAAAGAACACTACATAAACTGGCTTGATGTAATCTTCATCAAGCTTGAAAGTAGTTTTAGGATACCCATTGCCTAAAACAAGATACTGCCCAGCAGACAATTCATCAACCAGCAAATGCAAGTCATAAAAACCAGCATCATTAGGCTCTAAACTGGATTCATTTAATCCAAACCAGCCAACTAAAACCCCTGAACTGTTGTAAACCATGACACTCTTTTCAGCAGCAGCTCTACCTAAATTCCTTAAAAAAGCAGCAGTGCCGTTAAAATCGCTTACAACAATATAAGGATTGTCATAATCAACACTTACAACGCTGTCCTTCTGAGTATAATCGCCAACCCAGTACCACACGCCAATAGCTGCAATCACAGAAATTGCAATCAGCAAAACCACGCCAACAACAGGAGACAAGCCTTTCATGAACAACTTCACTTTTTTAAGCATTATAATTAATAAATGAAACAAATAAGTTATTTAAACACTGCGTTCATAAATGTTATAATCAGAGTTGGTTTTTAATGATTGAAATTGAATTGCCTTGGACTGAAAAATACAGGCCAACAAAACTTGATGAAGTAAGTGGACATGAGCAGATAGTTGAAAGGCTTAAAGCTTATGTTGAAAAAAAGAACATGCCTAACATGCTGTTTGCAGGGCAACCTGGAATTGGAAAAACAGTATGCGCTGTCGCAATAGCACACGAGTTGTACGGTGAAAACTTCAAGCAGAATTTCCTGGAATTAAATGCAAGCGATGAAAGAGGCATTGACATAATAAGAGGCAAGATTAAGGATTTTGCAGCTTCGCTTCCATTCGGAGGAGCAAACTTTAAAATAATATTCTTAGATGAAGCAGATGCCTTGACAAGAGATGCTCAGAATGCTTTGAGAAGAACAATGGAAAATTACGCCCGCACATGCAGGTTCATCTTATCATGCAACTATTCCTCTAAAATAATAGAGCCTATCCAGTCAAGATGCGCTTTGTTCAGATTCAAGCCACTACCAGAGGAGAAGATAATTAAAAGATTAAAGCACATTGCTAAAAAAGAAAATTTAAAAGTTGATGAAAAAGCATTTGAAGCACTTGTTTATGCGTCCGAAGGGGACATGAGGAAGGCAATTAATTACCTGCAGACAGCAAGCGCATTAAACGACAAGATAACTGAAAAAGATGTTTACAAAGTAGCTGCAAGAGCAAAGCCAGATGAAATAAAAAAATTAATTGAAACTTCTATGAAAGGAGACTTCAAAGAAGCAAGAAAATTGCTTGATTACTTGCTATTTGAGTATGGAATGAGCGGAGAAGAAGTAATGCTTCAAATATACAAAGAAGTTGTAAACAGCAAGGAACTGCTTGATTCTAAAAAAGTTGAAATCATTGACAAGCTAGGCGAATACAACTTCAGATTAACAGAAGGGGCAAACGAGAGGATACAATTAGAATCACTAATAGCTTATCTAGTACTAACAAGCAAAAAATAAAA
>CAZXTN010000006.1:0-43741 GCA_964643685.1 Microcaldota archaeon
ATCTCCTGCGGCCCACTTAACAAAACCAAAAAAAACAAAAACAAATTTTTTCTTTAGGGAGAATTAAAAAAAAGGATTAAATCAATAAATTTTTCCTTTTCCTGTACTCAGCATGCAATGCTTTAGAATGCTTGTCATCAACAAGCATTTTGCCAAAACACTTATGAGGCACTAAAGCGCCGCTGAATTTTTTAGGAATATGAAGCAATTCATGAATAACAACTTCTTCTTTTTCAGCTTCACTTAATTTATCAAAATGCTGCGCTAAAACTTCAATTACGTAATGAGGAGGTATTTCAAGCGCTTTCTGCCAAATTGAAGGCAATTCCCAAATACGAGCATAAGCATTTGCCTTCGAGTCAAAACTGCGCATATACACTATTCTAGTAGAATCAATATAATCCAATTCCAAAGTATGGATAATATCATTTGCCATCTCCTGCACGTCAGGAGCGTATTTTAATTTCACTTTTTTCCTCTCCTTTTTAGCGCATCCTGCACATCAAGAGCATATTTTAATTTCATAATAAATAATTAAAAAATTCATTACATAAAAAAAGCACAGGTAAAACAAAAAACAAAACATCACAGCACAGTCTGATAAACTTTAGTGCTAATTGAACTTTAATTACCGAAACGCAGGGGGGTTGCCACCCCTCTCAGTTTTTCCTGTTAAGGAAAAACGTTTGAGTCTTTAGGCGATTGATTTCTAGGGAATTTCTGATCCCCCTTCCCTTATAACACTGTTTGGTAAGCTTTAGTGCTCATTGCTTTGATTTCTTCAGCTTGTTTTCCAAAATAAGAGTCAAACTTAGGCGAAGTTGAGAGTACTTTTGTCTGTCCTTTTTTCTGCGCAATTAAAAAACCCTTTTCAGTCAATTCCTTGACATAATCATAAGCCTTGTTCCCAACTATTTTTACAATAATTGACTGCTTCACAGGCTGCTTGACAGCAATCAAACCCAAAGTCCTAAGCACTGCCTTGCTCATCTCCACACCAACAGCCAAGTGGCTTACTTCCTTCAAGTAATCAGGACGCACAGTCATAGCAAACTTCTTATCACCTGTCTTGACAATCGCCAAACTAGAATCACGTGAATTATATTCATTCATCAAATCCTCAATAACCTTCAAAGACAAGGAAAAACTAGACAAGCCCATGATTTTAGTCAATTCATCCAAGCCAATAGGCGAGGGGCTCATGAACAAAGCAGCTTCGCATAACTTCTTAGGATCCTTTTCCCCTGCCACGCACAACACCCATATTCAATTTCTCTTTCTTCTTCTGATTTTCAATCAAGTGAATAAATATTTCACCAAAAACTTCCTCTTGCCACACGTTCAACAAACCCTTGTTAGCTAAATGAAGCACAGGCACAAACACGTTTAAAAAATCATTTACATCTTTTCTAGGAACCAATTGAGACAAAGTCACCAATTTTTCCTTGTCAACCTTTCCTTTAACCATTTCATAAACTTTGTCAATCCTCTTTTCAAAGTCAACTTCATTTGACTTAACCAAGTCAATTAAAACCTCAGGCACTTCCTCCTTCAATTTCCTATCCTGCTTTGACTTCACTTTCTCCTTAACCATGACATCTTCGATAGCGTCAATCAATTCCTCTAAAGTCACACGGCGATGAGTTTCCCTAAAAACAGGCTGCAAGTCAGGAAAAACAGGCGGCTGAATAATTTCATCAGGAATAAACATTGGCTGAAAAACATCAGCATGCAAAGGAGAGACAACCCACTTGTCGCTTTTGAACCTCAGCAAGATGCTGCTTGCAAGAATAGCATTAGCTGGAATGCGAAAATCAAAACTCTTCAATTCATTCAATTTAGCCATGAACTTGTCAGTAAGGAGATTAATGTCAATATCCCAAGGATCCAAACCTTCTTTTTTAACAACGCCAACCAGCAACTGTTTCCACTCAGGTTGCTGAGCAAGCTCCATAAGCTCAATATCCAAATCGCGTCACCAAGAAAAAGTAACACAACAAGAGTATAAAAATAATTGCCTTTAAATACAAGTTAATCCATAAAAATTGAAGTTAAAAAAAAGTGATTGTTATGGGAATACTTAAAAAAATAAAAAAAGCAATAAAAAAACAAGCAAAAACTAAACAAACAACCACAAAAAAAGCAAAAAAACAGACAAAAAAAACAAGCAAAAAACCAAGCGAAAAAAAGAAAACAGCAACAAAAACAACTAAAAAGAAAGCAGTTAAAAAAGTTGTAAAGAAAAAAACAGTTAAGAAAAAAACAACTGCGAGAAAAAAGGCAGTTAAAAAAGTTGTGAAAAAGAAAACAGCAGCAAAAAAGAAAACAACAGCTAAAAAAACACTGAAAAAAGCAGCTAAAAAAAAGGCAGTTAAAAAAACAGCTGTTAAGAAAAAAGCAGCAGCTAAAAAAGAAAGCAAGAAGCAGCTAAAATTGAAAAAAAAGCAAGAAAAGGAATTGGAACCTATAAAGCCAGTGAAAAAAGACCCTTACTTAGTCAGATGCCCTGAATGCGGTTACGAATTCAAACTTGATAAAATGCTTGATGAAGGAGATTATACAGAGTGCCCGGAATGCAAAGCATCATTAGTAGTAACTTATTACATGGATCATTTCAAAGTAATAAAAGAAAGACAAGAACAAGAAGGAGAAGTTGACATGAGCGACTTCGACTAAAAAAAAAACCTCTTTTTTTAATTTATTTAAAAAAATGCTTATTCTTTACCTTTTCAAACTCTCCCATAACACTTCTTCTTTAGGATTAACAACAATACCATGCTCCCCTATTTCATAAGGATGAATCTTCTGATCATGACTAGTTCCCCTCATTTTCCTAACAAGCAAGCTCCTATTAGGAGGATTAAAATACAAGGAGATAACAGCATCAGTAATGAATTCTTCAACACCAAAACGAGAAAACTGATCCCTGCCTCCAAGAGTCTCAGCAGTCAGCAAAGTAGTGCATTTCATCTCCTTCAATTCATCAGACAATTTGAACAAGGAATAACGAATATTCTCCTCCTTACCCATCCACATTCCAAAAGCAGTTGTAGAATCAATAACAAGCCTCTTAGCATTCATCTCATCAACCATCTTCTTAATCTTCTCAATCTCCTCATCAAACCTCAAGGCAAACTCCTTAGGCTCAACCATCCCCATCTTGTAAATCTTAATCAAGCCATCCTGCTCATACTTAGGCAAATTCCATTTGAACGACTTCATATTCCACCATAAGTTAGTGGCACCTTCCTCCATAGTAATGTAAATCCCAGGCTCACCATACTCAGCCGCGCCATTATAGATATACTGAGTTGAAAAAATAGTCTTACCAGTACCAGCGCCGCCAGCAATCAAAACACTGCTACCTTCTAAAAATCCTCCTTGGATTAACTCATCCAAACCAGGAATGCCACTTGGAACACGAGCCATAAAACAACAATACACCTCACATATATTTTAAATTAAATAACTAAAAATAAAAAAACAAAACAAGTTTATAAACCCAACCCTCATTATAAAAAAATAAAAAAAAGAGGTGTTAAAATGGCAAATTATACTCATTACATAAACAAAAAATACAAGCCCACGCCAAACGACCTAATTTGCACATACAAATTCAAGCCAGGCAAAGGAATAACAAAAGAAGAAGCAGCAGGAGCAATAGCAGCAGAATCATCAACAGGAACCTGGACAAAACTAACAACAATCAGTGAAAAAAGACAACTAAAACTCGGTGCAAAAGTATACAAAATAAAAGGAGACTACCTGGAAATAGCTTACCCAAGCGAATTATTCGAACCAGGCAACATGCCTGAAATTTTATCTTCCATAGCTGGAAACATCTACGGAATGAAAGAAATAGAAACACTGAGATTAGTTGACGTCAAATGGCCAGCTAAGATAAAAAATTCATTCAAAGGACCTCAATTCGGAGTACAGGGAGTGAGAAAAACACTGAAAATCAAAAAACGCCCATTAGTCGGAACAATAGTCAAGCCAAAACTCGGGCTCACAGAAAAAGAACACGCCAAAGTAGCATACGAATCATGGATAGGAGGACTAGACGTAGTAAAAGACGACGAAAACCTCACCTCGCAGCCATTCAACAAATTCAAAAAAAGAGTAAAAGAAACAATAAAACTCAAGAAAAAAGCAGAAAAAGAAACAGGCGAAAAAAAAGCATACATGGCAAACATCACAGCAGAAACAAACGAAATGATAAAAAGAGCAAAACTGCTGAAAAAACTCGGCAACGAATACATGATGATAGACATACTCACAACAGGATTCGCTGCGCTGCAAACAATAAGAAAAGAAATGGACGACTTGAAATTAATCATACACGGACACAGGGCAATGCACGCAGCACTAACAAGAAACCCAGAACACGGAATGTCCATGAGCGTCCTAGCTGAAATAAGCAGGCTAATAGGAGTAGACCAGCTACACATTGGAACAGCAGTCGGAAAAATGGAAGGCAAAAAACAAGACATTCTCTACATAGTTGAAGACATTGAAGGAAAATTCATAAAAAAAGAAGGGCACATGCTAAGCGAAAACTGGGGAAAAATCAAACCAATGTTCGCAGTATGCTCAGGAGGACTGCATCCACTACACGTGCCAAAACTAGTGAAACTCTTCGGAAATGACATTATCATACAAGCAGGAGGAGGAGTACACGGACACCCAGACGGCACAAGAGCAGGAGCAAAAGCAATGAGACAAGCAGTCGAAGCCACAATGAAAAAAATACCACTCAAAACATACGCCAAAACGCATTATGAACTGCAAAGAGCATTTGAAAAATGGGGGAAATAAACAACAAATTAGCCCTCTTCTTTTCTTTTTCTTGAATCACTAGTTTTTTTTCAGCAATATTAATATACTCGTAAATTCAAAAATTAAAGTAATTAATGCTTAAAGGTGATTTTTTAATGGCTGGAACAGTTAAAATAAACACAATCTGCCCAGGCTGCTTTGCAGAAACAGGACACAGCATAGTGATGCAAGAAAAAGAAGGCATTTACTACTGCCCAAAAAACCCTGAACACAGGTACAAGAGAAACGCAGACGGGTTCCTTGAAAAAACAGACTCATGGTAATTGAAATAATTAAAAAAAAATCAGTGGCAGGATTAAATACTTTTTCTTCTTTTATTTTTAACCATCATGAAACAAGTTTACTTCAGACACGATGAAATAAGAAAAGGGCAAAAAGAGTTAATTAAAGACATTTTAAACGCAGTTGAAACAAAGAAAAACTTGATAGCCCACGCTTCAACTGGAATTGGAAAAACAGACGCTTCAATCTCAGCAGTTCTTAAATACGCAATAGATGAAAACAAGACAATCTTCTTCTTAACACCTAAAATTTCACAGCATAAAATAGCAGTGCAAGTATTCAAAGAACTAGCCGAGAAATACGAGCTAGAAGAAACAGCAGTAGACATAGTTGGAAAAAAGAACATGTGCGCAGACAAGGAACTCAGATTGAAAGACGCCGACGACTTCTACGAGCTATGCAGGAAAAGAAGAGCAAAAAACAAATGCCCTTACTACGAAAACATCATGGGCTCTTCATTCATAAAAAGACAAGCAGCTAAAAAAAGATTCAACGAAATAAAACAATGGTTCGGAAACGCAAAAGAACATGACGAGCTGACAAAAAAATGCGAGAAGCTGACAAGCAAAGGATTTCCAACGCCAATATGCCCTTATGAAACAGCGCTTAAACTAGCAAGAGAAGCTCGGTTAATAATAGCTGACTACTACCAAGTGCTCAATCCATACATTGCAGATACTTTCATGCAAAAAACAAACAAAGAGCTTGAAAATTCAATACTCATTATAGACGAAGCTCACAACCTGCCTGACAGGATGAGGAAAGGACTCAGCGCTTCACTGAACGCAAAAACAGTGAAAAAAGCAGCTCAAGAAAGCCTGCTAATGGAAAACAAGCTCCTTGCAATGAAACTGGAAAAAATAGCAAGAGAAATTGAAAAAATAGAAAAAGAACTTGACGTCAAAGAAAGAGTCGCTTACAAAGAAGAAATTCCATTCATGAACACCAGCGAATTGAATGACTTGCATCAAACAGGGCTACTGTTCCTTGAAAACACTACAAGAAGCAGAAGCAACTGCCTCAGAGTGCTTAGGTTCTACGAGCAATGGATGCAGGACTCGGACGCTTTCCTGAGAATAGCTAAAAAAACAAGCAGAGGAGTTTCAATTGAATCAAAATGCCTCGATCCTTCAGTGGCAACTGAAAAGCCATTCAAAGAAGCGCATTCAGTGATTTTAATGAGCGGGACGCTGAAGCCAGGTGAAATGTACCGCGACGTGCTTGGGCTTGAAAAACAAGAAACTGAAATAAGAGAATACTCCTCTCCTTTTCCAAAAGAAAACAAGCTGAACATAATACAAAAAGACGTGACAACAAAATATGAAAACAGAAGCGAAAAAGAATATGAAAAAATAGGGAAAAGGATAACTCAGGCAATTGAAAACATTCCAGGAAACGTGGCTATTTTCTTTTCCTCTTATTCAATGCTAGAAAACATAACTTCTTATGTTGAATTTGACAAAGAGGTGATAAAACAAGAGCCTGGATTAAACGCGAAAGAAATCAAGAGCCTTATTGAAAAATTTAAGAAAAAATCAAAGCAAGGTGCAGTGCTTTTAGGAGTAAGCGGAGGCAGCTTGTCAGAAGGCATTGACTTTCCAGGAGAACACCTGCTTGGTGCAGTGATTGTTGGAATTCCTTTACAGGAACCTAACTTGGAAACAACTGCTTTAATAAGATATTATGACTTGAAATTCGGAAGAGGATGGGATTACGGCTACATCTTCCCTGCTATGAGCAAGGCGATACAAGCAGCAGGCAGGCTAATCAGAACAGAAAAAGACAAAGGAGTTGCTGTTTTCATGGATGAAAGATTCACATGGAAAAAATACGCAAAAGCTTTCCCAAAAGACTTCAATTTTCTAGTAACTGAAAAATCGCCTGCGCGTGAAATAAAAAAATTCTGGAATCAGAAGTGAAAATGAAGAAAAGGCAAGAGGTAATTCAAGCCATAATAACCAGCATAAGCAATAAACCAGTACTTAACTAGTTTTCCAAGCAAAGTGAATACAAAAAAAGTCTTCAAGTCATATTTAATCAAGCCACAGAGTATGCCGACAGCATCAAAAGGAGAAGGAGTGGCTGAAAAAAAGAAAATTACAAAATTAGGGTGGTACTTCTTGAACTTCAATTCAACCTTGTTCAAATACTTTTCAAATTTTTTGAAAAAAATCCTCTCAGTGAAAAAGCCGGCATAGTAACTTGTTAATTCCCCAACAGCAGAGCCTATGCCTGCAAACAACCCCACCAAAAAAGGGCTTAAATGAGAAGGCAGGAAAAACACGAGAATAAAAAAAGGAGAAGGGAAGAAAATTGTAAAAGAACTTAAAAAGCCAATTATCAAAGAACCTAAAATACAGTGAGAGTAAGCTAATGAAATTAAAAAATGATAATCCATTGAAAAAACAACTCTTTTAAAAACTTTTAAAAAAATAAAAGGAAGCAGGAGCATTTAAATGTTTTTGAAAAAACTTAAAGCATTAAAAACATTAAAATGATAAAACAATAAATGAAAAAGCAAAAAAGGTGATTGAAATAAGGCACTTGGTTACTTCTGCTCTTCCTTATGTAAACGGAGAGCTTCACATAGGGCACATTGCAGGATGCATTCTTCCAGGAGACGTTTACTCGCGTTTCTTGAAGATAAAAGGAGAGAAATGCATTTACGTATGCGGAAGCGATGAGTACGGCACGCCTATAATGGTAGCTGCTAAAAAAGAAGGAGTGACTCCGCAGCAATTAGCTGACAAGTACCATAAAAAACAAGTTGAAGCGGTTAACGGATTAAACATTGGCTTTGACATTTTTTCAAGAACAACTTCAAAAGAACACACCAAAGTAGTGCAAGACTTTTACTACAACTTGAAGCAAAACAACTTCATTTACAGGAAACAAATAAAGCAACTGTACTGCGAAAAATGCAAGACTTTCCTAGCTGACAGGTACGTGGAAGGAACCTGTCCTTACTGCGGAGCAGAAAAAGCAAGAGGAGACCAATGCGACGCATGCGGAAAACTAATCAACCCCCTTGAATTAATAAATCCCCGTTGCGTGACATGCGGAAGCACGCCGGCAGTAAAGGAAAGCGAGCACGTGTTCTTTGACTTGCCTAAACTTGAAAACCAATTAAGTGATTGGATTGAAAACCATGAAGGCTTGTTTCCAAACACGAAAAAGTTTGCTTTGAATTTCATAAAAGAAGGGCTTAAAGAAAAAGACATTTCAAGGGACATTGAATGGGGAGTGCCTATTCCAGATGCTCCTGGCAAAGTTTTTTACGTGTGGTTCGACGCGCCAATCGGCTACATTACTTTCACGAAGCAATTGGGAAAGGAAAATTGGTGGCATGAAAAAAGCACGCAGTTAATTCATTTCCTGGGGAAGGACAACATTCCTTTTCACAGCATTTACTTCCCAGGAATGCTGATGGCAGAAGGAAGTTATATCCTTCCATCAAAAATTGCTTCATATGAGTATTTGACTTTCGGAGGCTCCAAGCTTTCAAAATCAAAAGGAAAGGTGATAAAGGTAGTTGAAGCGCTTGAAGAATTTCCAGCTGATTACTGGAGGTATTACCTGGTTTCAAACTTGCCTGAGAAGAAAGACACTGACTTCACATGGGAGTCTTTCCAAGAAACAATCAACAGCGAGTTAAACGACACCATAGGAAACTTTATAAACAGGACACTCACGTTCGCAGAAAAATATTTTGATTCAAAAGTTGAAAAACCAGAGTTAAGAGAAGAAGATAAAGAAGTGATAAGAGAAGCTAATGAAAAAGCAGTTCAAGCAGCAAAGCTGATTGAAGAAATTGAATTGAAAAAAGCGCTTCAAGAAGTAGTTGAAATCGCCCGCATTGGCAACCAGTTCATCACAAAAGAAGAGCCGTGGAAAAATGAAAAAAACAGGAAGCAAGTGGTTTACTCCTGCCTTCATCTAGTCAAACTCCTTTCAGTGATGCTAAAACCATTTACGCCTGAATCAGCTGAAAAAATCCAAGAATTCATCGGAAAAGAAACTAAATGGAGCCAGCTGAAACAAGAAGAAGAAAAATATGAAATAAAAGAATTTGAAATTTTATTCAAAAAAATAGATGACAAAAGAAGAAAAGAACTGATTAAAAAATACTCGTTTGAAAAAAAAGAAAAGGAAGTGAAGAAAATGAATCACGTGACTTACGACGATTTTGCAAAACTTGACTTAAGAGTAGCTGAAATTCTGGAAGTCGAAAAAGTTGAAAACGCAGATAAGTTGTATAAATTGAAAATAAAAGTCGGCGACGAGAAGAGGCAACTGGTTGCTGGAATGGCTCCTTATTACACAGAAGATGAAATGAAAGGCAAGAGAATAATCATAATAGCAAATCTTGAACCGCGTAAGATAAGGGGAATTGAAAGCCAAGGAATGCTCCTTGCAGCTGAATCAGAAGATGGAAAAGTAAAGCTTTTAACTACAGACGGAGATATTGAAACAGGGTCAAAAATAAGGTAATTTAAAATGGCTGGCAAAAGCAAAAAAGAAGTGAAAAAAACAACAAGCAGGAGCTTGAAGGAATTTAAAAAGCCACCTATTTTTCTGAAAAAATCAAAAGAAGTTAAAGTAAGGCCAAGAGCAAGCATTGGAAAAGGAGTTGTCATTCCTTCTTTTGAACGTAAAAAAGTAACTTTAGAAGATCTTGAAAAAGATGTAAAAGAAGCAAGGACTCTGTTGTTTTTAATTCTTGCTTTGACTGTTTCACTATTCGGCTTAATGCTTGGAATTGTTATTAAAATCTTCTTCTAAAAAAAAATCAATTCTTTTTTCACTCTGTTTTGTCAAGAACAAGTTTTCTGGCTTTAGCTAAATCCATTGAAAGAGTCACTTCAAGCACATTGTCAGGCCCGAGATGAACAGAATTAACAAGCCCTGTTTTATTCAAATCAATTTTTTCAGGAACGCTTCCATCTCTTGACATTTGAGAAAGTACGTTTCTAATCAACTCAGCTCCGCAGTCATCGCATACTTTAAAAGTCCTCATTAAAGAGTTATCAACAGCATGCTCTTGAATAACCCACCTGTTTTTTATTTTCTTATTCTGCTTGCAGATTCCACAAATAGGCATGATAAACATAACTCAAAAAAACTATTTAAACCTGATGCCTTATTTTTAAAATCACAGTTAGTTAAGTTTAAAAAAGCAAAAGAAGTAATAGGTTTATGGTATTTGAATTAGCATTAGTCGGAATAGTCATATTAATTGGCTTTGCAGGCAACTTGATTTTCAAAAAAACAGACATTCCAACCATAATTTGGCTCATGCTTCTTGGGCTTTTGCTCGGGCCTGTTTTAGGCTACTTGAACCAAAATTCTTTCCTCGCTGTATCTGATTTCTTTTCAGCAATAGCAATAATAATAATCTTATTCGAAGGCGGCATTGACATGGAGTTGTTCAAAATTCTTAAAGAAGCGCCTAAAGGAGCAATACTCACTGTGCTTGCTTTCATATCAACTATTGTCGTGACAACAATTGTTGTAATGGTAATGGGAATATGGGTCAAAGGAGTCACAATCCTCCACGGCATCTTACTAGGGGCAATAGTAGGAGGAACAAGTTCAGCTGTAGTTATCCCAATTGTTTCAAAACTAAAAGGCATAAGCGACAAGGCAAAAATGGTGCTATCAATAGAATCAGCATTAACAGATGTCCTATGCATTGTCACTGCAATTGCAATAATACAAACAATGCAGTCAGGGCAAGCAGAAGTAAACTTCATACTAACTAACATCACAGCTCAGTTCTCAATAGGAATAATATTAGGAGCAATGATTGGATTAATATGGCTGTGGCTTATGCAGAAAATAAAAGAACAAGAATACTCCTATGTAGTAACACTAGCAATTCTTTTCATAATTTATTCAATTGTAAATTACTTGAATGGAAGCGGAGCAATAGCCTGCCTTACATTCGGAATAATACTTGGAAACGGCAGAAGAATCCTAAGAGGAATAGGATACGGCTCAATAGCCTATGAAATAGACGCTACTTCAAGAAGCTTCCATAAACTAATTTCATTCCTCATAAGAACCTTTTTCTTCGTCTTCCTAGGATTACTGGTTTCAATACAAAGCCCAATAAACATACTAATTGGAATAATAATAAGCATAGGCATTCTCTTAACAAGACCACTCGCAGTAAAAGTAATCTCAAAAGGAGAAAAAGAATTCAGCGAACTTGACAAAAAAATAATAGGAGTAATGATGCCAAGAGGACTAGCAGCAGCTGTCCTTGCATACATGCCAATAGCAGCACTCCCTTCAGATACAGTTGTAAAATCATTTGCAGACATAGCATTCACAGTCATCTTAATGACTACAATAATAGCAACAGTAGGGACAATTTATTACAAAAGAAAAGAAGCTGAAGAAGAACCTAAGAAAAAACAGAAAAAACAAAAAGAAGAAGAGGAAGAAGAAATCCCAAAACCAAAAGTAATCCTGCTTAACAAAAAAAAGTAAAAAAAAAATCAGCGTTTTTTAGGCCTTCCTTTCATAGGCCTGTCATTCTTAATGCCCCTATGCCTGGCACAGCTAGGGCATACATAAACAGTTTCCTCATAACCCCTGTGCTTGATTCCTGATTTTTCATCATAAATTCTGAAAGAAGACTTCCTAGTTCTAGTTGCCTTATCAATAGGCACTCTTCTTCCGCAGTAATAGCAAGTTACTAATTGTGACTTTCCTCTCATTAAAATTCAACTCCTTTAAAATTAAATTGACTGATTATGTTTTTTAAAAAAAGACATTTAAAAACATTTGTTTTCAGTTAATTTCTTGCTTTTTCTTTCAATGAATAAGCAGGAATCCCTAACTTACTTTTTACTTCCCTTGCAAACTCTTTCGCATAACCATGAACAGTGTAAACAAGATGAGGCTGAGCTTGCTCAACATAAGAAAGCAACTGGTTGAAGTCAGCGTGGTCGCTTAAAGGAAAAACCTTCTCAACACCCTTAGAAGCAAAGGAGTAAAGCGAACCCCAGCCAGTTAACAAAGCAGCTGTCGTCTCCTTTCCATTAAATGAAAACTTTTGAAGCAGTTGCTTGTTAATCAAATGAGGAGGCGCGACAGCAACAAAAGAAGATGAGTTCATTTTTTCCCTTGCTTCAGGAGAAAGAAACAAACCCTCTTTCGCAACCTCTCCATAAGTTTCAAATTCAAGCTTCACTCCATTCTTCACATAAACATTAGAGTACTCAGCTATTTTTGAAGAAACAAAAGGAGCAACTCCAATTAAATTAAGCACTTTAATCAGTTCCTGGGACTTTCCAAGAGAATACCCTCCGAAAACAACATTAACCCCCTTCTCTTGCTTTTCCAAAACCCAATGCTTAATGCTTTCAAAAACAGCTTCGCTTGAAGGAAAAGAGAAATGAGGCATGCCATAAGTTGATTCAATAATAAGCACATCAGAATTAATAACAGGGCATTTTTCAAACAAGAATCCCTTGTTCAAACGAATGTCTCCAGTGTAAACAACTGACTTGCCATTGTGTATTTCAAACTGAGATGCTCCTAAAATGTGATTGGCGTTCCTTTGCGTGATTGACAAGTCCCCGAATTCAATTTCCTCGTCATACCTGCTTGTTTGCGAATAAAAGCCAGCTAAATCACGCGTCTCAGGAGTCATTAAAGTATCTGCATCATGTTTTTTCAAATGATCAGAATGAGCATGGGTAATTCCCACCAAAACATCTTCACTTTTTTCCTTTATTTTTCTTGAAGGATCGAGATAAAGCTTCTTCCCATCCTGCTGAATAACAATACCTTTATCAAAACTAATTTTCATGCGCCACCAGAAAAAGTAAATCAAAAAAAGTATTTAAACAAAACAGTAGGAATAAAGAAGTTAGCTTAAAAAAAAAGGTTAAAAAAAAGAAAAAGAGAGTTATGAGGTGCAGTTGAAAAGCACTCTCATTTTAAAAATAATAAAAAAATGGTTTTTTAGAAAAAAGAAAAAAAAGCTTTAAGGGCTTTATTTTCTTTTCTTTTTTCCATTGACTGTTTTTTCAACAAGCTTTTTCAGGTACTCTGTTGTTTCCTCTTCCTCTTGTTTTTCCCTAAGCTCGTTTTGGTTCCTTACATAGAACAAAGCGCCTATTATTGCAATTAGGAAGATTACTCCCCAGAAACTGCTGCTTCCTCCTCCAATTACAAGGCCTGTTCCACTGAAACCAATTTTGCTTCCTGAAAAAACAATTTTCTGAGTTGTTATTGTCTCATCACCTTTTACAAAAGACACGTTTACTTCCTGCTCATTAAAGCTTGTTGGGTAAACTTTTAACTCAATGTCTTTTGTTTCATAACCTTTAACTGAAAATGAATCGTTTCCAACTACCTTCCAGTCTTCAGGCAAGTTTGTGAAAACCCAGTTGACATCGTTGATGTCGTAAATCTGCCTGTTTCTTACTCTGAAAGTAAGCTTGTATCCAACTGTCTTGCCTTCATCTTTAATTGATTCCCATGGCAAAAGCACTTTGACGCTCAGCCTGTCCTTAACAGAAGCCAAGCCATCTACTTTCAAGTAAACAGGTGCTGTTGTTATCTGGTTACCTGCTCCTGCTTTAACAGAGTATTCATAGTCATCAACAGGGTAATCGCTTGGAACATGAATCCTTACCCTCACTTCCTTTACTTCATTTCCAGCCAAGTCAATTGGAGCAGGGTACTCAGGCTTGAAAGATTCAGGTAAATTGCCTTCAATGACAATGTTCCTAATTCTCTCTTTGCCATTGTTTCTTAATATGAACCTCAAATCCTGATACTGTCCTTGAACAACTGTCAAGTCGCTGTAAACAGGAGTGAAAGACAAAACAGGTGACTGTTCCTTTACATTCACACCTACTTCATACTCCTGTCCATTTACATCTAAACTAATAGCATAAACTCCTTCACCAGCTCCTTTTGTAATTACAAAAACCTTTATTGTCTTAGATTCATTTGTTCCCAAATGAAATAAAGGTTCAGAAACTGAAACTGGCAATTTAGAATCTGTTGTCACTAAAACATTCACTGGAGAACCAGTGTTTGAAATTATGACATCATAAGAAGGCACTTGTCCCTCTTGCACAGTTTGAAATTGGTTAGGTATATTCACAGTAAGTGAAAATACAGTGCTTACCAAAAGCAAACCTGCTATCACATATTTTAAATTCATTTTAACTACACCTCATAATTTTTGAATTTTTAATGTTACTATTTGTAGGTAACAACATTTATATACTTTGTGGTTTATAAAATAGTTGTGTAAAAAAAGCCTTGATTAAAATTAACAATATTATAATGTTAATTTCGAGTGTTAAAGCTTTATAAATTTGTGTTGCTTTATGGAAAAACATATGAACCAAGAACTTATCAACTTGCTTAACAGAGCAGGCTTAAACCAGTACGAATCTAAAATTTACCTAGCTCTTCTTAATGAAAAATCAGCAACAGCAAGCGAAGTAAGCTCAAAAGCAGGGATTCCACGCCCAAGAGCCTATGACGTGCTGGAAAAACTCTCAAAAGAAGGCTTTGTCTCAGTACAACCAGGAAGGCCCGTAAGATTCCTAGCAAACCCAGTTGAAGAAGCATTTGAAGCACTTAAAAACAAAAGAAAACAAGAACATTTAAAAAGCCTTGAACAACTGGACAAAATAAAAGAAAACCTGAATAAAAAAATAAAATCAATTAAAAAAGACGACTACTTAAACGCTTCTGACTTCGTTTACGTCATGAAAAAAAGAAACAACATAAACTCAAAAATAGAAGCACTCATAAACAACGCACAGCAATCAATACACATTGCAGGCGAAGAAGAAGAACTAAAAGACAAAATCCTAGCATACGCACCAGTCCTTGAAAAAGCAAGCGAACGCGGAGTAAAAATACACATCATAACACCAAACTCATCACAAATACAAGAACACGCAAAAAAATACAACGCTAAAATAAAGCAAAAAAAACACAGCCACAGATTCATAATAGCAGATGACAACGTAATGCTATTCCTAACACCAAAAAAAGACAACAAAGAAGTAGGAGCATGGATCAAATCCCCTTTCGTAGCAAAAAACCTAAAAACTATTTTTGAATAAAAAACACCAGTTCAAACTTTAAATAGCAATAAATACCTTAAATTAACAAGGGCTATGATGTCGTGTACAACCACTGAACCTCTCAAAAAAAGGTAATGATATTAAATAAACAACTGAGCCCACCAAACAGTAAAAAACAAACAAAAAAGCACAAATAATTAAAACAAACAACAAAAGGGCCTGTAGCTCAGTTTCTGCGTCGAAAGCAAAAGTTTCGACGAGCTTTCAGCGCAGCTGAAATGGATCAGAGCGGATGCCTCCTAAGCATCAGGTCGCGCGTTCAAATTTGCGTCAAAAGTTCTCTTTTGACGAACTTTTCGCAAGCGAAAATCGCGTCAGGCCCGTTAGAAAGTTTTTGAAAAACTTTCATTAAACACCCTATCTTCGGCTTACGCCTCGATAGGCTAGTTCAAACTTCGAAGAAGTTTGAAATACATGTGTAAGGAAGTAATAAAAAATGCCAAATTACTCAAGGTTCAGAAAAACAAAAAATAGAAAACCTTTCACTTCAGCTGAAATAAAAGAATCAATAAAAAAAGCATTAAAAAATTTAAGAAATAAAAAAGCAGCTGAAGACGCTGTCAGACATTCTTTGTTTTACCCCTTATATCTAGAAGAAAAAAGAGAAGAAATCATAGAAGAAATGGAAGAAGCTGAAGAAGATGCAGCTGAAGAAAGGTTTGAAGAAGAGCAAAGGGAAGAGGATAAAGGAAACGATTACCCTTTTTCTTTTATTTCTAAAAATCTGAAAAAAGGAAAAATAAGAAAAAAGAAATTAATCTAAAATAGTTAAAGCAAGCAAAGGCAATAACACGCTTGCTTCTCCTTCTACAGTAACATAATCAGCATCAGGCTTAACCTTGCCCCATGAAACTGCTTCCTTTACCCTAGCACCTGACAAGCTACCATCATACTCAACAGCAGTTGTCAAATAAACAGTGTAATCCAAACCATCCTTGAACTGATTCCACCAAATAACATGATGCTTAGAAATACCCCCGCCAATCATCAGCGCACCAGTCTTCTTATGACTGAAAACAATCTCCTCCAACAAACTTTCATCTTTGAACACGTCAATTTTAAAATCCTTATAATCCTGCCTGAACATAATCAACTGAAAACCAAGAGCCCCATCAGTTACGCCAGGCAAAAACATAGGCACTTTATTCTTATAACACCAATAAACAATAGACTCCTCCTTATTAGGCTCGCTTTCTAAAAACTCACCAATCTTCCAAACCAATTCATAAGGAGCAAGCACCTTGTCTTCAACAGAATCATAAATTTTCTTAAAAATAGGCTGCAGCCTCTTCTCAAGAATCTCACCATAAGAAGAATTAGGAATAAACACATTACCCAACCTATTAATCCCCTCCTCATGCAGCTTCTTATCATCTGCTTCAAAACTGCCTTCATAATAATCCTGCCACAACCTAGCCAAGTCATGAACAACAGTGCCAGGAGTAGTTACAATAGCATCAAACTTCTTCTCTTTCACCAAATCCCTAACAACACTCCTCACGCCAGTTGCAATAATACACGCTGGAAAACTGAAAAAATTAAAACTCTCCTCATCACCCTGCATTTTTTTTAAAATATCCGAAGCAGTAGCCAGCTTCTTAGCAGTAAAACCACCAACGCCATGAAACTGCTGCATTAAATCAACAACAGTCATGTCTTTTTTAAGTTCAATATCTTTCACAGTTTGCATTTCAAAACAACTCCCTCTAAAAACTTATTTAAAAAAAATCCAATACAAGGAATTAATTAAGAATTAATATAAATAAAAAACTTAATAAACTAATACTAACAACAAATAAAAACACGAAAACAAAGGAGCTATAGTATAGTGGCAGTATGTCACTATACCTAAACAGCTCAAACTCACAACAAAAAGGGGCTATAGTATAGTGGCAGTATAGGTGGCTCCAGAGAAAAACTCTTTGGAGCAATGAGCGTGTAAAACCACGCGATGATGACGGAGACACCACCAGAGCAGGGTTCAAAGCAGCCGTATCCGGTTGGCGGGCTGAGACGACGTTCACTTCCGTTCAGTCGTCTTGTTTTCTTTTCAAAAAAGAAAAGAAGTCCGCTTTCAACGGGATATGGCAGTGAAATTCCCTGTGGCCCCACTAGAAAGTTTTTAAAAAACTTTCATTAAACAGACCACGCAAGGTGGTCTTTTTCAAAAACAAGTTTTGAAATATTTTGCCGAAGGCAAAAACCTTTTCAAACTTCAGAAGAAGTTTAAATGAGAGCACTAAGCGAAGCGCATGTGCTCTGTTTAATGGACTTTGCTTTTTTAAAGCAAAGGTTTGAGCAGTTTAACTGCGATTGAATTTGTTCAACAAATTCCTGACCAGTGAGCCCATCTACAACAACAAAACTACTTTTTGCCATAGAGACAAAAAACTATTTCTTTGCTTTTTTTAGTTAAATTTTTAAAAAATTAAAGAAATATATAAGTTATATATAAATTATATATGTTTTATATACTTTTATTTTCTTTAATTATTTTGAACGAGGTGATTGAAAAGTGGTTCAAGCTCAAATTGAAATAAGCGAACATGCAAACAGAGTGATTAACATAATCAAGGCAAAGTATGGGGTTAAAAATAAAAGCGAGGCAATTGAAGTCATGGCAAGAGAATATGAAAAAAGATTATTAGAACCTGAACTAAAACCTGCTTTTGTTAAAAGGATAAAAAAAGCTGAGAGAGGAAAGTTTGTCAAAGTAAAGGATGTTGATGCTTATTTTGAAAAGCTTTTAGGATAAATGGAGTTGTTTAGTTGGTTTTCAGTATTGAATTTTCAGAAGAAGTTGACAAGCAGTTTAAAAAGTTGTCAAAGAAAGATAAAAAAACAATTGAAAGTAGTTTATAAAAAAGTGAAACAAGTTGCTGAAAACCCTTATCAATTCAAGCCGTTGAAAAAGCCTATGCAGAACAAGAGAAGAGTGCATATTGGCTCTTTTGTGCTAGTTTACTCAATTAATAAAAGAAGTAGAAAAGTTAAATTTTTAGGCTATGCTCATCATGACGAAGCTTATAAGTGAGTAGTTAAGCAATATATACTTTTTCCTCCTTGTTCTTTAATCAATGAGAGTTAAAACAGGTTCACCTAGCTTAGATAAATTGCTGCAAGGCGGTTTGCCTTCACAGTCAAGTGTCTTGCTTTACGGCAGTCCAGGCGTTGGAAAAAGCACTTTCGCAGTTAATTTCTTATATGAAGGCTTGAAGAATGGCGAGAAGTGCATTTATGTTAATTCAGTTGACAGCATAGAAGCTTTGTTTAAAAAAACAAAATTAAACAAGATAAACTTAAGCCCTTATGAAAAAAACCTTGTGATAATAGATTCTTACAGTTGCAAATCCAATAAAAAAAGCAATGCAAAATATGCCATAAGAAGTTTAGCTGACATCACAAGCCTGAACATTGAAATTAAAAAAGCAATGCAAGACGCTGATTTTAAAAAAGGAAGGATAGTCATTGATTCCTTAAGTGACTTTTTGCTTTATGGCGAAAAAAGGAGCATTTACAAGTTTTTACAGATACTTAGAAGCAGAGTAATGGAAACAGATTCAGTTGCATTAATAGTAGTTGAAGAGGGGTTACATGATGAAAGCGTTTTATCTACTCTTAACTTTTTAACAGACGGAACTATCAAAATGCAATTAATGAATAGTACAAGAGGCATTAGAATTGAAAGAATGGTTAACACTCATCACTCGCTTAAATGGGCTGAATTTGAAATAAGCCCAGATACTCAAATATACGTAAGGGAGTTTTTCAAATGAAAGAAAACACAATTTTTCAAAAAAATATTGGAAAAATATTACTTGCTGGCAATTTGATAGTATTAAGCATTTTGATTTACTCTACTTTGTCAGGCAAGATGAGCACAGACAAAGACGTGCTTGCAGTGACTCAAATCAGCTTAGCTTTCATGAGTTTCTTAATAGTTTACTTCGTGCTGAAAACATGGAAAACATTCAGAGAAAAAGACTTATTCGTAGGATTAAGCGGTTTCATCTTAATATTCATAGGATACACTGCAATTACCTTATTCACTTTAATAAACTACAAAGGAATAGCATTAGAAGCAGGCTTAAACACCCTCATCACACTCGGTTACCTGCTTGTAACAATCGCAGTGGGGTGGCTTAAATGAACTTAACAGAATTTTATTTCATAATAACCACAGTAAGCATGGTAATATTCACAGCAACAGCAATAGTATTAATAAAAAAATACTTAAAAAGAGGAATCAAACTCCACTTCTGGGCAGCAGTTGCTTTCATCTTCCTCTCCCTGCAAGAACTAATCGTGCTCTACTGGTTAATTCAAACACAAACACAAAACTTATCACTATACTCCCATCCATGGCACTTGCAAATGCTCCTTGTATTCTTCGCATTCACAATGCTAGGACTAGCAATAACTGGAAAAATAAAAGACTAAAGAAAGGTACTTCTAATGAACTATGATTTTGAAATAAAAAAAATAAAAAAAGAAATCAAGAGAAGAAAAGCAAAAAAAATACTCCTGCAATTTCCAGAGGGTTTGAAAACAGAAGCTAAAAAAGTAATGGATGAACTGAAAGAATACAATGTTTTCTTGTCAGCTGACCCTTGCTTCGGAGCATGCGACATAAAAACAAAAGGCTTTGACTTGACAATCCACTTCGCGCATTCAAAAATGCTTCCAAGCAAAAAAGTAATTTACATAGAAACACGCTCAAACTTGGATGTAAAAAAAGTTGTGAAAAAAGCACTGAAAGAACTAGGAAAAAAAGTAACAGTAGTTACGACAGTACAGCATATTCATAAATTAAAAGAAGCTGAAGAATTGTTAAAAAAAGCAGGCAAGAAAGTAATTCCAGCTAAAAAAGGCAAGAGGGCAACCTACAAGGGGCAAGTGCTTGGTTGCGATGCATCAGCTGCATTAACCAACGCTGACTCCATATTATACCTTGGAAGCGGTTACTTTCATCCCCTATTCATTTCATTCATAACAAAGAAAAAAGTTGTCCAAGCAAACCCTTACAGCAACAAAATTGAAGTAATGAAGCCAATTCAATGGGAAAAAGAAAAATACCTGAGAATTTCAAAAGCAATGAAAGCAAAAAACTTCGCATGGGTTTTCTCCACCAAGCCAGGGCAAAAACTCTTTCCTCAAAACAAAGTACCTAAAAAAGATTATAAAATTGTAATGGAAAACATTTCGCCTGATTCCCTGGATTATCTGCCTTTCGACGCGTTTGTAATCACAGCCTGCCCGCGCATAGTTTACGACGACTGGAAAAACTACAAAAAACCAATACTACTACCAAACGAATACAAAGAATTGAAAAAAATAAAGCAGAGGTAATTAGTAAACATCCAAGAATAAAACAGAGTAAAAGACAGCAAATGAAACTAAAAACAAAACCAAAACAGATGAGTAGTTAAACCCAGGTGCTGAGACAATAATCACTTCATCTGCTCTTTCATACTCTCCTGCAACAGCATCAATTAAAGGAGAAGAAGAGCCGTTGCCTTTGAAATAAATTTTCAGCTTAAAAGCATTGCCTTTCGTTAAATCAAAACCATTATCAAAATCACTCTCATAAAACACCTTCTTACTCTCATACAACCTCTTAACCTCATCAGCAGACAAACTGCGATTAAAAAAAGCAAAATCATCAATTTTTCCATTAAAAGCAGCAGAACCATCAACCCTTGCCCCAATAGTTAAATTAACAGAATTAGCAGAAACAGTTTCATTTGGAACTGTTGAATTATCCAAAAGCCCATCAATATACAAACTTAAATTCTCAAGTTCATTATAAGTGACAACAATAAAATGCCATTCATCATCATTTACCTCCTTCGAAGCACATACAAAATTACCTGAATCCCCAACTGCACCAGCAACCCATTTATAAGCACAACGGCTATCATCAGAAAAAACAAAATGATGCCCCCAACTTTTTTCAGTCACAACATGATTAGAACTATCAGTAGTTTTAACCCAAAAAGCTTGAGAGTAATTAACAGGATCTAAAGCAGAATCACTTGAAACAGTTAAAAAATCGCTACCTCCTGTAAAATCAGCAGAACTTCCAAACTCACCTTCAGTAAAAACAACTGAACCAGTATTAGAAAAATTAAAAAACCCTTTTTCATCATTTAAATTATCTAATTTCCAATAAGCAACAAGCCTTTCATCATTTCTTAAGAAATTACCCTCAAACTCCACGTTATTCAAAGAAGACAAACAACCAGAACAAGTGCTTAAAACACTATCATCACTCGCATTCAACAACTCAATCTTATCAATATAATTGCCTGAGTCAATATTGTAATAAAACAAAGTCAAATTGCCTAACTTATAATTCAAATCAATAGATAAAGAAGGAGAAGCCCATGAACCTTGCTTGTGATGCTTTTTAGAGCTGTTGTAAAAAGAGAGTATTTCAGCATCAGTCAAGCTAGTGTTGTAAATCCAAACCTCATCAATAGTTCCATTAAAATAATTAGAAGTCGGCTGTCTTGCTCCAATATACAAGTTGCTTGCACCAACATAAGACAAAGGTCCGCCATAATCCTTTTCACTTATCCTCTGCCCATTCAAATAAATCCTAGCAATATTCCCCTCAACAACACCTGTTACAAAATACCATGTGTCATTACTCAAAACACCAGCTGACAAGTCATACCTATTGGCTCCATTCATGTAAGTTATAAATTTCATCTCCTGTAAAGTGCTATCCCACTCAAACCTCCAGCCATAAGAAGAACCATAAGCTTCAGAAACAGGATTAGGGTTACCATCAATTAACTCTCCTTTCATCCAAAAAGCAACAGTTATATTAAGAGGCTTGAAAGAATCGCTTGCAGGAACTTCAACATAATCTGCATCCCCATCAAAATGCATTGCTTCGCCGTACTTCCCCCCCTCAAAAGAACAGTCCCCACTGCTTGTGCCATTATTCAAGCCCTGTTCATCATTTGAATCACCATCAAACTTCCAATGGCTAACCAGACTTGTTCTTTTAAAATCATTATTATACAAGCTATTTATTTCAGCTGAAGACAAGCTCCTGTTATAAATTTTAAGCTCATCCATTGAACCATTTAAAAAATGATAAATTTCCCTATAAGCACCAACATCCATTTGATAAGTAGAAGTGTCAATAAAACCAATAGAAGTTGTTTTTTCAGCAACCAAACCGCCATCCAAGTAAAGCAGTAACTTCCTACTGCTTGAGTTATAAACAGCAGTTAAAAAATACCACCTGTTCAAATCAGGCACATAATCATAGCTCAAATAATCCCTTGTGCTTCCATTTCCAATTTCAAAAATAAAAAAATGATCAGAAGAATCATTGTAATAAGCAAGCCAAATTGTCTTATTCCAATACTCGCTTCCCTTGCTAATGAATGTGCTTCTAGTATTAAGAGAAGCATTGCCGTTGTAAGTGTTTAACTTGAACCAAAACAAGAAACTGACACTTCCATTAATACTATTCAAAGAATCAGAAGCACCCATGTCAAGGTAATCATCTGAGCCATCAAAGCCATAACAGCCACCAAAAAAACCACTTGAATTATAAACAGCGCCATTAACATTTCCATTATTCAAACCAGTTTCGTCATTTGCATTGCCTTCAAACCTCCAATAACTAACCAAATTACTATCCTTCGAAGCATAAGAAAAATTCAACCACAAACAACCAGCATCCTGAACATAAGAATCAGAAGAAGTAGTCACATTAAACTTAACTCCAGAATCAAAATCACCCGTAGAATTAAAACTAAAACCAACAGCTTCAACAGAAACAACAAACAACAACAAAAACAACCAAAACTTAAACCTCATCAAAAAAAATAATACAAAAAAACTATATAAAACTTAAAAATAGAATCAAACCTCATGAATTACCTCAACTGAAGTTGTCTGCCCAAGACAAGTTACTCTTGCTTTTTTTCCATCATCAAAGTAGTCAACCTGCGCATCCAAAACTTCCCTAATCAAAGCCAAGTCGCTTGCTTTCGCTTTCCTGTACTTTTCAATGAAATCAAGCTTAGCCATTGCAATTGTCCTGTCAAAACTTCCCATTAAAAACAAGTAACGAAGCTGAATTATTTAAACTTAATTCTTCACAACAGTGCCCCCATGCTCTTCATTATTCAAAACCTTTTTAACTTCCCTTAACCTCCTGCCATTTACAAAATGAGCTTCAATATTACTACGTGCTAAAATTTTCGCAGCAAGCAAGTCAATTATAAAATTCTCACGCGGGCCCCTGGAATCACTTTTCTCCGCTAACTTCACCAACTGCCCATGAGTCATTTTTTTCAACTTCCTCGCTGTCTTGTACTTGGAAGGATTCCTGTCATAAACAGCATCCACGTTAGACAAATTAATCCACTTGTCAGCATTCACTTGCTCAGCAAACAAAGCGCTTGTAGTGTCACTTGTCTGCCCAGGAGTGCCAACACCAAGCACTATTGTCCTGTCATTTCTTAAAAAATAAGCATACGCTTCATCATAATCCTCGAAAAAAACAAGCTTCTCATGAGAAGAAGCCACTAACCTTGAATTTGCTTTCACTATCTGCAACGCAATTTCATCCAAGTCAAAATTTGAAGCAAGCAACTCACGCCCAGCCTCCACATACATCCTAGCAACTGCCCCTCCCCCTACACTAACTGCAATATTCGCAGACGCGTCATTAAGCAACTTTGTCACTTTCTTCAAGTAATTAATGTCAATTCCTTTTTTGTTAAAAAGCAATGAACCACCAAGCGAAACAACAATCCTCTCCACACAAACACCTTTTAAATACTTTTAAAATCAATTAAAGGGTTAAGTATTTAAAAAACTAATTATTAAACTAAAAAAAAGCAAAACAAAGGAGTTAAAAAATGAGCAAAAAAGACAGCAAAGAATATTACGAATTTAAGAAGCAAGTGAAATTTCTGAAAGCCCAGAGGGGACAGGGAACAGAGTTGATTACTGTTTACATAAAGCCAGGTCAAAACGTGAATGAAATCACAAGCAGGCTTCGAGATGAATACGGGCAAGCAGCTAACATCAAATCAAAGCAAACAAGAAAAAACGTGCAAATGGCAATCGAGCGAATTCTTGGAATGCTTAAAGGCATAAACAAGCCACCTGAACACGGAGTAGGCATTTTTGCTGGAAACATCAACAACAAAATAGAATTGTTTACAGTCATCCCCCCTGAAGACATTAACGTGTCAATGTACAGATGCGACTCAACTTTCTACACAGAGCCGCTGGAAGAATTAGTTGAAGTAAAAGACGTTTATGGCTTGTTTGTAATGGACAGGAGAGAAGCCACAATAGCAAAACTCAAAGGAAAAAAAGTGACAATCGTAAGACACTTGACTTCAACTGTTCCAGGAAAACACCACAAAGGAGGGCAGTCTGCAATGAGATTCACGCGATTGATTGCAGAGGCTGTTCATGATTTCTTCAAAGAAGTTGGAGACGCTTGCAACAAAGAATTTGCAGATAAGCATGTAGTAGGCATAATAGCAGGAGGCCCAGGCCCAACTAAATTCAGCTTCATTAATGGAGACTACTTGTTTAACAACGTGAAGGAAAAGATAATAGCCACAATAGACATTTCCTATACAGACGAGTTCGGCATAACAGAGCTAATGCAAAAATCACAGGAAGTCATAGCACAATTAGACGTCACTAAGGAAAAGGAGCTTGTGAAAGAGTTTTTGAAAGAAGCAGTGACAAACGGGCTTGCAACTTACGGTGAAAAAGAAGTGAGAGAAGCTCTTAAAAGAAGCCAGGTTCAAAAACTCCTGTTATCAGAAGGGCTTGATGAAAAATTAATAGAAGAATTAACTGAACTTGCCGAGCAATCAGGAGCAGAAGTTGAAATGATATCAGAAGACACGCCAGAAGGACAGCAATTTAAAGTAGGTTTTCTTGGAATAGGCGCTTTCCTAAGATACAAGTAAAAAAAAAATTGATTCTGAATGTACGAAATTAAAAAACAGCCAGAAGACTTCATAGTAAGGGAAGTTACAGAAAAAGGAAAAGTATTGAAAGAAGATGAAAACTATTTTTTTGACGAAAACAGCAGCGGAAAGCACTTGATATGCGTGCTGGTTAAAAAAAACTGGGACACGCATCAAGCATTCAAGAGGATAAGCAAGTGGCTGCATATTTCAAAAAATTCAATTGGGTTTGCCGGCACAAAAGACAAAAAAGCATTGACAACGCAATTAATAAGCTTGACAGGAGTGAAAAAAGAAGAAGCTGAGAAAGTAAGCTTAAAAGACATTAAGTTAATCCCTTTAAAATATTCTAATGAAAGAATTTCGCTGGGAAACTTGAAGGGCAACTGGTTCAAAATAAAAGTTTATACAAATGAAAAACCAAGGCAAGCTGACAAAGTGCCTAATTTTTTCGGAATTCAAAGGTTTGGGAAAACACGCCCAATCACCCATTTAGTTGGTGAAAAAATAGTGAAAGGAAAACCAGAAGAAGCTGTAATGATTTACTTGACTAAAACTTTTGAAAGCGAAAAAGAAGAAGTGAAAAAAGCAAGAAAAAAGCTAGCAGAAGAAAAGGATTTCAAAAAAGCCCTTGATTACTTTCCTCTTTACTTGAAGTATGAAAGGACATTAATCAATCACTTGGCTGAATATGAAGGGGATTACATAGGCGCTTTACGCGTGCTTCCTAAAACTTTGAAAATGATGTTCGTGCACGCCTACCAAAGCTACTTGTTCAACAAAATGCTTGAACATGCTATTAAAAACAACATGGAAGTTAAGGAATTGCCTCTCGTGGGTTTCAACTCCAAGCTTGAGAAATGGCAAGAGGAGATTCTTGAAAAAGAAGAAGTAAAGCCAGAGGATTTCAGAATAAAATTATTGCCTGAATTGTCTTCACCTGGTTTTATGAGAAAAGCATTCATAACCCCCATTGATTTAAGAATAATAGAACAGAAAGAAGGAGAAGTTACAGTTGAATTTTTTCTTGAAAAAGGAGCTTATGCAACAACTGTGATTGACTTCTTATTTGACGTAAAGCGCGCATAAGTCAACTGGCTTGCTGTTGCCAGAGTAATCAACTTCATATATGAACTTCATTCCTTCCTGATGAACTAATTTAAAATAAGGGTATCTTGTTTTATAAGCGAATCCAGTGCAGTACCTCGTGTTGAACATTGGGAAATACACGTATGAAACATTGTATTTTTTCAAAGTGCTTATTGTTTTACTCAAGTCGCTTCCATCGAAGACAATTTGCATCGCCTTATACCTATCATCAATGTCAGGCGCGTACTCTGCATAGGCGTCGATAACATCTTTTCTCTGAGCTATTCCTGTAATCCAATGTCCGTCTTCCCAATAACCCATTATGATTGCATCTTTCGGAGTATTTTGTTTCATCCAAAGCATTGAGTTATAAGCATCTATTGAAGGAGGGGCAGTTGAAGCTAACAAAATTGTTGAAGTGCCTAAAAAAGCAAGGTAAGCAAAGAACAAAGCAAGCCAAAAAGTGGAATTGTTATACAACTGCTTTAAATAAAGTTTTTCAGTGACTTCCTCCCAATGAGGAAATAAAGAGGCAATTAAAAGAGCTATTGGGAACCATAAAAATTCATTTATCCTGTTGCCAATTATAAGAGAAGTTATAACTGCTAGGAAAAACCAGTCACGTAGGAAAATAGTTGACTTGTTTCTGAATTTGAAAATTGCATAAAATGCTAAAAACAAAGCGAAAATTCCAACTGAATCAGCAACTACACCTGACTCTGCTATGAAATACTGCACTCCTGAACGCAGTTCCATAAACACGTTGTAAAAATTCAAACCAAGTTTTGTAACTCCATAAGTAAGGTAAAGAGGCAGGTACCAACTTCCAATTGCAAGAAGCGAGCCAATTGAATAAAATTTTAAATATTTCCTTATCTGCTCCCTGAACAAAATCAAGCCAAATATGAAACCAACAACTGCAATGAGAGTATGGGTCAAAGCAGCCAAAGCGAAGAAAACAACAACCAAGTACTTCGAGTTTACTTTTTCTTTCCTATACCTCAACATGAAATAATAGGAAGTAATTAAAAAAACAAGAGCTGGCAAGCGCGGGTTCAAATGCAAGCTCAAGTAGGAGTATCCTGGAATCAAGCCAAGCACAACTGCTGATGCAATTGCTTCTTTTTCATTGTACCCAATTTCCCTTGCAAAGAGAAATATTAAAAGCAAGCCCATTGCACCGAAAAAAGGGTTTATGAAATACTTGAAGTTGTAAAAAATTGCTAGAAGCAAGTGGTACAAAGGAGGGTAAGTGTAAGGACGCCCCCCAAGAGACAAATTATCGTAGAATTTGTCTTGCTGAATCATCTCAGCCATTCTAATATGGTAATAAGGGGTGGTGCCTATTGTTGAATTATTATATATTTTAAACCTCAATTGTTGTGGAATTGAAAAGAACAAGAAGAAAAGCAGAAGAATAACTATAAAAAGTTTCTTGTTTTTATCCAAGTAAATTCCTGTTTTAACATTCATTTTTACTTCACTTATTTTCTTTGAATTTCATAAATTGAAGCTGGTTTCAAGCAATAAGTGCCCCAGCACTGTGTAGAAACATAAACCTTGCTTATATTTAATTCATCCAGAAGCTTGTCGCTCCATGCATTTGAATTAATTAAAACCTTATTGAATTTATACTTGTCTATAACAGGTTGTAATGGGCTTGGAGTGCTTTTCCAGAAAAAATCTTCAAGTTCTCTGAAACTGGTTTTGTTTTCAATGTTTTCAAATGAAATATCCAACATGGTATTCGCTTTTGTTTCAGCTAAAATAACTGCGCTGGTATCATGCCCAGCTAAAACCAAATCCCCTTGCTTCAACTGATTCACTGCAAGATAATCACTTTGACTCAACCCAGGGAATGAAAGAGATGAAAGCATAAGTAATAAAATTGCCGTGAATACTACAAACGCTTTCTTGTTTTTTACAAAAACTTCCCCTGCAATAAAAGAAATTGCTATCATTAAAAAGAAAGGCTGCCTCCATGAGTGGAAAATTTTAGTAAAATAAAAAGAGAAGTAAAAGAAAATAGAAGTTGCTGTGAATATCAAAAACACTTTGCTTGCTTCTTTTCTAGGCTTTCCAACTAAGGACAAGGGGATTGCTGAAAGAGCCAAGTACCACGGATTTATAAATTGCATGAATTTAACTCCACGTGCAAGGTACTCAAAAGCAGTTGAGGAATAAGAGTAAAGCATGTTTGAAATCAAAGCAAGCCAAGCAAGAGGGATTGTTAAAATAGAAACTAAGAACTTGAATGCTTTTTTTCTGCTTGCATATAATTCATAGGTAATTAAAGGAATTGAGAAGTAAACAAAGCCCATTGGAGTGAACAGAGAACTCAAACCCATTGTTAACCCTGCTTTTAGTTTTTGTTTTTTCAAAAGAAAATGAAGAGATAAAATGAAGAAAGGAAAAGCAATTGACTGAGGAGAACCGAAGGATTCTGTTATAAGAACAGGATTAACAGCCATCAAAAAAGAGGTTATTAAAGCTTGCTGTCTGCTATAATTCTTTTTTACAAACCAATAAACTAAGAATAGGCTTAATGAAAACACTGCAGGCAAGGCATACTTAACTGCTGCTGCTAATGGAACGCCAAGCATTGAAATGAAAATCAGCAGGAGATGGTAACCTGGAGGATAAAGATGAGGCCTGCCGTCCTGCGGAAAAGGCTCCCATGTAATAATTCCTTTTTCCTGCATTAATTTCGCTATGGAGTAATGATAATAAGAATCAAATTTCATGTAATGAGTTGACTGCATTGCAGGGTAAAACCTAAGCATCATGGCAGTGATTACCACAACTGCTAAAGCAATTGCATACTGGTTTTTTTCATAAAAGTTTTTTTTCATTGCACATCAACCATGTAAAACAAAGTAAAGGGATTTGATTCATAACCATAGCCGTTATACTCGTTTGCTGGGTTCCATATTTCTATTTTTACCTTATGCCTTCCTTTTTTATTTATTTGAATTGACAAGTTATTTGTTCCATTTTTTAATTCAAGTTGTTCAACTAGCACGTCATCAACTAGTATTTTTGACAAGTAAGTTTCCCCTTGCCTTGAATCATTTATAAGCACTGTGAAATTTTGCATTCCTTTTACTGCATGCGTTTCATAATTTGTCAGTTTTATTTCAAGTGGCTGGAAGCCGTTAACTGGCTGCGGCTGAGTAATTAAATTAACTGCAATTAAAGAAAAAGTAATTATTACTAAACTAAGTGGAACTTTTGTCTTAAAAAAAACTTCAAATAACTTTTTTTGTTTCACATTACTTCTCGCATTTTTCTTCAAATCCCTCTCACCTGAATTTCACTTAGTCCTCGCATCTCATAACAAGCTTTGCCTGATACAAGAAAATTTTAAAAGACAGCTTCCAATTCAACTTGTTGAAATCAATTAATTTTTTCGAGTGGTATTTTACTTTTTCCTTTACATACGCCGTCTTAAACCCTTTCTTAGCTGCCTTGTATCTCAACTGCGTCTCAACTTCAAACCTGTTTTTAGTCAACTTCAACTCCTTAAACTTGCTTGTTTTGAACCCAAGAAACCCGCTGACAGGGTCTTTGATTATTTTCCCAGTTGCTAGAAACAAGGCGAAGGTTGACATGTAAATATTAAACCTCCTTGGCCAGGGAATAATTGACAAATTCCTCTTGCCTACAACCAAGTCATACCCTTGCAGAAGCTTTTGTTTCATTTTCTTAATATCCTCAACATACAGCTGGTCATCGCCTTCAAAAAACACGAAGTAAGGCGTTTTCACGTGCTTTGCTCCGTAACGCATTGCATATCCTTTGCCCTTGTTTGCACCATATTGAAGCAGTTTAATTTTTTTATGCTTTTTAACTATTTCAGCAGTTCCATCAGTAGAGCCGTCATCAACTACCATTACTTCATCTATGAATTTTGCTTTTTCAAGCTTTTTCAAAACTGACTCAATATGCTTTTCTTCATTGTAAGCAGGAATAACAACAGTCAAAGCATCTTTTCTCATTTTTTCAACAACTCACTGCGCCATTGCCTTCAGCAAAACGCTGATTGCATACAAGTCAACTCCTGTTTTTGCCTGGATTTCAACTAAATTACCTGCCTTAAAAAACACCTTGTTCTTGACATAATCAGGGTACTTCAAGCTAATCATAAACTCATCTTCGCTTGGCTGCAAGTCAATGCACTGCTGAACAGAGTAATTGCACTTAACAAAAGAAGTTGAATTAACTGATTCTTCGCAATAACACTTAACAGGATTCTTGTTCTCATCAACTGCAATTGAAACAAAAACAGCTTTCTTATCTGGAAAAGCACTTGTTAACTCAACCATTGCCTTAGTAATATAAGAACCTGTCTGACTCTCATCCTCAGGAGCCTCGTTTTTCAAAACAAAACCATTCTTCGCCTCTAAACCCTTCATATAACCATAAGGATTAGATGAATTAACACCATAAAAACACACGTCTCTTATGCAAGTAGGCTTCTGAAACTGATTAGTTACAATCAACAAATCAAGCAATAACAAAGCAACTGCTATAACTGAAAGAACAATCACCAACTTCTTACTTTTCGAATCCATTTTTAAACAACCTCTCTTTTTAACTCACTGTTTTTAATTAAACAACTCCTTGTTTTTAAAACCGCGCCGTAACTAAAAACAAAAAAAATCCTTTTTCTCCCAGAACTCGCTTAAAAAAATCAGAATCTGATAAAACTAAAAATAAAAAAAAGAAGGGGTTTGAAAAACCCCATTTCACTGGGGTTTTTATGCAGTCAACAAGCTGATCAACTTGTCTGTAGCAGCTGCTGTGTCTGTTCCTTCATAACCTGCAACTAACAAGCTGTTACCTTCTGCACAGACTGTGCTGTCACCAGCCACCTTCAAGTCCTGTCCACAAGTCATAGCTGCTGCCAACTCGTTGACATAGTAACCACCTACAACAATCTTATAGGTAGCACTTGGACCTTCAGTGTCTAAGACAACCAAGTCCTGTGGCTGTAAACCGCTTGCAACCTGAGTGTAGTAAGTTCCTTCAGCAACACTTGGATAATTGATCTTTTCGATTGTTACTCCATTGACTTTGTCTCCTTCTTTTAGTGTTTGTTCCCCAAGTCCGCTTGTTGATGCTTGTCCTGCTATTTTAATTAAGGAGTGTCTTGCTGCACTTGGTACTGTTATTTTTACTGTTCCTACTGTAGAGCCATCTATTTCTGTTGACCTGTTTGTTATATCATACATATTCTTGTCGTAGGTGTATGTGTTTTCTCCTGTTTGGTTGATGAAAGTTGTTGCTCCTGTCACATACATTCCTGATTGCATGTTTGCATCTGAGGAGTGGTCTTCGTATCCAACAGTTAGTGAATCCCCTGTTGATGCATTTGTTGTTATTGTTGCTATTGGATCTGCAGTTCCTGCTGGTGCAACTATTGAGTGTAGGTTCATTGTGTATCCTGTGCTCATGTCAGCTTGTTTTCCAAATGGAACTGAGTACGCACCTAATGTACATCCTGTTGTTGAGTCATTTGCTATTTGTACTAATTTTCTACCTACTGAACCTGTTAGGTCTATTACTTCGAATGTACAGTTTATTGCATTGTGTGTTGAACTGTATGTTAATGTCTTGTTTGTTGCGTTTGTTATTCCAGAGTATTCTACTACATCTCCATTGTCTTTGTCAGCTATCCTGAATTTGACTGAGTATGTGCTGTCATCTGTGTTTTTGCTGACATCTTCTAGGTAGACTACTTTGTCGTTGATTATTGTCCATCTGGAAATGTGGCTGTTTGCATCTTGGTTATATAATGTTATTCCTTGTGTTGCGTTAGTCCAGTTTGCAGATACTTGGTCTGAGAAGTTTGCTACTGTGAAGTTTGCTTCTGTTGGGTATTCTGGCTTGAAGTCTTGCAAAACACCATCTTTGGAGTACCATTTTACCTGCATCATTTCATTTGTATCGTCAGATGTTCCTTGTCCTTTGAAAGTCAAATCTGTTGTGTAGTATGTTGTTGTTTGGGAACCAATTCCTTCTAGGCCAACTGTGAATAATGGTGTTCCATCTGCTTTCAATGGTCCGTTGATCTTTTCTCCTTTTGCTAGTCCGCTTGAGTATGTTCCCAAGTAACTGCCGTCGTATTTTAGTGTTATTGATATTAATTTGTTGTTGCTTACTTCAACGTCATCTACTTTCCAGTCTGTTTGTCCTGGGAATAGGTTTCCTGCCTCATATGTTTGTGTTCCTGTTCCTAGTCTTATTTGTGCTGTGTAGGAACTGTCTGCTGCGTTGTATCCGATTGACTCAACTTTCAAAGTTACTTTTGTTCCGTCAACTGTTGTTGAGAAAGTGCTTCCTCCTGTTAAGTTTCCTGTTTCTGTCTCTGATCCAGATGTTCCTATTATTTTGAAGTAACCTTGTGCATTGTCTGTTCCTGTTCCTGATAGGAATTCTACTTGGATTCCATCTGTTGTTGTTATTGTGTCTCCTGTGTTTATCATTTGTTTTGTTCCAGTGTAGAAAGCAAGTGTTCCATCTTCTGTGTTTGCATAATCAAGACCGTATTTGTTTCCAAGTATTTTAATTTCAGGAGTTGTTTGATATGTTACAGAGCTTCCTACTGGAATTCCTGAACCTGTGAAAACTATCTTATATTTGATGTCCCCATTTTGTGTTTTTAGATATAACCCATGTCCATCATTTCCATTTGTATCTTCTGAGTACTTTGCATGGAATCCTGTTCCTAAGATTATCTTGTCCTCATAGTAATACGTGTGTTGTGCCATTAAACCAGATGAGTCATCTGATATTTGAAGTGTCTTTTGTGACAAAACATCTTTCATGACTTCTTTTGTTATTGTAGTCTGTGAACCTATTGTTGCATCGTAGTGTTCTGTTGATGTTTGTGGTGTCAATTCAATGTATCTTGTATTGTCGTTTGATTCTACTGTTGTTCCCTCTACGTTTACTGTTACTGTTGGTGTGCTTGTTTCTATTGTTGTTTGTTTGTAGTTTAGTGATGCTAGTACTGCTGCGATTTTTGCTCCTTGTACTGAGTCTATTGCTTTGCTTGCTGCACCTATTACTACTTGTGTGTCTGATAGGTTGTTTTTTATGTTGTTTACTAAGCTTGTTACAGTTGCTTGGTCTGGTGCTACGTTTACTGCTGCTACTACAGGTGAGATTGCTCCTGCAATCATTGCTGCTCCAGCTGCAACTGCTGCTGCTCTTTTTATGTTTATGCTTCTCATTATTTCACCTCTTTTTTTTGAGAATTTTTTTTAATCAAGGTTTAACTTTTGGCAGTTCATCCACTGCCTTATTTTGGTTTAATTATAACTGATTTGTTGTTGGTTTATAAGCTTTACCCCAAATTTCCTCATTTTTGTCTAACTTTTTTTCGTTGATTGTTTGAATTTTGGTTGTTTTTTGTAACTTAATTGCATTTTTGTATCTGTTTGTCCCTCTTTACTGGTTTTAAAATTGGTTGTTTTTGATTTTGTTTTTGCTTTTGCTTGTGCTGTTTTTCTGTGAATTTTGCTTTTCAGCATTGTTGATTAAAAGAATTTTTTATGCAATTATTTTTTAATCTTTTTGTTGTTCTGCCTGTTGCTGTTTTTCAAGCATTTTTTTAACTAATTGAGCGTGTTTTAATTGTATTATTAATGTAGTATAATAATAGACTGCTGAACTTACTTGCTGTAGAATTTCTTGTATTTGACGCGTGTTCAATTCTTCTGTTTTCGGCTTTATTACTTCAACTGAAGTTGGCCCGTAATTTATGACAAAATTAATCATGTCAAACAGGGAGTCTGCGCTTATAGTTGTTTCAATGTACGCGTTGTAAACTCCTTTGTTTTCAATAGCATCTAATCTCTTAATTTCATCTACCCTGACATTTTCTTTTTTTATCTTTTCTTCAAGCAAGCCTAACTGTTTTTCAAGCGACTCTTTATCCAGGCTTGTTGCTTCTATTATAAAATAAGCTTGAAACTTGCCTTCAATTGGCTTGTTAGCAGCTCCTTTCACTGCCTTTTCAACCAAGTCAATCAATTTATACTTGTCTTCTTTTCTTTCAACTACTCTTAATTTCAGCAAGCCAGCTAATTCTTCATTTAACTCTGAAGCACTTACTCCAAGTTCTTCTCTTAATTCTTCAAGAGTCTTCGGGCTCTCAAGCAAAGACTTAGCAATTTTTTGCTGAACCTCACTATACTCAACCATCTTCAAAAAACACCTCTTTCAGTGAAAAAACCTTGAGCCAAAAGCGATTGGATTTTTTGCTGAACTTCAGTATATTCAACCATTTTTAACAAACACCTAAAAAAAGAAAATACTAACTTGGTTTACTTAACTCTAAGATATGAAAACAATAATATATAAACCCTTACCTCCTAAAAATAAAATGATAAAAAATGGTTAATGCAAGTGAAATAAGCAATATAAGTGGAACAGTCGGTTCAAAAGTAATAAGCTTAATAGGACACTGGAACCTCGTGCTAGGGGCTTTAATACTGCTTGTAATTGGCTTCATAATAATTTACTTGCTTAAAAACTTAATAGCGCATGCAGTAGTTGGAATAATAGGACTTCTTGTAATAAAATACGCTTTAGGAATCCCAATTCCTTTAAACGGCTTGACAATTCTAGTAAGCATATTTGGTGGACTCTGGGGAGTAGCAGGGCTACTAATTGCTGCATTTCTCGGATGGCTATGAAAATAACTAGAAACTCTTTTTTTTAAAATTCAGCATCCGCTGCTTCCAATAAACACTGCAGAATCATTGCCTAACTTGCAGCAATTCACAGCACCTGGAAAAATCTCTTCACCTGAAACAGAATCAACACACTGCTCCTCACAAAAATCACAATCATATGTTTTATTAACCCTGTGTATAAAATCACATTGTTTAGCAGCTGTCTGACAATTCACAATAAGAGTCACTTCTTTCTTAGAAGAAACAGAACCCCTAAGCAAAACAACACTAACAACAGAAATGACAAGCACAAAAGCCAAAACAATCAACAACTCTACACTCACTTGCCCTCTCTTCATAACAAACACCCCTTTACCAATTTCAGAATCTTCCTGAAGTGCTTAAACCTTGCTTTTCTAAAAAAATATTCTCAAACGAATCACTACGAGGAAACAACTTAAACACACAAGTGCTTTTCCCTGAAACAACACACTGCTCCTCAACACAATCCAAACTCTCGCCATAAACAGCAGAAGCAAGCCCAGCTAAAAAAGCACTTACATAAACACACACAGGCTTACTGCTTTCTCCTCTGAACTCCTTCACACTCAACGCAATTGAACTATCCCTCAACTCAACAACAGCACTCTTAGGCAACTCATTCTCCCTCACTTCAACAAAGCCAAAACCATAAGCCTCAACCAACTTAACCAACTCACCAAAAACCTGAGCCATAGTCAAATCATTCTCATTCAACCACGCCTTAACCTCATCAGACTCTAAAATCTTAAAACCATGCTTCAACGCACTCGACTTAACATAATCATAATAAAACAACCAGACCCTCTCATCATAACTAGCCCTCATCTTACGCATCAAATCAATCAACAAAAAACTAGGCACTAAATTCAACCTACCCCCAAGCCCTTTAATTCCCCCTTTATTAAACTCAACTTTAGTTAAATCCATTATAACTTAAAACGAAGACAAACAAGAATAAAAAGCAATATTATTGCAACAAAAACAATTTAAAACATTGAAAAACTAAAAAAAAACAAGTAAAAATATACAACAACAAAAAACAAAAAATGGCTGTGGTAGCATAACAGCCCTAACGGGTTGACGGTCAGACCACATTCAGCTTAAAAAAGCTGAAGTGCTCTACAAAACAATTAAACAAAAAACAAAAAATGGCTGTGGTAGTGTAGCGGTAGCATCCAGGACTGTGGATATCGAAACCTCCAGCAGGTTTCAATGCATCCAGCAACCCAACAAAGCAGAAATCCTGTAGCCCGGGTTCAAAACAGCCGTATCCAGCTGGCGGGCTGGTCGGCCATAAAGGCCAACAGTCTGCTTTCAGCAGAAAAGATATGGCAGTGAAACTCCCGGCCACGGCCTTAAAACAAAGACCACTAAGCGAAAGCGCACGTGGTTTGCAGGGGGGTCAGGAAGACCCTGAAACTGGGGGGGACAGCAAGTCCCCCGCGGTTCGGTGAAACTCCCGGCCACGGCCTTAGCAAAAAAATAAGCACTTCGGCGGGAGCCGAACGTGGTTAGCGGGGGAATCAGAAATTCCCTAGAAATGAAGGGGGCAGCCAGCCCCCTGCGTTTCGGTGAAACTCCCGGCCACGGCCCTACAAACTTTTGAAAAGTTTGTATCAAACACTCTATCTTCGGCTTAACGCCTCGATAGACTAGTTCAAGGCTCGCAAGAGCCTTGAAAAAAAATTAAAAAAATGAGTGAATATGACTGAATGGAAGCCGCCTCGCGGCACAAGAGATTACTTACCAGAAGAAACAAAGCAGAGGAACAAGTTAATTTCAAAAATGAGAAGCGTCTTCGAGTCATACGGCTACGGAGAAGTAATCACGCCAGCCTTTGAAAGCTTCGAGTTACTAGCTAAAAAATCAGGCCCTGAAATAGAGCAGGAAATCTATTCATTTGAAGACAAATCAGGAAGAAAGTTGGGACTAAGGTTTGACCCGACAGTGCCAATAGCAAGAATCGTTGCATCAAACCCTTCACTGACAAAGCCAATCAAATACTACTATGTCACTAGAATGTGGAGGTACGAGCGACCGCAAGCAGGCAGATACAGGGAATTCTGGCAAGCAGGGCTTGAATTAATAGGTTCAAAAACAACAGACGCAGACGTTGAAGCAGTGCAAGTTGCAAGCGATTTGATAAAAGCAGCAACTGACAAGGAATTCGTGTTCAAAATAAATTCACGTAAAGTAATTGAAGAAATAGCTGAAAAAGCTGACATAAGCGAAGACAAGAAAGAAGATGCTTTCAGAGCAATTGACAAGCTGTCAAAAATAGGCGAAGAAGAAGTTAAAAAAGAAATGACTGAAAAAGGAATTGAAAACGAGAAAGCAGAAAAGTTCTTTGAATTAATAAGAAAAAAAGAAGCAGACATCACAGAACTAGAAGAAATAAAGCAAAAATTAAAAAACATTGGAATTGAAAACGTGGAAATTGACTTGACAATAGTAAGAGGATTAAGTTACTACACTGGATTCGTGTTCGAAACATTCATTAAAGAAAATCAAGGTATAGGAAGCATATGTTCAGGCGGAAGATACGACAACTTGATCAAGTTATACGGCGGAGAAGACTTGCCTGCAGTTGGATTCGGCTTAGGCATAGACAGGCTAATGGACGTCATAGGATACAAAGAAGAATACTTCCCATCAATTGCTTATGTTGCAAACATAAACAAAGAAACTAAAAACCAAGCAATAGAGATAGCAAACCAGCTTAGAAAAGCAGGAATTTCAGCTGAAACAGACTTAATGAACAGAAGCTTCAGAAAACAACTAGACTACGTCAACGCTAAAAACATTCCATACTGCATAATAATAGGCCCTGAAGAAATCAAAAACCAAGAAGTCACACTGAAAAACATGAAAACAGGACAAGAAAAGAAAATAAAAACCAGGAATTTAATTGAAGAAATAAAAAAGGTAATCCAATGAAACCAAAACAACAAGATGAAAAGAGAATTCTTAAAAAAATAAAAGACGCAGACGGAAAAGAATACACTGTTTACATAAAAGAAAAAAAACTAAACAGCCAAGCAAAAGTAACAACAATAACAATAGAAAACGAAGAAGGAAAACAAGTAACAACAGCTTCTCTTCTTGAAACAAAAAACAAAGGCAGAAAAAACGCAAGAATAATGAACGTTGAAACAAAAGAACAATACAGAAACCAAGGATTTGCAGACACAGTGCTTGGATTTGTTGAACAAGAAGCCCTAATTAAAGGATACAAAAAAGTAGACTTGATATCAGTAAACCAAAGAAGCAACTTAATGTACTCAAAAAGAGATTACAAAATAGTCACAGGAGCAATGGATCGGGCAAGCAAATTTGTTAAAAAAATAACACCAGCAAATTTCATAGACAGAATAAAAGTAAGAAAACTAAAAAGATAAATGAAAAAACAAAAACTAAAATTCACCTAACTTCTTCTGAGCAGTTCCCTTAACTTCTTCAAATAAAGGCACGCCATACTCACCATCAAAACCAGGCTTAAACTTAACCCCCCCCTCACGATTTAACAGAATATAACTCACTAACTTCTCATCAACAACCCTCTTTAATTCCATTTCAGGCACATCAAGCAACACACTCAACTCGCTTCCAAACTCCTTAATCAACTCAAAAGTCTTCACAAACACCTTCTTAGAAGACAAGCTAATGCCATAAGCGTGGCTAATCAACTCAGCTAAAGGCAACAACTTAACAAACGGCTTAGCTCCCTTCGGCTTAAAACCAACAGGCCTGTCAGCCAACTCCTCAACCCTATGCTCAACCCCAATAGTCAAAGGCTTACCGCACACAGGACAGATATTATTCAACTTCTCAGCTTCCTCAGGAGAACATGAAAAATTGCACAACCGATGCCCGTCCCAATGATACTTGCCATAAGCAGGGTCAACTTCAATAGTAGACAACAAACCCTCTCCAGTCCTAATTGCATTAATCAAACCCTTGTAATTATCAACATCAAAAATCGTAGCCTCCCTTCCAATCCTCCAACTCCAAGGAGAATGAGAATCACTGTTGCTAATCAAATTAATGTCATCAAGTTGAGACAAACGCCAGTTCATCTCAGGGTCACTGCTAAGCCCTGTTTCAATAGCATGAATATGCTTAACCCTATCCTGAAAAGCTTCTTTTAAAGAATCAAAACCGCTTTTGCTTCCAAACACGCCGAACCAAGGAGTCCAAGCATGAGCAGGCACAACCTCAATATCCTTACTTATACTAAGAGCTAAATCAACAGCTTCAATCACAGTTTTTCCAAAAATAGGACGCCCGTCATAATCCCTGCGCCCCCACTTGTCAAGTTCAGAGTTAAACTGCTCAACTGTTTCCAAATCAGGAGCGATGAAAACCAAATGCACTTTCCTTCCTTTACCTCCTTGTGAGTACATGAAACTAATCTCACTCGTAGGCACGAAAAAAAGCCCTTCTTTTTTGTAAAAACCAGTTTCTTCATCAAACTCCAACTTACTTTTAAGCTCTTCAAGGTACTTGGGATGAGTAAAATCACCAGTTCCTAACAAGTTTAACCCTTTTTCTTTACCTGCTTTTGCAAGGAAATCCACGTTCATTTTAGGAGAAGTGGCTCTGCTGTACTTCGAATGCAAATGCAAATCAGCAATGATGTGCATGATTAAAAATTAAGGAAAACAAAGAATAAAAAAAGAGAGGGGAAAAGATTTAGCTTGCATCTTTTGCAAACCAAGCGAACATTACATCATCATCAGAAGAAGAATAATAAACAATGTAAGGTACTTCATTTGACCCTAGTTCTAGATCAATATACTTATATGTTCCAAGAGAACTGCCTACTTGTTCAAAATGCCAGCCACTGGAATCTTTATGAGCATATTTCAAAATTCTATTTGTATTGTCATAATAAGCAATATGAGGGTAATTGTTTGAATCTAATTTCAAACTTGCATAGTATCCTACATGCCCATCATCAGTGTCATTCCCTTCTGCTCCATCAATTATTTCAATATTCCAATTTGACCCGTCATACCACACATATTTCAAATCGTCATCACTATCATCAAAATAAGCAATATGCACATAATTTGATGAATCCAACGCAATGCTATTAAATTGACCTACATCCCCGTAGGTATCAATTGTAATAATATTAAAAGTTGAACCCCCATCTTGACTATAAGCTAAATTCAAAGAATGTTGGTCAAAGTCATAATAACTAACGTAAGGGTTTCCATTTAAATCAAAAGCAAGAGAAGAGGAGTAATCATTAACAGAAGTGGAAGTGAAAGAATCTATTTGAACAGCTGAAACTCCATCATAGTAATATAATTTTCCATCAGCATAGTAAGAAACACCTAATAGCCCATTAGAACTAAACATTGAATTAATTCCAAAGACATTAGAATAACTCCCTTCAAGATTTTTTCCAGTCCAACCTCCAACAGAATCTTTTTCAGAGGAAGAGAGATAAGATGAGATTGACCCGGTATCATTTAAGAAGAAGATAACTGGCAAATCTGAAGAGTAATTCAAAGCAATTGAAGAAAACTTCCCTTCATCATAATTAGATGTTACTTCAGAAGGAATGGACCACCCCGAACTTGATTTTGCAGTATAATATAATCTTTGATTAAAATAGTAACTTACATGAGCATGAGGATATGAATCAAGAACCAAACTTGTATACCCATCAGAATGAGTTGCTGCTGTTTCCACATGCCAATAAGCACAATCCTGCCCATCATCCCTATCAACAAGACCGTCACAATCATCATCCACTCCATTATCGCAAACTTCAACTGCACCTGGATTTACATTTTTATTTGAATCATCACAATCAGCTCCAGAATATTGACAATCTTTTCCACCATATACACCATAACCATCGCCATCATCATCAATACAAATTATACAAGTTCCAGAACCATCACATTCTCCCTGATTAGAATCAGCATCAGTACAAGAAGTTCCAGCTGGAGCATTATCTGCAACACAAGTATGTGAATTTAAATCACAAGAGTAGTCAGAACAATCAGTATCCTCAGGACAACTAGCATCACTTGTACACTGATAAGCAACGCATTCCCCGTTTTGACATTCTCCAGCTCCACCATTACATTCAATGCCATTATTATTTTCATAACTGCAATAACCATTCACACAAGAATCAGCAGTACATTCATTGCCATCATCACAATCATCATCAACGGAGCAAGTTTGAAGAGGACCACCTGAACAGCCAGTGCTTCCTTCATAAATTCCTGAAGAATTACCTGCCTTGCAACAAGCAATAGCACCTGGGAAAATCTCTTCACCTGAAGCTGAATCAACACACTGAGTTTCACAACTTGAACAAACAGTATTAGGATTAGCTGCTTTTAACAAATGACACTGCTCAGCAGCTGCTTGACAGTTACTCATTAAAATATTAGTTTTAGAACTGCCAGCGCTTCCAGTTACCAAATAAACCACGACGCCAGCAACTAACAAAACAACTGCAATAATAACCAAGTACTCTAAGCTACCCTGCGCTTTCCTCATTAAGTGAAAAATAATACAGAAAAAGAATATAAAGGTTAATGATAAGGAAAATAAAAAAATTCTAATCAAATAAAAATTTAATAATATTCAGCATATTTTAAATTATCTTGGTATTTATATACAACTACAGGAAGGCCATTTGAGTCAACTATTATAGAAGAAAACAAACCAATATCTTGTAAAGTTTTAGAATCAACTGTATGAACATGCCATTCTCCGTTTTCATTAACAGCTACTTTTAAGCTTATTATGTCCCCATTTTTAGCTGGATAACTAACATAGAGAACAGCCCCCTTATCATAAGAGGAAATGATGTAAGAACCAATGCTATAAGGAACTATGTCATCAGTTCCTGGTATAACTTCAGTGGTCCAAGTACCATCTGAATTTTCTTTAGCATACTTCAAATAACCGTTTGTTTTATCAACATAAACTATCCTTGCATAACCATTACTTAATGTTAAAGAAGGAGTAGAACCAACATCTCCTGTTGAATCAACTATTTTTGTCTGCCAACCTACTGTTCCACCCGGAAGATATCCATACCACTTATAGTTTAAATCATGATTAGTTGTATCATAATAAGCAATATGAGGGTAATTATAAACTGAATCTACTTTAATTGAAGTGCCAAAATAATCACTATCTGAATCAAGAGTAAAAACATGCCAGCCACTAGAATCGTTATAAACATACATCAAATCCCCAGAATTAGAACTAGTATAAGAAGCATAAAATTTGTTATCTCCCCCTAAATCAGCACTAAAACTATATAAATCAGGTGAAAGAGAATCAAGAAGGATTGGGTTACCTAAAAAGCCTTGCTTGCAATAAACTTTATAATCAGAACTATTCTCGTATATAAATGTAAAATTACCCATTGAAAAACTACCAAAACTACTTGAAAATAAAGAAGGATCAGAGAAACCACTGCTTGTTTTAGACACTGCTTTAAGAGAATCTGAATCAGCCACAAAATAGATATGAAGACCATTATACTTGTCGTACATAAGTTCAGGCTTATGCTGTTGAACAACACCTGTATTTGAAATAACCTCACTATGCCAATAAGGAATATGCACTGTTTTAACAATAGTATTTTTTAAAACAAACCTATCTGCTACAGTTAAATTAACATCATAATCTCCTCCTGAATCAAAAGTATAAGAAGGATTTTCTGTATATGTATCAGGTTGCCCATCACCATCAAAATCCCAATAGTACTGCATTACATAATCATTAATTTCATCAGAATCATAAACTCCATAAAATCCAGCATCACTTGCATCAGTGAAAGTACATTCAAAAGTATCAGCATCACATGAATAAGTAAAATCAGGGTTAGGTTCATTGTTTGAATAAACTGTTTTATAAACTGTTGTACTTCTCCCTCCTCCATCTGTTACAGTGTATTTAACAGAATAAGCCTTAGGCACCTCAGAGTAAGTATGCGAGGGATTCTGTTCAGTTGAAGTGCTTCCATCTCTAAAATCCCATGAATAAGCAGAAGCATCTGTGCCTTCAGGATCAGAATAACCTCCTGTGAAAGAATAATCATGCAATTTATTCCAAGTATAACTAATAGAAGAGCTTGGAGCATAATTAGTAGTGACATAAACACTATCATTAACTGCATAATCGCTGTCTAAGCCTTTATCATCAGTTACATTTAATTTAACAGTGTAAGTTTCATCTTTAAATGCTTCATTAGAACCTGTGAAATGATGATGAACAGTTGGCTCTGTTGTAGTTGTTATATTGCCATCGCCAAAATCCCAATTATATTTCACGATTGAACCGTCAGAGTCAGTTGAAGCACTTGCATCAAAATCACAATCCAAATGCCAGCAGTCAGTTGAAAAACTTGCTGTTGGCTTGTAATCACAATTTGATTCATCAAAAAGGCATTCATTACTACAACCTAAATTTCCTCCATCATAACCACGTGACTCGCAAGTTTCACCATTTAAATCAAGAGGAGAAGGCTCGCAGTCTTCACCTGGCTCAACTTCACCATTACCACACTCATAACTGCTACATTTACTTGTGTTGAAACCAGTACAATCAGATAAACAAGACAACTCCCCCTTATCAAAATCAGCAAAATCAGCACAAGTACGCCCATTCAAGTCAGTGCCGTCGCAAAGTTCTCCTTGTTGAATTATGTTGTCACCGCAGT
>CAZXTN010000007.1:0-35205 GCA_964643685.1 Microcaldota archaeon
CTGTTTTTCCATTCATTTTCCTTAAAGCCAATGAAATCAAAACCGTTTTTCAACAATAAAACAAGCATGCTCTTCCATTTATTAGAACTTTTAACATACATTGAATCATAACCTTGTTCTCTTGCAAAACTCTCCTGATGAGCCAGTAGCTTCTTTCCAATTCCCTTGCCTCTGTGTTCAGGAAGCACACCCATCATCCACAAGTAATACTTTCCTTTCTTCTCATAACCAAAAGCATACCCAGCAACTTTACCTTCATCCTTGCACAAAGAAATAAAACAATTCCTGTAAGTCGCCAGCCTGTTTTTCATTTTTTCAACAGAATTCTCTTCATTAAAAACAACCTTATTTACTTTTTCAATGCTTTCAAAATCAATTTCACTTCCTTTAATACACTCAAGAGCCATAAACAACCACCTTCTTTAATTAATAAATAACTTTAACATTAAAAAAACATAGTAAAAAGTGATTTTTATGAAATACATTAAAAAAGTTTTTCAAAGCAAACCCTGTCTCGCTACATTTACCCTATCGCTTATACTTAGCTACTTCTTAATTCCAAAAAAAGTGTTCTATGAGTCATTTATTTTAATTGCTTTTGCTTTCATGTTCCTGTTTGCATTAATTATCACATGCACCATCAGGAACTTTAAAGAAAAAATAAAGCTGGCAAAAGGAACCAAAGCATCAGGATTGGCTGCTTTTGCAACTGCGCTTGGCTTGATTTCACTGCAAGTCTGCGGAGTCGGAGCGCCGGTATGCGGAGCAACAGTAGGCATAGGCATACTGTCAATTTTCCTGCCTGCAACAGCAATAGGACTAATAGAAAATTATGAAATAGAAATAATAATAGCAACAATCCTCTTGCAATTCATTTCATTAAAGTATATGAACTGTTTCAAAGAAGTATAAAAAACAAGAAAAAAAAGGGTTTTTTATTTCTTCAGTGGATTCATTATAAGCCAGCTTAAGGCTTGTTCATCCCAATTGCTTCTTGCGTTTTCAATTAATTCTTTTTCACTTATTTTCTTAACTATTTCTTCTTTTTCAGCAAGCAAATTAAGGTCATTAAATTGTGAAAAATAACGCAAGGTATTTATTCTTCTTTCAAAACTCTGCTCGCTTAAATAAGAATTCATTAAATACGCTTTTTTAGTTGCATTAAACAATTTTTTCTTAATTTTTCCCTGCTGAATTTTTTCAATTTCTTTTTTTATAATTTTTTCAGCTAACCCTATTTTTTCAGGTTCAAGAGAAAAAGAAAAAAACTGAACAAAACCATTTTTTAAACCATAATTTCTTGAAATAGTAGAGTAAATCAAGCTTCTTTTATCTCTTAATTCATATGAAATTACTTTTTTCAGATAATCTCTGAAAATTATTGAATGAAAATGATTCTCTTTATCATCTCTTGCAACATAAGAAAAGTAAAGCTTCGGCTTTTTCAAAACTTCATTTTCAACAATCCCCTTCTCTCCTTTTTTTAACTTGAAATTTTTTACTTGCTTTGTTTTTCCTTTTTTCAAAGAACCTAACTCATTTTCAAAAAAGTCAACAACCTCTCTTTCATTAAAATTGCCTATTATAACAGAATGCATGTTGTTAGGTTTTCGTATTTCATTCAGCCTTTTTTTAACCTTAGAAAAAGTCATTTTTTTAATATCCTCTTCTTGTCCAAGAGTCTTGAAAGGGCTGTATCCTTTAATCAGCCATTCTAAAAAAACAGAATCCTTCCTAACTCTTTCTTTTTTCAAAGCAAGCTCCTGCAAAATAACCTCTTTTTCCTTTTCAACATCTTCCTTGTTAAATTTAATTTGCTTAATTGAACCTGTTTCTAATTCCATTAGAAAATCCAGGTCTTCATTTAAAACAACTCCATTCAACTGCATTGAAAAAGGAGAAGTTGAGCCATTAGCTCTTCCTCCTCTTTCAGCTACTTTTTTCAAAAGCCATTCTCTTTTTCCTGAGCTAGAATCCCTTAAAAGCATGTGCTCTAAAAAATGAGTGCTTCCATTCATGCCCCTAGATTCTGTCAATGAACCTGACTTGAATCCAATTGAAAAAGCAGACACAGGTGACTTTTTTTTCTCCATTACTATCTCAAATCCATTGCTTAATTTTTCAACTGCAATACTCAAACGCAACACCCCTCTAATTTTTAAAAAACAAGCTGAATTTTTCCATTAACAATTGCGAAGTTGAGCAATAAAAAACAGTAGCAGACAAGCAAAAAAGAATTAACTTTATAAATGCCAAAAAGCATAATTAAAAGCAAGTAAACAAAAAATTATAATAAATGTATGCTGTTGCTGTTTTTACAGCCCTCTTACTTCTACTTTTTTAACATATTTTTTCATGATGTCAGCGAATTCATAAAGCTTTTCCTTCTTGTAAGGCTCGACATCGCTTGCTGCAAGCGTTTCCTTGTTCCTGAACTGCTGAACAAAGTAAATATTTGCTCCTTTAATCAGCTCACCTATTTTATGAAAATCGTCAGCAGTCAAAGAAGGGAACACTGTTGTTCTGAATTCATAACTTCCAAAATCCATCAGCAACTTAATGCTTTTTTTAATGTTTTCCTTGTTCACTGGCATTTGCACTATTTCATCGTATTTTTCAAGAGAAGCTTTGATGTCCATTGCTACATAATCAGCAAGCCCTTCATCTAAAATCTCCTTTAAAATTCCAGGGTTAGTGCCGTTGCTGTCAAGCTTTACATAAAAACCCATGTCCTTCAATTTTCTTAGAAAATCTTTCAAGTCAGGCTGGAGAGTCGGCTCTCCTCCAGTTACAGTAACAGCGTCGACATAACCTTTTCTTTTTTCCAAGTAATCCCAAACTTCTTTCTCGTCAATCAAACCTGTTTCAGATTCAAGTGGAATTAAATTGTAATTGTGGCAGTAAACGCATTTGTAATTGCACCCTTGCGTAAAAATTATTGAACTTACTTTTCCTTTCAATTCAATGAAGCTTACTTTTTCAAAACCAGCAATTTTCATTTATTCACACTCACCATAGGTAAATGAAAATGTTTGAGCAGTTTTAACTGCAATTTAATAAGCATGGTGATAAAACCTCTTTTGTAACTTTTTTAAAAAAAAAGAAGGAAGGTTTAATGATTTTTTATTTTCATTCCAGCTGAGTACTGCGGAAGCCCTTTCTTAATCAATTCCCTGTCTCTAAATTCCTCTTGCTTGCCTTCATTCCACTGGTTCACAGGCCTCAAATAACCGACTACTCTTGAATAAATTTCAGTTCTTGTCCTCAATTCATTTGGTAACTCATCCATTTTTTCATCAACTCCTTCTTCTCTTTTTTATTTAATTAAATTAGCTTGTGACTGCTGGTTTGCATTCACTTGCTTGGTTTTCATTTTCTGCCTCAACTCTTCGTCGCAAATCGGGCAGTATTCATGCTCACCTGCAATGTACCCGTGGATTGGGCAAATGCTGAACGTTGGAGTAATTGACAAGTAAGGCAAAGTGTACTTTTCAAACACTTTCTTGACAACTGTCTTAGCTGCATCCTTGTCAATTCTCTCTCCGAGGAAAGCATGGAACACTGTTCCGCCAGTGTATCTTGACTGAAGTGGGTCCTGGTTGTCAAGTATTTCAAACAAGTCGCCGCTCCAGCCGACAGGAGGTAAGCTTGAGTTAGTGTAATAAGGCTTGGCGTCATGCGCTCTGTAAGCTTGTTCATTAGCTACTATTATTTTAGGGTAATTTTTCTTGTCTATTCTAGCTAGCCTGTAAGTTGCTCCTTCAGCTGGACTTGCTTCTAAGTTGAACACATGCCCAGTTTCCTCTTGGTATTCAGCCAGCCTGTCTCTCATGAAATCCATGATTTTAATTGCAAACGCGTGGCCTTCAGGATTAGTCAAGTCAACACCCATGAAATTCAACAATGCTTCGTTCATTCCAATCAAGCCGATTGTTGAAAAGTGGTTTTTCCAATACTCGTTGTACATGTCCTTGATTCCTCTCAAGTAAAATCTGGAGTAAGGGTACAATCCTTTTTCAGTGTAATGCTCGATGAATTTCCTTTTCAATTCAAGTGACTCCTTAGCCAAGTCCATTAAGTAAGATAATTTTTCAAAGAATTTTTCCTCTGACTTTGACAAGTAGCCAATCTTAGGCAAGTTTATGGTGACAACACCTATGCTTCCTGTCAGAGGATTAGCTCCAAACAAGCCTCCTCCTCTTTTACGAAGCTCTCTTGTATCCAAACGCAGCCTACAGCACATGCTTCTTACGTCATCAGGGCTCATGTCACTGTTTATGAAGTTGGCAAAGTAAGGAATGCCATATTTTCCAGTCATTTCCCAGATAGCATCCTGGTTTTCATTATCCCAGTCAAAATCCTTTGTAATGTTATAAGTTGGAATAGGGAAAGTGAATGGGCGTCCGCTTGCATCTCCTTCAAGCATCACTTCAGCAAAAGCGCGGTTAATCATGTCCATTTCATCTTGAAAACTGCCGTAAGTATCGTTAGTAATATTCCCGCCTATGATTGCCGGAAGGTTCTGCATGAACTTAGGCACTTTCAAATCCATTGTAATATTAGTGAAAGGAGTGTTTCCTGTGATGAAAACTTTGCCTTTTCTTCTTGCGATTATTGTTTCATTTTTTGTATGAGGGCACCAGATTACACCATCATAATCTACTTTTTTAATCTTCTGAATGTAAGTTTCAGAATGCTTGATTAAGCGAAGCACAAAAATATCTTTTGTTCCTATTGTTGGTTTTCTAACAAGAGTGGTGAACCCGTATCCTGCATTCACTGCTATGATTTGCAAGGCGTCGAGAATTTCCCTGCTGGTAGTTGCAATTTTACTTTCTTCAAAACCATCTGCTTTCAAATAAGTTTCTAAAAACAGCTTGGATTGCTCTTGATTCAAGCCAAGGAGAATTGAAGGGATAAACTTAATTGTTTCCCTTGTTCCAAACCACTTGTGTACTTTCTTAGAACTTTCTGCATTCAGCCTCATTCTTCTAACAGGCTTTCCTAATCCAGTTGATTCAAATTCAGAGTAAGTTAATTTAAAATGATTCAATAATTTCTTGATTTCATTGTAGTGCTTTGAGTTTTTTTCTTTAGATTGGTAAATGGAAATCCTGTAACAACTCCTGTGATTAACTGGTTTTTCAACACTTCCTTCAGCAATAATCCATGCCATTAGCTTAATTTGTTCATCACTAATTCCTGCTTTTTTGTTTGAATTTTCACCTGCAATTGGAATAATAAAAGGAGATTTTAGCTTGGCAACTTCTTCAATTGGTTCCAATACAAAAGAATCTGAATTGAATAATTTTCTCACAACCCTATGTTTAGGTGAAATCAACTGATCCTGAATCCTGTTTTTTAAATTATACATCTTGCCCTTGTATCTTCTTTTAAAAACATAAGTGACTTTCTGATCTTCAATTTTACCTGTTTTCAAGTTGAATGTTTTAATTGAACTGCCTTCATTAACCTCATCATAACTTTTCCAGCCTTCAGGAGTTAAAATTTCAGTGTCCTCAGAAACACATTGAAAACCGACACGAGTAGGCACATTCACATTGTAAATGAACTCCTGCATAGCCTGCTTTACTTCCTTGTAATCCATTTTGTCATAGGCTATGAAAGGAGCCAAGTAAGTGTCAAAATTAGAGAAAGCCTGCGCTCCAGCAGCTTCACCCTGCAAAGTATAGAAAAAATTCACTATCTGCCCTAAAGCTGTTCTGAAATGTTTAGCTGGCTTAGAAGCTACTTTTCCAGGCACTCCCTTGAAACCGACGCTAAGCAAGTCCTGTAAGTCCCATCCAACGCAATAAGCAGCCAAGCTGCCCAAGTCATGAATGTGAAAATCACCCAGCTTATGCGCGTTTCCAATCTTGCTAGGATACAATTTATTCAGCCAATACTTGGCTACAAGCTCTGATGAAATGTGAAAATTCAATCCCTGCAGAGAGTAAGTCATGTTCGCATTTTCCTTGACTCTCCAGTCATTCTGGTTCAAATAAGCTTCCATTAAGTCAAAGTTGCCGAGCATGGAACTAAGTTCCCTCAAATCAGCGTGATTATGCCTGTAAAGAATGTAAGCCTTGGCTGTCTTAGCATGCCCCTGTTCAATCAAGACTTTTTCAACAACATCCTGCACATCCTCTACATTAGGAATATTGTCATCATCAAAATTTTTTTCAAGTTCAGCAACGACAATTTTAGTCAACTGCCTCGCTCTTTCAATGTCTCTGCCTCCAACAGCCCTAGCAGCTGCAAAAATGGCATTCACAATTCTTTCATCGTCAAAATCAACAACAGTTCCGTCTCTTTTCTTAATTTTCGTCAACATCCTCATCCTACCTCCGCATAACAATACAAAAATGAAACAAAACCCCCCCTTGAAAAAATGAGAGTGATATTTCAAACTCAAAAAAGGTATATTAATAAAAAGGTTTGAAAAATTAATTTGTTAATTTGCAAAAGTTAAAAAAGCTTATTTTTGCAATCTTTTTGCTGAAACAGATAAGCAGTTTGTTTAAAAACAATTAGCTTTTCTAATCTGCTTTTTTTATCTGATTGGTGTTGTTTTCTTTTAATTTTTTCAAAAAAACTGTTTTTTAAACAAGTATGCCCATTAATTATGCTTGTATGGTGCTAGCTGAAAAAAGCAGTTTCAAAATTTACCAGAGGGTTTTTGACAAATACACTTTCAAAAGCCTTGCGAAGCTCGTGGATAAAAAATACTTCACTGTGCTTGATTTTCCAATCAGCACTGGAAAAGAAGCTGATGTCTACAAAGCCACTAAAATAAGCAAGGACAAAACTAAAGAGCCTGTGGCTGTTAAAATTTACAGGATTGAAACAAGCAATTTCAAGAAAATGCAGGAATACATGATAGGAGACCCTCGTTTTGAAAAAGTCAAAGGAACAAAAAGAGGAGTAGTTGAAGCATGGTGCAGGAAAGAACACAGGAACTTGAAAGACGCTTATGAAGCAGGAGTGAAAGTGCCTAAGCCAATTGCTTTTGAAAAAAACGTCCTAGTCATGGAGTTTATTGGAAAAAAAGACGGCTCCCCTTATCCTCTTTTAAAAGAAGCTGAAGTCAGAAACTGGAAAAAGCTGGTTGACAAGATTATCAGATACATTGAAGTTCTTTGGATAAAAGCAGGCATAGTTCACGGCGACTTGAATGAATACAACATAATAATGAAAAACCAGTCTCCTGTTTTAATTGATATCGGCCAAGCCATGAGCATAAAGCACCCAATAGCACCTGAACTATTAAAAAGGGATTTAAACCAAATAAACAAGCTAGCTAAAAAGCACGGAGTAAAAATAAAAACCAATGAAGTATATAACAAGTTAACAAAGGATGTTGATTATGATTAAAGCAGTTTTATTTGATGTAGATGGCACAATAATCCCACTCGACTATGTAGTGGAAGGAATAAAAAAAACTTCTAAAAAAATGGGATTGAAAGAACTGACAAAAGAAGAAATTTACTCAAAAATAGTCGGACACACCTTGACTGAAAGGCTTAAAAACATTTACAAAAACCTTACAGACAAAGACGTTGAAAAATTCAGAAAAATTTACCATGAAGAATACAAAAAAATAATTGAAAAACCCTTCCCAAACACAATAAGCACAATCAAAAAACTAAAACAAATGAACCTCAAAATAGGAATAGTTACAACCAAAAGCAGAGAAACAGCAACAGAAGCATTAAAAGAATCCAAAATACCATTCGAAGCCCTTGTAACAAGCAGCGACGTTGAAAACATCAAGCCATCACCAGAACCAGTGCTGAAAGCATGCAAAAAACTCGGAGTAAAACCAGAAGAAGCAGTAATGATAGGAGACCACATATTCGACATGCAGTCAGCAAAAAACGCAGGAGCAACAGCAATTGGAGTAACAACAGGAGCAAGCACCAGACAAGAGCTTGAAAAAGAAGCAGATTACGTAATAGATGAAATAAGCGAAGCAATTGAAGTGATTGAAAAAATCAAGCAAAAACAAGATGAAGAACAGGAACTTGAAGAAACATTTGACATAATCAACATTCCAAAAGACAGAGTCGCTGTCCTCATAGGAAAAAAAGGAGAAACGAAAAAAGCAATTGAAAAACAAACAGACACGAAAATAGAAATCAGTTCAGACGGTGAAGTGATAATCAGAAGAAAAATAAACACCCAGGACCCCCTGAAGCAGCTGAAAGCGCATGAAATCATAAAAGCAATAGCAAGAGGATTCTCCCCTGAAAAAGCATTCAAGCTGCTGAAGCCTGAAAATTACCTGGAAATAATAAGCCTGACTGAACACGTTTCAGACAAAAGCCTTAAAAGAGTGCGTTCAAGAATAATAGGAAAAGAAGGCAAGGCAAGGAAATTCATCTCAAGGCTTACAAAAACAGAAATAGTTATATATGGCAAAACAGTTTCTATAATAGGAAAAATTGAAAACAATCAAATTGCAAAAAAAGCAATCATGAAAATTGTTGAAGGAGCACCGCACAGTGCTGTTTTTAGGTTCCTGGAAAGGAACAGAATAAAAATAAAATAACCAAACTAATAAAAAACAAACCTTCTTTTCTTAAAAAAAAGAGGAAAAAAATTCAAGGTGGCGTTAAACTTGACAGAAGCAATCAACATACACAAAGGATTCAAAGAATACTCAGTAGCAGAATTCTTCAAAAAAAACAGGCAAATGCTCGGATACTCAGGAAAAATAAAATCCCTAACCACAGCAGTGCACGAATACGTGACAAACGGACTAGACGCCTGCGAAGAAGCAGGAATACTCCCAGACATATACGTAAAACTAGAAAAACTAGGGCCAGACCACATAAAGCTAATTGTAGAAGACAACGGGCCAGGCATACCTAAAAAAATAGTAGGCAAAGCCTTCGGCTCAATGCTCGCAGGAACCAAATTCCACAGATTCCAACAAGCAAGAGGACAACAAGGAATAGGAGCAGCCGGAGTAATCATGTTCTCACAAGTCACAACAGGAAAACCAACAAAAATAATAACATCACAAGGAAACGGCGTAATCTACGAAACAAAACTATCAATAGACATCAAAGCAAACCAGCCGAAACTAGAAGACCAAAGAGAATACAGCGGCGAAATGAGAGGAGTGCGCCTAGAAAGCGAACTAAAAGGAGTCAAATACCAAAAAGGAGACTACTCAGTAGACGAATACCTCAGAAGAACAGCACTAGCAAACCCGCATGCAAAAATAACATACGTCGACCCAGACGGATTGACAACAGTCTACGACAGGGCAGATGCAAAACTGCCTAAAAAACCAAAATCAACAAAGCCGCACCCAAAAGGAATAGAAGTAGACGACTTACTAACATACGCTTCAGTTACAAAAGCAAGAACAGTGAAATCATTCCTAGTGAACGAACTTTCAAGAATGAGCGTGGCAAAAGTAAAGGAAATAGAAGATAAAGTAAGCTTCGACATGAACAAGATCCCAAAAGAGTTAAGGTGGGACGAAGCAGAAGAAATAATCAAAGCAATCAAACAAATCAACTTCATAGCACCGCCAACAGACGTGCTAATACCAATAGGAGAAAAACAATTAGAAAAAGCAGTAGTCAACGTAATCCAACCTGAATTCAAAACAATAATCACGCGTCCAGCTTCAGTGTACAGAGGAGGAGTGCCCTTCATAGTAGAAGTAGCACTTGCATTCGGAGGAAAAGCAGGCAAAAAAAATGCTGACGATAAAAACAGAATGGAAATAATGAGATTCGCAAACAGAGTGCCTTTGCTGTTCGACTCAGGAGGCTGCGCAATAACAAAAGCAGTGCAGTCAGTAAACTTTAAAAAATACAAAATAAGCGACGACACTCCAATAACAGTAATGGTGAACTTCACATCAGTATACGTTCCATACACAGGAGCAGGAAAAGAATCAATAGCAGACGAAGAAGAAATAATAAAAGAAATACGCCTAGCCTTAATGGACACAGGAAGAAGACTAGGAAGCTACGTCGCAGGAAAACTAAGAGAAGCTGAAAAAGAAAAAAAGAAAAGAAACCTCGAAATATACACTCCAATCGTAGCAGAAGCACTAGCAGACATACTAAAAAAAGATGAGAAAAAAATAGAAAACAAACTCAAAGAAATAATTGAAAAAAAATACAACGAAATCGAAGAAGAAACACCAGAAGAAAAAAAACTAGAAGAAGAGGAAGAAAAAGAAATAGAAGAACTTGAAAAAGAAGGACTCCTATAAAAAAAAGTGATTGACAATGGCAAAAAAAATTGAATCAGAAGAAATCAAGAAAAAAAGAGAACAAAATGCAATGAAAAAAATAGAAGAACTCATGCTCGACATTGAAAAACAAATAGAAAGAGGAGAAGCGCCTGAATTCGAACTCCCATTAAGAGGAAGAGGAAACGCAGTATACAACCCAGACAAGAAAATGATACTAATGGGAGAAAAGAAAACAAGAAGAAAATTCCTAAACACAGCGCACACCAGGAAATTCGCGCAAACAATGCTAGTAGCAGAAGCAGCATACAACGAGTTATTAAAAAAAGGAAAAACAGGGACAATCAGGGACCTCTACTACAGCATACTAAGAACAATACCAGGCACCAAAATAAAAACAGTCGAAGACCAAAGAGAATCAGATGCAGTAAGCGTAGACCTCGAAGTAGCATTAGGGCTCTTAAGAGAAGACTTGAACCTAAAAGCAGAAAAAAACGGAGCAGTAGCAGGAAACGTAGTAATAGAAGACAGAGGAGACATAATCGACTGGAGCAAAATGGGCTCAGGAGGATGGGCAATACCCTCAATGACAGGAGACATAGTATTCAAAGAAGTCAAAGCAGACTTCGTGCTATACGTAGAAAAAGCAGCTATCTGGGAACGTCTAAACGAAGACAAAGTATGGAAAAAACTAAACTGCGTGCTCCTAGCAACGCAAGGACAAGCAACAAGAGGAGCAAGACTACTCCTAAGAAGACTAAGCGAAGAACACAACCTACCAGTATACGTATTCACAGACGCAGACCCATGGGGATGGTACATATACTCAGCAATCAAATATGGTTCAATGGCATTAAGCCACGCAACTGAAAAACTAGGAGTGCCAAAAGCAAAATTCATGGGAATGACAATGGAAGACATAGAAAAATACGGACTAGAAAAATACACAATCAAACTCACTCCACAAGACATAAAAAGAGCACACGAAATAAGCAAATACCCATGGTTCCAATCAGAACAATGGCAAAAAGAAATACAAACAATACTAAAAAAAGGATACAAAGCAGAACTTCAAGCACTATCAAAACACGGAATAGAATTCATCAGCGAAACATACATACCAGAAAAACTCAAGAAAAAAGAATACATAGAATAAAAAAAGTGATGAAAAAATGAAATCAGTCACAGGTGAAGCAAGTGAAGATTCCAACTTTCATTTTTCACTGTGGAAAAAAGTGATGAAAAAATGAAATCGGCTGACGCCTCAAACATTTTAATTGTATGAGAACAGGTGAAGAATTAAAATGAAATACTTAACAGGCAAAACAAAAAAAGAACTGCTTGAAGAAATAGAAGCAATAAACACGCCATACCAAGAAATATACATCCCCCTCCGCCCAACAAACGAAATAATAAACAAAATACTTGAAAAAAACCAATACCTGAAAAAAATCACATGCCCACACAGTTTATACCTACAAGTATCAAAAAAAACATTCAAAAAACTAAGAGAAAAAAACATAAACATACAACCAGGAGACGTGCACGTAGGACGCCCAATGAAACACGACCCTGAACTAATCAAAAGAATAATAAACGAAAAAGCAAACGGCAAGCCAGTTAAAAAAATAGCAGAAGACTACGACGTGCCAGTAAGAACAATATACTACTACTTAAAAAACGGCTTAAACGAGTAAAAAAAAGGTTTTAAAAACCAAAACAAATACAAAAAACAACAAAATTAAAAAAAACTGCCCTGGTAGCTTAGTCCGGTAAAGCGTACGGCTGTTAACCGTAAGACCGCCGGTTCAAATCCGGCCTGGGGCGTTTTCTAAAAAAGAAAACAACTAAAAAAAGAAGCCACTGAGCAAAGCGAAAATGGCTTTAATTCTTTTAGTGCAGTTTTTCTTTTCTAAAGAAAAACGCTTGAGGCGACAGCCGATTAAGTTTTTCTTTTAAGAAAAAGTGCCGAAGATCCTGCCTGGGGCGCTACAAACTCTAAGAGTTTGTATCAGTGAGGCTATCTCAATCGCCTAATGGCTCAAACGTTTTTCTTGTAAAAAACAAGAAAAACTTCACTTTGTTCGATAGCCATGTTCAAGGCTCTTGCGAGCCTTGAAAAGGTTTTGCCTCTAACGAGGCAAAAATGAGGCAAACATATAATAACAAGTCATTTAACTATTTCTTTTTTATATTAAAAAGGAGTTAAAGTTAAAACAATGCAGTCGTGGAGCAGAGTAGTAGCAGCAGTGACATTAATCTTCATACTAATAGGAATAGGTACTTTTGCTTACTCCCAACTAGAAGGATGGAACTTAATAGACTCCCTTTACTTCTCAACAACCACCTTGACTACAATCGGCTACGGCGACTTACATCCAACCCATAACATTTCAAAACTATTCACAGCTGTTTACATAATAATAGGAGTAGCATTGACTCTAGTTGCATTAACTTCAATAGCCACTTACTTCTTTGAAAAAAATTACGAAAGAACAGCAGAAACAGTTGAAAAAAACATCTGGAACAAAATCAAAAGAAAAAAATACAGAATCTAACTCTTTTTAATTTCAAAAATTTTCTGTTCAAATTCAAATTTTCCATTTGTTAAATTTTCTTTGAAAAAAGCTAGAATCTCTTTTTTAGCTTTTTCATATTCAAAAGGACAAGATTCAAAAAACAACTTAAGCAAATTAAACAGTTCTTCATATGAAGAAAAATAAAGCTCTGAATGCAAAGAATGCTCGCTAAAATCAACACCTAAACCCTGCAAAACTTTTTTAACCTCCTCATAAGTAGATGCATATTCTTTGCCTGAAACATTTGAAAACATTTTTTTAAAAGAACCATAATCGCTTCCAGTTCCATTCACAACAATGAAAGCTTTTCCTCCTTCTTTTAAATGAGAAATTATCTTCTTCAAAGAGCCTCTTTTATCATTAAAATAATAAAAAACATGAGAAGCAATTATAACATCAAATTTTTCACTAAGTTCAACATCCTCCCAATCACTTTTTATAAAAAAAACATTATCAGGAAAAAAAGAAGAAAAAGATTCTTTTTCAACAACCACGTACCTGCTAAAAAGAGAAGAAAGGGAGTTATAAAAAAAAGCAAAATCACCAGGCCCAATTTCAAGACAAGATTCCTTTTTTTCTCCAATAAGATTTTTAATGCCTTTAACTAAAACCTCTTTTTCATTTGACTTTTCAATAAAGGAATCAAACAAAGCAGGATTAAATTGAACCATGATAAAAATAACAACCTGAAAATTTATAAAAATAATCAATTCAACTCGCTTATTCTTTTTCTCAAGTTCTCCAAAGCAAGCTTAGTAGCAACTGGGTTCTTCTCATCCTTCACTTGCTCGTAAACGCTTTCATCAAATAAGTTAATCAACTCAATGCCAAGTTCAATGCATGCTTTTTTCAACGCCTGGTAAGTTTCGCTTGAAGGCTTCAAGTAACTGAAATACTTCTCATACTTATGAACAGACAAGTAATTCTTAATCCTCCTGCTAATTACTTCAACGTACTCCTTCTTAATTTCAGGAGTCTCCTCCCATTCAGGCCAATCATATGCATTAAAAGGATAGTAATTGTCAAACTCCATTGGAATAACGCCAGGCGTGCTGAGAACAACCAAATGCGTCTTAGAAACAAAACCAGGAAACTCATTCAACACTTTACTAATTGCCTTATGAGTCTTTGAACGAGAATAAGGCTTTTTGAAACTGCATTGCAAAAACAAAACCCACTTCTTCTCTTTTGGTTTTTCATAAAACCTCTGGAAGTAATCCTGCCAAACTTCAAAAAACCTGTGATTCAAAATTTCACTGTTAGCTCCTTTAAGCAGCTTCCTCTGTTCAGGTGGAAACTTAGGCACGAACAAGTAATTCTGAGAATCAGTTTCAATATTATCATACTTTTCAACATGCTTGGAAACAATCTCCTCAAACTCACGGGTAGTAATAGGGCTCCAGCCACCTTCAACCCACAGTTTAAACAGCTTCGACTTGCTGTGAGGAAAAGTATTAATCAAAACCAAGCTATCGCCTGGCTCTGCATGCTCTTCCACAAACTCCACACTCCTGTCAAGCAACTCAACAGAGCCGAAAGGAATATTAACCATCAAGTAAGTGCGCACATGCATGCCATTCTTATGAAGCAACTCAACTGCTTTTAAATAATCCTCTACAGTAAAGCCCTTTTCATATTTTTTCAGAACTTCATTGTCAGCGCATTCCAAGCCAATGCCAACAGTCAAGTCAAAATCACTGAAGTCACTTAAGTTCTCCTGCGTTACATACTCAGGACGCGCTTCCACAACCAGCTTCTTAATTCCCTTTTGCTTCAAGAAATTCGCTAGCCATTGCCTGAATTCACGTGGAAACTGCGCGTCGTCTAAAAAACTTCCTGACACGAAAATTTTCACAGTATCATAGCCTTCAAAAGACTCTGACTCTATCCTCTTTTTCAAAAAATCAATGTTAACAGGAGCTTTCAACTGCCCCCAGCCGCATGCAAAGCATTTCCTCCAACTGCATTGCCCAGAAGCCAAAATAATCTTCTTAATTCCTTCATTGTTTACAGTCATTTAAAAAAACCTTTTTTTTAATTCATGATTTGCTTGACTAAATCCACCAAGTCCTCGTCTTTCAACTCCCTTACTTTCCTGTCATCTTGAACCTGCTTGTTGAAAGCTATTTTCACTGCATTTGAAACAGTCTTGTTCTTGTACCTGAACAATTCCCTTACAAGCAAATTGAAGTTGTCGTCCTTCACAACACCCTTCTTCCTCTTCAACAAAACAACAACTGAATCAACTTTCGGCTGAGGATAAAAAGAAACACGCGGAACAACTTCCTTGATTTCAACTTCATTATAATGCTGAGCCATGACACTCAACCTGCCATAACCCTCCTGCCCAGGACGCTTAATCATCCTGTACCCAAACTCCTTTTGAAAAAATAAAACAGCCAACTCAAAATCATAATTCAACAGCTTCTCGCTCAAAGGGCCTGAAATAGAATAAGGAATATTAGAAACAATCTTGTTAAAAAAAGGAATGTCAGTTTTTAACACGTCGCTGAAAATCAATTCAACATTACTTAAATCACTTAACTCCTCTTTCAAAACAGGAACAAGCTTCTTATCCCTTTCAATAGCAATTACTTTGCCTGCTTTTTCAGCAATTTCACGAGTTAAAAAACCAAGCCCAGGTCCTATTTCAAGAACAGTGTCTTTCTTGCTAACATCAGCGTACCTCACAGCCCTTTCAATAACGCTTTTGTTAATTATAAAATACTGATCTAAAACAGGGCTTGCTCTAAAACCATACTTGGCATAAATCTGCCTTACTTTCTGAGTCAAATTAATCATTTCAACACCTTTTTTTCAAATTTTCCTACAAACAAAAAAAAATACTTAAAAGAAAAGAAGAAACAAGAAAAACAAAAAAAACTAAAAAAAAATAATTAAAAAAAAAAATTAAACAATCAATACCTTCTGTTCCTCCTGTTTCTCCTAGGCGCAGCTGGCCTTACAAACAAGTAATGCTTCTCACCGCCCATCATCTCCTGAATAATCCTGTCAACAATCAACCTCTTAGGATCAGGCATTAAATTAATCCTGTCAACAATATCCTTAAAACTCTCAAAAGGCTTAACTTCCCTTTCTTTCAAAATCTCCTTCATATGCTTCTTACCAATACCAGGCAACAACTCAAGAGAATGCTGCCTAACAGTAATAGGCCCAGCCTTGTTGAAAAAATTAACAAAAAACTCCTCCTTATCAGCCACAATCTTCTCCAAATTAGCTTTCAATTCACTCCTAGCAGTAGCAGTCAACTTCTGATAATCCAACCTGCCTTTAATAAACTTAATCTTATCCCTCTTCTCAGGCCCAATATACACTTCCTCGCCAATGCTAATACTAGCCTCATCCCTAGCAACCAACTCCAACAAAGCCAAATACTTAGGCCCAAGAGCCTGAACAACCGGCTCCTTCCTAAAAGAACTCACATACCCATTCGGCAAAAAATCCAACACAATAGCACTATCCTCACGCATAAAAACCAACACCCCAAAAAAGGATTTTTCACTCAATCCTCTTTAAACAAGGAAACAATCTCCTTAACCTTGTCATCAGTCAATTCAAACCTAGACTTCTCAAAGAAAAGCTTCACCAACTCAGGCGAAGTCGGACGAACATTAACCAAACTAACAGCAGTCTCCTCATCAACGCCCATTTCCTTAAGCTTCTCAACAAGCTTCAAAGCAGAATCAACCCTGCCCTTGCCAAACTCCTTAACATACTCCAAAGTCACTTTCTGCTCGTAACTCAACTCCTCATCCTCCTCAGCTTTCTTCTTATCCTCTAAAATCTTCCTAACTTCCTGCAAAGTCAAAAACCTTGAACCAACAACTTCAGTACTCATTCAAAAACCACCTTTACATTTTAACAGGACTCAAATGCGCAGGATGAACAATAATCCTCTTCAACGCATTCATATCCCTAACTTCAACAATAAAACAAGAACCGCGTTTTCCAACAACAGTTCCAGTCGCGCCATTAAACCTCCTATGAGGCATGGCACTATGAACACTTGAATTAATCTTAACATGCACCTTCTCCCCTTCACTAAACTCCTGAAGCATCTTATTAACACTAGGCATGCCCTTATCCCTCTTATGCTTACCAGCCACATGCCTGCTCTTAGCCCTAGGGCCCTTGTGCTTTGCCTTAACCATTTCACAAAACCTCCTAATTAAAAAATAAAATTAAAAAGTGCAAAGAAAAGAACCTTCACACTACATAAAATAAACAATGCTCTTAATTATTCTAACCAAACGCATTTATAAAGCTTTCAATAAAAAAAAACAAATAAATACCACTTAAAACAAACAATAAAAACCATGGCAGACGACAGCACAGACTTTGAAAAAATAGCACTAGGAACATTCATCATACTCACAGCACTAGCATACATAAAACCAAACCTAACAATCACACCCCTCATATTCCTACTTGCAGGAATAACAGCAATCGCCTACCTAATCAAAGGAACAATCAACTTCATACTAAAAGGAGACGCTGAACAAATACTCTCAGGAATAGCACTAATAATACTAATAACCCTACTAATACCAAACGGACAAACACTCATAAACAACCTACTCCACACAATAGGACTCTAAAACCAAACCCCCTCCCCTTTTTAAATACCTTTATAAAGGTTTATAAACAGAATAATTAAACACTCTTTCTAAAAAGAAAGAACTAATTTTCACAAAAAAACTTAAAGGAAGTGGTTAAATGGCTAAAAAAATAGACTTCACAATCCAAAACATCGTAGCATCAGCCAACCTAAACGTAGAATTAGATTTATACGGAATAGCAAGGGAAGTTGACAACGTAGAATACGAACCAGAACAATTCCCAGGAGCAATACTAAAACTAGACAAACCAAAAACATCACTACTACTATTCAAAAACGGAAAAGTAATCTGCACAGGAGCAAAATCAGAAAAAGACGTAGCAAAAGCAATCAAAACAGCATACCAAAACATAAAACAAAACGTCAAATCAGGAAAAGCAAAAATGGAATACACAATCGTCAATATTGTCGCTTCAGCAGCACTAAACGTCGAACTTGATTTATACGGAATAGCAAGGGAAGTTGACAACGTAGAATACGAACCAGAACAATTCCCAGGAGCAATACTAAAACTAGACAAACCAAAAACAAGCTTGTTATTATTCAAGAATGGGAAGTTGATTTGTACTGGAGCAACAAACGAAAACGACGTAAAAAAAGCAATCAACAAAGCATACAATTTAATCAAACCAAATATTAGGAAATAAGACAAAAGGAGAAATAACAACAAAAGAATACAAAGAAAGAAAAAAAATACTCAACACATAAACCCCCCCTCCTTTCTTTTTTTATTTTCTTTCAAAACAAAAACAAGCAAAAACATAAACTTCAGAGCAAACTAAAATAAACCAATAAAATTAATAATTATAACATGAAAGTTTTGTCATTACGCCAACCATACGCAAGCTGGGTAATACAAGGGAAGAAAACAATTGAACTACGTTCCTGGAACACTAAATACAGAGGAGAACTATTTATTCACGCAAGCGGAAAACACTCTACACTTCCAACTGGAGCCATACTTGGAAGCGTGGAACTAATCGGCGTCAAGGAATACGCAGACGAAAAACAATTCCTAAAAGACAAAGACAAGCATCTTGCCGGAGATTCCTGGAATCTGCCGTTCGCAAAAAAACCATTCAAATACGGCTTTATTTTAAAAAACCCTAAACCCCTCAAAAAACCAATCAAAACAAAAGGCAAACTTGGAATATGGGAAAAATGAGCACATTCCAGAAAGTATTATCAACATCAAAACCCAAAACACTAAACATAACAAATTAAACAAAAGAAGTTAAAATATAAAAAACAAAAGGGATTAGGTTTTTTTACCTTCTTTAATAACTAGATGTACCTTTTTAACATCTCTTTCTTTGTAATATCTTTTTGCCCAATAAGTTGCATTTTCATCAATCGAATACATCACAAGAATAACATCAGAATTATACCTCTCAACATAATCTTGAGCTTGAAAAAAAGCAGCTTGAACTTTATCTCTATTATAAACAATTTTTAATTCAACAGGAATTCCATTAACAATCAAATCAGGAATTCTTCTCTTTAATTTAACCTGCTTCTCAACACTAAATTCACCAGTATTTAACAAGGCTTCATATAACTTATCTTCAAAATCAGCTTCACAACAAACTTCACTAGGCTCATCCCAAGAAAATAAAAAATTCAAAACATCTTTTAACTTATCTCTTTTAAAACCAATTTTTTTAAGTAACTTTTTTTTCCAATCTAAATCAAAATGCTTATCATAAAAAAAACAAAATAAAAGAACAACTTCAACAACTACAACAAAAAGCAAAGAAGGAATAAACCCTTTTTCAGATTTATCTAAAGTAATTAAAAAAAGTAATAAAATAAGACTGAAAAAAATCAACGCACCTAAATTAACAATTTTAAAAAAACTATTAATTTTTTCTTTTACTCTCCTAATTTTACTTGTTAAGTAATAAATTTTCCAAACAAAGAGAATTAAAACTGAGATTAAAAAAGAAAAAAAGTAAGTAAGTACTTTAAAACGATCTAAACTCATCCCAGAAGAAGAAACAGAAGAATAAGGAATAAAATAAAAAAGAAGATAAGAAATTAACATAAGAAAAAAACCATAAAAGAAAAAACTCAAAAAAAACCTCTTTACCAAACCCATACAATAAAACAAAATACAAAACAAGTATAAAAAAGAAAGTATTAAATTAAATGCAAAAAGAAGCATTAAAAAGTTGAACTTTTTTAACTTTTAATTATGAAAATTGAAACTCCTCGCAACTGGCTTTGGATGAACCGCAAAGCAGAAGTTGTCCTAGTAATTCAAAATAAAGAAAACAAAATCTTATTAATGAACAAAAAATTCTACCCAGAAAAAGTATTCAGACTGCCAACAGGAGGAATAAACGAAAACGAAGAACCAGAACAAGCAGCAATCAGAGAACTGAAAGAAGAAACAGGAATCACTGAAAAACCAGAATTAATTGAAACAATTGAATACACTGAAAACAATCAAACTTTCTTCACATCATACATCTTCCTCATAAAATCAAACCAAAAACCAGCATGCGAAGACGAAAACGAACAAATAACACAATTCAAATACGTCACGCCAAACGAACTAACAAAAACAATTGAAAAACTAAACAACCTAACAGGAAAATGGAACACCTGGGGAAAATTCAGAACAATCACACACAAACAAATAGGAAAAAAACTAGAAGGATAAAAGAAAAAAAGGTAATAAGTGATTGAATGGGCATCATTGAAGGACTAAAGGATTTAATTATAGGTATTGAAAAGGGCTTAGGAATAAAAATAGAAATAAACAACTACTTCTTTCTAATTTTACTTATAATAATACTCGCATTAACAATATGGTTTTTTTATAAAAAAAACAATGAAATAGAGATAATTCCAGCATAGCTCATCTTTTAAAAAAAATTCAAGAATAAAATTCTAATGTTAATAGGAGGATGAGTTAAAAGAGAGCTTTTTGAAGAAGGAACTTTCAGTTTTATCTTTCTTAAAACATTAAGATAAACTTTTCCAACTTTTCTAAATGCGTAATAATCACAAAAAAACTCTTCAAACCAATTTAAAAGTAGAATAGTAAAGACCATAACAAAACCCCAAAAAATACGATGAGTAACTTGAAAAAAAAGACCAGAAAAAATGAGAACAGCAAATATGAAAATAAGAAGTTGTAAAAACTTTAAAAGATAACTAAATTTATGCAAATGACCTAACTCGTGATAAATAACTCCTACTTTTTCGTTATAATCCAACTGAGACATAAAAAAGGGACCTACAAAAAGTTTCCTACTTCCCATATCTGAAGAAGCAACTTTCTCAGAAGGATTAATAAAATAAAATTGAATAGAACCATCCGGTAACTTCAATTGTTCTTTAACTAACTTTTTCTTCTCCATATCTTCTTATTTTCTATTTAGTTATTTAAAAGAATTGTTTAAACAAAGCTTTTATTAAAAAAAAGTTATAATCTTGTTGATGAAAAAAGAAGAAACGTTGAATTTAGAAGAAAGATTATGGAAAACTGCTGATAAACTAAGAAATAGTATGGATGCTGCGGAGTACAAAAACGTTGTGCTCGGACTAATTTTTTTAAAGTACATCTCAGATAAGTTTAAAATTTTACATGACAAACTTGAAAAAGAAGAAAATGCAGATCCAGAGGATCCTGATGAATACAAAGCAGAAAATGCTTTCTGGGTGCCAAAAAAAGCAAGATGGGAGTACATTCAATCAAAAGCAAAACTACCTGAAATTGGAAAAATAATAGATGAAGCAATGGATGAAATAGAAACAAAAAATCTTTCACTAAGAGGGATATTACCAAAGGATTATAACAGGCCAACACTTGATAAAAGAAAACTCGGCGAATTAATTGATTTAATAAGTACAATTGGATTTGCAGATGAAAAAGAAATAGACTTACTTGGAAGAGTATATGAGTACTTCTTAGGAAAATTTGCAGATGCAGAAGGAAAAAGAGGAGGACAGTTCTACACTCCAGAAAGTATAGTAAAACTCTTAGTATACATGATAAGACCATACAAAGGAAGAGTATATGATCCATGTGCCGGTTCAGGGGGAATGTTTGTACAATCAGAAAAGTTCATAAAAGCACACCAAGGAAAAATAAAAGAGATAAGCATTTACGGACAAGAAAGCAACCCAACAACCTGGAAACTCTGTAAAATGAACTTAGCAATAAGAGGATTAGACAACTCACAAATAAAACTAGGAGACTCATTTCATGATGACCAACACAAAGACTTAAAAGCAGATTACATCCTAGCAAACCCTCCTTTTAATGTTTCAGATTGGGGAGCAGAACACTTACAAAATGATGTGCGATGGAAATATGGAATTCCACCAAAAGGAAACGCTAACTTTGCATGGGTACAACACTTCATCCACCACTTATCACCAAAAGGAGTAGCTGGCTTTGTACTAGCAAACGGTTCAATGAGTTCAAACACTTCAAATGAAGGAGAAATTAGAAAAAAAATAATACAAGCAGATTTAATTGACTGTATTGTAGCTTTACCTTCTCAACTATTTTATAATACAATGATTCCAGCTTGTCTCTGGTTCATACGAAGAAGCAAAAACAAAAGGAAAGGAGAAATTTTGTTTATTGACGCTCGTAACATGGGACACATGATTAATCGTCGTAACAGAGAACTAAGCAAAGAGGATATTTTAAAAATTTCTGACACTTATCATGCTTGGAGAGGGGAAGAAACAGAACAAAAAGACTTCGGAGAATACAAGGATATTCTTGGTTTTTGTAAAAGTGCAACACTTGAAGAAGTTGAAAAACAAGGCTTTGTCTTAACCCCTGGAAGATACGTTGGAATTCCAGAGGAAGAGGAAGACGAAAAAGAATTTGAAGAAAAAATGAAAAAACTAACCTCACAGTTAGCTGAACAAATAAAAGAAGCACAAAAACTAGACCAAGAAATAAAGAAAAACCTAAAGGCGATTGGATTTGACTTATAACATACAAGAAAATTTGAAAGGAAAAAAGCTTATAAGAGAGCATAATTTTAAACTAGTTTATGTTGGACCAAGTTTTGAGTCAGGAATTAAAATAAATTTTTTAGTTGAAAATCTAAAGGCTATTCATGAATTAGTTCATACAATAAATGAAATAGATTCAAAAGCTAAAAAAAATAAGATTAAAGAAATAAGAGTAATACCAAAAAAAGGAAGCATTGAAGAAGAAATAGTGATAATATTTTCTAATCCTGAAGTTAGATCAATGATAGTCAACATTATCATAGCTCTATTTTTTTATTTAATAGGTAGAAGAGATAATGCTAAGAACAGAAAAGAGATTAAAGAGATGAATGAAAAATTAAATGAACTTATCTCATTAAATCAACTTAAAAACATTAAAGAGTTAACAAATCCCTTAGAACAAAAAAAAGATTCCCTAAAGATTATTGAAAATAACTCTACAAAACTTGAAGTAAACTATCAAAATAAAAAATTAATAAATAAATCAATAAAAGAAATAGAAAAAGAGATCAAGAAAGAAGAAACTGAAGTTGAATTAGAAGGATATATCTCAGCTATGGATCTAGATACAAAAAGATTAAAGTTCCATCCAAAAAATGATAAGAAAGCATATCCATTATCCTTCACACAACCACTTAAATTAATAATCCCTCTTCTTGGAAAAGAGATAAAAGCAAAGTTACGTGTAACAAAAATTAGAAGTAGGATAATAAAATTACACTTATTAGATTATAAATTATTACAAAGGGGACTAAATGAGTTTACAGAATAAAACTAAATTTAAAAAAACTGAAATAGGATTAATTCCAGAAGATTGGGAAGTTAAAGGATTAAACAGTTTGGGAAAAGTAAGCACGGGCAAGGGAACAAAAAAATTACTTCTCGGTAAATATAAAATAATCGGGTCTAATGGGGTTTTAGGGTATACTAACAACTATTTGGAAAATGATAACTTAATTTTTACAGGAAGAGTCGGCACAATTGGTTCGGTAAATTTTCTTAAAAAAGAAAGAGTTTGGTTATCAGATAACACTTTATACTTTAAGACAGAAGATTTAGGATTGTTAAAATTTATTTATTACTCATTGAAAAGAATTGACTTTTCTTATTTAAATGTAGGTAGCACTCAACCATTAATTAAACAGTCAGATTTTAGAAGATTAAAAATAGGTATTCCAACTCACAAAACAGAAATAAATGCTATTGTTAAGATTCTTTCTGATTTGGATGCTAAGATTGAGTTGTTGCAGAAGCAGAATGAAACCTTAGAAAAAATTGGTCAGGCGTTGTTTAAGCGTTGGTTTGTTGATTTTGAATTTCTTAATGAAGAAGGCAAGCCTTACAAATCTTCAGGCGGAAAAATGGTTTATAACAAAGAATTAGGAAAAGAGATTCCGAAAGGATGGGAAGTTTCAGAAGTAGGTAAAGAATTAAAAACTATTTTAGGTGGAACTCCTAGTAAAACAAGAAAAGAATATTGGATTAATGGAACAATTCCTTGGATTAATTCAGGTGCATTAAATGCTTTTCCGGTTATGAATGCTTCACAATACATTACAAAAGAAGGGTTAAAAAATTCTGCTGCAAAGCTTATGCCAAGAGGAACTATTGTTTTACCTTTTGTAATCTCTATTGGAAAAAAAGTGAATATTAGTATATTAGGTATAGACTCATCAGGAAATCAATCTGTTTTAGGGATATTAGAAAATAAGTTATTTTCATCAGCTTTTATTTACTATTGGATACAACATAAAAAACAGAAATTATACTTATCTGCAACAGGAGGAGCACAACAACACATTAACAAAAAAGAAGTTGATTCATTAGAATTATTAATTCCTTCAAAACAAGTTTTAATTGAATTTAATAATATCTCAATGAAATTAATAAAAAAAATAATTTCAAATGCTGAACAAATTCAATCTCTTGAACAAATTCGTGATTCACTACTTCCAAAATTAATGACAGGAAAAATAAGGGTAAATTATGAAAAAGATTAAAGAGTTGATTTATGAAAAAGAGAGTTTTGGGGAGTTAAAACTACTTCTTATTCAATTGGAGAAATTTATAAAAGAGGATAATTATAACGCTTCAATTGAAACTTCAAAGGCAGTTATTGAGTCCATTTGTAAAACAATATTAAAACAACTTAATATAAATATTCAAAAAAATATAAAGTTTCCAAAATTAGTTAAAATCGTTTTAAATAACTCCCCTTTTTTAAAAGAACTTGAAAAAGAGGATAAAGAGAGCACAAAAAAAATAATCGGTTCTATTTTAACACTTTCAAACTCAATCGCAAATCTAAGAAATAATTACAATTTTATTTCTCATGGACAAGGACCATCATTTAAATTATCAAATAAAAGAATAAGTGAATTATGCCTTCAATCAACTGAATTAATTGGCTCTTTTTTATTAGATATTCATTTAAACTATACCCCACCCTCTTATTATAATGAAGTTAGATATGAAGATCATGAAGATTTTAACAGATGGTTTGATGAACAAAATAGCAATTTAAAAATTGGAAAATATGAGTTTTTACCTAGTAAGGTTTTATATACAGATATCGAATTTTATAAACAAGAGTTACAATCTTTTAAAGAAAAGGGAGATTTTGTAATATGACTAGTTTTGTAGTTGAGCAGGATATTGAAGATGCTGTTTTGGATATTTTTCAAAGTGATTTGGGTTATTCTTATTATTTTGGTCCTGATATTTCACCTGATTCTGAAAATGCTTTAAGAAAAAGTTGGAGCGAGGTTATTTTAGAATGGGAATTAAAAGAAGCAATTGAAAAGCTAAACCCTCAGTTAACAAGTGAAGTAATAGAAGAGGTAATTAAAAAAGTAAAAAGAATACCTTCACAAAATTTAATTGAAAACAATAAACACTTTCACAAGTTATTAGTAGAAGGAGTACCAATTTCTTATAGAAACAATGAAGGAAGAGTAGTTCATGATACTGCTAAATTGATAAGTGAGGATGTTGAAAAAAATAAGTTTACTGTAATTAATCAGTTTACCATTATTGAAAATGAAAAAAATAGGAGACCAGATTTAATTGTTTTTTTAAATGGTTTGCCAATAGCTGTTATTGAATTAAAAAACCCAATTAAAGAAAAAGCAAGTTTAACATCTGCTTATAAACAATTAGAAGTGTATAAAGAAGAGATTTCAAGCTTGTTTAATTATAATGAGTTTTTAGTTATTTCAGATGGAACAAGTGCTAGGATTGGCACTATTACTTCTTCAAAAGAATGGTTTTTACCATGGAAGAGTTCAGAGGGTAAGACAATTGCTTCAAAAAAATTACCTCAACTTCCAGTGTTACTAGAAGGGGTTTTTAAGAAGAGCACTTTAATTGACTTGATTAAGTATTTTGTTGCTTTCAGTACTTCAGATAAAAAGGTTAGAAAGATTTTAGCTGGTTATCATCAGTATTATGCTACTAATAAAGCTATTAAGAGAACAATTGAAGCTATTGGTAAGAGTAAAAAAGCAGGGGTTATTTGGCATACGCAGGGTTCTGGTAAATCTTTTACTCTTGCTTTTTATACTGGTAAATTACAACAAGAAGAAAAGTTAAAAAACCCGACTGTTGTTGTTTTAACTGATAGGAATGATTTAGATGACCAGTTATTTAATACTTTTTCTTCAATTGATTGTTTAAGAGAACCACCTGTACAAGCTAATTCAAAAGAGGAGCTAAAACAATTGCTTAAAAATCGCCCTTCTGGGGGGATTATTTTTGCGACTATTCAGAAGTTTGGAACTGATGAAGGAAGTTTTGAGTTACTTTCTGATAGGAGTAATATTATTGTTGCTGCGGATGAAGCGCATAGGAGCCATTATGGTTTTAAAGCAAAAGTGGATCAGAAAACAGGGGAGGTTAAGTATGGTTTTGCTAAGTACTTGAGGGATGCTTTACCTAATGCTACTTTTATTGGTTTTACTGGTACCCCAATTGATTTAAGTGATAGATCAACTCGTCTTATTTTTGGTGATTATATTGATGTTTATGATATTGAACAGTCAATTGAAGATGGTAGGACTGTTAAGATTTTTTATGAGTCAAGGCTTGCTAAGATTGGTTTAAATGAGAAGGAAATGGAGAAGTTAGATGAAGAACTTGAAGAAGTAACTGAAACAGAAGAGGAGGAAACAAAAGAAGAATTGAAGTCGAAGTGGTCAAAGCTTGAGAAAATTGTTGGTTCTGATGAAAGATTAGAATTAATTGCTAAGGATTTAGTTAAGCATTTTGAAGAGAGACAAGAGGCAATGAATGGAAAAGCGATGTTTGTTGGGATGTCAAGAAGAATTTGTATTGAATTATATGAAAAGATTAAGAAGTTGAGACCTGAGTGGGTTAATGAAGAAGATGATTCAAAAGGTTTAATGAAGGTTGTTATTACTGGTTCTGCTGCTGATGGTAAAGAATGGCAGAAGCACATTAGAGATAAGAGAAGAAGGAGAGAATTAGGTGAACTTTTTAAGGATCCTTCTTCTGAGTTTAAGTTAGCTATTGTTAGGGATATGTGGCTTACTGGTTTTGATGTTCCTTCTTTGAATACTCTTTATGTTGATAAGCCTATGAAGGGACATGGTTTAATGCAGGCAATTGCTAGAGTTAATAGAGTTTATAAAGATAAACAAGGTGGTTTGATTGTTGATTATATTGGAATTGCACCTGATTTGAAAACTGCTTTAGCAATTTACAGTAAAAGTAATGGTAGAGGCAGGTTAGTTGTTAATCAGGAAGAGGCTATTTCTGTTTTACTTGAAAAGTATGAAGTTGTAAGTCAAATGTTCCATGGTTTTAATTATAAAAAGTTCTTTGAAGGTTCTCCTAGAGAAAAAATGGAGATTATTCCTGAAGCTATAGATTTTATTTTGAGTAAAAAAGAGGGTAAGAAGAGGTTTATTAGGGAAGTTACTGCTTTGACTCGTGCTTATTCACTAGCAGTTCCTAGTAAAGAAGCTAGTGAAATAAGGGAGGATATTGGTTTTTTCCAAGCTATAAAAACAGCTATTATTAAAACAACTGAGGTTGAAAAGGAGGGAAAATCAGTTGAAGAAATGGATACTATTATGAAGCAACTTGTTTCAAAAGCAATAACAGGTGTTGGAGTTATTGATGTTTTTAAGTTTGCTGGGCTTGAAAAACCAGATCTTTCAATTCTTTCAGATGAATTTTTAGAAGAAGTTCAAAATGTAAAATACAAAAACTTAACTTTTGAAACACTCAGAAAGTTACTGAATGATGAAATTAAAGTGAGATTTAGAAAGAATAAAGTGAAGAGAGATAAGTTTTCTGAATTAATTAAAAAAGCTGTTTTGAAATATGAAAATAGAAATATTGATTCAGCAATGGTGATAAAAGAACTTGTTGAAATAGCTCATAAAATAAAAGAAGAAAAGAGCAAAGGAGAAGAGTTAGGTTTATCAGAAGAAGAGGAAGCATTTTATGATGCTCTTGCTAACAATGAATCAGCAAAAGAAATTTTAGGAGAGAGTATTTTGATTATGCTTGCTAGGGAAATTTCAAAAACAATAAGAGAAAATGCAACAATTGATTGGACTTTACGAGAAAATGTACAAGCAAAACTAAGGGTGATGGTAAAAAGACTCTTAAAAAAATATGGCTACCCCCCAGACAAAAGAAAAATGGCGGTGGAGCTTGTTTTAAAACAAGCAGAAGAACAAGCAAAAGAAGAATCAGTTAGTAAAATGAACTAATTTTTGATAGATTCAAAAGAAGGGATTAGATTAAAAAAGAAGAAAGGAAAACCTATTAGAATAACAATACCAAATATTAAAACTAGATTTGCTAATAAGGAATGAATAGACAATAGAGTAGTGTACAAAACATAAAAAAATAGAGCACCACTTATCTCTTCAAAAACAAATTTAACAGTTAACTGTAAAGGATTATTTTTCTTACTCATTTCTCTCATTCCCTTTCTTCTTTCAGCTTGCTTAAGTACAATGCTTCTGTTCTTTTTTCAACTAGCAACTGCTTGATTTTCTCTTGTAAATCTTTGTCTACTTCTCCTTGTTTTAAATGCTTGATTAATGCAGTAGCATCCAACTTGGAGTTGTCTTTCCAGTAAGGAGATTCCCTAAGCAACTGCTCAAGCTGTGAATATTGTTCTGGGTTGCTTGTTTTTGTTGGAACTCCCACTTCTTCTTTGATTTTTACTCTCAGCTTCCTGTCGCTTCCTCTAATCACTTCTAATTCATTCTCCTTAGCGTATTTTACAATCGCTTCCTTCACTTGCTCGATTTCGTTCTGTATCATTTTTCTTTGTTCAGTCAAGTCCCTGTACTCATTAACCAGCTTCACTCCGTCGTCCTTGTAAAACTTGTTAAGAGGCATTTGCTCTGTCTTGTAAATGTGCTTGTAATGCGGGCAAATGTCCTGGTAATCGCACCACTTGCACAAAACACTCTCCCTAGCTGGAAAATTATCCATTTCAGTTGCTTCTTCAATTTCAGTAATCTTGCTAACCACGTCCTCCTCAAGCTTTTTCAGCTGTTCCGGCGTTTTTTTGACTTTGATTTCCTTGTTGAACCTTAAAAAATGCCAGATTAACTCGGTGTTTTCAACGTCGTCCCATAACTGCTTCAAGCCAATTTCATAAAGAGCCAATTGCCTGTTTTCTTCCATTTTTGCTTGTTCAGGCAAAGTTCCGTTCGTCTTGTAGTCCCTTATTTCGTAAGTGCCGTCTTCCCTCTGCCCCAGCCTGTCAATAAAGCCAATAATCTTGTACTCTCCTAGTTTGAAAAGCAGTCTTTGCTCCAAGGCGATTATTTTGCTTTCTTCAAATGGAAAATAAGTGTTGTAATAATCAACTAGGCATTTTTTTCCAACGTCGTAGTAGTTTTTTTCGTTGTATTCTTTTTTCACGATTTTGACGTTTTCATGCCAGTTCTTATGCCAGTTAATGTCATAGTATTCTAGGATTTCATCTAAGGTGTCTTGTTTTCAATTAATTTTTTTGTCTTGTTAAAATCTTTCTGGTTCCAAGTGATCATATAATCTGCTTTTGATTGGATTGCAAGCGCGACGTGAATGTTGTCTGGGAAGTGAATCCTGCAGTCTTTTTTAACTTGCTTTGATTTTTCAATTGTTTCTTTTGTTGTTTCTATTTCTTCGTGTCTTATTTGAAATTTGTTTAATAACTCTTTTATTTCTTTTCGCGTTAAATATGTTATTTTTTCAATTTCTTCAAACGTCAAGTCAGATAGGATTAAAACGTCTTTGTCAACACTTGTTTTTACTAGAAAGTCTTTTGTTCTTATGGAATGTGCTTTTGTCACTCCTCCAAACTCTGACTTTATATAGGTTATTAAAATATTGCTGTCCAGATAAAAGCGCATTAAAAAGGATTATTAAAATAATCCTTTAAGTAAATTTTCAAACTGTTTCCAGTTTGAACTAGTTGCATTTTAACGAATTAAAAAGTTTTTTTGTTAGATACTGTTTATCATAGGAGAGATAGTGTTTTTTTAATGATTCTTTTTTTTCTGTATTTTAAGTATTTTTTGTATTGCGTGTTTGTGATGATTTTTTGTTTAAGAAGTTCGTCGTAGGCTTGTTTTATTGTCAGGCAGGAGTGTATTGGCGTGTTTATTTTTTTTGCTGTTTCTTCGAAGTCAAGGAGGACGAGTATTGCTGTTATTTTGAGGTCTGAGCGTGTTTTTTTTATTTTTTTAAGGAATTTTGTTTTTGCTTCTCCTGTTACAAGCGAATCGTCTATTACAAGCACTTTCGCATTTTTTGGAATTTCCCCTATTAAGCGGTTGTGTTGTTTTTTGTCGTAAGCGAAGTTGAATGGTTTTCCTTTCCATTCAGTTGCTATTGCTGAAACAATTGGTATTGCTGAGTATGATATTGCAAGCAACGCATCAAATTCAAGTTTGTCTTGTTTGATTTTTTTAATGAATGCTTTTGCAATTGTTTTTATTGCATTTGAGTTGTTTGTCCAAGCTGCTTTGTACCTGAACGGCTTTTTTTCACCTGTTCTCACTGTGTAATTGCCGAACCTAATTATTTTTTCTTCAGCTAAGTATTTTGCCAGTTGCTTCTGCCATTTTTTCATCAAAGTATCACATCAAACACTGCTTTGGCTTGGTTTTAAGTTCAGAGTAGTCTTTTGTCACTTGCTCTGCTAATTGCTTCCAGTTCACAGAATTAGCCATGATTAAGTTAAAGTTCTTAATTTATTTAAAACTGTTTTTTAAAAGTGTTGATCGTTGTTAGTAAAAACTTTTTCTTATTCTTTTTTAAGCTGCATTGTTTGCTTGATTGTTTTAAATCCTTGCTTTTCATAGAGTTTTTTTGCAGGCGCGTTGCTTGTGAACACGTCTATTCTTATTTCATCAACTTGCTTCAGGAATTCCTTTGTTATTTTTTGAATCAACTTAGTTACAATTCCTTTTCCCCTGTACTTTGGTTTTACATACAAGCTTATTATGTATGCAATGTCTTTTTTCTGAGCATAAGCTTCTGCTTTCATTACTCTTCCTGTTACGAATGCAGTCAATTTTCCATCTTGTTCATAGACATAAGCAGTTAGCTTGTTTTGTTCAACTGCTTTTGCTTCTGACTTCACTTGTTTTTCAGGCAAGGCGTTAACACTGTATTTTTTTGAATGCTCTTTGTAGTAATTTAGCAGCATTTTTTCAAACTGCTTTCTCTCATGTTTTTTTAATTTATGAATCATTGCAAACAATTTTTTGTCTCCGTACCTGTTTTTTTATGAGTTTGCTTCTATGTATTCTTTTAATTGTTGTCTTGTAATTTGTTTTGAATTGTTTATACTATATTCGCAGATTATTTTGTCTGAGTATATTTTTTTGTTAACTCTGCCTAAATTTAGTATGGTGTTATTAAAGCCAACTGCTGAACCTGCTTGAATAACCTCTTTTGAATCAAGTTTGTTGTATAAATTTTCTAAACAGTCAACAAAATTTAAATCCCTTGTGCAATTTTCACAATTTAGTTTGAAGTAAGTTGTTTTTTGCACTTCAAAGGATATTCCTCCGTTTTGTATTCCATTTCCAGTTAAGTACATAAATATAGGTATAAGCAAAACAAGAATAATTACAGCTGTTTTTAAGCTTAATTTTTTAGCTTCTATTAATCTTTTTCTCTCAGTTGTTTTTTCAGCTTTTGTTGAAAGTTTTTTATTTTTTACTTTTACTGCTTCTTTTTTAATTATTTTTTTATTTTGTTGTTTTGAAACTTTTTTACCCGAAGTTTTTTTAATTGTTTTTGAAGCTTTTTTCTTGGTTTTAGTTCCCATAATAATCCAACCCCTCCAATTTTTACTTGTATTTTTCCTCTCTTCTATGCCTTGGCTTGTGTTTGTAAAGCTTTGCTTGCTTTTCTCTTGATTCCTCTTCTCTCTGCTGTTGTTTCTGTTCTTTTTCTTTTTCTCTCGCCATTTTTTGAATCATTTCAATATTCTCTAAAAGAAGAAGTAATTCGTAAACCATGTCTAGTTTCGGCGGCTTGTTAATCAATTCCTTAAACTGCTTCCTAAGAACCTCCACATACTTGGCTTCAATTCCAAGCCTGTCATGTTTTTTCAACAACTTTTTAATTTCAGAGATTAACAAGTGTTCATCTTGCAAAACTTCAGAGTCAGGCTGCACGTTAGCAGCTGCGAACTGCGCAAACTGCTGAATCTGCTCCAAAGGCATTTTAGTCTTGTAAGGCACTGCCTTGTAAGTCAACTGCCTGTGATAATACTCCTTTTGAGGAACATCGTCAAAAACTTCCTCACAGAACTGGTGAATTTTAGTGAACTTGTTAGAGTAGTAAGTAGCAGCATAATCCTCACCTTTCTTAAGCAAATCCTCTGCTGCGTCTCCGTACATGTCAGCTAAAAAACCAAGAGAGTAAAAAATCACTGCCTTCTTGTCATCTTCGCCTAAAAAAACGCTAGCCAAGTCGCTTGAATGCATTTTAAGCCTGTGCAGTATTTCTTCAAAGTCATCAGGTTCAATCATACAAATTAAATAAACGAAGAGTTAATTTAAAACCCTTTTCAAAAACAAAAAATAGATATATTTATATACTTGTTTGATATATAATTATACTTAAAAGGTGGTTGTTTGTATGGCTAATGTTGTTGTTTCAAGGAGTTATTCTGTCGCTCATTCCCCTACTCTTAACACTATTTTAATGGTTGAGGATATTTTAAAAAAAGAAGATGTTTTAACTGTTGCTGATTTAAAGAAAAAGCTCCCTAGAAAGGTTATGCATTCTACTTTGATGCAAATTCTGGATTACTTGCAATTAAGCGGGAAGATTTTAATCACTCCTAAAGGCATTGTTTGGATTTTTTCACCTAGAAGTGAAATTGAGAAACTGAAAAAAAGGGGAATTGAGTTGTAAAATGGAGTCAAAAGTTGTTATTGTTGACGACGCTTTGAAGGCTTTTGAAAAAATTAATAAGATTGCAGGGGAGCAAAGAAGAAAGGGAATTCTTAACTCTGAAGAACAGCAGCTTTTAAAATCAATTAAAGCAAAAGCAGAGTTGATAAAGCAAAATCCTTCTTATGGTGACAAGATTGCCAAGAAACTTTGGCCTAAAAAGCTTGTGAAAAAGTATTCACTGACAAACTTGTGGAGAGTTGAGTTGACTAATTATTGGGGAATGATTTACACAATCAAAGGAGATAAGATAGAGATAATAAGTTTTATACTTGAAATAATCAACCATAATGACTATAACAAATTATTTGGTTACAGGAAAAAATAATCAATTAATTTAAAACCCTTTCCAATAACTCTTCAACTTCTTTTTCAGTTAATCCAATCAAAGGAGCAAACAAAACCATGTCTGACTTTTTTTGCTTTTCAATAAAATCTTCAACACTCAAGCACCCTATCACTTTTCCAACTGCCTTGCCCTCAGTAAAGCCGTAACTCCATTTTTTAAGTTTTTCATTGAATGGAACGACAATAACTCCTCTTTTCATCATCATCCAAGCAGCAGCCAAGTCAAAATCATTTTCAAAACTGCATTTCAGCCTCAACCCAGCGCTTCCAAGAGGCAAGCCACCAGGCCCTTGAAAAAAATCAGAAAACACAAAAGCAGAATCCTTTAAAATTTCAACTCCAATTTTAGTACCTGGTTTTTTCAAGTCAACTTTGAGAAGAGGGTTTTTTTCAAGCACATGTTCTCCTATTTTTTCATTCACTTCCTGTGAAGTCAGTGGAAAGTTTTTGTCAATTCTTTTAGTGTCAATTGCAAAACTGCCTTTCGCAGGAATGAATTCATCAACAGCTTCAATTATTTCTTTTAAAACTGGCTTTGTTTCAACTGCTTTTGAAAAACTCACAACTCCAAAGGCATGCTTTAATGCATCAATTGCTTCTTCAGAGTCATTGTGAATCAAAATCCTCCATCTCTTAGCTTCAATTTTAACTCCAGGCAAAGCCAATCTCAAATTGTCAACTAATCTTTTGATGAACTGTTTTCTTACAAACTCTGACTTCGTGTAAATTTCCCCGTGCCTAACTAGCAACATTAGTTGAATTAATAAACTTGAAAGTTAATAAAATAAAACCATGACAACCATTCTTTTGAAAAACTGCAGGTATGTAATTACTCAGAATGAAAAAAGAGAAGTTTTGGAAAACGCAAGCGTGTTAATTGAAGGCAATTTAATCAAGGAAGTTAATACTTCAGTTGAAGAAGCTGATGAAGTGATTGACTGCTCCAACTTTGCCTTGATGCCTGGGTTAATCAACATGCATACTCATTCTGGCATGGGGCTGTTGAAAGGAGTTGCTGAAGACCTGCCTTTTTTCCAATGGCTTGACAAGCTGATTAAAAAAGAAGCTCTGTTGAAAAAAAAAGATTTTTACAAAGGCTCGTTGCTTTCATGCAGGGAAATGATTAGAACAGGAACAACTGCATTCAATGACATGTACTCTGACTTGGAGCAAACAGCAAAAGCAGTTGAAGAAACTGGCTTAAGAGCTTACTTGAGCTGGGGAATAGTTGATGAAGACAAGACAAATCAAGAAGGCAACCCCCTTGAAAACGCAGAGCAATTCATAAAAGACAACCAAGGCAAAGAGTTAATAAAACCAGCAGCAGGACCGCATGCAATTTATTCAACAAAACCTGAGTTAATCAAGCAAAGCAAAGAACTAGCAGACAAATACAACACTTTCATGCATATTCATGCTGCTGAAACCAGGAAAGAAGTAAGCGACTGTTTTAAAAAATACGGCAAAAGAGTAATTGAACTCCTTGATGAGATAGGCGTTTTAGATGAGAACACTTGCTTGGCTCACGTTGGATGGATAACTAAAAAAGAAGCCAAGACAATAGCTGAAAACAAATCAACTGTTACTCTCAACCCTACTTCTAACATGAAACTAGGCACAGGAGGAAACCCTCCTCTGCCTGAAATGATTGAATACGGCGTTAACGTAACTCTTGGAACTGATTCAACAGCATCAAACAACAGCTTGGACATGTTTGAAGCAATAAAATACACTGCTTTGTTACAGAAGCACATGAGATGGGACAGCGGAGTAATCACTGCGCAACAGGTGCTTGACTTTGCTACAATCAACGCAGCTAAATTTCTTAAATTAAATGCTGGAAGTATTGAAGAAGGCAAGCTAGCTGACTTGATTTTAATTGATTTGAATGAGCCTGTAATGCAGCCAGTGAACAGCATCATTCACAACTTGGTTTACTCTGCTAATGGAAACTGCGTTGACACAGTAATCATCAACGGAAAAAT
>CAZXTN010000008.1:0-25804 GCA_964643685.1 Microcaldota archaeon
AAGACACAAGTTAATAACAAAATCAGAGCAACAACATGCCTATTTGATTTACTGATAAGCGCTTTTTCTTTTTCTGTGTACTCTGTGGAAAAGAAAAACACGCCCTAAAAGAAAAAAAAGACACAAGTTAATAACAAAATCAGAGCAACAACATGCCTATTTGATTTACTGAGAATTCAGCTGCATTTTGAAACATCGGCTTAATAATAGCCAACAGCAAAATAGCTGCAATTGCTACAATCACAGCCAAGTAAATAGGCGTCCAATTCTGTCCCTTCATCATAAACAAATCACTTCAAGTAATAACAAAAGAAAAACAAGTATAAAAACCTTTAACAAAAACAAAAAAAAGAAAAAGAAGGATTTAACTCATAGAGGCATCAGGACCGATACCTACTATACAATCTTTATTTTCATCACATGTAGCTTTAATAACTGTTTTAAAAGTGCTTGAGATAGCAACAGTATCTCCAGAAGCTGAACATCCTCCAAGTGCTGCATCACAACTAAATTTAACACTTCCTGTTCCTCCTAAAATATCTTTAAAAGAATTGCTTGAATACACAACACCTGGCTTGAAGCTTGCTTCAGTTTGGCTTACAAAAGTAGAACCAGGGTACTGAACTGCCTGCTGCAATTGCCCTTTAATCATAGTAGCTGGGTCTTGTCCAGGCAAGCTGATTCCCCCGAGAATAGCTAATAAAATTCCAAGAATAGCAACTGCTACTACAGCTGCAATCATTAATTTAAAAGTATCAAATGCTTGTCCTCTCATCATACAAAAAACCACCTCTTTAAGATTAATTAAAAAAAAGAAACAAAAGTATAAAAAGCTTTTCACGCAAAAAGTTAATCAAATAATTTTACGAAGAACAGGATTCACCTAAGTAAACATTGCAAAGAGAATGAGAAGAACAAGTTACACTTACAGGAGTGCTTAATTTCCTAGGGAAACTGCAAGAACTACCACTGCAAATACGAGGATGAAAAGCATCATCATGAAAAGAAACACTTACTCCAATACTTGACTGGTAATAATTTTTTTCAATTAAAGCATGCTTGTCAAAGCAAATTGTTCTTTCAAAGCACTTGTCAGGGGCCCTTGACGCCTGCAGGACAAGAGTTTCAAGTTCTTTAAAACCAGGCGAAGGGCAGGTAATGTTAGAAGTTGCTTGGTAAATCAAGCCAAGCAAAGCCATTGCAAAAGCCAGGCCAATGAGCATTTTGAAGACAGTGAACGCTTGCCCCTTGTTATTAATTAATTTTAATTTCATCCGAGAACACCTGACATTTTAGAAGCAAAGAAAGCTGAAATGAAAAAGAAAAGCAGGGCAATAGGCAGACTCTTGGCTATCACTGACTTCACTGTCAGGTCATTGTCCCCTTCTTCTATTTTAGAAGTGAAGAATAAGAGAATTAAAGTCACTTGAATTACGTAAATTGCTATGATTATAAGGAAAGTCTGTGAAGAGGGGATTTGTGCAAGGGCTTCTGGATTCGAGCATAAATTAACTGAACTCATGCCTCCTTCTGCCATTCCAGCACTTGAGCCAAGTTGTCCTGTTTTTCCACATGCTGATTTCATAGCGTCAATTATTATCTTCTGCAAGGCTGTTGTTATTCCAAGCACAAGAGGGCCTATGAAAAAAGCAATTGACTTCATCATTGAAGTGATTTCATCTAGTAATGACTTTATTTTTTCATTGATTTTCTGAGAATCTCTTAATTGCAGTGAAAGGGAAATAAGCGAACGCGCCGCGTGTTGAACTCCTAAGCTGATTGAATCCACTATTATTTTAAAACCTCCCCTGATAAGAGTCGAAGGCACATTTTTTAATGCGCCGTAAACAGGGTCAAACAAAGCTCCTTCTACAGTCATTCCCATGTTGTTAATGTTTTCATCTGCCTTGTTGAAAACATCTGCTATTTCATTTCCTTTCATGAACTGGGCAGTGTAACCCATTGCTTCTTCCATTGGACGGTTTTCGCCTAAACGAGAAGCAAGGATGTAAATGGAATCCTGGAATCCTTTCTCCATTTTCATTATTTTCAATTGAATTTTTCTCTTAGCACTGACTTGCCCAAGCAAGTAAATAGACAAGAAAGCGCTGAAGCCGAAGAAAACTCCAGCTATTCTGAAGAAATGAAAGTAAGCAGTGACAGCTTCCTTGTTCCAAGCTTCAGGAGGGGGGTTAAGCAAAGGATCTACTACAAAAGCAGACAAGGCGAAGACAATCAAGCCAACTGCAAGCGCAACTGCTATTGTAGGTACTGAAATTTTGCCTATTTTCATAAATCCTTTTTTAGGAAGACCAGGATAATTATCTGGAATTTTAGGAGGGGTGTAGACAGGAGGGCGTTTTGCAAGGATGGTGCGAGCGAACATTACAGTCATTAAGGGAATTGCAATGTTGTACATGAGAATCAAATAAATTGTTTTTCCAAGAGGAAGGCCAGCCATGGCAGAGCCGATTGGAAGCATTATGATGAGAAGAAGAGGAAGGAGAACTCCTACATAGTAAAGGTAGACACTTGGTTGCCTCATTTCAGCAGCGTATTTTCCCATGTTTTCTTTCAAGCTTTCAAGAGTGTCGCTTACTGCTTTTTCTAATAAAATTTCTCTTTTTGCTTCGTCGACTTCAATAACTGAAGAGCGAATAACCATTAACGCGTGCTTGAATTCATCAGAGTACTTTCCCCACTTGTAAGCAAGTTCATCAAGCCCTTCTTCAATTGTGTTGAATTCCCCTACTTTTGTCTTCCATGATATTTTTTTCAAGTCATCTGCTATTTTTCCCTTACCGTGTTCAGCTGCGAAGTCAACTGCTTTCTCCAAGTTCGGCGAAAGTTTCATTGACATAACCATGTAATTGATTATTTCAGGAATGTATGTGACTGACTTCATTTTCAAGTCCTTGGCAGCTGAAACAGGGTAGTTCTGCAAGTAAAAGGAAATGAAAAAAGGAAGAAGCAAAGCAGGCATGCCCACATACACTAAGTAAATGGTTGCGCCTGGAGGAATTACTCCGAAAACTTGGAAGAAAAGGTCAATTATTACAAATAAGAACAAGGGAATTGAAATCAAAGCACCTATGAACAAGCCAAGCATTGGAGCTGCATTAACTTCCCTTGGCTTTAAGTCCCAGCCGAGAAAATCAAGAGCAAGCTTGTAATCTTCCTTTTGAAACACGTTAGGTGCTTTGAACATTTTGCCTGCTTTTCGGCATAACTTGACATACCAGTTGCTGGATTTTCCCCTGCTTGGAGAATCTGCTCCGAAGTCGCTTTGTATTTTTTTAAGAAAATCATCTTCTTCTTGCTGCGGCGATTTTCTTTTGCTTGATTGCTTCAATTTGCCTCCTCCTCTGCACTAGTCTTTCAACCTGCTCTTTTAAAACCCATTCTTTCCAGTCTTTTTTCGCCTGCTCCCAGTCAACAAAACCCTGCGCTTGCCTCTGGTCTTCTAAAATAAGCAGCCACTTGTCATTAGCAGGCACTGTGAATTCAGCTTCAAGCAGCTGCGGAATGTTGTATTTTCTTTTCATTTCAACTAAGAAGTTCTTGGTTTCAGCGCGTGCATGAATGTCATCCCATAAGTCACTGACTTTCAAACCACGTTTTTTTGCTATGCGTGGGAACAATTCAGAACGCTTCAACTCCTCTTGGTTTATGTAATGAGTGTCTTTTTCAGCGTCAAATTGAAGAATGTTAATAAGCCCTCCTTCTTTTTCAGGGTCCTCGTACCAGTGTTTTCCAATTTCAGTTATTTCAACTAGCCTCCTGTTTCTTTTAAGAGAACCTTTGAATCTCACTGGAGCTGAAGTGACTACTACGTCAGTTGCTTTGAATGAGGTGTTAGGCACTCCCAAGTCATTTACTATCCTGTCCCATACTGAGTAAGCGTTTTCACCGTGAATTGTTCCCATTACAACGTTTCCAACAGCACCTACTCTCATTGCTTCATACAAAACTTGGGCTTCTTTTGAACGCACTTCTCCTACTATCAATACAGAGTCACCGAGACGCAAAGCAGTTCTTAATGCTTCTTCAGGTGGCACTTCTGCGCTTGTTCTTGAAACACTTATTGCTGACTGCGTTTTCAGCCTTTGAATGTTGTAACCTAGTTTTTTCATGTAAGGCACTGGAATTTCAAGAGTGTCTTCTTGTACAATTATTCTCGCTGATGGCAGTATTTCCAGCATTAAAGCCATGAGCATTGAAGTCTTACCAGCTCCCCTAGAGCCGTTGACTAGAGTTGATGCCTGCGCGTCTATTAGGAAAGACAGCAAGCCAGCTGCAAGTGGATTAACCATTTTAACGTCAATGAATTGAGGCAGAGTCCAAGGCGTCTGCTTGTGTAATCTTAAAGCAAGTGCTATGCCGTCAGGGGATAAAGGAGGACCTATTACAGCTACTCTTGTTTGAAGAGCGTTTAAGTCCAAGTCCATTACTGGATGCGCTTCGTCAAAAGGCCTTCCTGAAAGCGAACGGAATCTTGAGATTATTCCCTTTGCTTCTTGTTCAGTGAAAAGCACGTTTGTCTGGCAGCTGCCATATTCTCCATGCACGACGTAAACTGGTTTTGTGCCGAGAGGAGCGTCCATGTAAACGTCTGTGAGCTTCCTGTCTCTTAAAAGCAGTTCCATCATGCCGTAGCCGACAGTGTAACGGGTTACTATTTTAGCTAATTGCTGTGTTTCTTTTCCTGTTATTATTATTTTGTTTTTCTGAGCTAAGTCAGAGATTGTTCTTTCGTAAATTTTAGCAAAGTAGTTTCTGATGTCTTCTGGTGTCATGAACCTGATTCCTTTCGGGCGGTAGGATGAAACAAGTTCTCTTGTCTTGGTTAGCAGGAAGTATTTTTCAGGGGACAAGTTGAATTCAGGTGGGTTGATGTAGTAGAGGAATTGTATTTTTTCAGGGTGCTTGTAAATGTTGACAGTCGCGTCTTCAACTATGTATTGGTCAACTAGTTCCACGTTTGCAGGAGTGTGGAAAAAGACATTTGAAGATACAAACGCCGGTTTTATTTGAACTTGAAACAAGGAGTGGTAAATTGCTCTTCCTTTCGGCACTTTTCCAAGTTTTTTAAGAATAAGCTTTACTTTTTTAATCAAGGTTGTTCTTTCAAAAGCGTTGTACATGAAAGCAAGGGTTCTTAAGAAGCCGTCGTCTCCTCCTGAAGCTATTCTCTGCTTTTCTTTCTTGATTAATTCAACTAACTGCAAGTAAGCTTGAATAGGGTCTGTTCTAAGAAGCTCCTGTGCTATCATTAAAACTTGCTGATTTCTTTCTTTAAGCACTTCTTCGCTCGCTTTTCCAAGACGGGATGGAGTCCACACTCCTTCTCTTAAGAACAAGTCATATAATTCAGCTATTTCTTTAATCATTTTTGTCTGTTTTTCATCGTAAATGTTTTCATAAACATCTGACAAGACAATTATGTCAGGATCAGTTTTGCCTGCTTTTTCAATGACTTCGCTCATCACTGAAGGAAAATCAGCTATGCTTGCAGAAGCTCCTTCGCCTCTGTAATCTATTATTAAATACCTCTTTCCCCCTTCTACTTTTATGGTGTAATCATGCCCAGACATAAAACCACTGCATTCAAAAAACAGTTGAAAACTGCCTTGATATTCATACTAAGCATAAGTGCTTTTTATACCTTATTCTGGTTAATTTTAAAAAATTTGAATCTGTACCCATTGAAAAAAGCGACTGCAATAGCAGCTTATAAAATGCTTGAATTAATTGGAGTTAAAGCAGGTTTGGTTTTAACAGCAGAGCCTTCAATAACAGTTGGGAAAGTGACTGCGCAGATAACTAACTTATGCGCAGGAGACTTAGAAATAGCTTTGATTACAGCTATTATTTTGTCAACTTTTGACAGGACATGGAAAAACAGGGCTTGGGGAGTCTTGTTTGCATGGCTTTTAATTTTAATTATCAACCCATTGAGGATATTTGCTGTGCTTGCTGTCGGTTACTATACTTCCTGGCAGTGGGCTGACTTCACTCATGACGTGCTGTTCAGGCTGACTTTGCTTGTCGTGATAGTTTTTTATTACTTCATTTGGTATGTAAAAAATGAAAAAATAAAGAAAAAGGTATTGAAATGGGCAGAGAAAAAGGGTTTTCATTATTCACTCCATTAATCGGAACTACAATAATAGTAATAGCAGCTGTAGTAAGCGCCATGATGCTTCAAAATGACGTGAGGATAAGCAGGGCTTTGTCAGATAGCTTCGAGCAAGCAAACCAGCAGAATGCAGCCAAGCTAGTTAAAGCAACTGCTGAAGTGACAATAAGAAAAGGAGTTGAACAGGGATTCAAAAAAACACTGGAAAAAGGCATAACAATTAATTATGAAAGTAGCAGCATTGAAGATTCTTTCAAGCAAGCAATTGAAAAAGGGATAAAGGATTACTTATCAACTGACTTATACAGCAATATGCTTGATGAAATTTCAACAAGCACTGGATACGACGCTCAACACATTGATTGCACTGATTACGGCGGAGAAGCTGACAGCACGCCTGAAAATTGCCTTGCAAAAGGAATAAGCCACACTTCAATCACTCTTGTAGACGACTCCTCTAATGGAAACAGGTACATGGCAGAGTTTGACATAGACAGGGACTATGAAGGAGCTTATGCTGTCCGTTTCAAAAACTCTGAAAACCAGTTTGTTATTCTTTCTTTAGAGCCTGATACAAGCGAAAGCTACCCAATTGCAATTGACGCTAAAACAATGATAGGAAACGTCAAGCAAATCAAGCAAAAGCTCGCTGTGAAAGGAGATGAAAGTTATAGGAATTTGCTTACAGGATTAAGGGACGGCGGTTTTTTCAGTGGAGTAAAGGAAGTTGACATTTACAAAAAAGAAGGCTCAGATAAGAGGTTAATACAAATTATTTTCAAAGGAACAGAATGGGGGTTAGAGAAGGACTTTGTAATTAACTTAAAACCAAATGGAGACAGAACTGATTACCATGTTCCTGAATGCAAATGGGATGAATCAAATGGAGTGCCAAGCTTATCAAGCTTAGATCCAAATGCTATTTTATGGAATGAATGTGATTAGTTTTAAATAAAAATACTGATTGATTAATTAAATTAAAAGCATTGAAGAAGTTTTTAAAAAAAGCAAAGGAGGAGTTTTGAAAATGAATTTAAAAGAAATTTATTTGAAAATTGAAGACAAGTGGTTTGACTTGCTTGATTCTCTTGATGAAAAAGGAGTGCCTGTTTACAAGGCAGTGGATCCTCTTGAAAAAAAAGGCATACCTACCTTGCCTGTTTTCATAGCTCTTCTTCTTGCTTTTACTTTCTTAATAACTTCTCCTATGACTTCTTCTCCTTCAATGCTTAAAATAACAGTAATTAACCAAGAAGGACAGCCACTGGCAAATGCCAATATTACTTTGCTTGATTCACAGTTAAACCAAGTTGCTTCGCTTCAAACAGACGCGTCAGGGCAAGTTGAATTGAATTTGAAAAAAGGAACTTATTACAGCAACATAAGAGCAGAGGACTGCGACAGCGCCATTAATGAAGAAATTTACTTCGTGTCAAACATGCAGGAAAAAGAAATTGAGTTAACATGCCAAGGGGTTTCACTTGCTGGAAATCAAAGCAGTTTCTGCTTCAATCCATCTGAAGTAGGGGATGTTGAAGTTAAAAAATACCATTTAGGAGTTGAAGCAAGCAGTGAAGACTGCGGAACTGACGAATGCGTTTTTTCCCCTGAACCTGGAAACACTTACATTTTTTCAACGCCTGATTACGTGTCAAGGCAATTGACTTACGTTAACTTGATGAATTACTTAAACAGCGAAGAATGCATTGACATGGATGAAAGGATAACTGTCCCTGAAAACCCTCAGCCTGTTTTAGTTGAAGTTAAAAACAGCGACGGGAACCTGCTTTCATTTGCAACAGTCCAGCTAGTTAACCCGAATGACACAAGCGTTGCATTGTATGAAAAAATGACAAGCGAGAATGGAACAGCTCTTTTCAAAGTAGAGCTTGGAACTGTTTTCAAAGTAAAAGTAAGCGGAACAGAAGAAACCCTAACTTACATTGATTCAAAAGCTTATGAAACGCCATTAGGAGGGCTTAACGTAAGCGTAAAAGTAGATTTAAGCGCGTCAAGCCACATTAAAATTTACGAAAAAACAGAACTTGGAAAAGTAGATTCAAAAAACACGCAAGTAACAGTCATAGACAAAGAATTAAAGCAAATTGTGGCAAGCAAGCAGACAAATTCAACAGGAGAAGTCGTGCTTGGTGTGGAAAAGAACAAGGAGTACAAGCTTGCAATATGGAAAAAAGGATTTAATTACACTGAAACTGAATTGACAGGAGGAGAAGATAAGGAGATAACTCTCCATCCTGTTCTTGAAAACCAAGTTGGAGCAATAAGAGTAAAAGTAATGCTTGAAGATGAAAAATTAGGAGGAGCAACAGTGCATTTGAAAACAAGCGACGGAATGCCAACAGGAATATTCGCTCCTCCAACAAGATCAAACGGTTACACTTCATTCAGTAACGTGCCTGCAGGAAGCTACTGCCTCACAGTAAGCAGGAAGATAGGAAAAGAAAGCGACTGCGAAGCAGTTACAGTAACAGCAGGTGAAACAAGCGATGTTGAAATAAAACTTGAAAAAAGAAAGTATCAAGTGACAGTAAAGGTAACAGATGAAAGCGGAAGCCCAATAGACGAAGCAAGCGTAAAATTAATTGATGAAAAAGGAGAAGAAGTATGCAGCAGCACAAGCGAGTTGTTTGAAGGAGAATTTACATGCGACGTCAAAGAAGCAACTAAAATAAAAGCAACTGCAAGATATGAAGATAATGGAAAAATATACTCTGCTTCTGCTTATCTTGGAAAAATAGAGCAACCAGTAGAACAAAAACTAGTTTTAAGAGAGCTTACAACAGATGTGAAAATAATTGGAATAAAAGCACCTGATGGAACAGAATTAAATTTAGGTTCAGATAAGATTAAAGCAGGGGTAACAGGTTACAAGGCGATAGTGTCAATTGGATTGCCTAATTACTCTGATTCAAAATGGAGCAATGTTGAATTCACTATAAACGAAGACACAGGGACATTCGAGTTCTACTCAGGACAAGATGACTACTTCGAAGCCTCAAGCACTGATGAAAAAGCAAGCACAAGAACATTCAATTTAAAAGCATCTAAAAAAGACTATGAAATAGGAAATCATCAGCTTGAAATTCCATTCAGAGTAAAAACAATAAACGCTGAAACAGGAGAATATGAATTAAAAATTTCAGGAAAATGGGAAGCACCTAACGGCGATTCATTCAATTATCCTCCAGGAGATGAAGAGGAAAAATTAAAAGTTAATGTGACAGCCGAGCAATGCGAGCAAGTTGGAGACTTCAGCGTATGCTATTCAATACAGCAAGGGGAGAATTGGGTCAACCCAGTTGCACAAGGAAGCCTTTCTTTTGAAACAGGAGACAAGATAAACATTTCAATGAAGATAACAAACGAAGGAAGCGATTTCAAAGGAGAAATTCAAGTAAATGATGATTACTATAAAGGCAGCTTGTTCTCAGAAGTAAGCTCAATAAAAAAGCAAGGAAGCAGCCAAAACCTGATGCTAGGAAGAGATTATCAATTAAACAACTATGCTTTAAGCATAGAGGAAAACCCTAACACAGAGCTTAAAAACGGAGAAACAATGCTTTTAAACTTTTCATTAAAAGCAATAAAGCCAGATGCAACTCAGCTTACAGTGAAAATAGGAAGCGGGGAACAAGCTCTTCCTTTGATAATAATAACAGGTGAACAAGATGCAAGACTTGTTATTGACAGTGACATTTATGACTTAAGCAATAACATCAGCTTCCATTTAGAATCAGTTGACGGAAGCAAAGTGCCAATAGGAGAGTATTACGGTTCAGGTTCCTGCGTGAAAGGATTATCAGGCTCTGACATCTGCCTTACTTCAACAAATTACCAGCTAGGGTTAATTAGTTTAGATTATGAAAACAATGAAGTGACAGTGACATTAACAGCAGACAATAACTTAGTGGGCATGAACAAAGTGCATTTTTCAATAACAGGAACTAGGATAAAAGACATTGATGAATACAAGGATGTTGAATCATGCATTCAAGACGTTACAATCTACCCTATAATTGCTTATCAAACAGTTCCATGCAGCATTTACTTGAAAACAGGAGAAGCTTCAAGATTTGAATCAAAAAACAACCCAGACAGCACTGGCTTAGCTGCATGCACAACTGAAACTTACCCTTCTTCAAGCGATTCTCAAAACAGTCCTTACCAAATTATTTTCGGAAGCAAATGCGGAGCTGAAATAAAGGATATCAAGTACATAATAAACCCAGAGCAAGAGGACAACTTCAATCCAGGAATACTCACAGACCACTTCAACGAAGCAGCAGACTTATACTTTGATTACACACCTCCTTTCTCAGAAGGAACAGTATCAAACCAAGATATTTACAGACAAATCAACTTAACCATCACATTTTCAAATGGAGAAGTTGAGAAAAAACTAAAACTCGCGCTGCCATTAACTTTAATAAACCAGGACATAAGCGCTTTCAATGAAAACAGCATATTCCATGCATTTAAAACAACAAGTTTGGACAACCCTGACTGCTCAACAAATTACTGCACATTAGAACAATTTTTCAAGTCACTAACAGAAAAATTAAACGCAAACCAGCAGATAGGAACAATAACAGTTAATTTAATAGGAGCAAATGACAGGATAAACGAGATAGAATTAAAAGAGATAATTCAAAAAGCAACAGGAGCAGATGTTCACTCTGGAGAACCAAGCGAAGACGTAAGCACAGGAACTAGCCTTCAAATTTACGTACCTGATCAATTGCTAAGCAATTCCATAAGCGATGGAAAATACGCTTTTTCAATCATTAAAAAAGCAGACAACATTTACGAAATAACAGGAGTAAGAGCAATAACCCAAATCAAAACAGGAGACATTGACAAAATCGAGTCACACTTAACTTACTCAAAAACAGATTATACAGACATCATAGATAATAAGATGAAAACAGGATGGAAAATAAAAACAGAAGGAACAAGCTTAACAGACACAAAAAAACAAGAAATAAACAATCACTTCAAAAGTGTTTTAAGAGCAATGTATGAAGATGAGGACAACTTGAATGAAGATGGAACAGTTTCAGGAAGCCTTACAATAAACAATCAGGGAAGCGAAGCTAGGAACCAAGTGACTCTTGGAATCTGCAACACTTCAGATGATTCATTCGAAACTAACAAAAAAGACATCACTACTTTATGCGGAAAATACTTCCTTTACTCAGGAGAATCAGCTGACTACAGTGGAATAATATTTGAAGAAACAGTAGGAGGAAAAGGAGTTTACTTCATAGCAACTAATGAAACAAACTTAATCACTTTACTGGACAATTACAAGAAAGCAATAATAAACACAAGAATAGGAGGAGTAACAGGAGGAAGTTCCTTAAAAATTTACAAAGGAGAAGCATGCTCTAACGGAGAAGAAGTAGGAAGTGACAATTGCGACGTGCAGTTTGAATCTAAGATACTAGCAAGAGCTCCTTCAACAATACATGTTTACTGCGGAGGAAGCATAACATGTAACCTCGATGACACAAGTGACGAGCTAACAAAAGCATTGAAAGAATACGGAGCAAAGGCAATTGGTTACGGAGAAGCTGAAATAAACCTAATTGAAGAAACAAACAAAGATGATGCTGACGTGATTATAACAACAAGAGACTCTGATGAATTTGAAGCATTGCAAAATAACTTCAGAGCAGTTGAAGGAATTCCAACAACCATTGAATTGCCTGACAATTACACTTTCACTGACATCAAAGGAGCAAAAGTAGTCATAGCTGAAAATGCAGAAGACGCTGCAAAAGTGCTTGAAAACAACGGAGCTCCATTGCAGTTGACAATGCAAGAACTTGACTCTGCATTAAAACAAGCAATTTCAGACATAAGCAGCAGCGAAGATGAAGACAGCACAGAAGCAGTTACAAGAACAATGTTTGTAAATATTACAGACGCAAGCTGCTACATTGACTTACAAAGCAGTTTAGAAGATGAAAAAGCAGGGTTAAAGATAATAAAGGGAGGGTTAAATAAGGATTACTTTGGAGAGGATTCTTTCAAAGAAAACTCAGAAAACTGTAACTGGGTAACTAGCAGCGACATAAACTTACTTCCAGCAGAGTATTTGATTGAAATAACAAATAGTTTTACAGATTGCAATGCAAATAAGGATTATCTTATTTATGCTTATCCATTAACAAGAAAGTATGATAACTTACTAAAAGAAAATGGTTATGACGTGTCAAAAGAAACTGACTTATGCGGAGCAGACATTATAATGCCAACAACAAAACCAACTTCAATAACTCTTGCAGAACTAGTGCAAAAAATTTGGGGGGTTGAAATAGATGAGAACACTCCGCTTCCTTACAATTTAGGCACTTTTTATATAACTGATGAAAAATTAAAAATAATTGATAATGATGACCCAGAATTGAATACTGGAGCACTCATTGGACTAACTGACTGGTACAAAGAAGCTGCTTGGAATGATGAACCTTTAGCTAAAAGTCCAATATGCAATCTTGGGCCAGGTGGCCAGGATGAGGGAGACATAGGCACAGAAAAAGGAGGAAATTGGGAAGTAATCTCTTGGAATGATGGAAATGAAATTCATAAAACTAATCCTGAAATTCTGGAAAAAAGTTATTGTATTAACTTGTGGCCAGAAGACAATCCTAGCCCTGCTAAAAAAGGAGACATTGTCACTATCCAAATATTGGCTGATTGGCATTTAGCACAAGGAAGATTAAATACAAGGCATAAAACTCAAGTAAGAAATGTCTTTATATCAGATATCTCAAATGTTTGCCCTGAAGGTTATGATTTCAAGCCAGCTGAATTAGGACAAACAGGAGGAGTATGCATAAAAGAAGCTTCAGGAAGCAATTCAGAAAAATCAAGAGAGTATGTTGCTGCAAGTGGAACAATTTGCAGAACAAGTTCTGCATTTAATGAGTGTAAGGATGCAAGCAATTTGGATGTAACAGATTACAATCCAGAAAATTGTGGCACTTCTAAAGAAATAACAACTTTAACCACAATTACCAACTACTACCATTGCCCATCTAATTACATTTGCACTGAAGAAGCTAATTATATTGGAGGAGGGATATGCTGTCCTAATGACCATCCTAATTATGATCCAACAACAGAACAATGTTACTCTGAAAGTTAACCCTCTCCTTATTTCTTTTCTTTTTTTTCCTTAATGTTTTTATATCTTGTTTGTTTTTGTTTTAATTAGAAATTAGAGGCTTGTTGAAAATGTTTGTTTTAGGTTTGTTTGATTCCATGTTTAATGCAATGGGCGTTGGGCAAGACTTTAACTTGCTGATGCTTGGTTTTAAAATTGTTATTCTGCTTTACATTATTCAGTTTTTTAAAAACAGGTTCGGTGAATCGCCAGTAGTTACTTTGCTAGTGGCTGGAGTGGCTTACTTGTTCCTGTTCACAAGTTATTTCAAAATATTCGGGCCAATGATGTTTGTTTACTTGTTTGTGATATTTGGCTTTACTTCAATTTTGTTTGACTTGGCTATTGCAAAGCCGTGGAAAAGCATGGATATGCATGGTGAAATGGAAGCAGGGGAAGAAGAAGGAGGGCATGGTGTTCATCACAGTTTTAAAGAAGCTCAGCATCAGCAGCATAGTTTAAGGAAAATGAGAGCAAGGTATTGAAAGGTGTTTGAAAGAAATGAAGTTGAAAGCAGTTGAAAAGAGGGGTTTTTTGAATACGAATTTTTTAACCATTATCCTCGTGTTTGTTTTGATAATGCTTTTGCCTATTGTGTTTTCAGTTAGTTTTCCTATTATCAAGCTTATTATTATGGCTTATTTTGCTTTGCTTATCTTTATTTTTGTCAGGAATATTCTTGGAAATTCTATTCTTACTTATGTTATCAGCGGTTTGTTGATTTACATTTTAGTTGTTAAGTTCTGGTACTTGTTTGCGCCTGCTTACATGCTTTATTTGATTGGAAGCATGTTTTTAAGCGGTTTGATAATCTTTGGTTTACAAAAAGGACCGTAAAGTCAATTTAATAAGCTTAGAAGCAGGGTGTTTTGCAGGGAGTGTAGTTATTTTAGTTTTCAATAAAGCTTAAAAACAAGGAGTTGTTTAATTAAAAACATGGGTTTGCTTTGGAGCGATGTTAGAATTGCTTTAATGATAATTGTTTTTATTTATTTGTTGCAGTGGACTGTTGATTTTACTAAGTCTAAGGCTTTGGGTTTGATTTTAGCTTCTGTTATTGCTTATTTGACTTTTTATCAGCATTATGAAATTTTGGTGTTTATTTTGGTTTTCTTTTTCGGTTATCCTTTTTTTGAAAAATTGGCAGAGGGTTTTGATTAATTATGGATACTTTTACGACTGTTGTGATGTTGTTGATTGCTTTCATGGCTTGGAGCATGGGTTTTGATTACATTTTTTTAGGCTTAGCTGCTTTTACTATTTTGTTGAGTCACAGTTGGGGCATGGCTAGTATTTTGATTTTGGGAATTGGCGCTGTTTATTTGTTTGGCTTGAAGGAGTATTGGTTTGTTTTGTTTATTATTATAATTGCTTTTGTTTTGATTAAGAATGAGAAGCAGGGGAGTAATGCTGGAGGGGGAAGTTATTCGCCTGAGTTGATGAACTTGCTTGGCGGTTATTGATTTAAAAAATTGGGTTTTTTGAATGGCAAGTGATTCGCAGTTGTTTATTGGTTTTTTAGTTGTTGTTTTGCTTGGTTTTGTTTACAATCAAATTTGGCTGAGTTTTGTAATTGGAGCTGTGTTGTTTTTAATGTTGTTTTTACAGGAGGAGCCTGTGAAAAAAAGTTCTTCTTCTAGTGTGATTGTCAGGCCTATTAAAGTTCAGAGGAAGTATGAGGAAGGTGCTTCGATTTACCCTAAGAAGATGGAGATTCATTTAGCTGAAAGAGGCCCTCCTAAAGCTTGGGAGAGGGGGCCTGAGCCTATTGGAAAGGCAGTTGGTAAGGGTTTGAAGTGGTTGTTTAATCATTTTTGAAGGTGTTTTGGCATTTGAAATGGAAAAAGCCTTGTTTTTTTAAAGTTTGAATTGCTTAATATAAAGTTGATGGACAGTAGAAGTATTGTTTTGATACTCGCTTTGGTTATTTTTTCTTATTACTTAGGCTTGAATTGGCTTGTGTTGCTGTTGTCAATTGTATTGTTTTTAATTGGGCTTGGTTCTGTTAAGAGAAGTTCAGGTGAAGTTAAGAAAGAAGTTAACAAGAACCCTGATGTGATTTATCCTGTGATTTACGAGGATGTTGGAGAGCCTCCTTTGCTTTATCCTGAAAAAATGGGGGTTAAAATTTACGATGCTTCTAAGAAGACAAGTGCTTTGGAAGATGCTTTAAGGGGCATTGGTTCAGGAGCAAAGGCTTTGATTAAATTTTTAACAAAGTGAATGAAAGAGTTGAGTGAAAATGAATTCAAGGACAGTTTTGTTAGTGAGTTTAATTGCAGGTGTTGCTGTTTATTCTTCAATGCCTTCAATTGGATTCTTGATAATTGTGTTTAGTTTGATTGGCTTGCTTGCAACTGTTTTTTCAAAAAAGCAGGAGGCGAAGAGCGGAAGCAGTTATAAGATGGGTGAGGAGATTGTTATTGAGTCAACAAAGCAGCTTCCTTACAGGATTCCATCTAAAATGAATTTGACTTACTCTCCTAATTCAAAGCAAAGGAAGCCGTGGTGGACTAAAGTTACAAGCAAGGGCATTTTGCCTAATGTTGCTAAAGGCATTGGAAAGTTGTTGAAAGAGTTGTGAGAGAACTATTTTTTTAAGTGGTTGCTGATGAGAAGTTTGCTTATTGGACTTGTGCTTGTTTTAGTAGGTTGGGTTACTGGAAGCAGTGTTCTTGTTTTTTTAGGTGTTGTTTTGACAGCTGTTGTTGTTTTTCTTGAAAAAGAAGAGAAAGTTGTTTATGAGTATGTGGATAACAAGCCGAAGCATGTTGTTATTCAATCAAAGCCAGTTGAAACCAAGGCTCCTCTTCCAAATGAAGTGCTTTCGCCTGTTGGCAGGGCTATTTATGACAAGGAAGTTAAGCCGTTGGAGGATAAGGTTAAGAAGTTGAGAGTGGATTCTCTTGTTGCAAAAGGAGAAGTAAAGGAGAAGCTGTTGAAAGAGTTGAAGGATGCTGAGAAGGAGTATGAGGAGAAATTAAATAAAGTGTCTGCTCTTCCTTTCGGAGTTAGGAAAGAGGCTTCTAATCCTGTTTACAGTTTGTTTAAGGGAATTGGAATAAACTTGAGTGTTAAGATTGTTTCTAAGTTGTTTGATAAGAAAGACAAGAAGTAGGAGAGTTTTTTTATTTTTTTTCAAGTTTTAAGAGCATTTTTTTGTTTATTTCAATTAACTGCTGCTGCAGGTCAGCCATGCCTTTGATTAATGGCTTGAGTTCAATAAGCATTTCTTTGACTTCTCTTATTTCGCTTTTAAGGAAGGAAGTTTCGTTTAAGTTTTTTTCAATTTCTTCGTGTTTAGTGTGCAGGGTGTTTATTTTTTGATTTATTGTTTCAAGTGTCTGCGCGTGTTGTGAAAATTTGTCATTCAGGGAATTTAAGGAAGAGGAGTGTTCAGTTACTTTTCCGTGTATTTCATTGACTTCTTGTTTTATGCCTTTTGTTTCTTCAGTTGCTTTTTTAACTTCTTCAACTGCTGGGTTAAAAGCGCTTCCGCTTAGCACGACTTCGTGGACGTCATTAACTTTTTCATGAATGTCTTTCAAGTTAGGCTGAGCTGATACAGAGCCGATGAGCTCGTCTACCTCAAGTGAAGATAAGCCTATTGCTGTTAAGGTGCTTTTGATTTCTGCTGTTGAGCTTCCTTCTTTTTTCATTGATTTTATTATGTTTAAAATCTTGTTTTTCTTATCCTCGTCCATTATTCATAGTTAAAAACATTTAAGTTTAAATACCCATCCTATGTAAATTAACAAATAATGGAGTTAATCAGGGGCCCTTGGAAAAATTTATTCAAAGGCAATTGGGATGGTTATGAAATAGAGGTTAAGGAGAATCCTGAAAAGGAGATTCTTACTTTGATTTATGAAAAAGAAAAGGCAGGGGCAGTGAGTTTAGTAACTAGGTTTTATCACGTTCAGGGAAATGCGCATAGGTTAACTGAAGAGTTTAAAAATTACTCAACTATCATTGAAAAGCAGTTTCCAACTCATAAGACTGTTTTTTTCAGCATATCTTCTGGCCCAAGTTACAGTTCGCTTGAACTCTTAAATCAGGTTGTTGAAGAGCAGTTTAAAAAAATAGAGGCAGAAGCAGAGGATTTGAATGAAAAAACAAGACTTTTTTCCCTGACTTTGACTGAATTGAAAAGAGCAGGCAAGGATGTTCAAAGAGAGTTGCTGTCAGATCCTCTTTTAATGACTTCTCTGATAACAGGAGAGGGAAAAGGAGTAGAGCCTGTAAGGGCAAGCGTAAAAGTTCCTCTTGGAAAAACGCTTGAAGGAGTGGAGAAGGAAGAGGATATTAATTCTTTCTTAAGCACTTTAATTATAGGAAATGAAGTTGAAGTTGAAAAAGCAGTGCATGTTATTCTTGAAAACGCGGTGCTTGCTGGAAAAATAGGCATAGTGTTTGATTATGACGGAAGTTTTTCAAAAATGAATTACCCTAACAGGAATTTTGATTACCAGAAAGAACAGCAGGTGCAACCAATCGGGCTTCCTATTAAGCATGCTGAGATAAGTGAACTTGGCATTGATTTGAAGCTGCTGGATAAGAAAATGCTTGCTGAAATTTTTTCAATTGACTCTGAAGGTTTCATAGCAGAAGAAGCAAGGGAAGTGATGGCAACTGCTTTTGAAAAAAACAAGGAGGAGATTAATTCTCTTGAGGATCTTGAACAGAAAGTGATGATGACAAGCGATGAAACTAAAAAGTTTCATGTTTACAGGGCTGTGAGGTGGTTGAAGGTTCTTGGAAAAAAGTACCCTGGTTATTTCAAAGGAGAAACAAGTTACAGGAAATTCATACCTCCTTATTCCAAATCAATGGGTTCGATAATAAGAGTGAATGTAAGCGGAGAAAAGAGCATGGTAAAAAAAGCTCTTCTTTATTCTCTTGTAAAAACAATGGAAAAAGATTATGAAAAAACATTCTCTTCATTTCAATTGAAATCAATAGCATGCTTGGTTAAAGGAAAAGATTACTTTCCAACTGAGCCTGTGAAGGAAATTGAAAAAGAGTTGATTAAAACTTATTCAAAGGCTCTTGAAAAAGGAATTGGAGTGGCAGCTGGTTTTGAATCAGAAGCAGAAGCTAATGAATTCATGCTTGACACTGAAACAATCAGAATAAGCTTTATTTCGCAATCAGAAGCAGCTGTTAAGGAAAGGAACTCACGCCCTTACAGGATAAAATTAAGGCAGAACATGTCTTCTTGAAACGAGGAGGAGTGAAAAGAAGAAAGTTTGTTATTTATTAAGATTGTCTTTGATTAATTCTTTTACTTGGTTTAAAGTAACGTATTCCATTGGGTTTACAGTGTCTAACACGTATTTCATTTCATTAATGTCTTGGCGCATGGAGTCAATTAATTCCCTGTTGTAGTTAATTTCCTTGACTAAGTCTTTTACAAGAGAATTAAGTTCTTCAATTTGGGAAACTATTTTAGAGTCAATTTGCGGCTGAGTAGAGACAAGCTCATGGCTTTGCATGGTGGAGCTTCCTGTCCTTTCAAGTTCTTTAAGCTTCTTGTTGTGGTTGACAAGAGTTTTTCCAATAATCTGCTCGTTTTTCTCAATTACTCTCATTCTCTGAGCAACTACTCTTATTTTAGAATCAAGGGATTGAATTTCTGTTTTCAATTGCCTTAAAACTGCTTGCCATTCCTTGTCAGCCATTAATTCAAATAAAAACAAGGGTTAAATAAAAAGCTTACTTAAAAAACAATTAATGAAAGGATTCATATTTGACTTGAAAAGCGAAGGAGAAAAGATAAAAATTCTTTTCAAAAACAAGGAACAGGAAAAATTAATAGTAAAGGAATTTCCTCCTTATTTTTATTTGAAAAAATACGAGAAAGGCATAGAACAAATACCTGAAGTGAAAAAAGTTGAAAAAGAAAAAAAGGAAAAACAAGTTCTTTACAAGATAACAGTGGATAATCCTGGTTCTGTGATTAAGCTAAGAGAGGACTTGAAAGAATTTGAGCCAATTGAAGCTAACATTCCACACGTTTATCGTTTTTTAATTGACAACAACTTGTACGCCACAAGGACATATGAGTACGATGAGAAAAAAGCAGAGTTTAAAGAAGTTGAAAAGGAGGAAACGTATTTGAAAATGGCTTCTTTTGACTTGGAGGTTTACAACAAGGAAGGCATGCCTAACCCTGGAAAAGACCCTATTTTGATGATAAGCTACTGCGATGGAAAAGAGTCGAGAGTGTTTTACTGGAAGAAAAACAAGGGAACTGAAAAGGAGATGATTCTTGACTTCTTATCCAAGTTGAAGAAGGAGAAAATTGATGTGCTGACTGGTTACAATTCCTCTGGTTTTGACTTGCCTTATTTGAAAAAAAGATGCAGTGTCTTGGGAATAGAACTTGACTTGTCAAAAGACGGTTCGCCTGTGCAGATTAAAAGAGGAGCGTTCAGCACAAAAGCAGATATTTTTGGCTTGCTTCACTTCGATGCTTATGATGGAGTGGCTTTTCTGAACAAAGTTGGGGCAATGAACATTCCTAAAAAAGACTTAGAAGCAGTTTACAAGGAGATGTTTGGCAAGGAAAAGCTTGACATAGAGCCGTGGAAGATATGGAGCATGTGGGAAAAAGGAGGAAAAGAGCTTGAAACCCTTATTCAATACAATAAGGAAGATGCAATAGCTGGTTATGAAATAGCAAAGGAGTTGCTTCCTCTTTATGTTGAAATCAGCAAACTAGTTGGGCTTCCGATATACGAAGTTACTAGAATGAGCACTTCTCAGATGGTGGAATGGCTTCTTATAAGAGAAGCAGTGCAAAGAAAGTTAATAATTCCAAACACTCCAAGTGAAAAAGAAGTCAAGCAAAGGATGATGAGGGGAATTGAAGGTGGTTTTGTAAAGCAGCCTGAGAAGGGACTGCATGAAAAAATTGCAGTATGCGACTTCCGTTCCTTATACCCTACTTTGATAATTGCTTATAACATTGACAAGACAACCTATAACAAGCCATGTAAGGATTACAACGTGTCTCCTAAAGGGCATAGGTTCTGCAAGAAGCCAATTGGCTTGATTCCAAAAATGCTTAAAGAATTTCTTGAAAAGAGAATAGAAATAAAAAAGGAGATGAAAAAGTACAAGAAAGGAACTCCTCAATACAAGTTTAATTATTATAGGCAATGGGCTTTGAAAATAATAGCTAATTCTTCTTATGGTTACATGGTTTACGCTCGCGCCAAGTGGTACTCACGTGAAGCAGGTGAATCAGTTACTTCATGGGCGCGTGAAAAAATTCATGAGACAATAAAAAAAGCTGAACAAGAAGGATTCAGCGTCTTGTACGCTGACACTGACTCTGTTTTTTTAAAACTCGGTGACAGAAAAACCAAGCAGGATGTGTTTGATTTTGTTGAAAAAATAAATGCGAGTTTGCCAGAGGGAATGGAGCTTGAATTTGAAGGCTACTTCCCAAGAGGAATTTTTGTAAGCGGAAAAGAAGGCAAGAGAGCTGTTAAGAAAAAATACGCTTTGATAAGAGAAGACGGCGGGCTTGAAATAAAAGGATTTGAATTAGTGAGAAGAGACTGGAGCAACATAGCAAAGGAAACGCAGAGGAAAGTAATCAAGGCAATTCTTGAACAAGGAAGCCCTGAAAAAGCAAAAGAGATTGTGAAAAAAACAATACAGGATATTAGGGACAGGAAAATTGACTTGAAAGAATTTGTAATTTACACTCAGATTAAAAGAAAAATTGACAAGTATGAACAGCAGGCTCCTCATGTAAAAGCAGCTAAGAAGCTGATTAAAGCAGGTTATAAAGTGAAAACAGGAACTATGCTTGAGTACGTGATAGTGCAGGGTTCAGGCAACATTTCAGACAGGGCAATTCCAATTCAATTAATTGGAAACAAGAAGTATGACGCTGAGTATTACATTGAAAACCAAGTGCTTCCAGCTGTCATGAAGATAATAAGAGAAGTTGGGGTAACTGAAGATGAGTTGAGGTACAAAGGCAAGCAAGAAGGGTTGAACAAATGGTTTTAAAACAAAAAGGATTAAAAAGAAATTGAAAAGGAGATAATTGCAAATGAACGAAGAGGAAATTGAATGGATTGAAGAAGAAGATCCTAACAGGTTTGATTATTACTTGAAAGCAGGTAAAGTAGCAGGTGAAGCTAGGAAAAAAGCAGCTTCTCTTGTCAAGCCAGGTAAGAGTGTTTACGAGTTAGTTGAAGAGGTTGAGCAATGGATTTTGAAACAGGACTGTGGTTGGAGCTTTCCAATTAACATTTCAATAAACCACCAGGCAGCGCATTATACCCCTAAACTGAATGATGAATTGACATTCGGCGAAAATGATGTAGTGAAAGTTGATGTAGGAACTCATTACAAGGGTTATATTGGAGACACTGCTGAAACAGTTGACTTAAGCGGAGAAAATGGAAAGCTTGTTGAAGCAACTGAACAGGCGCTTGAAAATGCTTTGTCAGTGATAAAAGCAGGCATAGGCAGCCATGAAATAAGCAGGGAAATAGAGGAAACAATTAAAGAGTATGGTTTTAAGCCAGTTGAAAATTTAGGTGGGCATATGCTTGAACAGTATGAGCTTCATGCTGGTTACTTCGTGCCTAATGTGGAGCAACAGGATTCATGGGAGTTGGAAGAAGGTTTTGCAATTGCGATTGAACCTTTTGCATCAACTGGAAAAGGGCATGTAAGCGAAGGAAGTTACACTGAAATATTCACTTATGAGGGGGATGTGCTTACAAGAAACAGCACTGCAAGACAAGTTCTTGAAATTATAAGAAATGATTACCCTTCATTGCCTTTTGCTGAAAGATGGCTGGCTAAAAAATTCAAAGACAATGAATTTCAATTCAAGCTTGCTGTAAGGGAGTTAATGAAACTAGGTGCTTTGAAAGGATACCCAGTGCTTCAAGATGAAAAAAAATCGCTAGTAAGCCAAGCTGAAAAGACAATAATAGTTGAAAAAGATTCATGCAGGATTACAACGCCTTAAAAAGAAACAGGTGTTTTGAAAAATGAATTCAGATGAAAAAAAAGAAATGGTTCTTGAAATCTTTTTCCTGACTGCTTCAACTTTTTTATTCCTTTACTTTTTTTCAAAAACAGGCATAAGCTTTGACTACTCCTTTGACTTGACAAAAATGCAGGAGTTAGCAAGCACGGAGCTTGTTAAAAACTTAGCAGCTTCTGTTTTTTTCATTTCTTTCAGCATTTTTTTAATTAATTACTTCGCAAGAGGAATTGTAAAAAAAGAAAGAGCAGTGACTATTACTTTAAGCATACTAACTGCCTCTCTTCTTTTTTATTACTTCAATGGATTGACAGAAGTAGGCATTGCAATGATTTTGTTCTACTGGATTGGGTTAATGTTCATCTCTGTCAAGACGCATAAGAAGCCGAAGAATGTCTGGGAAAAAATAGGAATTGGCTGGAGCCATTCCAAGAACATCACTCTTGCTCTTGCAATAGGAGGGCTTGTTGTTGGCTTGTATTTCACTAATGTTAACCTAAGCGAGTACCAGAATCTTGTTAAAGAATCAATAATAACAGTTTCAGTTGAAGCTTCTCAGCAGTTCATGCCTGAAGGCTATGAGTTAGATTCTTCAATTGCTTCAACGCAAAGAGCCTTGTTTGCTAGTTTAATTGAAGACATGCCCTTGTTTCAAAGTTTTTTAGACTCTCTTCCTTTGTTAACTGGCTTGATGCTGGCAAGCATAATTTACACAATAGGCAACATGACAATTCCCTTCATTACTTCTTTCCTGTGCTTGTTTTTAAAAACAGAAAAAGAACCTGAAGTGAAGTTAAAGCATAGGAAAGGATTGTTTGACAACGTGCCTGTTGAAGAAGAGGAAGAACGGCAAGAGCAGTGAAAAAACTTTTTTCAATTTAATAAATTTTTTTATTGACTAAATAATTTGGGCCTGTAGCATAGTTTGGATTAATGCGCGCGGCTTCGGACCGCGAGATCAGGGGTTCAAATATGCCTTGCGGATATTTCCGCATGCATGCGAAAATCCTCTCAGGCCCGCTTCAACAATTGCAACTGATTCTGATTAGCAAGATTGAAAAGAAAAGGAAGAGAACAGAAAGAAGAAAAGGAAGTAAAACCTTTCTCCTTTCTTTCAGGGTTTCAGGAACTTGTTTTTTTAGATTGTTGCCAAGTCCCAGATTGTCTTTAAAGCGACAACAACTGCTGCTGGTGTTACGAAAGCCGCTATGTTGTTTATTATTGAAGCTAAAGGAACTCCAATGAATGGGATTAATGATAATCCCCCTGCTGTTCCTCCAACTGCAACTAATGCGACTACTGCTAGCAAGAAAGCAGTTACGTCTTTTTCAACTAGGTTCAATAATCCTACAACAAGTCCTAGGATTACTAGGACAAGGATTACTGTTGCTGATGAGACGTCATCAAGCTGTCCTGCTGCAGACACTAATCCAGCAACTACAGCTATTAAGATACCTAGCAAGAATGCGTAGTATCCTATGTTGCTGTCGTTTGCTTTGCTTCTTCTAACCATGTGTATCAATTAAAACAATAGATAAGCAGGGTTTATAAAGTTTTTTGTTTTTTAACGTCAAAAAGCGACAAAAGTTAGTTTTTTACAAGGATGTCAAATACAACTTGCACGACTGATGGCGAAAAAGGGCGGACAATTCTTTTAGAAATTATTTCAACCTCTTTTTTTTCTTTTTTTGCAATTTCCTTTATGCGTTTTTCAGAATCAGTATAAGGAAAGTCCTTTTTTGCGAAAGTGTAGAAGTGTATTATGCAATTTTCGCTAGCCTTCTCAAATGCCTTGCTTAGGAAATCTTCAGCTCCTTTTGGAAGGGGCATGATTATCCTGTCAAATTTAGGCAGTTCATCAACAACTTCATTAACGTCTCCTAACACTGGTTTTATTACTTCCTCCATCTTGTTGAGTTTAATATTAGCTTTCAGGCTATTGAATGCATTTTCGTTAAGCTCAATGGCATAAATTAAAACTTTTTTATTTTTTTTGGCTATGACAAGTGGAAATGGACCTACTCCTGCAAACCATGCGCCTATTACTTCTCCTTCTTTGACTTGTTTTGCTATTCTTTCTCTTTCGTGGCTTAATCTTGGAGTGAAGTAAACTTTGTTTACGTCTAATCTCATTCTTACTCCTGATTCTTTATATTCTGTTTGTGTCGTGTTTTCTCCTGCTATCACTTCAACAGGGCGTATTCTGAAAACGCCTTGATGATGCCCTGCTCTTTTGCAGACTGTTTTAATGTTTTTGTTTAATTGAATGATTGCTTCTCCTATCTGTTTTTGTTTGTGTTGAAGTTCTGGGGGTATTTCAATTATTGCAATTGAACCTATTACGTCATAGCTTGTGATTAATTTTTTCATTTCTTCTTCTGTGAGCTTGTCTTTCAGAAGTTCTTTCAAGTTCATAGTTTTATATTTACTCTCTTGATTAAAATAAACATGATGGATTGGTTGTCAGCTTATTTCATAGATCCTCTTGTAAAAGGCACAGGGTATAATATTGTTAACACTCTTTTTTTTGGAATTGTTTTTATAATTTTTTTATTTATTATTGAAAAGGTTTCTGAGAAGATGAAAATAAAATTTGATGAGAAATTATTTTTTTCCCTTGCTCCATTTATAATTCTTGGGGGAGTTTTAAGGGCTTTGCAGGACACTGGTTTTTTTAATTTCTTGGGCTATTTCAGGTTCTTGTTTGTGACTCCTGGGATTTATTTTCTCATTTTTTCAATTGTTTTAATCAGCTTGTGGGTTGAGAAAAAAGGAGTTAAGAATTTTGCAGAGTTAAATGGAGTTGTGCTTGCTGCTTTTTTCTTAACAATTGCTTTGCTTGAGAGCAGGAATTGGAGCGGGTTTTTAATAGCTGTTTCCCTTGCTCTTATTTCTTTTTTTCTGAGTTTTTTGTTATTCAGAAAATTTCTGAAGTCAATGGAAGCTTGGACAGCTGTTTTTGCTCATTCGCTTGACGCTTGCAGCAGCGTCACTGCAATTTTAATTGTTGGTGGTTTTTGGGAGCAGCATGTGCTTCCTAAATTCTTATTGAATGCTGGGTTGTTTTGGCTGTTTATTCCATTGAAGATATTATTTGTTTTGTTTGTTTCTCGTTTTATTGAAGAAGAAAGCAGGGGTAATTGGAGATGGCTTTTTTTATTTAGCTTAGTAGTGCTTGGCTTGGGGCCTGGAACGCGTGATGCTTTAGCTATTTTGCTTCATTGAAAAAAGATTATAATTTAAAAACTTAAAAAAGATAAAAAGAGATGCAAAGCGCCTATAATCTAGGGGTATGATACGAGCTTCCCAAGCTCGCAGCGCGGGTTCAAATCCCGCTAGGCGCACTTGAAAGCAGCGTTTGCTGCTTTCACCTTTTCTAAAAAAAGCAATTATTCCATTACTTCTATTGTTCCTGTTTTTGGCACGTTTAGTTGGAGGTTGTTGTTCCATT
>CAZXTN010000009.1:0-21666 GCA_964643685.1 Microcaldota archaeon
ACATTGCATTCAACGCGAGTTGAATGTCTTCGGTTATGATTGTTTTTCGTCCAGCATGATGAGCCAGTAAATTTGCTTTTTTGGCTATTTCAACTGCTTTTTGTTCTAGTATTTTAGTCATTTCAATTGCAGCTTCTTCGCTTACTCTTTTTGCTCCTGCTTTTCTAATTAGCCTGTCTACAGGTGCTATTGGCAAATCAGTCATTGATACCAACCTCCGCACGGTTATTTTAATTTAACTGATTTTACCAGAATTCGTCACATTAAATAATTCTAAACAACTTAGTATAAAACCTTTTCCTGCAAAAACCTTGCAAAACCCTTGTTTTTTTAAATAAAACCCTGAGAAACCTTTAATTACTTAAAAAAGCTTAAATAAAGCAGTGTAAAAAGTTAAAGTGGATTATTTTAAAATGGCTTCATTCGTAAATCTTCCCCTTCTTCGGAAGGATGTGATTGAAAAGCGAGAGTATCAAGAGGAATTAGTTGACTCTTTTTTCAGCAAAGGCAATACTTTAATAGTTGCTCCAACTGCTCTTGGAAAAACAGTAATAGCAGCTCAAGTAATTGCAAGATTACTAGATGAAAAAAAAGGCAAAGTGCTGTTTTTAGCTCCTACTAAGCCTCTTGTTGTCCAGCATTATGAAAGCCTGAAGAAGTTCCTTAACTTGCCTGACGAGGAATTTGCTGTGATGACAGGGGCAGTTGCGCCTCATAAAAGAAAGCCTTTATGGGACGCTAAGATAATTGCTGCAACTCCGCAGACGATAGAATCAGATATCATAAATGGAGTTGCAAGATTAAGGGATGTCGAGCTGGTGATTTTTGACGAAGCTCATCATGCAATGCGCGGCTACTCCTATGTATTCATAGCTGAGAAGTACTTGAAGGAAAAAAAAGACGGCTCCATACTCGGCTTGACTGCTTCTCCTGGAGCTACTCGCGAGAAAATTCAAGCAATTTGTGACAATTTGTTCATTAAAAATATTGAAATCAAGACAGACAAAGACGCTGACGTGACTCCTTATGTTTATGAAAAAAAAGTGGAATGGGTTAAAGTCAAGTTTCCGCAGGAGTTTCAGGAAGTTAAAAGCAATTTGGAAGAAGCAATTGCAGAAACAGTTAAGAAACTGAAGGAATTGGATGTGAGGATAAGCGCAAAGCCGAACAAAAAGCACTTGCTCTTGATACAGCAAAGGCTGATGAGTTACCATAACAAGAACTTTCAGACTTTCCAGGCAATTTCACTCGTGTCAGTTTTAATCAAATTGAATCACTTATTAGAGTTATTGGAAACGCAGGATGTAAAACCTGCTGTTGATTACTTGAAAAAAATCAGAAGAGAGAAGACAAAGTCAAGCAAGAAAATTCTAGAAAACCTTAAAGTGCAGAAGGCAATGGTTTTAATGGACTTGCTTAGGGAGAAAAACAAGCACCACCCCAAGCTGGACAAATTAGTTGAAATAATGAAACAAGAAAAAGACAAGAACGAGAGGATTATTGTTTTTTCGCATTACAGGGACATGGCTGAGACAATCAGAAAAACCCTTGAAAAAGAAGGCATTACTGCAAAAAAGTTTATCGGGCAAGCTGCAAAAGGGCTTGAGAAAGGATTGACTCAGAAAAAGCAAATTGAAATTTTAAATGACTTTAAGGAATCCAAGTTCAAGACTCTTGTCTGCACTTCTGTTGGAGAAGAAGGATTAGATATTCCTAATGTTGACTTGATTATTTACTACGAGCCAGTGTCTTCTGAAATTAGAAACATTCAAAGAAGAGGTAGAACAGGAAGAAAAAAACAAGGAAGAATCATTGTTTTGATGACTGAAAACACGCGCGACGAAGCTTATTACTGGATAAGCAGAAGCAAAGAAAAGAAAATGAAAGAACTGCTGAAAGAACAAGACAAAGTGCTGAAGTCAAAGCCAGAGAAGCAAGTTACCCTCGGCTCTTTCATTGAAGAAAAGTCAGAGCAGGAGAAACTGTTGATTTTCGTGGATCATAGGGAAAGAAGCTCAGGCTTGATCAGGGAACTAGTGAAAAAAGAAGGAATAGTCATAAAGTCGAAGCAGCTGGAAGTAGCTGATTACTTATTATCAGACAGGGTGGCTGTTGAAAGAAAAAGCGGAAACGACTTCATACAATCAATAATAGATGGGAGGCTGTTCAAGCAAGCTAAGGAATTGAAGCAGAATTTTGCAAAGCCATTGTTTGTAATTGAAGGAGAAGTATTTGGCATCAGGAAAGTAAGCGACGCTGCAATCAGAGGAGCTCTTGCTTCTCTTTTAATTGACTTCGGAATTCCAGTGATTCAAACCAAAAACCAAGAAGAAACAATTGAATTCCTATTGACTTTAGCTAGAAAAGAGCAGTTTGAAGAAAAAAGAGAAGTTGCATTAAGAGGAGAAAAAAAAGCAATGAACTTCGAAGAACAGCAGAGGTTCATAGTAGAGTCATTGCCTGGCATCGGGCCTTCAATGGCAAAGTCCCTGCTGAAGCATTTTAAGTCAGTTGAAAAAGTATTCACTGCCTCCAAGCAGGAATTAAAAGAAGTTGAAGGAATAGGAGACAAAAGAGCAAAAGAAATAAGAGAAGTGGTTTCAAAAGAATATGAGGAATGAGGATGAAATGGCAAGAAGGAAAAAAACAGTAAGAGGAAACTTAGAGGAAATGAAAAGAAAATTTGAAGAAAAAGCGCTTGAAACAAAAGCAATAAGAGAAAGCATTGAAGAAAAAATAAAAAAAGAAGGGCTGAACCCTCCTGAAGAAAAATACTTAGTTAAGTTAGGTGAAGAGATAACAAGGAGCATGCAAACAAACCCGCAGAAAGCAAAAGAACTTGAAGAACTTTTCAACAAAGTAGTTGAGATAAGAAAGCAGGCGAAAGCAAAGCAAAACAGGTTAGAACTGAAAGAGCCTCAGCAAATAGCTGAAGAAACATTAAAAGAACTTGAAAGAATTGAAAATGATTTTCAAATAAACTTGGTTAAGAACAAAGTGCCTGTAAAGCAAGCTGAAAAACTTGCCTTGTTTCTGCTGAAAAAGCAAAGCGCTTTGACAAAACAAGAGCAGGAGAAATGGAACAAGGAAGCAATGAAAGAGCTTGCAAAAATGATGCGGGAAAAAGCTTGAAAAAAGAAGTGGACTCGCCGCGATTTTCAAAGCAAACGCAACTTGTTGCGTTGATGTTTTTGAACGCGGGACATCCTGCATGCGAAGCAGGTATTCTACCAACTGAATTACGAGCCCTTTCTTCAGTAAATTTTTCTCATTTTCTTAATGTGCTTCCTGAGGTTTAAGAACAAACCAGGAGCCCTTTGTTCATATTCTTTGATTATTTTTCTTATCTGCTCTGCTTGCTTCTGGTTTTCTTTTTTAATTTCTTTTTTGTTGTTAAGCACTGCGTTTCTCACGTTTTTCACTATTTGCTCAGAGTAAAAACCAGCTTCATACAGCATTGTTTTCAGCTCGTCTGCTTCAAAGTTCACTGAAAGGATCAGTTTTCTGTCTTCATGCAGAAGAGAAGGGCTTGATTCAAGGTAATCTTCTATCAAGTCATTTAATTTTTTTAAGTTATCTTCAAGCTCCTGCAAGTAAGTAGGAGAATAGTTATACAGCTCGTTTATTTTTTTCTCTATTTTTTCATCAACGTTTAAAGACTCTGCCATTTTAACAAATCATCTCCTTCTGATTCTTGTTTTAAATTATCGGCTGCTTTTTTTCATAATTTTTCAAACTAGTTATGAATTTTTCAGTGTTTTGTATAAGCTTAGCTATTCTTTTTTTTAGCTTTTTTTTAAATTTAAGAATTTTGTTAACTTCTTTCTCTTCAATAACTGCTTTTTCATTAAGCTTTACCTTCTTATATTTTTCAATCAAATCACTTGTAAGCATGTACAATTCATTGAATTCAAGAAACAAGTTATCTGCTTCCATTTTAATTCCTGATATTTTTTTACGCATCTGGTCTGGAAAAGCAGCTGAGTTGCTGGAATACTTTTCAATTATCTCGTTTGTCTGCGTAAGCACGTCATACATTTCATTAAGAGACTCAGGAGTAAACCCGAAATTAGCTAATATTTCTTCATCGAAACTACTTATTTTAATTTTTTTCATTTCTTCTTCAATCCATTTTCAACTGCTTCTTAATAACTTCACTTAATTCAGCTAGTTCCTTCTGCTCTGGTTTTTCTCCAGCAGGTATTCCAAGATATTCTCCTTGCCTTATTGGATACAGCTTTACATGAACATGAGGCACTTCAAGCCCTTCAATAACCAAAGCAACAACCAGCGGCTTGAAAGCCTGCTTCATAGCTTCAGCTATTTTCCTGCTTAATTTCATCAAGTCAAGGTAATCTTCTTCCTGCATATCCAAGTAATTTTTCACATGCTTTTTTGGAATAACAAGCACCTGTCCTTTCAAGTAAGGAAAGCCGTCCATGAAAACAAGGTGCTTATCATCTTCGTATATCTTAGCTACTTCAATTTCTCCTTTTACCATTTTGCAAAAAACACAATCATCAACCATTCATAAACCACCTTGAAATAACACAAGAGACTTAATCAACAGAATTTCCCTGCTTGTTAAAAATTGAATCATCAGGCTCTTCAATTTCGTCTTCTTCGTCTTCTTCATCTTCTTCTGACATCAAGTCCACAATATCCTCTCTTAAACCCTTAATTTCTTCAAGTATTTGCTTCAATACATTCAGTTCTTCTTCAGTCATTTTTCAATTCCCTCCTTTGATCAATTGCCTGGTTAATTAAAAACAAGTTCAACTATTTAAATTCTTTTTCAAGCAATTCATCAACTTTTTTCTTAACTAATTCAGCGGCTTTTTCAGAAGAAACTTCTCCCTTGCCATGCCTCTTAATTAATTTATCAACATCAATTTCAATGACTTTGACCCCCTTGTTTTCCAAATCCTTAATTAAACTATCAAGAGCCTTATCCATTTTCCTTAAATCCGCAATGTTCTCATGCTTGTCTTTGACACCTTTCCTTTTTGAAATGTCTTTCATTGCTTCCTCTGGTTTTCTACGCGGGATAACAACGATATCAGGATAAGCAGTTCCAGAAAGAGTTTTAAGCAAAGGATACAGCACTTTCGTCCTTTTCTTGTTATTATGAATCTCTTTGAACAACTCCAAGTCAAGACGAGGGTACCTGTCATTAACCATTATGTCCTTGCCTTTCTCTTCCATGATTTTAATAACAGGAAAAGACAAGTAATAAAAAGTGTTTTTAAGGCTTTCGAAAGCTGTTTTTTCAGAAGGAATTCTTCCAATAGCGTCAAAAACCTTGCCTGCCTTGCGAGCAACCTTGCCTGAATTAGAATAGCTTCCAAGCTTCAAATAACCTGCTTTTTCACCATACTCCTTTTCATATTCCCTTGCTACTTTTCTTGAAATTGAAGACTTGCCGCTGCTGTCAATGCCTATGAACGCAACACGCAAAGGCCTTTTCCTTGAATTTTTAAATTCCCTGCTTCTGTTCTTTTCCCTTAATTGCTTCAGCTTCTGCCTGAACATCAAATAAAATTAAGGATTTTCAGCAATAAAAAACAAGAAGAAAAAAAGAAGGAATAAAAAGAATTCTATTCTTCTTCTGCGAATTTTTTAATTTCTTCAAAATTTTCCACTATCAGCCTTGCTTTGTTTTTTCCAAAACTGAATGGAAACTTGTCTTCTTCATTCCTTTTCAATCTTATTATTTTATTTCCTTTAAATTCACCGAATTCAACTGTCATTTTATTTCCTCAACTCCAATTCTAATTTTTTTTCTAACGCGGTCTACTTTTTCTGAATGCAGGGGATCCTCACCGAAACGCGAGGGGCTTGCTGCCCCTCTCATTTCTAGGGAGTTTCTGATCTTCCCGCAGACCACATGCGCTTCGCTTAGTGACCTGGTTTTTCTGAATGCAGGGGAAGGGAGTTTCGTCAGCTGTCCCCAACTGAAAGCGGACTATTTTTCTTTTTTAAAAAGAAAACCAGACGACTGAACGAAGTGAACGTCGTCTCAGCCCGCCAGCCGGATACGGCTGTTTCGAACCCTCGAACACACTGAGTGAATGGATAACCCATCACCAGCTTTTGTTTAGATGGAGATCTTGAGTCCATCGCCGTTGACCGCTTGGCTACCCCTGCATTGTTGTGTGTTTTTTTATATATGCACTTCTTTTAAAATCATTATGGTTGAACTTTTGCTAAGCGGCTTGCATGGGATAGCTCCAAGTTTGCTTGAAGGACTTGAAGTGATTAAAAAAAGAGGATGGGGCTTGGAAGTTGAATTTACACACGGCATCAACATTAAAAAAGAATTAGCTGAAAAAATAGGAGAAAAGTCAGAAATACCTTTGACTGTGCATGCTCCTTATTTCATCAACTTGAATTCCCCTGAAGCTCAGAAGGTAAAGGCAAGCAAAGCAAGAATTTTAAAAACATTAGAGTACGCTGATCTAATGAAAGCAAGAGATGTTGTAATTCACGCTGGTTTTTACATGAAAAAAAATCCAAAAGAAGTTTATAATAAAATGAAAAAAGAATTGAATGAAATACAAGATAAGATTAAAGAAAAGAACTGGAAGGTTAGATTAAGCCCTGAGACAATGGGCAAGAAAACGCAGTTCGGAACCCTTGAAGAACTGCTGAATTTAATGAATGACGTGCCTGGCTTGGGCATGACAGTTGATTTCACGCATTTATGGGCAGTAAGCCAAGGAAAAACAAAGCCAAGCGAAGTGCTTGAGAAGATTGAACAACAGGACAAAAGTTTTTTGAAAAGGTTTCATGGTCATTTTTCAGGCATTGTTTACGGCGAGAAAGGAGAAAAATACCATGTTGATTTGAGGGAAAGCGACTTTCCTTATGAAAACTTGGCTCAGGCCCTTAAGGATTTCAAAGTAAAAGGCACCTTAACATGCGAATCGCCTGACGCTATCTCTGACATTGAATTTTTTGAAAAATTACTTTAATTTTTTAATGAGCTTGTCTACTGCTTTTTTGATTTCGTTTCCTTTCTTTTCTCTTATTTCATACCTTACTCTGATTATTGGCTTGTTTGTTTTGACAAGCTTGGCTAAATTGATTGGCGTGCCTGAAACAATGTAATCAGCTTCTGCTTTGTTTAAAGTTTTTTGCAAGTCCTTCAACTGCTTTTTTGAGTAGCCCATTGCAGGCACTATTTTTTTCAAATGAGGGAATTTTTCATAAACTTTTTTCAAGCTTCCTGTCAAGTACTTTTTAGGATTGATTATTTTAGCTCCTTGTTTTTCAGCGTAAATGAAAGCTGCTCCGAATCCAAGCCCGCCGTGAGTTGTTGTAGGCCCATCTTCAACTACAATTACTTTCTTGTTTCTAATTTTGAACTTTTCATCAGCTGCTATCAAAGAGTTTGCATGAATAATTTTTGCTTTCGAGTTTGCTTTTTCAGCGTTTTTCAGGATTTCAACGACTTGCTTTTTAGATGCAGAATTTTCCTTATTGATGACTATGTAGTCAGCGCTTCTGAAATTAACTTCTCCTGGATGAGATTTTAATTCATCTCCAGCTCTCAGGGGATCTGCTATGACAAACCACAAGTCTGGCTTGAAAAAAGGAACTTCGTTATTGCCTCCGTCCCATACAATTACATCAGCTTCTTTTTCAGCTTGTTTTAAAATTTTTTCATAATCAACTCCTGAATAAACAACCATTCCTTGTTCAATGTACTGCTCGTACTCCTCCCTTTCTTCAATAGTGCAATTATATTTTTTTAAATCATTGTAAGTTTCAAACCTCATTACAACTTGTTTTTTCAAGTCACCGTAAGGCATTGGCTCCCTTACAGCAACTGCCTTAAGCCCTTTCTGCTTCAAATAAGACATCAGGTATTTTGACAGCTGTGATTTTCCGCATCCTGTTCTCACAGCAGTCACTGCTATTACTGGTTTTTTTGATTCAATCATTAAATTTTCAGGCGAAATTAACTTGAAATCAGCTCCTGCTGACAAGGCAATTGAAGCCAAATGCATCAAGTTTTCATGTGAAACGTCAGAATAAGCAAAAACGCACAACCTTATTTTATTTTTTTTAATAAAGTTTTTCAAACTTGATTCAGGAATTGTTGGAATGCTTTTCTTGTAAAATTTTCCAGCTAATTCTTTTGGATAGCTTCTTAGCTTCTTATTAGTGGTGCCGAGGTTCTGTTCTTCAGCCATTGTAAAAGCAGCAACTTCATAAGAGGGGTTGTTTCTGAAAATCATGTTGAACACATGATAATCCATTCCTGCTCCGCCTATGATTACTGTTTTAGTTTTTTTAATCATTCAAGCACCTATTTCAGCACTTATTTTTTTCACAATTAAAAAAATGAAAATGAAGCGTAGGGGACGGGATTCGAACCCGCGCATCCGAAAGGAAACTGGCTTAGCAGGCCAGCGCCGTAACCACTTGGCTACCCCTACTTTTGAATTTTGCTGAAAAGATTGTATTATTACTATTATTTAAAAGAAGCGCTCAATATTTTTTTTTAACAGCTTGTTAGTAAGTCATTTTTTCAAAAGCTTCATCAAGGGTTTCAACGCATTCAACGTTAATTGAAACATTTTCAGGAACTTCATTGCATTGGCTTGATGGAATTAAAATTTCCTCCACTCCTTTTTGTTCAGCTACTTTTATTTTTACATCAAGCCCGTCGATTTTCAAAATCTTGCCTGTTTTAGTCAAAGTGCCTGTTAAAACAATTGACTTGTTAATGTTCTTGTTTTCAAGCAAAGCAATCAAGCCAATTGCCATAGTAGCTGAAGCTGAACTGCCGTCAATGTCATGTGAAATTGAATCAAGCCTTATGAAAACGTCTTCGTTTCTTAAGCTCGTGTTTGTTTCTTTTTCAACATTGTAAATGACAAGAGGAATTGAATCTTGAATAGAGCTTCCGAAAGCATGATTGGTCGTGTCAAAATAAATCCTGCCTTCCCCTGGTTTAAGAGTCAAGTGAATGTCAATCAATTCACCTGTCTTGTTATCGTCATGCACTCCAACTCCAAAAACAGTGACTGTTCTTCCTGATTCATTAAAAGGGCATTTTATAATTTTCTGAACAACCTGAGGACCCTGCTCCTGCAAGTAAACGTATTTAATCTGCTGTTCAGGCTGAGTAAAACGCACTCCAACTATGAAAAAAGTTTCAAACAAAATCACTGAAACCAAAATAGCAAAAAACTTAACTAACTTCATCAAATCAACTTTTTTACTTCCTTTATTTTTGTTTAGAAACAGTTATTGTTTTTAAAAACAACTGATAAAACCCACAACTTAAAAAAAACAATTACTTTTCCTCTTTAACAAGTTCATTATAAGCATTATTCCATTTTAAAACAACTTTATACTCATCAAGCCATTTTTCAGGATGCTTCAAGCCCATTTCCCCAGCTATCCTCACAGCCTCTTCCTCATCAATAGCTCCTTTACCAAGCAATGAATTAACAGAACGAAATACTTTCAAATTCCTTTTAATAACATCAACATCTTCAACTTCCTTCTCTTTTTTCAATTTCCTTCCTTCTTTCCTCTGCTTTTCAACTTTTTCAAAAAAAAACCTTTTTCCCTAAGAAACCCCCCTGCTGCAACCTTAAATTGCTTTTAAACAAAGAAGAAGCCTTAAAGCCATGTTTTTTCAATTCAGCAAGAGCATCAGGAACGCCGATTTTACCTTTCCTAACTTCTTCAGACAATCTTTTTTGCATTTTTCTTTTCTTTAAAAAATTAAGCAAACTACAACCACCTTACTTAGCTTGATTTAAAATCACGCAAAGTAAAAAGCAAAAGCGGCGGGAAGCTCTGGAACGCCCCCAATGCCTCAGGTTCAGTTGACTGCAGCTGCCCTCGTTTCTGCAACCCCAAAGACATCCAATGACCTTGTTATGGCTGCTCCGATCAAGGCCTGACCAGGTTCCAAAGCCACTGAATCCAATGGGACAGAAAGTCAGCAGGCAGTTGCAGGCTGAAGCCCTTGGCATGGAAACTGCTTCCAGGATTCGGCTCTCCCTAAAGCAGATTTGAAGACAGGGGACTGCTAACCCCCAAGCCTATTCCCGCCAATTAAATTTATTGCCTTTTGTTTTTTAAAATACCTACTGCCTATGAAAATTTACTTGAAAAAAGCTGAAAAATAGTGAAAGTTGAAGCAGAAAATTTTTTGAAAAAAATCTCCTTGAAATTGAAAAAAGCTGAAAAAATTCAGCTTCAATACTTGCCTTGCTGTTGCTGTTTTTTCGTTTGACTTGTTTTGCTCTTGTTGATTGTAATAATGTTTATATATTAGAAGGGTGTAAATTATGTAGTGAGGTGACGATAAGTGGAATCTATTGTAAGAAATGCTATTAATGCAGAAAAACCAACACCCTCAGCAGTAAACTACGCAGAGGGACCAAAAATAATTGTTATGGGCTGCGGTGGAGCAGGAAATAACACTTTAAACCGTATGGCAAGACTTGGCGTTGCAGGAGCTGAGTTGATTGCTGTAAACACAGACAAGCAACACTTGACTTTGATACACGATTCTGTGAAAAAACTTTTAATAGGACAATCTGTTACTCGTGGACTAGGTGCAGGTGGTTACCCTGACGTAGGAGCAAAAGCAGCTGAAGTATCCAGGGCAACTTTGTCACAAGCACTTGACGGAGCAGACATGGTCTTCCTAACAGCAGGTATGGGAGGAGGAACAGGAACAGGAGTAGCTCCAATAGTAGCTGACATTGCAAAAGAACAAGGAGCAATAGTAATTGCAATGGTTACTTACCCATTCAGACTAGAAAGAGCAAGGCTCATAAAAGCAGATGAGGGTATCCAAAAACTAAGAAAAGTAGCAGACACTGTAATCATAATCGACAACAACAGGCTAGTTGAACTAGTTCCAAACTTGCCAATTGAACAAGCATTCTCAGTTGCAGACGAAGTCATTGGAAGAGCAGTTAAAGGAATAACAGAAACAATCACAACACCTTCATTAATCAACCTTGACTACGCTGACGTAAGAAGCATCATGACACAAGGAGGCGTCTCAGTCATTTCAGTTGGAGAAGCAAAAGGACACCAGAGAGTAGAAGAAGTAGTTGAAGACACTATGAGAAACAGCTTGCTTGACATTGACTACACTGGAGCAACTGGAGTATTAATACACATTACAGGTGGACCTGACTTGACAATGGGAGAAGCAAACCAAATCGGAGAAAGGCTAACAGAGGCAGTTGACCCAAAAGCAACAGTCATATGGGGAGCAAGAATCATCCCAGAATACGAAGGCAAAATTGAAGTAATTTCAATCATGACAGGAGTCCAATCATCGCATGTAAGAGGCCCAATGGGAAATGCAATAGCAAGCGGAGCATCTGACAAGGATTTGGATTCAATGCTTGGAATAAGCTACTTGAAATAAAAAAAACCAGTTTTTTTAAATTAAAAACAAGAAGAAGGAAAAAATTAACAGGAAGCGTTTTTGATTCCACGCTTTTTCTCACCTCCTTCACTCTTTTTCTTTTGTTTTTCAATTCCCACTTAGTTTTAATAACTTGCTTAAACTTAAGTTTGTTTCAATGAAAAAATTAAAAATAGGCAAAGTAAAGCTAGACAACCCTTTAGTATTGGCTCCTATGGCTGGAGTAACAGACCACGGGTTCAGGCTTCAGGCAAGAAAATATGGAGCTGGGCTTGTATTCACTGAAATGGTTAACTCCATTCAAGTTATAAGGGCGCATGAAGCATTGGAACTGTTTAAAGGCAAGTCAGTGATTCCCTTGAATGAGTCAATTGACAGGCTGAAAATTACTGATGAAGAACGCCCAGTTACTATTCAATTATTCGGAGCTGAAGCTAAGACAATGGCTCAAGCAGGGCAAATACTTGAAAAAACAGCTGACATTATTGACGTGAACCTCGGATGCCCTTCTCCTAAGATAACACAAGGCGACATGGGTTCAAAACTCCTAATTTACCCTGACAGGATAAAAAAAATATTAAATGAATTAGTGTCAACTGTGAAAAAACCAGTTACAGTTAAAATGAGGACTGGCTACACTTCAAACAAAAACGCTGTGAAAATAGCGAGGATATGTGAAAAAGCAGGAATTGACGCTTTAAGCGTTCATGGCAGGACTACAAAGCAAGGTTATTCAGGCAAAGCAGACTGGAACACCATTCTTAAAATAAAAAAAGAATTAAACATTCCAGTGATTGGAAACGGCGACATAACTACCCCTCAACAAGCAGTTGAAAAGCTTGAAAAAGTTGACGGAGTGATGATTGGAAGAGCAGCCAGAGGAAACCCATTCATTTTCTCAAGAACAATTCACTTGATTAAAACAGGAGAGTTATTGCCAGAGCCAAGCAAAGAAGATAAAATTGAAGCTTTTAAAGAATATGTAAGGCTATCTGAAACTAGTTTAACCAAAGGCAAGACAAAATACGAGCAGAGAATTAACAAAAATTTTAAAATGCAAGCTGTTTTTTTCATGCGCGGGTTTGACGGAGCAGTTGAAATCAGAAGAAAAATAACTTCAATTAAAACAAATGAAGAGCTAATGAAATACTTAAACAGTCTTTAAAAAAAGAGTAGTTACTTCTTCAGTTTCTTATTTTCAAATACCATTTTTTAATAACTTGCCCAGCTGGCTTTCCAGTGAACGGGCCGTCTGAGTCACGCAACTGCCACTTCATGTCATCACTTGGCTGGATTAAATACCAAGCCCATGGGTAAGTGCCTACAATCCATGACTTGTTTTCAATTGCTTCAAACATTGCCTCATACTGCTCTGACTGCTCATACAAATCCAATTCAGGGTTTTGAGGTGAGTTAAGCTGATAAATGTTAGAGCCATTCCAGCTGTGGAAAGACAATTCAGTGAACACAACAGGCTTGCCGTATTTCTCATATAATTGCTTGGCGCAAGTATATTCAGCTGAATCTAGTTTTTCACTGAAGCTTTTCACAAGCTCATCTATTGAAGGATCCTTGTCAAGAGTTAATGGGAAGTAAGGCTCGAATCCAATGTAATCCAAGTCATCCCAGAACTTGATGTTCTTCGGCGCGTGGCAAGGAAACTCATTCCAGTTTGTCGGATTGTTTAACTGGCATGAAATTGAAAAAGTAATTTTTCCACTGTAATGCTTCCTAACTTCGCTTATGACTTTCCTCCACCTGTCAGTCGCATCGCTTGGAGCACCCATGTTTGCTAATTCTTCAATTGCAGAAGTGTCAAGCTCAGTCCCAATTGCATACATTTCAACGTGATTCTTCTCAGCTAAGTCAGCGAAGTGAACAGCGAACTTAGTGTATTCCTCGAACCAGTGGTCCCAGCCAGTGCTTGGAGCCACGTCACCACCTTCATGATTACTTGGCCCGTATCCAAAGTTAGTTATTCCTGGTTTTAGGAATACTTTCATTCCCCTTGCATGTGCTTTTTGAATAATTTCTTCTAATTGCTCGTCTGTTAAAGTTGGCGTGCTCCAGCCGTCAGTGTCGGGGTAGTCTCCGTCAGTTGCGTAAAATGGCTTGATTTCCTGCATGTCAGATGAGTTTGGGAAAGTGTACCAAGTGTTGACAAGTGAAATCCATTCAACTCCATAGCTTTTAGCCAAATCCAAGTTGTAGTCAATGATATTAGGCGTGTTTAAGTCCTCTTGCCTCCAAAGCATTCCGCCAAACACAACTCCCTTCTGAAAACCAGGCTTATCAATCACCTTGTTTGAATCAATCCAGTCAGAAACAGCATACAAGCCCCTTGGAAGAGAAGACAAGTCAAATGACTCAACTGATTTTGTGTTTAAAGAACCGCGTGAGAAGTAAAACTTTTTATTCATATCAAGCTTTGCCTTTCCTTCATAAATCACCTTGTCAATTTTGTTAAGTTTTAAGACAGTCGCGTTATCCCCTACTCCTAAATAAACATCTCCTTGGGTCCAGTAAGGCACTGAAACAATCAAGTCAACATCAATTAATTCAGGAATTGAAACATTAGAACCAGAGCCGTTTGCTGCTTCATTTCCCTCTCCTATTGAAGGTGAGCAGCTTCCGTCGCTGCAAACCAAGCCGATCGAGCAGTCAGAGTCAGTTGAACAAGAAGCTCCTGGCCCATTGTACCCAGTGCAACCAATTAAGAAAAAAGAGCCAAGCAGGAGGAATAACACAAATAATAACTTAATTTTTTTCATGGTATAAATTAAAACACTCAAGTTAATAAACTTTTGTCAACAAAAATAACAATTGAATGGGAGTCAATTTAAGCGACGTCATTGAAAAAGAAAAAATAACAATACAGCAATTGAACGCAAGAGTAATAGCAGTAGACGCATTCAATTCCCTTTACCAATTTCTATCTACAATAAGGCAATTTGACGGCACTCCCTTAATGAATTCAAGAGGAGAAATCACTTCTCACTTGTCCGGATTGTTTTACAGGACAGTTAAACTAATTGAAAATGAGATAAAGCCAGTTTATGTCTTCGACGGCAAGCCGCCGGAACTGAAGCATGAGACAATAAATGAAAGAATTCAAGCCAAAAAAGAAGCTCTTGAAAAATACGAAAAAGCAAAACAAGAAAATGATTACGATGGAATGAGGAAATACGCGCAGGCAACATCAAAGCTTACAAGTGAAATGATTTCAGAGTCAAAAGAGTTGCTGAAAGCAATGGGCCTCCCTGTTATCCAAGCACCTGGTGAGGGAGAAGCGCAAGCAGCTTTCATGGCAAGCGAAGGAAAATGCTGGGCAAGCGCGTCACAAGACTTTGATTCACTTTTATTCGGTTCCCCTAGATTAGTCAGGAACATGACTATAAGCGGCAGGAGAAAGCTTCCTGGAAAGCAAATTTATGTAATGGTTGAACCTGAATTAATAGAGCTTCAGAAGAACTTAAACAAGCTTGGGTTAACAAGAGAACAGCTTGTTGAAATCGGCTTGATGATAGGAACTGACTTCAACAAAGGAATCAAGGGAATAGGCCCTAAAAAAGCGCTGGAAGCAGTTAAGCAAGGCAAAACAATAGAAGAAGTAGCGAGTGAAAATGAAGTTGAACTGGAAGTCGACGCAGAAGAATTGAGGAAAATTTTCCTAAAACCCAACGTGACAAAAGAGTATGAAGTCAAGTTTAAAAAACCTGACACTGACAAGATAAAGGAAATTCTTGTGGAAAAAAACGACTTCTCAGAAGAAAGAATAAGGAACTCGATTGAAAAGCTTGTGAAGTTCAGCGAGCAGAAAAACACGCAGTCAAAGCTTGACAACTGGTTTTAAAAAAAGAAAATTTATTACTTGGTTTAAATGAAAAGAAAAGTGATTTTAGATATTGGAACAGGAAAAGGAGAAAGGGCAGTTGAATTAGCTCTTAAAAATCCAGATGCTGATGTTTACGCAATGGACTTGATTAATTATGAAAAAGAGATTAAAGGAGTAGAAGCAGGAAATAATCCTTTAAGAAAAAGAATTAAAAATTTACATCCAATATTAGGAAAAAAAGGGGATGCAAGAAAAAGTAAAAATTTTGATTTTTTAGGAGACAGAAAAATTGATGAAATTGAAATAAATTTCATTGGAGTTGGAGTTCATAAAATTCCAGAACATTTGCTTGAAAAGCTATCTAAAAATGCAAAAATAACAATAAGAATAGACCCACAGCATTTAGGTGAAGTATTTGAAGGAATTAAATATGCACAGCAGCCAGAAAATAAGAAAGAATTTAACAAAATACAACATGTAACAACAGAACAAATAAAAAATTTCATAGAAGAAGAATTGAAAGACCCCAATTCTTTCACAAGCAAATCAAAAAAAGAATACGAAGAAGAACTAAAAGAAATGCAAGAAGAATTAAGAAAAAAAGGATTCAGAGTCGTGCTAAAAAAACAATACCCATTTAGAAGAAAACCAATAACATCCTATGAAAAAGAAATAACAGAAACAAGAGGTTATTACCATTCAATAATAGCAACTAGAGGAAAACATCATCCTTTAATAGAAAAACTTCGTTCTAAATTAAGGAGAAGAAAATGACTGAAAAAATAAATGAAAAAGAAGCTGACGAGTACTTAGATGACTTGATAACAGCATTCAGCAGAAGCGACTCCTTCTGGCTAAGGCAACTGAGCAACAAGTTAATAGAAGAAGCAATAGTCAAAGACAATAAAAAACTAGCAAAATTATCCTTGATTGCCTATGCTTTGTCAAAACTAACTTCAAAACCTCACTTCACTTACTTGAAAAACTGGGAAACATTCAGAAAAAACTTGCTAATCTTATTCGCAACTGAAAAGCAAGAGATAAACACAGCTGAAAAATTCAACCTGCTTCTTGAAAACGTAATAAGCGAAATAAGAAGTTTTGACACAGAAGCAAACAATTACATAAGAGACGTGATTGAAAAAGCAAGGATAAAGCAAGCTTCCCGAGCTTATGCATTCGGATTAAGCTTAAGCAAAGCAGCTGAGTTAACAGGAGCTGACAAAAGCAGTTTAATGGACTATGTTGGAAGCACTACAATACACGACCAGCCATTTACCCTTACAAAACCATTGAAAGAAAGATACAAAATGGCTCAAAAAATACTGGAGTGATGAAATGGCTGAAAAGATAATATGCGACGCAGGACCATTAATTTCACTAGCTGACAACTGCGCAATCAACCTGCTGTCAAAATTCAACAACAATTTTTACATAACAAAAAGCGTTGAAAAAGAAATAGTCAACCACCCGATGGACACTAAAAGATTCAAGCTAAAAGCAATAATGCTCAAAGAAGCAATTCAAAAAGGAGAAATAAAAAGAATAGAAGAAACAAGCAAAATGCAGCAAGAAGCAAGAGAAGTGATTGAATTAGCAAACAACCTGCTTCATGTCCAAGGAAAAGCAATTAAAATAGTTCATGAAGGAGAAGCAAGCGCAATAGGCGCCTTAATTGCCCTAAATGAAAAAAACTTGTTAATAGATGAGAGGACAACAAGGCACTTGATAGAAGACCCTGAAAAAGTAAAAGAATACATGCAGTCAAAAACAAAATACAAAATCAAAATGAACGAAAACGTCCTAAGAGAACTGCAGAAAAAATTCAAAGGAATAAAAGTAATCCGCTCATCTGAACTAATTGCAAACGCTTATGAAAAAAACCTACTGCCATGGAAAGACGCAAAGTCACTTGAAGCAGCTTTATATGCAGTGAAATTCGCCGGCTGTTCAATAACAAAAGAAGAAATAAAAGAATACGTCAGAATGCTCGGGTGAAAAAAAGTGTTCCACGTCATCTTTGTAGAGCCAGAGTCAAGCGGAAACATCGGTTCCCTCACAAGAGTCATGAAAAATTTCAACCTGAAAAACCTTATTCTAATAAACCCCAAATGCGAAGTTGAAAGCCAAGAGTCAAGAAAAATGAGCATGCATGCTTGGGACATAATAAAAAATGCGCGAGTAGTGAAGGATTTTAAAACAGCAGTAAAAGGAATAGATTTTGTTATAGGCACAAGCGCCAAGACAAAAAAAGAATACGACGCAATCAAAACAGCGTACTCGCCAAGAGAGATACTTCCAAAACTAAAAGAAGTTAAAGGAGAAATAGCAATAGTTCTGGGAAGAGAAAGCAGAGGTTTGACAGACGAGGAATTAAAACAATGCGATGTAAACCTGTTCATACCAACAAACCCTGAATATCCCACCATGAACATTACCCACGCAGCAGCTGTACTGTTCTACGAATTATTCTCAGCAAAAGAATCAAAAACAAGAAAAGCAAACTTGAAACAAAAACAAGCCCTGATTAAAACAGCTGAACAACTAATTGAAAAAACTGATTTTAAAAACAAGAAAGAAGCAAAGCAAGTAATGAAAAATGTGATTAACAGGGCTCTTGTATCAGGCAAAGAAGCGCAAACTCTGATAGGGGTGCTGAAAAAATTTGTGCAATAATTCCACCAAAATCTTATTTATAAACACTTGTTAATAAATGTTTATAAAGAAAACTTGGTTTTTCTTTACTCGGTGACGCAAAAATGCCTTTGATAGCTGATATTATCAGAAAATATGAAAACCAAAATGCAGCAGCAAGGAAAGTTGACAAGTCCACTTATGCCTCAAACAGGGAAGACATTTTCCTAAAAGTTGAACCAAGAGGAGACCCAGTGGGAGACATTACAATCGGACTTGGAGCAGGTTCTATTTGGAAAGCAAAACCAATAAAGCTCAAAGAACAAAAACCAGCAAAAATTCTGTCAGACGAAGAATGGAAACAAAAAAGAATGAGCTTAGAGCAAGAAGTTGAAATGCTAAAAAAAGAAAACCAAGAGCTGAAGCAAAAGCTCCAGCAACTAAACCTTGCTTGACTGCAACAAAAACCCCCTCTTTCTCTTTCTTTTGTTTTATTTTCAGCAAAACAATTCAATTTAAAAACTTAAATTGAGTTATAAAAAATCAATGAGCAAAACAAGCGACTACCTTAAAGAAAAAATAAACAAAACAGAACACTTAACAACAACAATCCTAATTTACGTAGCAATGGGGATATTGGTTGGAGAAGTTTATTCATACATCTGTTCAACAACAGAATGCTTATTTTACCCTGTTTACGCACTTATGATACTCCTTGCAATAAGAACTTACCAGGATTATCTAGCAGGAAAAAAAGAAAAGAAGAAGTGACAAAATGAAAAAAGAAGAGTTAATAAAAGAACTAATTAATTTCATAGGATTTGAAGAGGAAATAACAATAGATCTAGTGAAAAATTACTTGAAAAAAGTAGAGAACAGCGAATTAACAAAAGAAGAAAAAAAAGAAATTAAAAAGAGACTATCTGTACTAATGAAAGAAACAGAAGAACACACAGAAAAATTCACTAAACTGCTTGAAAACGTCAAAAAATCAAAAAAAAGAGAGTTTTGAAAATGGACATAAAAATTAACCATAAAACGACAAGAAAAGAACTGGAACTCGCATTTAAAGAATTAAAACCAATAGAAGAACAAGCAAGAGACCAATACAAGGAATTAGCCTCACAATTAAAAGACAAAGAAATAATTGACATACTTCTATTCATTTCAGGACAAGAGCAAAAACACGCAGATTTAGTGCAAGAAATGATAGAAATAATTGAAAAAGGGAATAAAAAAACAAAACTCAACTATTTATAAATATAAAAAGTTTCTTTAAAAAAATATGAAAAAAACAATAATACTGCTAATTCTAACACTAACAATAGCACAAGCAACAGACTACTATGCAGACATAAACATAAAAATAGACAACCAAGGATACACCACAATCACAGGAAACACAAACTACCCAAACCTCACAACAACAGACAATCCAACATACACTTCAAAAAAAGCAAACTACTGGACGTTCAACATGACAAAACCAGAGCAATTCTCAGAATTCATATACGCAATACAACTACCTGAAACAGCTTCAATAAACTACATAAAAACAACAGGAACTTTCACAATAACAAACAACGGCAACAACCTAGAGATAAAAGGCTACGGAGAAAACAAGCCACTTGAAATAACCATACAATACCAAATAAACAAAGAAACAAGCAACCTGCTGATAATGGCAGTGGCAATAATCCCCTTAATAATAATAACAGCAGGAGCACACTACTTATACAAAAAAAAGAAAAAAGCAGTAAAAAAACAAACGAAAAAAAAGACAAACAAAAAAACAAAAAAAGAAAACACAGCACAAAAAAAGAAAATAAAACTACCTCCCCTCCCAAAAAGACAGAAAAAAATAATACAGTTGTTAATAGACAAGAAAAAACCACTTACTCAAGCTCAAATAAGAAAAGAACTACAATTGCCCAAAGCATCAACCACAAGAAACATAAACGCACTTGAATTAAAAGGACTAATAACAAAAGAAAAAATAGGAATAACAAACCTAATAAAAATAAAAAAATAAAAACCGTTCCGGTTCGTTCCGGATAACAACCTTATAAACCGTTCCTCGCACAATAAAAAACATAAAAACTTACAAAAGGAGGTAAGCAAAAAATGAAAACAAACATACTAAGTGCATTTTTAATAATGGCACTAACAATAAGCCTGATTCCAGCAGCAATGGCAGCAGACACACAACAAAACACCCTCCCCCCAAATGAAGAAACACAACTTCAAATAGAAGTACAAGTAATGAACAACGGATTAGGAGCACAAATAAGACTACTTCAGCTGGAAAAAACCCTAGACATACAAATAACAATAGGAAACAAAGTAATAGAAAAAGCACAAGAACTTGAAAAAAACACAACAGAACTAGAAGCAATACTAACAGAAATGGAACAGCTTAAAATAGAAGTACAACAAGCAGACCCAAACTCAGAACAAGCAGTGCAAGAATTCATAGACTACAAACAAGAAGCAATAAACCTAACAAAAGAATTCAGAGAAACAGCAAGAAACTTATTCACAGACGAAGAAATACAACAACTCAGAGAAGAACAAAAACAAATAAGGCAACAGAAAAAACAAGAAGCACAAGAAATAAGAGAAAAAATAAGACAATACAACCAGCAAAGACTAGAAAAATTAAAAGAAAAACTAGGAATCAACATACACACAATAATAGAACAAATGAAACAAGGAGACATAACAACAGAACAAGCAAAAGAAATGATTAAAGAAGAAATAAAAAAAATGCCTAAAGAAAAAAGAATTGAAATTTACAACAAAATAAAAGAAGAAAAAATACAATCAAGAATACAAGCAAAAGAAAAAATAACAGAGATAATGAAAGAATTCAATAAAAGATACAAAGAAAGGCTAGAAAAAAGACTAAACAAATCCTTGGAAACAAGCCAAGAAGTTAAAGAAATGGTTCAAAAAAGACTAAGAGAACAAATAAGCGAAACAACAGCATCTGAAAACACAACAAAAGCACTGAACAATTCACCACAACAACAAATAGAAAAAACAATAAACCAAACAGAAAACATAATAGGAGGGCATTTAAATGGATAACAAAACAGCTTTAATAGCAATTGCTTTAGTAGGAGTTATCCTAATAAGCGGATGCATAGGAACAACAACAAACAACAACACAACAACAAACAACGAACAAGTAACAGCAGACACAGTATCCAACAGCATAAACCAAGAACTCATAGACGAAAACCAAACAACAGTTGAAATAGGAGACATGATATAAAAACCACCCCCTCCTATTTTTTCTTATTTTTTAAAAAAAAAACAAAAGATGATGAATTAAAATGAACACTTCAAAAGCAAGAGCAATAACCTCAACACTCCTAATAATAACCTTCATAATAGTAACAATCACAGGAATAGGATTATACAAAAGCCTACAAGGATGGCTCGCTAAAACAACAAACTGGACATTCCTAGGAATGGACAAAGAAAAACTAGAAACACTACACACAAACACAGGATTCTTCATGGCAGCATTAATCATAATACACCTAGCACTCAACTACAAAATGTACCTCGCAGAACTCAAAACACTAAAAACTGCCTTTTAAACAAAAGGCAGCTCAAAAACCAGAGGCATTCGCCACGCTCAGCCCCATTTAAAAACAACTAAAAACATAATAATAAAACGCTGCAATGACGACACCAGGCTGAATGACAGCAGCCGTATCCGGCTTCGTTTCGCTCTTGCTTTGCAAGATGCGAGAACTGGCGGGAATAAGCT
>CAZXTN010000010.1:0-17183 GCA_964643685.1 Microcaldota archaeon
TTTTCAAATTTTTCACGAATTCTCCTGCTTACCTTAAACTTCCTTGCTTCTTTTTTCAAAAACCTGCTGCTGAAGTAAAAGTAATTTGAGTCAATTGAGCCAGCAACTTTTCTGTAAAAAGCGCTTTTAGACTTTCTTCTTTCAACAAAACCCTTATACAAAATTCTCCTCTTGTCCTCAACACCATCATAAAAACCCATTTCCTCATGAGAACTCTTAATATCAGAAGGCAAAGTTACAGTCGCATCAAATTTAGTTAAAGCATTAAACCCCCTGCCATAACCCAAGTCATACAAAACATTCTTCTTCTTGTTAGAATAACTAATCTGCTTCAAATAATCTTCAAAATCCTCTTTTTTCTGCTTTGAATGAAAGTAACTATTCTGCAAAAAAGTCCCAGCCATCTCACCTACATAAGTTCCAATTTCATAACCCTCACGAACCAACAGCCCCTTGCTCCCTAAACCCAAAGCCATAGTTCCAATAATGCTTCCCGCAGCACCAAAAACAAAAGGCAAAGGATAACTTAAAAAATAATTAGAGTAGCCTTCAACAAACTCACCTAACTTATTATCCAGCAACAAAGAACTTCCTTCAGAAGTAAAAGCATACCTCAAGTAAATAGGCACGTTCAGCTTGCCTAAAATAGTCAATTCATTAGCTTCAATAAAAGACTCATAAGCAACCTCCCCCAGCTCGCTTAAATGCTCAAAACCACCTGACTTTCTCTTACCCAGCAAAACATCCCTCTTCTTCAAAAGCCCCTTGTTAACCTCGTCATACTTAAGAAACATATTGCTCTTATTCAAACTCCAATAATCATCTCCAAAACCGCTTCCTAAAAACTTACCTCCACTGTCCTTAAACCTCCATACCCCTGAATCCAAGCCACTTCCTTCAAAAACACTTTCATTCAATTCACTTTCCTTAAACTCTCCTCTCTGCAAAACACTCTCTCTATTTTTCAAACCCCTGAAACCCCCTCTCTTCAAACTTCTCCTATTAAGAGCCAAGACATTAGAAAACCATTTTTTAAAACCAGAACCATGCACATCAACTTCTGATTCAAAGCCCCTGACTCCAAACATTCTCCCATGATAAACCACTGCCCCTAGTACAACTATGTTAATTAAAACAGCAGTTGGAATCACAGGCAAAATAGGTGGAAATCCAGAAACAGGGCGATTAAGCTTATAAGCGCTTGTGCTTGAAGAAAAAAAAGTCAAAGCGCTTCCCCCTCCATCCTCCAAAAAACTTGAGGAAAGAAGATGTATTAATGCAAGCGAAAAAAAAGCCAAAAAAATGAAAAAAACCAAGCTTTTCCTCCGCTTCAATCTCCCCTTCTTCAAATCAATTTCATCATTTTTCATACCTCCGCACCCCCAACAATTTTTTTAACTTACTTCCCTGAATAAGTGAAATTTACCTGTTGGTTACTCTATAATAAGTATTAACACCTTTAAATAATTATCGGTGGTTAAACACAACTTATTATTTAAAAGTGGTTAGAATTTTTTAGGGTAAAGCACAGCTGACAGTTTGCTGTTGTTGCATAAAAAGAAGGTTTTGCAGGTTTCTTTACTGCTGTTTGTTCACTTCTGTTATTTCTTCATCTGTCATTTGTTTTCCGCAGTAAAGGCATTTCAGAATAAGAGGGTCTGTTGATTTTATTTTAAACTTTGTTTTTATCTCTTTTTCTTGATTTGTAACGCATTTTGGGTTAATGCATTTGAAGTAAGACTCTATGAATTCAGGGGTTTTAACTTGCTTTTTTTCAACTACTTTTCCCTGCTTTATTGTTGAAATAGTTGCATTTGGTGAAATTACTGATATTTTTTCAAGCTCTTCTGATGAAGGAAAATAGTCTTCTATTTTGATGAAGTCTTTCAATCCCATTTTTGTTGAAATTACATTCATTGCAATGAAAAAAGTTTTGTTTTCTTTTATGTTCATCAACTGCATGCATTTGATTGCTTTTCCAGGAGTAATATGGTCTATTACTGTGCCGTTTTCAATATTTTGAATTGACTTGATCATTTTTAATCAGCTCCAAGTAGCTTTGAAATCAAAGCCATTCTGACAGTTACGCCGTATCCAGCTTGCTTGAAGTAAATTGCTTTTTCCAAACTGTCTACTTCGCTTTCTATTTCATCAACTCTAGGCAAAGGATGCATTATTAAAGCATTTGTCTTTTCCGCAAATTGCTTTGTCAACACTATTTTTCTTTTCACTCTCTCATATTCAAGCGGGTCGCCGAACCTTTCTTTTTGAATTCTTGTCATGTAAATCACGTCAGAATCAACAACATCATCCAAGCTAGTGAATTCGCTTGTTTTTATGCTAAGCCCGTTTTTAACTTCTTCAGGCATTTTAAGAGATTCAGGGGAAACAAGGCTGACTTCCACATCAAAATTGTCCAAAGCTTTCAGAAGAGAATGCGTCGTCCTGCCATATTTCAAATCACCGCATAACGCAATTTTAAGCCCGTCTATTTTTCCAAGTTCCTTTCTAATAGTATATAAATCAAGAAGAGTTTGAGTAGGATGTTCATGCCCTCCGTCCCCTCCATTGATGACAGGAATTTTTGAAAATTCAGAAGCTAGCTTTGCAGCTCCTTCAAGAGGATGCCTTAGCACTATTATGTCAGCGTAGTTTTCAACTGTCCTTACTGTATCTGCAATTGATTCTCCTTTTTTAACAGAGGAAGTTCCTGCATCTGCAAATCCAATAACGCTTCCGCCAAGACGATGCATTGCTGATTCAAAACTCAGTCTTGTGCGCGTCGAAGGCTCGTAAAACAAAGTAGCCATTATTTTTCCATTGCAAACGCCTTTCTTTTCTTTTATTTCATCTGCCAGATGAAACAAGTCTTCTAAATCTTTTCTTGTAAAATCAGTTATTGAAATGCAATGCTTCATTAAAAATAAAATTACATCTTTCTATAATAAAAAGTAAAAGGTTTGAAATTCAAACTTCAAAAAAGTAAATAACACATTTTTTTATTTAATCGTGGGTTAGTTTTAAATAGTTGTTTTGGCCTAAATATTACTTTATGGATATTGACAGGGTCTTGCAGCTTGCTGAGAAGAACTTTAACTTCAGGTTAAATAACCAATTGATAATCAAGGCACTTTATAATAAGGGGCAGATGACTGCTGATGAAATTTGCGATGAAACAGGCGTGCCTAGGGGAAGGGTTTATGAGTACTTGAATGAATTGGTTGAGAAAAATCTTATTGTTAAAACAAGCAAGCAGCCTTTCAGGTATTACATTGATTCTATGGAACAGAGGGCTGTTGAGTACTCTGCAAATTCTTTAATGAGAGCGCTTAAGAAACAGGAGAACTTGATTAAGAAACTAAAAGTAAAGGATTCTTTGATTCCTCTTTCTAATTTATCTGACAAGATTATTTTAAGGTCAAGGGAGGAGTATAATGCTGAAAAACTTGGCTTTATCTTAAGAGACAAGCTTTATCATTCTTTCTTTTTTCCTTTTAATGACTTGGATGAATACTTTTCTTTCAAGCAGAAGTTTGAGAAGGGAGTTATTCCAAGAAGTTATTCAATGGAAGCAAGGAGAGATTTAAGCTTAAGCTTGATGGTTGCCAAGCATACTTTTGAACAGAAAATTCCAGTTAAGTCTGTCATGGGAAAAAGCTCAATTGATTTTTACTTCAGAAGAGTCAAGAGGGTTTTTGGAAAAGAAGAACTGGCGAAAAGACTGCAGTTTATTCTTGACATTCTTGATGAAAACAAGCAGTTTAAAATAAGAGTAGTTGATGAGTACTTTTCCTATTCTTTAAGTTTAACTGACAAGTCTCTTGTTTTCACAATTGTTGAAGAAATGAATGAGGATTTTTTCATGAACGGCTTTTTGCTTAGGAATGAAAAAGATGTTAAGAAGTATTGGAATATTCTGCAAACAAGGTTTGACAAGGGAATTGACTTGAAAAAAGTGGTTAAGAGTAGGTTGGATGAATTATGAAATTTGAAAAAGAGCTTGCTGAATTAGGTTTTCATAAATACCATTTGCTTATAATTGACAGCCTTTTGAATCAGAAAAAAACAGCAAAGCAAGTTTCTGAAGAGAAAAAAATTCCAATGGGAAGAATTTACGACTTTCTCAACCAACTTATTGAAGAAGGAATTGTTGAATATGAAATAATCACACCTACTGTTTACTACATTAATGACTTTGAAAAAAAACTAGTTAATTACCTGGATAATTTTTTCCTTGAAAAAATAAAAAAACAAAATGAATTGTTTGAAGCTATAAAAACAACAAAGCCTGTTGTAAAACCAATATACACAACTAATTACTTTGACAAAGTAGTTGACAAAGAAAGGATGGCTAAAAACGTGAAATTCATTAAAAAAATAAGAAGAGACACTTCCTACCCTTTCTTTTTCTATCCTGAAGACTATGACGAGTCAGTAAAATACTTGGTAAAAATCCACAACAAGCCAGTTAGTTACTTCAAAGACCCTGTCAAGCAAAAGCTTTTCGTAAAAGCTCATGAAAACCAAAAAGAAACTTATTCAAAATACCCTACTCAATTAATGGTAAGCATGTATTCAATTGACTACTTTTTCAAGGCAATCAAAGAGCATTTTGGAAAAGAAGACGCGTTGAAAAAACTCAAGCAAATGAAAAAGAACCTCTCAAAATACCCTTTAATCAAATTCAAAATAAGCAAAGAAAGGTTCCCTTATCACTTAATGGTTACAAACCAAGCTGCAATAATTGCATTAAGAGAAGAGAAAGTAAACAAGAAAAACTTAGTAGGCACTTACTTTAAAGGAGGGAACATAATCAAACAATACTCTGAAATATTCAATTTAAAATTCAAAAAAGCAGTTGGTTTCAATGAATACTATGAAACCCTGCTTGAAAAAATAAAAAAAGAATAAATAGTCCTGTTTCTTCTTTTAGCAAATTTAAAGCAACAGGCTTAAAGCGAATCCAATGAAAGCCCCTGCTGCAAGAGGAGGCAGAGCAGGCAAAGCCAATCCAGGTTTTTTCATAATAAATTTGAATAATAAAATTAAGGCAATCAATGCACCTGCAAGTGAAGATAAAGCGCTTGCTAATCCATGAGCGTTTAAAACGCTGACTGCAAACACAAGTGGGATAACCAAATCCCCTCCTCCTAGCTGGAACGTATGAGTGTACTCGTTTGTTTTAGTTGGAATAGCTGCTGTGAAAGCAGTTGGTTTTTCTGTAATTGCTTTTGCTAAGTAAACCATGTGTTTTGAAATGAACACTGAAAAAAAGTCATAAACTGACAGCAATAAAATAAAAAGCATGACAGGAAGCACTGAAAAAGAAGAGCCTATTATTGCACCTGCTCCTGCAACTGCAAATATCAACGCAGTGTTCTGGCTTAAATGAGAAGGATACTTCATTTTCCAAGCAGTCAAAGCAAGGGCTAAAACAACCCCTATTGGAAGATTAGTTGGCATTGAAACAAGCAAGTCAAAAACTATCCATGAGCTGAAAAAAATGCTTACTGCTTCAACTACGTAAATCAAATTCTTTTTAAACTTGATTATCAGCAAAAGCACTACTGTCATCACTATTATGTAAGCAAACAAGTAAATGGAATTTGAAACTGAATCTGGATTTTCAAACACAGGCTCAGCTTCTCCTAATTCAACTGCCTTGTTGAACTGAATAGCTGTCACTAGCCCTATTAATTGCACGCTTATGAAAATTAGTAAAAGCACTGCAAGCGCCTGGTTTTTATTGAATTGAAAAATCATTTTATTTTCAAACCTGGATTTTTTTTATTTTCCGCCTGTTGGCTTGTATATTCCATTTCTAGGTGAGTAAATGTCTCCGTTTCTTTTCAACTGGCTTAATATTTCTTCAACGTCTTCTGCCTTTATATTGCTTGCTTTTGCCTGTTCTATCAAGTCTTCTTTGCTTGCTTCTCCTTTTTCAGAAGCTATTTTCTTAACAAGGCGGTATATTGTTTTTATTTTGTCTGTTTTTGACTTAGGCGTTCCTATTGCTATTATATCCACGTCCATTTTTCCTGTTTCAGGATCTACTCCTATGCTTTTTAATGAAAAAGTCATTAACTTGATTGCCCTTTCAGCATCTTCAAAGTCAACTGTGCTGCTAAGCCTGCCTTTAGCACTTGCTTCAGCAAGCCTTACAATTCCCTCTAGGTAACGCGCTGTAATTGGAATGCTTCCGCTTTTTTCCCCCATTTTTCTAAGCTCCAGGTAAAAGTTTTTAATCCTGTCAATTGCCTCTGGAGTAAGCACTGGTTTTATATGCGAGCGTGCGTATGCAATATAACTTCTTAAAAGTTCAGGTTCTATGTCTGGCTTGACTCTTTTTTCAGCTTCTTCTATTGCTTGTTTGTCATAATCTTTTTTCAACTTGACTCCTGAAGTAAAATGGCTCGTGAGAATATGCTCTGCTAATTCTTCGTCTTTTTTCACATCAAGTTCATCGCGTATTGGAAAAATCAAGTCAAAACGAGAAATAAGAGTAGGTGGTATGTTGAATTGCTCAGCAGGAGGCGTGAGTGGATCAAATCTTCCGAATTTAGGGTTGGCAGCTGCTAAGATGCTTGCGTTTGCTTTGAAAGTAGCTATCATGCCTGCTTTTGCCACGTGTATTTCCTGAGTTTCCATTGCATCATGCATTGAGCTTCTGTCTTCATCGCTCATTTTGTCAAACTCGTCTATTAAAGCCATTCCGCCAGCAGCTAAGACAAGAGCGCCTGCTTTTAAAGTCCAGCCTCCTTCTGCAAACTCGTCTTTTTCAGCAGTTGCTGTCAAACCAGCTGCAGATGAAGATTTTCCGCTTACGTAAATGCTTTTAGGAGCCAGGTTGTCAACGTATTGAAGAAGCTGTGACTTAGCTACTCCTGGGTCTCCTATGAGAAGAATATGCATATCTGACCTTATTCTCATGCCGTCGCTTTTAACTTTTCCAGGTGTTCCTCCAAATAACTGCAAGGCAATTGCTTCTTTGATTTCCCTGTGTCCGTAAATGCTTGGAGCTATACTGTTAACTATTTTTTCATAAAGCTTAGGTTCCTTGCTTAATTCAATTATTTCCCTTTCTTCTTCTTCAGTTAGTTCAAGTTCTTCAAATTCTTTTTCAACTTTTAAAACATGGTTGCAGTCAACAATCAAGTCATAAACGCTTTTTTTAAATTTAGGTGCTTTCAACCGAAGAACCCCTGTTATTTTCAACTTGTCACCTGGTATTATGAAATTAGTTAAATCATCTTCAAGCATGACAGTTATTTTTCTTGTCTGTTCCCCTCCTTTTGACATTTCAAGGTTTTCCTGCAAAGCCATTTTTTGAATGTCTACAAAAGTGCTTTGTTCAGTAAGCAAAGTATAACTTTTTCTTTCACAAGTGCATACTCCTGGTTCTATTAACTTCTGCGACTCATCATTCTGCGGAATGCTGTAAATTCTCCCACAGTGATTGCATTCAAAAACAGCATTAACTAGTTTAGGCTTCACTTCAGTTATTTTTGTGACAACCCCTTCAACTGAAATGAACTTGTTAATCAAGGAACTATTAAGGTTTTTTACAAGGACAGTGTTTTCAGAAGGCAAGTTTAAGAAGCGAACATGAGGGCGAATGACTTTGCCGTTCAAGTTGACAATGTGCATTTTTTCAATTGCTTCTTCAGCAGCTGAAATTATTTCATAAGGCTTGTTAATTAACTCGTCAGCTAAGTCAATGTCAAACTCTTCAAGTTCCTTGTAATCAACTTCAAAACTCCTTTTTTCAGGGTAAAACTCAGCAAGCTTCTCCAACCTATCTTTGCATTTAGCATTGAAAAATTCTTCAAATTTGTTCAAGTAAGTACTAGTAACATCAGGCATGAATAATAGTTATGATAATTAAACTATAAAAAAACCCGCCACACTTCCAGTAAAAAGAGCTTGTTTTTCAATTGTTCCATTGGCTTTGCCATGAGCCAGTGTCCTCTTCTTCAACATTTCCTCCACTGCCCCCTAACTTGTCCATCAACTCCTCCTTGTACTTGTAAGCAACCAACCCTATTATTACAACAACAAGCAACGCAATTAATTTAAAATTATAACTGCTTCCGCTGCTTATGACGCAGGAACTCCAATGCCCGTTGACGCATGTCTTGTAACCTGTCTGGGTTCCTACAACGCAGGTTATTTTGTGCCCGTTAGTGCATGAAGAAACTGAATATGAGTTAATGCTTGAATTAATTTCCTTAATTAAAGAATCAATGCTTGAAAAATTAGCTTTAACTGCTTCGCAGTCTTCAAGCACTTTTTCACTGCAATCCTCGTTTCCTTTTTCAATCAAGTCATGCAATTCAATCATTTTAGAATTAATGTCATTATAAGAAGCTGGAATGCCTTTTGAATCAATTTGGTTTCCAAGCAAAGTGTAAGTAGCTGAGTAATTGTTCAGCGTTTGTATTACTTCATCAATTACTGTTGAATCGCTTGTTGAATCCACTCTATCAAGCAAGTTGACATAAAACTGACTTACTTTCGTGTCCATTCCATTGAAAAAATCATCAATCACTTTCTTGTTAGAAGTTAAAGTATCTTGTTTTGACACCACTGCATCGCTTAAACCACTGTGAGTAGTGTAAGTAAGTATGCTGTCTCTTGTTGACTGGTCAATTTCCCCATCAGTGAACATTTGCCCGACTTCAGCATGCAAGTCATTTGACTTCTCAACAACATTGTTTAAAGAATCAAGGAAACTTTTTTCTTTTGAAAAAACGCTTCTGAATCCATTCTGCACTTTTGCCACGTCTTCAAAAGAACCTAAACTGCTTAATTCCCCCTGCAAGCTTGTTATAGCACTTCTTAAAGAATCAGCGTTGCTGATTCCAGCGCTTAAAGCGCTTTTATAAGAAGACTCGCTTGAAATAGTTACATTCAAATAAGGGTCAATGTATGTTTCCAGGTTTGTTTTTTTAGTTTCCAAGTCGCTTCTCTGATGCTGGACAAAAGACAATAAATTATCAAGAAAATTGCTGAAACTATCGTCAGTTGCAAAAAAGTTAGCCAAGTAATGCGCTTTCATCACATCCTTTGCGCTTGACTCGTAAAACAAGTCCCCAGTGTCAGCATCAACTGGAATCATGAATTGAATGCTTCCAACTGACTTGACTTCAAAAACCCAGTACTTGTTAGAGCCGTAATAAGTCAAAGCATTTGGCTTCAAATCCAAACTTTCTCCTTCAGAGTACTTCACGTACTTTAAAGCAGTTTTGTAACAATCATTATAAGTCACTGCACTGAAAACAGAAACGCTTAAAATTAAAATTAATGCCAAGAACTTGAACTTCATCTTTAATCACTTATCACTTTTTAAAAACTTCTTCAGCCTTTTTAAAAGCTTCTTCTGCCTTTTCCCTGAGCTTTCCTCCTCCTTTAACTTCCCTGCCTACTGTTCCTGCTTTTCCTCCGAACACTTCAACTGCTTTCTCCACAGCTTCTTTCACTTCAACTTTGCTGTCCTCCCCTTTTATTCCAAACACAACTCCCCTTCCAATTAGGATAATTGACTTATCCTTATTTTTTTCAACAAATTCTCTTCCTATTTTTTGAAGAACGCCCATGTTGTCAGTGTCAATAAAATTAACCCCTTCCTTGGCTTCAAAATTCAACTCCTTCTTTTCCTTTCTTTTCTTTTTCAATTCCTTTTTTAAAATGCTTTCAAGCTCTTCAATTGATTCTTTACTAAATTTAAAAGAAGGGTTTAAAGCAGTTATTTTCTTAATTAAAGCGTTTACTTTTTTCAAATGCTCTTCTCTTTCTTTTTGCAAAGCTTCTTCAATTGCTTTTTTACCAGCTACGAATTCAATCCTCACAACCCCATCTTGTATTTTTTTGCTTCTAAGTATCTTTATTTTTTCAATTTCTCTTGTTGAATTCACATGAGTTCCTCCGCATGCTTCAATGTCCCAGTCCTTGATTTCAACTATCCTTATTTCAGTTGCTGGAACAGCTCCTCCTTGGTAAATGCGGAAGCCGTAAGCATCTTCAGCTTCTTTCCTAGTCATTGTTTTTTTAATTACTTCACGGTTTTCAAACACGACTCTGTTGCTCAATTCTTCAATCTGCTTTCTCTGTTCTTCAGTCAAGTTCTCATAATGAGTAATGTCCAAATGCGCTTTGCTTGTTTTTTTCTCTGCTCCTGCTTGCCACACATGGTTTCCGAGGATTCTTTTCGCAGCTCCGTTTATGACATGAGTTGCAGTGTGCATTTTAGCCAGCCTCTGCCTCCTTTCCCTGTCAACTTTGCATAAGACAAGGCTTCCCTTCTGCAGTTTCCTCCCCCTTACTTCGTGAACTATCACGTCGCCTACTTTGAAAACGTCAACTACTTCCAGGTTATCTATGAATCCAGTGTCATGCTCTTGCCCGCCGCTGGTTGGATAAAAAGCAGTCCTATCCAAAATGATGTAATGCTTGCCTTTTTTTTCAAAGTCGTCTTTTACATAAGCCTTGAATTCAAACACGTCGTCGTAGAATAATTTTTCAGTTGGGTTAAATTCTAAGTTGAATTCAGTTTCTTTTTCCTCTTTGTTTTTCTTGTTTTTCTTCTTTTCTTCTGAAATGAAAGTGTAAAATTGCTCGCTGTCAGGCACTTTCGCTCCTGGCACTATTTCTCTTATCAAATCAGGAGTCACTCCGTTTTCCTCATACATCTTCTTCATCTGTTCAAGTGAAACTTCTTCATCTTCTCTTATCTTGTTTTTGATGAATTTCTTTGTTTTTTCAAGAGAAGAATAATACTTCTTTTTTTCAACTTCAAGTATTTTTTTAACATCCTCAATGCCATCAATCAATTCAGGATATAATGGATACAGGTACTCGGCGTGCCTTTCAGCCAATTCGCCCATGTCAAAATCAAAGCCATGCTTGTCAATAAGAGCCTGGGCTCTTCTGAAAATAACCCTTAAATTGTATCCTCCTCCGACATTGCTTGGAAGCATGCCGTCATAAATTGCCATCAGCAAGCTTCTTGAATGGTCTGCTATTGCGTAGATTGCCTGCATCGGCTCAACATTTTTCATCAATTCATCAATGCTTATTTCAAGCTCTTCAGCTATTTTTTTCCTAGCGCCTTCTACATTTTTAACTTCGTCAATATTCAATCTTCCAGCTAAGAGAGAATACCTGTTGAAAATATCTTCATCTATGCTTACTTGTTTTTTCATTTCTTCAATCAAGTCGCCGAACACGCTGTCATACAAAGTATTAGAACCATTCACGAACCATGTTATTCTTTCCAAGCCCCAGCCTACGTCAATTACTTTCTTGCTAAGCTCCTCCCTTTTTCCATTCACGTTCCTGAACTGCATGAATACGTTGGTGCTTAATTCAAGCCCCCTTGCAAATGTTTCTAAACAAGGCCCGTAGACGCTTAAGTCAGGCATTGCCCACACATCCTCGCTGTAAGTTATCTCCTTCAGATCCAAGCCAACTACCTTAGTTAAAAAATCCATGTTCAATCTAGTGCACTCGTTTATCCAATAATCATCATACGCATGCTGTCCAGCCATTATGAAGCCAGTTAAATGCCTGCCTGTTACTCCAACGTTCCCAATGTCACCGAACCTCAAGCAAAACTGAGGAACAACAAGCCTTTTTTCTGGGAAAGAAAAAACAGTGCCGTTTTTTTCTATTCTTTGAAAGTCAACTATGCTTGCTATTGTAAAATCAAGGTTAGGGTTCCATTTTGCCACTACAGGGTATCTTTTGATTGACGCGTGGTTGTTTTTTTTGAAGAATTTTTCATAAGCCATCCATGTTTCAATCAAGTCCCAGTTTTGAAGCTTGTTTCCTATGAATTGGTAATCTTCGCAGTCGCCGCATACGTTCCTGTTTTCATCAGCTGTCCAGAACCAGTTTCCGCATTGTTTGCATTGTTTTCGCTGAAAACCTCTTTCCTTGAATACAGGCAAGTCGTAGTATTTCTGCCAGTTTTCACTGAACTCTTTTTTCAGTATTGGATTTGATGCCATTGACTAAAATTAAAGAAAAAAAACTATAAAAACACAACACTTAAAAAAAGAAGTAAAAATAGAAAAGTATTGAGAAAAGCAATCTTGATTCTTTTTTTAACTATTTAATCATATTTTTAAATACTAAATTCCTTAATTATTATCGTAAAGTAAATGGTTTGATGTTTAAAATGAATATGGAAAGAATAAGAAGAGCTAAAAACTTTTTCAAATTTAGGAATAAGATAGCTCCGGGACAAAAAGAAATTAAACTTATGGAAAGAAGGCAGGAGCTTCTTAGGCAAAGGAGCAATTTAATCCTAGAAAGGGCAGTTAGAGAAGCTCAGACAATGAGATTAACTGAATTTAGCAGAAGAGCAAGAACAAAACACCTTGTTAGAAAATTTCTGAACTCCAAGATAAGAGAATTAGAAGAGAGAGGATTGCCTACTGAAAAATTAAAAGAAAGATTAAAGCATGTAGATGAAATTACTTCTAATCTTATGCGCTTGCCTCAAGTTAGGAACGAAATAGGCATTCAGAAATCACAGCTTTATGACCGTGAAAAAACTGCAAAGCAAGAAGCAAGAAAGGCCAGAGAATTTGACAAAAAAGTAGCAACTTTAGGGTTATTTGCTTCTCCTGTAACAGCAGGTGCTTCTTTGAGTTTAGCAGCGGGTATAATTTTAGCTGATGAAGGAGAAATAGCTGCTAAAAAAATAACAGAATTAGGAGAAGTGCAACGTGCTTCTGAAGAAAGAACAGGAAACCCAAAATACCGTTTAAAAGAAATTAATAAAGAATTAAGAAGAATTGGGAAAAATAGAAGAGCTATAGAGGCACGTAATGAAAAAGAACAGGCAGAAGGGGAAGCGCAGAAAAGTGTAAGAAAAGGGACAAGAAGCGAACAAGAAGCTTATGAAAGAGCTGTGAGGAGATTAGGGCGTAATCCTAAATCATTGCAAGAAGCACTTATTCATGGAGGCATGCCTGAAAGGGCAAGAGAAATAATTTATGCTAGAAAAGCAGAGGATTATTATAAAATAAGAGGAATTAAGCCGACAGATGAGCAATTAGGGTCATTTATTTTACAAATGAAAAAGCAGGAAAAAAAGTATTTACATTAATAAAACTTTTTCTTTTTTCAGCTGGATTCTGAAAAGCAATATGGATTTAGTTTTATTCTAACCTGTACTTTTTTAAAATGTTGTCAATTGTTTTTTTAGGCACTCCTAGTATTTCTCTTATTTCAGTTGGTTTCTTGCCTTCTTTCAGAAGATTTCTTACTGCATTTTCAACTGTCGGGGCTCTTCCTTTTGGAATAAGAGGAGGTAATCCTTTTTGCAGCCTTTCCTCATTTAGTTGCACTATTCTGTCATTGATGTTAATTACTTCTCCTCCTCTTCCCCCATACTCTGTTCTAGAAAGAATTTTAAATTCAGGCATTTTTTCAACTAGTTCTTCAACTGCTCCTTTTTTTATGTTTAATCCTAAATTATGCATTTCATCTTGTATTCTTCTGACAGATAAGGCTTTGCCTTCTCTGATTATGTTGATACAAGCGTTTAAAAAAGTAGTTTCTATGTTGTTAAATTCCTTAATTTTCACTGCTTCAATTTGCTTTTGCTCATTTCTTTTAATGTCATACAAGGAAAAGTTTGCTTTTTCAGACATTTCTTTTAAAATTTTTTCAAGTAAAAACCTGTTCACTGAATTCAAGCCATACTCCTGCTTGATTAATTGTTCAATCTGTTCTTTTTTCGTCAGATTATTTCTCTTTGCTTTTTTTGCAATGGAGTGAATCAACTTATCTAAAGCACTTGTTCCTGAATAATCATTTGCCTTCTTTTTCACTTCCCCTTTTTTTAAAACAATCCTTTTTTCATTTTTCATAAGCATGTCTTTTTTTACAAGTCAATTAATTCCCTAACTCTCTTATCTGTAAGCTTAAGCATTTTTTTTATTTCCTTTAATGAATGTCCTTCTGACTTCAGTTTCAAAATAGCATATTTCAACCTCGGTTCAACTTCAACTCCACGGTCTCTTTTCTTAATTAAGTTAACTCCTTCTCCTGTCTTATAAAACTCCTTCTGTAATTTGAGCACTCTGTCAATGCTTGGCTCACGCCTGGTTAAATAATCAGAGTAAAGATTTTCAACTATAATGAAAGGCAAATCCTTCTCCCTTACTGTCTTTTTAACCCATTTAGTATTAACTTTAAATCCATAATCCTTTTTCATTTTATGCACAATGCGCCTATAAGAAGGCATTTCACCCTTTGCAAGAAAGCCATAACACGTTTCTATAAGTGCAGCTTGTTTTTCATCAAAATGAGTTGAGTACTTCAAGCCCTTTTCCTCAAGCATTTTCGCAATCTTTTCATCGCTTGGCTTCACGCTTTTAACACTTATAAACTCATTTATTTTTTTGCCTGACTCCTGCTTTATCTTGTCAATGACTTTCTGATTAACTGTTTTAAGGTTAGGGAACTTCTTTTTAACCAACTGCTTTATCTCTTCATCTGTTCTTAAATTCTTCCTAAAAGCTTCTTCTGAAAATTCCCTTATTAAATTCTTCCAGTTAGCATATTGCCTGGTTCTTGCTGCCTTCTTACGCCCTGCCTTCTCTGGTTTGCGTTTCATATGCCTCAGCTCTGCTTACTTTTAAAAAAAATTTCACTGTTCTTTGTTTAACTTTTTTCTTGCTTCATTAATTTCCTTCTGTGAAAAACCCAAAGTCCTCCTCAGCCAAGAGTCACTTGCCTTCCTTCTTAAAAAAAATTTCAAAGCTTCTTTTGGGTCAGGAATCTTGCCTTTTGCAACAATAAGAGGCTCCCCGCTCTCAAGCCTCCTTTTAGTTTCCTGAAGTATGCTATCTTCTATTAAATAAACATTAGAGATATTGCCTGATTTTCTGCCAACTGTCCCTTTTTCCAAAACAACTAAGCCCAAATCCTCTCTTTCCATAAAATTAGCAACCCACCTCCTAGACACTTTTACACCATAGTCCTCCATTTTTTCAGTAACACGATTTAAAGTAGGCATCTTACCTTCTCTAAGCAAAGCAAAATAAGCGTTGTAAAGAGCGGAGGTAGTTTTGTCATAACGTTTCTTTCTAACCATTTCTCCATTTTCAACTTCATACAAATAAAGCCTAGATGGATTCTTAATTTCCCTAACTACCTTTCTAACTATGTTGCTATTCACATTTTTAAGCCCGTACTTCTTCTTTAAATAACCCTCTACTTCCTTTTCACTTGACTTTCCTAAAGCAGACAACTCCTCAGCTGCTTTTTCAATAAGCTTATTTAAATCCCCTGCTTTTGAAACAGAAGAAGCCTCAGCTTTAACTGACTCCTTCTTCTTTGCATTTTTAACTCTCCTAGAAATACTCATTAAAAACCACTTTAAATTAATTAAGAAAAAACAGCTTTAAAAACAAATGCCTGTTTAGAAACAAATTAACTTTTCAAACCGCTTAAATTAAATTAAGCAACTGCTTCAAAAAAACATGGTAATTGAAAAATAGGTGATTTAAAAAATGACAGAAGAAACAAAAGCAATGCCTTTACTAGGGGAAAAATTCCCAAACATTACTGTTCAAACCACTCACGGCGAAAAAAACCTGCCAGGAGACTACGAAGGCAAATGGTTCGTGTTATTCAGCCACCCAGCTGACTTCACGCCAGTATGCACAACTGAATTCGTAGCATTCCAAAAAAGATTTGACAAATTCAAAGAACTAAACACTGAACTAATCGGCTTAAGCATTGACCAAGTATTCAGCCACATCAAATGGGTTGAATGGATAAAAGAAAAACTAGGCATTGAAATACAATTTCCAGTAATAGCAGATGACACAGGCACAGTGGCAAAAACACTCGGGTTAATCCACCCAAGCAAAGGAACAAACACAGTAAGAGCAGTATTCATAGTAGATCCAAGCTCAACAATCAGATTAGTTTTGTATTACCCTCAGGAAGTAGGCAGGAACATGGATGAAATACTAAGGGCAGTTGAAGCACTTCAAAAATCAGATGAAAAACAAGTAGCAATCCCAGCAAACTGGCCTAACAACGAATTAGTAGGAGACCATGTAATTATTCCACCTGCAAGCGATGAAAAAACAGCTAAACAACGCTTGGAACAAGCAGCTTCAGGGGAGATTGAATGCTTTGACTGGTGGCTATGCCACAAAAAAGCATAAAAAACAAGACAATAAAAAAAGAAGCTTTAGAAGCTTCTTTTACTTTGACTTTTTTTAAAAAAGAGTTGTTTTAAGCTGTTTTCTTTTTTGCCATTTTTCTCCTTTTTTCCTCCTTTTTCAACTGCTCATTAATCTCTTTAATCCTAGCATCAAACTTTTTCTGCAATTCTTTTATTGTTTCCTGAGATTCTTTCAGTTTATAATGTGCTTTTATTAAAGGTTCTCCGCTTGCATATGCAGCCATTCCTGCACCTAAACCAAATAAAGAAGGGTCCTCTGCAATCGCCATTAATTCAGAACCCATTCCCATCAACGTGACTCTAGTTACCGTCGATAAATTTCCTAATGGTCTAGAAGGATCTTTTTCTCCAAAATTAAAAGCTCTTTCATACTCTTGTTCAAATTTTTGCTTTTGACTATTTCTTTCTCTAAGAGCATTTTCTGAATTCATAATTTTATAAACTATTTTATCAATACTTTTTAATTGTTTTTCAATAGGAGCAGTTGGCTTACCTCTTTTCTTATTAAATTTAATCATATTATTTAAGTAATCTTTAACTGCTTTTTCAACTTTTCTTGCTCTTTTTGATTCTGACAACCTGTAAGTCTGAGCTTCAAGCAAACCTCTTTGTAAAATAAGCTGGTTTCTTTCAAGTTCTAATAATTCATTTTTGTTCATTTTTGTTTTATACCCTTGTTTTGTCTTAACCATTTTAGCTCTTTTACCAGGAGGAACAAAACCACCCCTTTTTCCTTCTTGATACTCAATTAATCTTCTGGCATTTTCAAGACGTTTTTTACGAGAACCTAACATTCTAACACCCCATAAATATTATAATTTTATTTAAAGGAAAATAAACTTTATAAAACAGTAGTTTAAGCTTAAATTAATTAAAATCAATCACTTTAACTTTTTTTCAAGCCATAAAGCAGGGCTGTTTTTCCATTCATTTTCCTTAAAGCCAATGAAATCAAAACCGTTTTTCAACA
>CAZXTN010000011.1:0-3037 GCA_964643685.1 Microcaldota archaeon
CTTCTATGCTGACTTCCTTGTCTTTTTTAATCTTGTCCACGTACTTGAACTTGTACTGCAAAGGACACGTTTCATACGTGCCTATTCTTGAATGAGAATAAGTTGTCATTTTTTTATCACTTTTTATTGTCTTGTTATTTTAATAAGGGTTAGATTCAATAAAATATTATGTTTGGAGACAAGTGGTAAAATGAGTGTTTTAAATTATTTTCTGGAAGAAAGTGAAGTTGATGATTTAATTTATTTTTCTGTTACTTTCGACCCTCGTTTTGAAAAGTGGCTGTACTCAATGTATTCCTCCCTGTCTAATGATTTTTCAGCTGAAAACATCGACAAGTGGGGGGAAGAGGTCATTGCTTATTTAAAAAAAGCAGAGGAGTTAATCTTTGAATTTAAAAAAGAAAATGATTTCGACAAAAAAGTTGAATTAGCTGGTGAAATTCTTGTTTACAAGTATGGTTATGGGAATGCTTTGAATAACGCAATTGATTATGGTTTTATTCAAGACCTTCTTTTTGAAAAATTACAAAAAGAAGCTGAAGAAAAAGGAGTTTCTGTTGTTGAGGTTCTGCAGTTTCTTGATGTTAATTCAAAAAAATCCCTTTTTTTGAAAAGAGCTTCTGAAGCAGAAAAGATTCTAAGAAAAACAAATCTTTCAAAGGAACTTAGAGAAGCAGAGGAAATTTTTTCAAAAGTGGAGTATATGAAAATTGACGGTGAATTGAGGAAATTGTTTGAAAAAACAAGCAATCCTCTTCTTGAAGAATATTTGCCTCTTTTCAAAGAAGAATATTTTCCATACTTCGCTTTGTTTAAAATGCTTGTTCTTGTAAACAAGCAAGGTGCAGGAGAAAAAAAACAGCAAAAGTTTAACTTTACTGTTTCAAGTGAGTTGGTTGAAGTTTATTCTTCTTTGAAGTATTGGAAGGAAAGAACTTCAATTTACCTTGACAAATTGCATAAAGCTATTTATTATGATGTTTTTGATGATTTGAAAGAAGAGTTTGGACTTACAATTGACAACAATGTGTTTGATTACCTTGAAAAAATAAAGGAAAAGTTGAAAATAAGTTATTAGGAGAAGGTTTTATGAAAAAGTTAATTGGAAAAGGAGCAAGCATGGGAGAAGTTATTGGAAAAGTCAAGGTGATGCCTTCTTTTTCAAGTGCTAGGAAAAAGTTTGAAGAAGGGTGTATAATTGTCACTTTGACAACTTCTCCTGTTTGGGTTCCTTACATGTCAAAAGCAAAAGCCATAATAACAGAAGAAGGAGGCTTGTTATCTCATGCTGCTATTGTGTCAAGAGAACTTGGAATCCCTTGCATAGTGGGAGTTAAAGAAGCAACAAAAATATTAAAGGATGACCAAGAAGTAAAGCTAAACGGGCAAACAGGAGAAATAATACTCCTTTAAACAAGGCAAGCTGTCTTGTTTAATAAATATTAATTTCTTTGCTTGTATATTTTGTCGTGGTGGGCGTAGTCTAGTATTTTAACTGCTTGGTTTTTTTCGTCTATCGCGTAAGTTAATACAAAAGAACCGACATGCACTCTTCTCTTGCCCTGCATCGGCTTTTTTAATGGCTTGAAAGAATAAGGATTTTTGAGAATTTTTTCAACTGCCTTGTCAACAGCAGTTGCTTGTTTCAAATCCCTTCTAGCTAGCTTGGAGAGTTTTTTCAACGCGTTTTTTTCAATTAAAAGAGAATACATCTGTTATTCACTTTAATCCGATTAGTTTTTTGAAGTCCTTGACTTTGACAAACTCTCCTTTTTCAGCTTTTTTGATTCTTTCAATGTATTCCTGTTTCAGTTCAGGTTCAAGAATTTCCTCTGCGTATTTTTCAACAATCAAGTCAACTGCTTCTGCCTTGTTTTTCAAGCCGTAAGTTGCTTTCACTATGCCAACTGCCTTGTTTGCTTTTTCAGTCAAGTTAACTACAATTTGAACCACAAAAACCACCTTTTGTTACAATTTATAATAAATTATTACAATTTATTATATTTAAAGGGTTTTGTTGAAATAACTTTTCTTTTAATCACTTAAAAATAATTTTCAAACTTCTTTTGGTTTAAACCAGTTAAATTGAAAAAAATTAGACCTGCTAATTTTTTTTCATATCCTGTTTATCGCGTGGAGTGCGGATAATGCGAGGATTGTTGCCATTATTAGCCTGTTGTATAGCACGTAGTTTTTGTAGTTTCTTTTAATTGCTTGTTGAAGTGTAATTACTCCTATTATTGAAAGTATTAGTATTGGGAGTATTATTGCTCCTGTGTTTATTTTTGCCACTAGGAAAATGATTTGAAAGTTGAATATGAGCATTAAGTAGCCTGAAGCAAGCAAGATGTTCCCAGTTGGCTTTTGCCTTATTTTGTAGTCAAGGTAAGAGTTGGCTATTGTTAGTAAAATTACTAATGCAAGTCCTGTTTTAGGAAGCTGCATTAAGCCTATTGCAAGCATTAAGAAAACAGCTGCTGCTATTAAAAAAAGAGTCATTAACAAGGTGTTTTTCCAGGCGTTGATTTCTTTTTTCAAGTAGTTGTTCATTCAATTTAATTAAAAGGAGAAGTTGGTTTTTAATTGTTTTCATACTTGTTTCAAAATAAATTGGTTTTTTTAAAATCCAAGCAACTTCTGAAACTTTTTACAGTTTAAACTCGTTGGGTTAAATTATCAGCTGCAAACCTTTAAATAGTCGTATATACAATTGTATATACGATTGTTATGGTTTCTAAATTGGTTCAGTTTCCTGTAAAGGTGGAAAAGGGGCTTGTTAAGAGCATTGACTTGATTGTTAAGTTGAATCCTGAGTTTTCAAGCAGAAGCGATTATGTTAGGAAGAGGCTGCTGAAATCTGTTGAAGAGGATAAGAGAAGACTTTTAGACGAAACTGCTTTGGAGATTAAGGGGCTTCTTGTTGAAAGGGGAGTGAAGCCTGGCTTGTTGACTAAGAAGAAAAAAAGGAGAATTGCTGAGGAGTTTTTGAAAAAGAAGGGTTTAAAGTAGTTCTTCAGGCGTCTTGTTTTCAATTAAT
>CAZXTN010000012.1:0-2545 GCA_964643685.1 Microcaldota archaeon
CTGGTTTTTTAACCTCCTTTCTTGTTTTTGCTTTTATTTTTTTCAATTCCTTGAAGGCAAAGAGAGAGATGAAAGCAACTGCTATGAAGTAAGCAAGCACAACTGAAAACACTATTCCATTGAGTCTGAATCCGTTAAAGTAGAACAATAGAGGAAGGAATATTAGAGATAGGGAGTTTGTGAAAGTGGCTGCTAGGGAAATTTGATTTTTTTGAATTGCAGTGAAAAAAGAAACGAAAAAAGTCAAAGTAGATGAAAGTAGGATAAGCAGGGAAGCGATTTGTATTCCAAGAGAGGGAACCTTATAAATATTTGAAAGCAAGTTTGCTGCTAGAAACAAACCAACAGAAAATAAGAAAGCGAAGAGGGTTTTCAACTTGAACAAATAAATAATTAAACTTTTTGCTTCTCCGTATTTTTTCTCAGCGTAGCTTTTTGAAACAAGACGCACTATCGTATTGTTAAACCCAGAGCTCACCAACCCAATTAGAAAGTAAGCAAATCCTAAGGTAATTGATAATTGCCCGAATACTGCTGCGCCTAAAAAAATAGGCAAAGCAATGTTGAAAATGAGGTTTGAAACAAAGCCAGATGCTTCCGCTAAATAACCAAACATGTTCTGCTTAACAAACGATGAGGAAGTTATTTCAGAAGACATATTAAAACTAAGTATGCATTTAAACATTAATAAAAGAATCATTTTATATAAAGAGTTGAGTATAAAATAACCCATATGCTTTTTCAGGTGATGTAAAAGATGAATAAGTCAAGAGTTAAAATTTTGTTAAAAAATCCTTTTAAAGTAGCTAGGCTGGTGCTGTTAAAAGACGTGCCTATTTTCGCTCATATTTACTTAACTAGAAGATGCAATTTAAGATGCGCCAAATGCAGAGTAATTGAGAGGCAAACACCTGAATTGCCTTTAAGTGAATGGAAAAAAATAATGGACAAGATGTCTGAATGGGGTACTGCAATAGTTACAGTGCAAGGCGGAGAAGCAATGCTTAGAGAAGACATTTATGACATTCTTGATTATGCTTCAAAGAAATTTTCAGTTACTTTTTTTACAAACGCCACCTTGCTTGACAAGGAGAAGATTGACAGGTTAATTGCAACTGGAATAAACAATTTAGGAATGTCTCTTGATTCTCTATCAGCAGCCAAAGAAGCTAAAATGGGAAGAGGAAGCCAAGCTGTTAAAAAAGTAATTGAAACAATGGAGTACATGCAGACGCTGAAAAAGAAGCCGAAAGTGACAATAAACATGGTTGCTGTTAAGCAGAATATTGATGAAGTGATTGACTTGGCAAAGTTTGTAAACGAGCATGACGCTTACTTTTCAATAGCAGTGCTTGAATCCACTCCAGGAGAAAGGTGGTGGTTCAGGAATTACGCGCCTGAACTTGAATTCAAAGAAGAGGATTATCCTAAAGTTGAAAAAGTATTCAATGAGTTAATTGAGATGAAGAAAAAAGGTTATAAGATATCAAATGACACTGAACAACTGAAAAACGCCATAAAGTACATTAAGGGAGAGTTCCCAAAACAATGCAAAGCAGCGAAACTGTTTTACTCAGTTAACTCAGATGGAACTTTCATGGGCTGCCAAGACATAGCACCTATTCCAAAAAGAGTGGATGAAATGAAGTCAATAAAAGAAGCATGGCAGTTTAAGTCAATGGTGGAGGACATTAAAACATGCCCTGGCTGCTATTACGGCTGTTACGTTTCACTAATAAACCTTACTAAAAAACCATGGAAGTTCTTATTTGAAGAACTAACATCATAAGTTGATAAAAGATGAAACTAGCAATAGTCCAGCCGTATCTAACTAGTTATGGAGGAATGGAAAAAGTACTCCTAAAAATAGCCCAGCATTTCGACGCAAAAATATACACAATAGACTACAAGCCAGACAAGACATTTGAAGAATTCAAACAATTAGAAATTGAAAAAGTAAAAGTAAGACCAAACCCCTTTTTCATAAGAAGATACTTTCAAAACAATCCAAGCTTAAACAGGCAAATGAACTGGGCTTACTATGCATGGACTTTTTACAACTTAAAATTGAAAGATTATGACCTACTAAACCCGCATACTGTTCCAGCAGAATGGATAAGAAACAAAAACACGCCAGTCATATGGTACAATCACGGCATAATGAGAGAAGTGTTCGACCAAGCAAAAACAAGAAGAAAACAAAAAGGAGCAATAGGCGGAGCAATACACTGGGCATACAGCGAACTAATCTTCAAAAACATTGAAAAAAAAATAGTGCCAAAAATAGAACACACCTTCACAAACAGCAACTTCACAGCAAAACAGCTGAACAAGTACTTCAAAATAAAAGCAGAAGTACTATACCCCGCAACAGAATACAAAACCTTCAAAAACAAAGGAAACGAGAAATTCTTCTTCTGCCTAACAAGAATAAGTCCAGAAAAAAGGCCACATTTAGCAATAGAAGCATTCAGAAAATTCCAAAAAAAACACAAGAACTGGAAACTAATCATAGCAGGAGGAGTGAGAAAAGGAACAATAGAAG